>JACPWO010000004.1 GCA_016197005.1 Candidatus Anderseniibacteriota bacterium
CTTGAAGGTGCGATCGATATCGCCGGTGAAGTAACCGGAACAGGATTAGGATCAGTTGTGATCTCGTGTACTGATTGTATAAATGCTACCGAAATTGAGGATTTATATCTGTTTAATAATGGCGATGTAGGTACCGGCGTCTATGACTTTGGTGGTGCAACGAGTTTTGAAATTACGAATGGCACTGGCCCAACTGTTGATGCGGCCGGGGAGATCGCAATAGATACTAACTCGGATAACACCAATATTACTCACGGCACTCCTATTTTCTACGACGGCACAAGCGTTCGCTACATCCCGAGTGTTAGTTCACTGCCTACGAGTGATGACTATGTGCTCGCCTATGATAGTACGGGCAAACAGTTTGTGTTCCAGGCACAGTCTGGCGGTGGCGGATCAACAACATTAACTCAAGCGTATGACAGTGATGCGGATGGCTCCAATGCCACTATTGCTCTGACGACCGCAGATGATTCAGTTGTTATTAGTAATCCTTCCTCTTCTGGCACAGATTCTAGCTTTGCCTTTCAGGTCGATCAAAATGCCACTGGGGCAGTGGCGGGTATTAGTATTGATGATGAAGGAACAGGACTAGCACTCGACATTGATGATGCTGGAAATGCTGACGTCATAGACGTTATAGCAGAGAATACCGGATTCTCTAACGACATCATCAATGTTCAGTCGAATGAAGAAGATACGGGTACATTTAACTTCTTAAAGCTTATTTCAGATGCTGATGGCACTCCAGATACGGAATTAACGATTAACCAAGATGGAGATATTACCACTGATGGTGTTATCAGTGCGACGGGTATCACCAGTACGGGCGTAGTCGATTTTGGTGGTGCAACGAGCACCGAGATTACAAATGGCACTGCCCCAACTGTTGATGCAACAGGTGAGATTGCAATAGACTCAACCGATGGACAGGTGAAGTATTTTGACGGTACAGCCGCCCGTACCCTTACCTACAAGAAACAATTTTCCACGACACTTGAAAGCCCATCTGATTCCGATAACTTCAATCTCTTAAAAGCACCGTATGCGCTTACAATTACGAGTATTCAGTGTGTAGTTGATCCAGCAGACTCGAGTGAGTCCGCTGTGATTACTGTCCAAGAGCGTGATGGGAATGGTGACAGTCCGGCCGGTGTTGATGGTGCAACAGCAATCACATGCGCAAATACAAATACGGCTGATGATGGTAGTCTCTCTAATGGCACGATTGATTCAGGCGACTGGGTTTCGCTAGATATTGGCACTGTTACCGGTACTGTTACTCAGCTGACCGTGACCGTGAACTATACCGTTGATGGAGTCTAAGAGTATGCGAGCAATCCATTACAAAAAGCTCGTCGGGGCTTTCCGGATTTGGGTCTACGCCTTGCTAGTTTTTGTGACTGTATTTAGCCCCATTCTACCTAGTCTTGATCCTCTCATTTTCTTGGGCGCCCTCACAACGCAGGCTAGTACTCTTACCTGGGATAGTGGTGGAAAAGATGGTAGGTGGGATACTCCAGAAAACTGGAGTGAAGACCGTATTCCGAGCGAAGGAGATATTGCCACCTTTCCAGAAACAGGAGACATTATTGAGATTGTAGGAGATGTCACAGTAGCTGGTATCCAAATTCCCGCAGGCTTTACCGGTACTATTCACGTATCATCAGATAGTCTACTTACCATTGGCAGTGAAGGATTTCATCAAAGTGGTGGACGATTTCTCGGTGGCGATGGAGCGATGGATGTAAATGGTTCGCTGGTACTAAGTGGTGGTGAATTTAATGCACCAACAGGTGGCCTACTTCTTTCTGACAATCTTTTCGTGACAGGGGATACATTCCGCCACAATGCCGGCACCGTTGTACTTGATGGGTTTGAGCAAATCATCTCGGGAACAATTGTCTTTAATAACCTTGTTAAAATTGCCCAGATTGGACAAACGTTAGAACTTCCATCTGGTAAAACACTGACAATTGAAGGTAGTCTGAAATTGAAAGGTGGCGTAGCCGGCCCAGCTGCACTTCTTGAAGAAAATTATTTGAAACTGCGAGCGAGCGAGGAAGGAACACCAGCAATCATCGACCCGAGAGGCGCTATTGATGTTGAATACCTGGATATTAAAGATGTTCTTAATATAAGTGTTAAAACAATAAAGTGCCTCGAAGAATGTCGAGATTCTGGCAATACAGCCGCCATTACGTTTCCAGAAGCAACTAAAGATGATCCAATTCCCACTGCTACCCCGATAATTCGTGGAATTGTCGATCGGGTTAAATCGGGTATCTTGGGAGATTCTAAGCGAACTACCGTGCAGATTGAGGAGAAATCCACCACTGATTTTAAGGCTGATGAACCCATCGAATTCGTCATCCATATTAATGATTCTCACCGCAAAGTAGAGCTCGAACCGGTTACAATAAATGAAGAAATGAAACCAGTAGATACACCGGAACCTCTTGCTGTACACCAAAATGAATCAAGCTGGGTACAGAAATTTCTAGGTATTTCGGTGGCAGCAGCTGAAGAAACGAGCCCTTCGCCAGAAGTCTCTCCAGAAACGACGCCAACAATAACGCCGACGGTTGATCCGTCACCGTTACTTTCGCCTTCACTCGAACCTTCAGTTGAACCGGAGCCAAGTGCCACTCCAGTGATCGACTTTTCTCCGTCCCCATTACCAGGCGCTTCGATTAATCCTACCCCTTCTGCTGTCCCTTCAGTTTTTGTTTCTCCGTCTCCTACTCCCGCTCCTGACATTTCTCCCTCACCGCTTCCGACTTCCTCTCCTGTTACTAGTGTCGCTCCAGTTGTGGAAGGAGTGACAGCAACTTTAACTGATCCAGGTGGGGCCGAAATGCCAGTTGAACCAGAATTTTTGGAGCAAGACGGAAAGCTTATTATGCGTCTGCTTGAGCCAGAGACAGATTTCATGCCAGGAAAATATCGACTCATTGTTACCGTTAGTCGGGATAATCAAACCTTTTCGGTTGAGCAAGATTTTACGTGGGGGGTGCTCGCAATCAATCCCGATAAAGATATATACGCACCAGGTGAGATGGCCGATATTCATATCGGTGTACTTAATGACGCAGGGCACATTGTATGTGACCCCACGCTCACTCTAACTGTTACAAATCCAGGCGGAGGGAAATCTACTCTCAGTACAGTTGATGGCTCAATAGAGAGGACATCAACCTGTGGTAAAATGGAGGCTGGGATTATTGCCCCGGATTTCCAGGCTAGCTTACCCTTGCATGAGACGGGTGAATATCTGCTTCAATTAACAGCATCCACTGCCCAAGGGATGCGCAGCCAAACTGAGACCGTTCACGTTGTCTCTGATCCTTTACTGATTATTAAACGGTTATCAGCTACTCGCCTGTGGCCATTCGCCCCGGTTTCAATGACAGTTGAAATTACTTCCTCCAAAGATTTTTCTGGAACGATTGTTGAGCACGTACCTGCAAGTTTTGTAATAGATAATGTATCTAGCGGCGGAGTTGCTAAGACAAGCGGAAATACTCAAGAGATTAGGTGGGAATCCATTGAGATACCAGCTGGTGGTCATACCGCTCTTACGTATCAGTATGATGCTCCAGATGTAAGTCCCGAATTTTACCTACTCGGCCCATTATCTATAGGTGATGAAGATACCGAACAGCGAAGTTGGCAAATTGCCTCTGATGCTGCGTTTGATGATGCGGCTACTGGTAACTGGAATGACTGTAATACGTGGGGTACATGTCCAGGTGCAGTCGAAGGGACTGACTATCCAAGTGTAGCTGATACCGTAACAATTAATTCACATACGGTTACGCTTGCCGCCGCTCAATCGGTGAATGACATAACATTGGCCACCGGTGGCACTCTTTCGGGAAGTAGCCAGCTTCTTAAAGTGGCTGGTTCTTGGACTAACACTGGAGGCGCATTTACTGAAGGTACCAGCACGGTCATGTTTACGAGTGCAAGTGATGAGACAATAACATCCAATGGAGACAATTTTAATAATGTCATTATCAATGATGGGTTAGTCGGGTACTGGAAATTTGATGAAGGAGAAGAAGATACCTGTTCTGGGGGCGAGGATATTTGTGATTCCTCTGGATACGGTTATCACGGAACTATATCGAACGCGGCTGAAGATTTTTGGGTAGGTGGAGCAACTACTACCAATTTTACGAACGCTCATTCACTCGATTTTGATGGTTCTGATGACTATGTGAGTATGGGTGACGTGTTAGATATGGGGAGTGATGATTGGACAGCCTCAGTGTGGTTTAAAACAACCGATACAGACTTTAGTCTTATTTCAAAATCACAGTTTGCTGCTGGTGATGGGCGTTGGTATCTCGTTTATAGTGCAGGTGCACTACAAGCGGGGTGGGATGGCCCCACCGTAGCTGGCGTAGCGTCTTGGACGACAGCTAGTGTTCGAGATGATGCTTGGCATCTAGCAACCGCTACATGGGATCGGGACGGAAACCTGACTTTGTATGTGGATGGGTTTATTCAGGGCACTCTTAGTATTGCCGCAGATAGTACCTATGGTGCGGTAACTTCAAATATTCTTACGTTCGGAAGGTATAACGATGTGGCGGGAACGGGCGTTCATGCTACCGACCTGAAATTTGATGGGTTAATGGATGATGTCCGAATTTATAATCGTGTCTTGACGGGACAGGAGGTAAACACCCTGGCCGTCGGTAACCAACCCGCCACCGAAAATACCGCCGCTTCAGAGTTTACTCTCGAAGATACCCTTGATGTGAATGGAAACTTGGTTCTGAATTCAGGAGAGCTGGATACGAAATCAGGTGAAAATAACAATATTACCTTAGCTGGTGAGTGGCATAATAATGGCGGAAAGTTTACACCCCGGACTAATACGGTAACGCTTGATGGGACAACGGAACTTCAGGAGCTTCAATCCGGTGGTCAGAATTTCTATAATCTCACTGTTTCTGGTACGGGCGGTTGGACGCTTCATGATCGACTGGAAGTAGACAATACTGCCGCGCAGTCGGCCGGAACGCTTGGTACAAGTGTAAATAGCTACAACATTCATGCTGGCGACTGGGATCAAACAGCTGGTACCTTCAATGTTAATTCTTCCACGCTTACTCTTAAAAGTTCTTCTAGCCAGACGATTAATACTGATGACTCCCTCTACGATCTACAAGTAGAAGATCCCACCGAGGCTAGCTTACTTGGCTACTGGAAATTTGATGAAGGTCAGGGAACGTCTGCCGGTGATTCAAGTGGTAATGGAAACACAGGAACTCTTACTAATACTCCCCGGTGGATCGAGTCCATTAACTCAACTACCACCTACGACAACCCCTATTCACTTGATTTTGACGCTTCCGATGATTACGTGACAATGGGAGACGTTGCCACGCTCGATGTAAATGACACCGCTGACCTGGTGATCTCTGGCTGGTTTAATCGGGATACATTTACGACTGACGACACGCTCGTAGCCAAACGAAACGGCCAAGCCGCTGGTGATACCGGGTACATTGTGTACATTGATGACTCCGAAGATGATATCCGATTTGAGATATCAGACGACACTGATGAATACCAGCTTGATTCAGCTACTACATTTACCGCAACTGGCTGGAATCACTTTGTAATAGTGTGGGATCAAGACTCAGCAGCTAATTCAGAAATTTATATTAATGGGGTTGATGACAACGCTACTGACACCGGAACGATTGCTAACATAGGTACTGCGGTGAATGCAGTTGATTTTCGTTTCGGTGGCGAGTCGGACGGAGGGGAACTTTTTGAAGGAAAACTTGATGATGTCCGTGTCTATAGCGCAGTTTTATCTGCCGCTTCTATTACTGCACTAGCGGCTGGTAAATATGCTGACGGTGATAACTCAACCGCAACCTTTACGTTAAATAAGACCCTCGATGTTACGCATAGTGCCTTTCTTCAATCAGGTATTTTAGATGCATCTGCGTCTAATTGTTCTTCGGCCACCTGCGCAATTTCTGTTGCACAAAATTGGAATAACTATGGCGGTACGAGTAGTTTTACCGCGAGAACAGGGACGGTGACGCTCGATGGTGTCAACCAGACAATCAATGGGTCTACTACCTTTTACAACCTTTCTAAAACTGAAAGTGTGAACAACGCTGCTGACGAGACCGTAACAATGCAAGCTAGTGAGACTACCACCGTTTCCCACACCCTAACCCTCGATGGTCGAGATCCGAGTGATGAAATTGCCCTTATCTCTTCATCTAGTGGGACAAAGCACACTATTAATGTTAGTGGGGGTGGTCAAACAGTCGATCACGTTGATGTAAAGGATTCTCAAGCATCATCAAATGACATTACTTGTCAGGCCTGTACGAATAGTGGTGGTAACGATAACGCGGAGGCATCCCCTCATTGGGTATTCCAAGCTGGCGGCTCAATTACGGTAGCGGGAACAGTGTATTCTGATGAAGGATCAACTCCTTTAACAGGAGGAAAGACTGTCAGCGTAGCAATTAATGGAGGAGTTGAAGCTTCGGGAGAGACAAATACAACTACTGGCGTCTATTCTATTACCTCACCGCCAACAACAGCTGGCGATGTAATGACAATATATTTAGAAAACGAAACAGAAGATGCGGTAACCGTAACCGTAAATGATGGTACCAATATGTCTGGAGTAGACCTGTATCAAAATAAGCTGATCACTCGACATGATAATGCGGGTTCTCTTACCAATGCGAATCTATCTACGGCTCAGTTTGGAACTGGCGGCTCAACCGTGTTTAGTGATTTATTCACTACGGCTAGCGATACGGCGCTTCTCTCTCACGCCCCAAATACTGGTACGAGTTGGACAAAGCTTCTTTCCTTCGGTAATACCACGGTCAATAATCTGACCGTAAAAGCAGCGGACTATTTACAACGAGGAGGTGGTTCTGGGGCAGTAAATACCGGCTCTCTTTACACAGCCAACGCAACTTACCCTAGTGCCAATTACGAAGTAAGTGTTCAGCAGGTTCAAGCTCAACCAGACGATGATTATAGTTCAATAGCTGCTCGCATTCAGGATGCTAATAACTTTTACGTATTTTGGTGGAGTGAAGGGGGGGGTGCCCTGGGAAAAGTAGTGAGCGGTGCTTCCTCAAGCTTAGGCTCTACGGCAGTGTCTATCGCAGATGGAAGTATCGTAAAATTGCGAGTCGAAGGGACAAGTATACAGGTGTATGACGACAGCACGCTCCTCATTGATGCGACTGATAGTAGTATTACCGCTGCCGGAAAAGCTGGGGTTGGAATGGGGGCACTAAAGTCTAATCTCTTGCCTTCCGCTGACTTAACGTTGCAACGAGTTGATAGTTTCTCAGTAAAAACAATTGGTGAGGACGATATAACAGCAATCTATTCGGTGACAAACGGAGAACTTACGATGGTTAGTGGTAAAGAGCTTTTGGTATGGGGTGGTGATACATTTGCGCCAGGCGGTAAGATAAATGTTGATGATATTGATATCAACGGAACACTCACTTTGAGTTCAAACACTGCTAAAGTGAGTGGTTCGTGGGATGCGACAGGAGGATCATTTACGTCTTCTGGTAATGTTGTGTTTACCTCTCCTAGTGATGAGACAATCATATCTGACGGTGATGCATTTAATAACGTGTATATAAATGACGGCTTAATTGGTTACTGGAAAATGGATGCTGGCACTGGCACAACCGTTGTTGATTCCAGTGGGTATGGGTTTAATGGCACATTAACAAATTCTGCGGGTGGATGGACATCGTCTGCACCGTCAGTGAATTTTACTGATCCGTATGCTCTCGATTTTGACGGAACAGACGATTATGTGGATATAGCTGATACTGATACTTTAGATGTTGGCCCTACTGCTGATTTTACGATTTCGGGGTGGTTCAACCGAGATACATTCACAACAATGGACACAATCCTAGCTAAAAAAGAAAATACTGCTACAACACCAGGATATTTACTTTACATTCACGATACATTGGATGTGTTGGGATTTAAAGTTGCTGACGGTCTTACTGCATACAGCGTAACGTCAACCAGTACATTCACTTCAACTGGCTGGAATCATTTTGTGGTGGTCTGGGATCAAGATAGTTCGGCAAATACAAAAATGTATATCAATGGGGTTGCTGAGGGTACACCTAGCGGCACAATTGGAAATGTTGGTGACCTTAGTAATTCATTGAGTTTACGATTTGGTACTGAATCTGACGATGGTAATCCATTTGATGGTAAACTAGACGACATCCGCATATACAACCGTGTCCTCACGGCGCAAGAAGTAAACTCTTTAGCCGTTGGCAATCAACCCGCCACCGAAAACACTGCTGCCTCTGAATTCACCCTTGAAGATACACTGGATGTCAACGGCAATCTTGTCCTTAACTCCGGAGAACTAGATACCAAATCCGGTGAAGATAACAGTATTACCCTCGCCGGTGAGTGGCATAACAACGGCGGTAAGTTCACTCCTAGATCAGGAACGGTGACGTTGGATGGATCTTCTTCCTCGCAAGAAATACAATCTGGTGGTCAGAATTTTAACAATCTTACGGTGTCCGGTTCAGGAGGATGGACGATGCACGATCGGCTTGAAGTGGATGGCGCCTTTGCCCAATCAGCCGGTACATTTTCAACGAGTTCAAGTAACTACAATATTCAGAGTGGCGACTGGGATCAAACCGCCGGAACATTTAACCCCAACTCCTCTACCGTCACTCTCAAGAGTTCATCCAATCAAACCATTAACACTGATGACCCCTTCTACGATCTCCAGGTAGAAGACCCAACCCCGGCCAACCTCCTCGGTTACTGGAAGTTTGATGAAGGTCAAGGAACGTCAGCTTTTGACTCTTCCGGCAACGCTAGCACTGGTACGCTTACTAATACTCCCCTGTGGACTGAAACCGTCAACTCTACTACTACCTATGACAATCCTTACTCTCTGGACTTTGACGGAACCGATGATTATGTCACTGCTGGCGACATTGCCGCCGTGGATACCGTCACCGCCTTAACCGTCTGTGCCTGGGTCTACCACGATACGGCCACAACTGATGACTCCATTGTATCCAAAACTGCCTCGGCTACTCTCGCTACTGATGGCTTCATGCTCTTCCGTGATGATGTAGGCTCCGCCAGTGCTCGAACAGATACCTACAAATGGGGTGTTGGTGACAGTGCTGATGGTGATTCGGTATATATTGAAGGCGCTACCAACGCCGGCACGGCCAGTGCCTGGCGTAATGTGTGCGGTACCTACACCGCCAGCAGTGCCACTGGTCTGCGTCTCTACATTAATGGCGCTGAAGACGCCAACAGCCCCGCCAGTACCAGTAGTATTGCCGCCATTAACGGCGGTACGGCTGCTGTCCAAGTCGGTATGATTAGTACCAGCTCCATTCCTTTTGATGGAAAGATCGATGATGTGAGGATATATAGCTCCGCTCTCACCTCTACTCAGATTGCAGCTCTCGCCGCTGGCAAGTATGCCGATGGGAATACTTCCGTTGCTACCTTCACCCTCAACACCGCGCTTGATGTGAACCACGACCTCTATCTCCAATCTGGCATCTTAGATGTATCTGCTTCTAACTGTTCTTCAGCTTCCTGTGCTATCACTGACGCTCGCAACTGGAACAACTACGGCGGTACGAGTTCCTTAACTGCTCGAACCGGTACCGTAACCCTTGATGGAACAGATCAATCCGTAAATGGATCAACGACCTTCTATAATCTCACAAAGAATGAGAGTTCGAACAACGCAACAGATGAAACGGTGACGATGCAGATTAATCAGACAACGACGGTAAGTAGCCGGTTTACACTCGAAGGTCGGGATAGTGATGATCGCATTAATATTGTTAGCAGTTCGGCCGGCACGAAGCACACGATTGATGTAACAGCAGGTCAACAAGTTACCCACTGGGTTGATGTAAAAGATTCGCAATCTTCAACTTCCAATATTGCCTGTCAGCAATGCGTAAATAGCGGCGGAAATGATGATGCGGATGCTGCTCCTCATTGGTTATTTGGGGAGGGCAGTGGACGCAATCGCCTCGTGAGGGCTTTGGCAACAGATTAGCCGTTAAGGCTCTTTTGTGATACTAGGAAGCCATGGTTAAGAAGGCGAAGATTGCTCTCATTGATGCTAACGCGCTCATCCACCGCGCGTATCACGCGTTGCCACCTATGAGCACAAAAGATGGGCTCCCAACGCATGCGGTATTTGGTTTTACGAGTATGCTGCTCAAAATGTTTACTACGCTGAAACCAACCCATGCTGTGGCTGCCTTTGATGTGAAAGGAAAAACATTTCGACACAAGAAATTTGCTGCGTATAAAGCCCATCGTAAAAAGACACCAGAGGACCTTATTGAGCAGTTTCCGATCGTAAAAGAAGTGCTGGCTGCCTTTGGTATTCCTATTATTGAAAAAGCTGGGTATGAGGCTGATGACATTATTGGAACGCTCGTAAAACGGATCGATGGTAGTACCAAGAAGATTATTGTCACCGGGGACAAAGATGCACTCCAGTTGGTGGACCAACTGACGAGTGTATTTACCTCTAAGCGTGGGGTAACAGATACGATTCTGTATACGCCGGAACTAGTACGAGAACATTTTGGCTTTGGGCCAGAACATATTGTTGATTACAAAGGACTACGTGGAGATCCCTCGGATAATATTCCAGGAGTAGCTGGGGTGGGAGATAAAACGGCCAAAGACGTGATCATTCAATTTGGGTCGGTAGAAAATATTTATAAGCATTTAGATGATATTCCCGCTCGAGCGAAGAAGCGCTTAGAAGGGAAGCAAAAAGAGGCTCTTTTGAGCAAAGATCTGGCAACGATAGATAGAGATGTTCCTATATCTTTTCAGCTACAAGATGCTTCTTTAGATAGATATAATCCCACTGCCATTCAAGACCTATTTGCTCGTCTCGGGTTTCGCAGTCTCATGCAGCGCCTTCCTCAGCAGGCTCAAAGTCAGCCCACACTCTTTAGTAAAGGAGCAGCAATAAATGTAGTTACGTTGCCAGAAAATTATCATCTAGCGGCAACTGAAGAAGAAAAGAAAGAATTGCAGAAATTGCTTCGAAAACAAAAGTTTATTGCATTTGATACTGAAAATGATTCTCTAGGTGCGCGCATATATCCGATAGTAGGATTCAGTGTTGCCTTCCGGGTAGAAGGAAATATTCAGGCGTACTACGTCCCGGTTACTCGTGATTCAGTTAGAGAGTGGAAAGACATTTTAGAGGATCCGACCATTCAAAAGACTGGTCATAATATTAAATATGACATTGAAGTTTTAGCTCAATCGGGTATTCATTTGCGGGGTGTTGCCTTTGATTCCATGATTGCTGGGTATCTTTTAAGTCCAGGAACACGCCAGTACAACATGGACAGTATGGCAATGGAGGAACTAGGACACCGAACCATACCTATCATCGATCTCATTGGTACGGGAAAAGACCAAAAAAAGATGTCAGAGGTTCCCTTACCTGAGTTGGCGCGCTATGCGGCTGAGGATGCAGATATAACACTACAGTTGTACGAGAAATTAGAGCCACGTATTAAAAAAGAAGGACTAACGAGGGTTATGGAGGAAATTGAAATTCCCCTGATTCCGGTTCTTGTAGCATTAGAACTCAATGGTGTGGCAGTCGATACAAAAAAGTTGTCCGAACTTCAAAAAGTGGTCTCGCACGGGATCAAGAAATATGAACAAGAAATATGGAAAGTAGCGGGGTCAAAATTTAACATAAATTCTACTCGTCAACTTCGGGAAGTGCTGTATGTAAAGCTCAAGCTTCCAACGGTTGGTATAAAGCGGACACAATCAGGGTTTTCAACTGCCGCTCCAGAGCTTGCTAAGCTCCATGGGACGCATGAGGTTATTAACTATATTGAGCATTACCGTGAACTGACGAAACTTAAGAATACATATATCGACACATTGCCGGAGTTAGTCGATAAAAAAACAGGCAGAATTTACGGGCAGTTTAATCAGGTGGTTGCGGCTACCGGACGTCTTTCCTCCCAGGATCCAAATTTACAAAATATTCCGGCCCGAACGGAGCTTGGGCAAGAAATTCGTACTGCATTTATAGCCGCCAAAGGAAACGTGCTCGTTAAAGCTGATTACTCACAGATTGAGCTGCGGCTCGCAGCTCACATGTCGCAAGACGAAAAGATGCTGCAAGTATTTCGTGACGGCGGAGATATTCATCGGGCTACAGCCGCTTGGGTATATGGCATCGAGCCAGAAAAAGTTTCTGATCAACAGCGACGACAAGCAAAAACCCTTAATTTCGGTGTGCTGTATGGTATGGGCTCAATGGCCTTCGCTAGGGCCGCTGATATTAGTGTTGAAGAAGCCCAGTCTTTCATTGGTCGCTATCGCGAGCAGTACAATAGGCTCACGGCATACATTCAAGAGATACTGACCTTTGCATCCGAACATGGCTATGTTGAGACGCTTCTAGGTCGCAAGCGATACGTCCCGGAGCTTGAATCTAATAACCCGCAGGTACGGGCCGCTGCTGAGCGCGCTGCGTTCAACTTTCCCCTGCAAGGCACTGCAGCCGATATTATTAAGAAGGCAATGATTGAACTTCAACGAGATATTGAGAAAAACTTTCCTGATGCCAGGATGGTCTTAACAGTGCACGACGAACTGGTGGTTGAAGTGTCCGAAAGGAAAGCAACAGTGTTTGCTAAGACGATGAAGAAAATAATGGAAGAGGTAATAACACTTGATGTTCCACTTATTGTTGATGTAGCGAAAGGGCGAAATTGGCGAGATATGCAGCCAATCAAAAATGGTAGAAAAAGTGACAAGTAAGATAATTGTGGTATGGTGAAATGATCGCAAGAGGCGGTCATCTGTTCATTCCGCCAGGCATGCATTGAAGCATGCCTACGCATCCTTATTAACCCGGGAGTGAATCCCGATGTGGTTTCGAGACTTTGGAAGTAGGCACTTTCGAAAAAGATCCTCACGAATGCACTGGCGCAGGAAGTATCATTGCCGTCGAATGATACGGGGAAGGAGGTGGTCCTAAGCTCTACGGCGTCTCCCCAGGTGGATGGGAGTGACACCAAACTTTGTTTAGCCCGAGGCGCCTATGCGCTGAAACCACTTAGGAACTCTAGGCAGTCTGTGCGTTCACAGGCTGCCTTTCTCTTACTCTGAAAATTTCTCAGCACAGGCGTTTGAAGCTTGGACTTGTTTATTATATTGCTCGATTGTTTTTGCCAGTGCTGTTGAGCCGCTATTTAACTGGTTGACCTGGTCATTGTATTTCTTTTGCTCTACTTCGTATGTAGCTGCTTGTTTATCTGCTTCTAAGCGCAATTGCTTTCCTTCCTCTTGGAGCTGCTTTCCTTTATCCCAGTGTGGTTGCGCCTGATCGGTATTACCTGTTTCTTCATATACGTGGTTTCCCTTCTCGATTTCTGCATTCCCTTCTTCTATCTTTCTGGCTGCTTCTTCGAATAGTTGTTTAATTTCGTTGCTGCGAACAGTCAGATAAGCGGAGCTGGTTTTGAGTTCTTTATCTAATGAATCCAGTCGTGCTCTTTCTTTATCAATGGTGGTTTTAAGTGTTGGTTCAGGTAACGGGCAGGCCGAGGCGGGAGTGGCAAATGTTTGGACAGCCAGCCAAGTGTGATCGCCTTCAAACATCCCTTGCCCAACCGCAATACCAATTTCCGTAAAACCGGCCGATAGCATATTTGCCCTATGTCCGGGTGAATCCATCCACGCTTGTACCAGCGCCTGATCAGATTCAAAGTTTCCGAGGGCTAAGTTTTCGCCAACACGGATGTACAAGTAGCCAACGCCTTCTACTACTTCAGCTGGGCCTTCGCCCGTTGGCGATTGGTGTTCAAAATATTGTCTGGCAAACATATCCTCCAGCTTATTTTCTGCTGCCATATCAAGGGTAGTATTGCGAGTAAGAGCTTGTTTGCCGTCAGCTGTCCGGTGTTGGTTAGTAAACGTAAAAACCCCGTCGGCGGTAAGAGTAGTTTGTTGTTGACTGAAGGGGCCACGAAGTGGAGGCGGAGTTATGACCTCACGAGAGAGAGGAAGAAGGCTAGTCCCTGCTTCAAAATCTTTTAACAACTCACCAACATTACCCTGGTAGTAATACCAGCCTAAGACTCCACTTCCGCCGAGAATAAGGAGAAAGGCAATAAGAAGACGAGAGCTCATAGATTAAGTGTATTGGTTTTCGTGCGCTTGAAACAATATAATTAGCTTAATGCCTGAAAACCGCGAACATATTTCCGTCGAACCTGAAATTCCAGAGGTAGAAGCAAATTCTTTTTTGGGTGGGATAGAAAAAGACAATGAGGATATTGAAATATTATCTCATGAACGGGCAAATGAATCGTTGCCAAAAGACGTTGTCAGTGGAGCGCGACGTCAGATTGATATGGTCTATTACAACAAAGACGAAAAATACTGGCATCGTATGATGAAGGATGATCCTGATTTTTATAAAATCATTCATGAGCCAGGTGCTTACGAGCAACTCCGTCCGATTCAGGGACAATTGGAGTCAGGTAAAACATTTAATGATTTATTTCGATGGGCGGGGGATTCAGTAGTAGATGGATCAGACCGATGGAACAGAGTTACCGGACTTCGTGCTTTTTCTTTTGGCTTATTTAAACACGTAAATCCTGACCACAAGAAAGAAGCAGAGCTTACTGCCGACGCTCTTTCATACTCTCGTTTAGCGGATGAAGCGTTTTTAGAAAGTAATCGAATACTTGAGAGCGGAAGATGGGAGAGGATTGCAAAGCCGCAAAAGGATGTAAATACATCCAGGGCACTAGACAAAAAAGAAGTTCCATTGGCGAAACACATACCAACTCAGGAGCAGACAAAAAAATTGTCGTATCAGCCAGAAGTTTTTCAAAAAGATGAAAAAATTTACAACCCCCGAAAGCCGGAGTCATCTGAACGGGGGTTAGGTAGGAACGAGAGATGGAAGTTGGGATTCGAAAAATTAAATGGGGACGCAGATCATGATAAGCCAATCGCCGATCGACGAGAGGCTCTTCGTAAAATATTTGATCCTAAGAGCGGATATGATGATTTACAAAAGGAAACTTGGGCGAGAGCAAGGCAGACATTAGAAAAGCTAGAAGCAAGTCCGGATACATCGTCTCTTATGAGACGGAAAATGGATCCTCAGACATTTGCTCGTGCTCAGGAGTTATTGCAGCAAATGGAACAAGGAGAAAAAAGTTTTATTGATGTTGTACAAGCTACAGAATCGGTGAGTGATGCCAAAGCATTGCGTTTAATAGGTATGTCTTTCTTGGAAATTGGGTATGGTCAGGCTGGTACAAAAAACTTTGTGGAACTCCCAGAAATGAATAAAGGGATGGTCAGGGTAGGAGAAATCATTGGTCTTGAAGCAGAAAGAAAAATAATTGAACGTATGGCAAGTGCCGGAAAGCTGACACCAGACAAAGCAGCTGCCGCTCAAAAAAGATATTTTCAACTAGCAAACAGTGACGATATTCCTCGAGCATTTCAGAAGAGATTTTTAAATGTTGAACAAAAATTGCGCGAGAAGTTTAACTTAGGAGAGTTGCATCTTAAAGAAACACAACCACTTCCTGAAGCAGCTGTCTCTGAAGGTGTGTCGCAGTCTGAATCTGAAACTGTTGCTTCAGAAACTGTGACAGTAGAGCACCTTGAAGCATCCGATGAGCAAATTCGAGAAGCGGTAGCGCCATTCGTAAATGAGCAATGGATTCCAAATCAGCAAGGTAGGCAGGAAGTTCAGAATTTTTTGAATGATGTTGGTGAACATATGGAATACGCTATGTACATTACTGATACCAAATCATTGCCAGGAAAACTGACGGCCTTGGTTGAAAAGATAGTCCATCGTCCTGCTCTTCATCGAAAAATATTTGGTTGGACAGGAATGGTCCGCTCTATCTTTATGCGTAAAGAAGCAAACCGACAAATGGCTCAAGTTCGAGGCTGGGTCTTTAATGTCCTAAAGGGGGCGGAAGCATCTTCGGGTAACCCATTGTGGGGTAAATATGCGGAGCTTTTAGCAGAAGCCAATCGTCGTGAGCCGCAGAAGACAACGTTGGATCCTGAGACAGAACAGATAATAGATAAGGGGCAAGAATTAGAAGCAGAAGTCATGGAAGGCGCATATGAAGCATCGGCCTCAACACCCTTTAACAATTCTACAAACGAAGATGAGATCATTGACTTAGTACAAATTGGAGAAAAGAAATATGCTCCGGCTGGATATGTTGAAAAAACGTCGGAGCGGAAAGAAGCTAGCTCAAACAATAACGAATCTCGTACTTTCCTGGAAGATCTTGTTGTGTGGCGAAGGAGTAATCCCAGTGTCGAAAGTTTAGACGCTTGGCGACTTCTAGCTTCGGATGAAGCAGAAAGTAGTTTTCGACAAGCACTGGTGTATGCTCGAGAACGACTAGGAAGTGAAAATATGGACGAAGAAGAGTTGTGGCGATTAATTGGTCAGCAGGCAGGAGTTATCCGGCGTTCTAAACCAAAGCCAGCTAAGAAAGCCGCGTAAATTTTATGAACTCTTTTGAAATTTCCAGAATTATACGAATCTCCGGAATAGAAATAATTAGAAGAAGTTGATCGATCTCGATCATTGCTTGTTGCGGAAGGGGCGGTATAGATAGGAAGTAGACAAAAAGAAACCGCGATCTCTCAAGCGAGAAACCGCGGCGAATAAATACAAAAGATCACCTTCCTTTTTTCCCTCCTAGAAAGTGAACCAAACTGGAGAAAAAGATACTCAGGATATAGGTAGCAAGGGCTACCGGCCAAGCGATCATCGCGGCTGCGGAGAAAGGTGTTTTCCAGAGCTTTTTCGCGCCCCGGGAAAACATCTTTGATAGTCCTTGGCAAGAACTTTTAGTGTATCGCTTAATTGCCTTTGCCCACCAAAACGGTGAAGCGCCGAATGGATAGAATAAGACACCAATCGCAGTAGCGATAACCGCGAGTACGAGTAAATACTGCAGGAGGTTGCCCTCCATAGTGACCTCCGTTGTGAAAGAACGATCGAAACTGTAACTTACAATATAAGCACATTTTAATGTAAAAGTCAATTAAAGGGGTGTGGGAGCCTCTTATAGTGTGGTTTTAGAGCTCCTTTATTGATCGTGATATACTGCAGCCATGCCTTCACAAGAGCGCCCTCCGCAGGAGCGCGAGACGCTTTTATTTGATAATCCCGAAGCCGCGAACACCTTTCGCGAGCGCGTTGAACGACGAACTACTGCCGAAGAAAGGCCTGGCGTAAAAAATCGACGAGAAGTCGTGGCTGACGAGGTGGCTAATGAATTTCAAAAACAAGGAGAGTCGGCCACCTCCTTACATCAGCCGTGGGAGCACACTCCAGCGGAACATGAAGAAGTCCAAGACCTGGTGAATGTTACTTTCTCTCAGGATTTAAAGGCAGCTCTTACAAAAGCGCGACGTAGTTCCAATTATCCTCGTAATGTGGATTTGCTTCATGACGTGCTGACGTCAGAGATGTATCAGCTTATGCAGCAACAAGAAATAAACAAGCAATCACTGTCGGGCTGGTTTATGGGTGTCTTAGTAACTGTGCTTATCGTATTGCTTGGTATTCTTTTACTCTTCTTGTTATGAGCTTACTACTCGCCTTTTTCTTAAGTTTTATCTTGGCAGCTGTCGGTACCACAATAATCTTTATTATTTGGCAGACACTAAAAGAGCAGGCCCGTCTTCGCCGTACCCTGGATGTGGCAATGTTACAAGTATTGTTACCGAAAGATATAGATAAGGACCGGGGTGAAAAAGAAGGGGAAGCTACAGACGCAGTAAAAGAGAAAATTAGTGTAGGCGAGCAGTTTCTTTCTACTCTTTCCAATTTACCAACAACCTGGAAGGATCAGCTGCTGTATGGTCAGCCTATTATTGTTTTTGAAATCATTGCGAAGAATGATGACACGATTGTTTTTTATGCTGGAACTGAACGACGCTATCTCGATCATTTAGAGAAACAGATTTACGCCCATTATCCAGATGCTGAAGTAACACCAGCGCCGGACTATACAATTTTTGAAGAAGCTGACAATATTCGCACCGGTGTTCTAAAGTTGCGACGGCCCGAACATCTACCGATTGCTACGTATCTTGAGTTAGAGGCAGATCCTATGCAGGCATTAACAGGAGCGTTGGCAAAAATTCAGAATAGGGATTCGGCAGTGGTGCAGTATATTTTGCAGCCGGCCGGAGAAAAAGCACGTCGCAAAGCAGGTAAGGCTGCTCGCCGTACGGTACGCGGTCGGCAAGCAGATATTGGTTCTTCCGGTGGACTCATGCACGTCGCTGGGGGGCTCATGAAAGACAAAGAAGCAAAAGATCGCAGCCGGCAAGAAGGCAGTCAGCTGACTGGTCGGATGCAGCAGCGGGTAGAGCTTACCGAAAACAAATCTGCTCAACAGCAGTTTAGTGTGAATATTCGGATTGGTGTTTCCTGTCGACAGCCGGAAGAAACAGAGCGCGTCTTTAACTCTGTTGCTGCTGCTTTCTCACAATATGATATGCCAGATCTTAATGGCCTCAAGTTATCGGTACCAAAGAATAACCGAACGTTTTTAAATGATTTCATTTTTCGTGTTCCTCGTCCTAAAGGAGCTAGTACTCTTTCCACCACTGAAATTGCTTCCCTGTTCCACTTCCCTCTTCCCACAACAGCTACGCCGAATATTTTATGGCGAGGCGCTAAAACCGCTCCTGCCCCAACTGATTTAGGCAGTGAAGGCGTGGTACTCGGAACAAATCTCTACCGTGGTATTGAAACGCCAATCCACTTCGCTCGAGAAGATCGTCGACGACATATGTACTTAATTGGTCAGACCGGAACCGGTAAGACCACAATGTTTCTGAATATGATTGTGCAGGATATTAAAGCGGGTGAAGGAGTCGGCGTCGTTGATCCGCACGGCGATTTAATTGAAGATATTTTGCTTCATATTCCGCCTGAGCGACAGCAAGATGTTATTTTATTTGATCCGCGCGATCGTGATTTCCCGGTTGGGTTTAACATGCTGGAAGTACAAGATGAGGCGCAAAAAGACTTAGTCGTAAACGAAGTGGTGGAAATTCTGCAGAAGCTAGCTGCTCGTCTTAATCCGGAGTCAATTGGACCGATGTTTGAACACTACTTGCGGAATGCACTGCTAGCACTAGTGGAGGATCCAAACAGCACGCTCATTGATGTACCGCGTATGTTCGTTGATGAGCCGTTTCGCACACAGATTTTGACGCGTCTTTCTAACCCCGTTGTAAAACAATTTTGGGAACAAGAATTTAAGCAAAGTCAGCGGGGTCAGATGTCAGCGGACATGCTCTCCTACGTTATTAGTAAACTTGGTCGCTTTATTGGCAACGAAACTGTTCGTAATTTAATTGGCCAAGCGCACTCTTCTTTTGATGTTCGAAAAATAATGGATGAGAAGAAAATTTTACTGTGCAATCTTTCCAAGGGACAACTCGGAGATATTAATTCTGACTTACTTGGCTTTGTGCTCGTGTCTAAAATTCAGATTGCTGCTTTAGGTCGAGCAAATGTTCCAGCTGAACAGCGTCCTGACTTTTATTTGTATCTCGATGAATTCCAAAACTTTACGACTGATAGCATTGCCACCATTTTGTCCGAAGCGCGTAAGTACCGGCTTAATCTCAATCTCACACATCAGTTCGTGAAACAGCTCGATGACAAAATTAAAGAAGCAGTTTTTGGTAACGTTGGTACGATTGCTTCTTACCGCATCGGTGTTGATGACGCGGAATATTTAGCGGAACAATTTAAGCCGGTCTTTGCCGAGTATGACCTCCTAAACTTAAAGCGATTTACCGCCGTAGTACGATTACTCATGAATCAGACTCCGCAGCGCCCGTTTAGTTTGGCGGTGGCCAGCCCTCCTGCCGGCGGGGACGTTGAAGGAAGAGAAGCCGTGCGTGCCCTTTCTCGGCAGAAGTATGGACGGAATAAGGCAGATGTTGAGGCCGAAATTTTGGAACGATTTAAAATGGGAAGCCCGGATAAACCGGTTGTTGCCCCTCCGAAGGGTGATTATTTGGGAGAATCGCTTTTCGATATTGGGTAAGGTAGTATGAAGACCATTATCATTAGCTAACCAAACAATATGTCCGATAACATCCCGTCCAGCGGCCAAGAACAGAAGCCGCAAGTTCATCTCAACACAACTCCTCCTGTACCAATGAGCGGTGTTTCTCTTGGCGGTGGACCAAAGTGGTATCAGAATAAAAAAACATTGGGTCTCATTGGCGGTATCGTCGCCTTGCTGATTGTTATTGGCTTAGGTGTCTATGCCGCTATGCGCCCAACTCAGCAAGATCCATTAGTAGAAGACGATGACAAAGGAATCTTCGGACAACTTTCGGGAGCGGGTGATCGCGAAGAAGATGCGGTTCGAGATATCAGCGGACTTTCCGGTATGAAATGTGAGCATCCAACTCGTCGCCCTATCGGCGTTATGCTGGCTGGTGATCCGATTAATCGTCCTATCTCTGGCTTCGCCAAAGCAGACCTGGTCTTGGAAATGCCGGTACTAACATCTGATGTCACTCGTCTGACCGCATTCTATCAGTGTGGTGAACCGACCGATATCGGCTCTGTTCGTTCCGCTCGTCATGACTACTTGTTTATGGCTGAAGGTTTCGATGCCATACTTGGCCATTGGGGTGGTAGTTACCACGCGCTCAACCGTATTGCCGCTGGTGAATTTCAAACAATCAATGCGTTAACAAATCCGTACAATGCGTTCTTCCGCAAAAATACCTTGCCCGCGCCGTACAATGGATTTACTACATATGAACGGCTCTGGAACGCATTGTCTCAGTTGGGGTATCGCCAAGAAACAAAATTCAAAGGATATGAATTTAAAGATGATGCCGCCGCAGCCGAGCGAGGCACTACTGGCACACTCACTATCGGTTGGCCGGGACAGTTTCGGGTAAGTTATGAATATGATCCAGCGACCAATAGATATCAGCGCTTTTGGGCCGGAGTAAAGGTGGTTGATGGTGAGGACAACACGACGCCAGTTGCTCCAAGTGTGGTTGCTATCATGCGGGCAGAAAACCAGTTAGCTGATGGACCGGGTGGATATAACGAAATGGCAATTGAAGGAGAGGGTCCAGCCGTTGTTTACCAAGACGGCAAAGAAATTAAAGGTACCTGGAAAAAGAATGTGTTATTTAAAAATGACCCAGTTCACTTTATGAACGAGAGCGGTAATGAAATTACCTTCACGCGCGGACAAGTTTGGATTATGGCGGTAGAGCCGAGTATTGCCGTAACGTGGGAATCAGCAGCAACGACCGCTCCAGTCACGCCATAACTATATGAATTACTTCTACGGACCGGATACGTTCGGTGCGCGGGAGGAAATAGGGCGTATCGGACAAAAAAACTCACTGGCTATCCATTGGCTTGATCGCCAGCAGTTTGAAGAAAAATCTCTGACTGAGTGGTTGGATAATGCCACCTCGGGGCTCTTTGGCGGTGAGTTACCAGTAGTACGTGATAGTTGTGAGATGCCCAAGGCCTTTCAAGAACAGATTATTGCCGCTGTAAAAAGTAAGCGCACAGCCCATTGGATTGTATGGGATAGGCAGAAGCCGGATAAACGAACGGAATACTTTAAGTTTCTTAAAAAATACGCTCAGGAGTTTCCGGCTTTATCAGAAATGGAGCTGAGTGCCTGGCTTGGTAAAATTGGGAAAATCGACAAAGCTGGTGCGCGCGAGCTGGTCATGCGAGTTGGCACCGACCGTTTTAGTCTTCAGAACGAGTTGGCTCGTCTTAACCTTACTCACGAACCGACCACCTTCGCCAATGTGCAGGCCGAAGTGCCGAGAAGAGATATGCCTGAAGAAATATTCGGTGCACTTGACGCACTGTCGAGTGGAAATACTGCGCAAGCGCTTACACTTATTGAAAAACAACTAGCGGCAGGTGAGAGTGAGCTCTATGTGCTGTCTATGCTCGCCTACCAATTCAAAACACTGCTGGCTATAAAGACAAACCAAACGAAAGGATTACACCCATTCGTAGTAGAAAAGAATCAACCGGCTGTTCGAAGATTTTCAGTCGGTGGTTTGCAGGAGGCTCTAACTAAAATAATGGCCACTGACTTTGCCATTAAACAAGGAAAAATCGATGCTCGAACGGGACTTATGATGCTTATTATGGGTCTGGTGCCGCAGACTCAAAAAAACCGAGTCTTGTAGAATCGGTTTTATTTTGCAATCTTGGCGAGTGCTTTTGCTAGGCGAGACTTCTTACGAGCCGCTTTATTGGGGTGAATGATATGACGACGGGCCGCAGCATCGAGAAGACTAGAAACAGCAATAAAAGACTTTTCCGCCTCCTTCTTATCTCCAGCGGTTGAAGCGACACGCAGCGCTTTCATTCCAGCGCGCAGATTTTTGCGCCAACGGTCGTTATACATCCGTCGATGTTTGTCCTGACGAAGTGCTTTTTTGGCTTGATCGAGCTGTGGCATTTGAAGTGGTGAGTTATTAACTTGTGAATAGAGAGTAGAAGAAAAGGGAAATAAAAGCAAGAAAAGGCGGCATTTGTCGGCTAAGATGGGGAGAAGTCCTTAAAGAATTGAGGATGAGCTTCGAGGTATTGTTACCGCGACGTTTCGTATCAGATAACTTTGTCAGGTTGGAGCATCTGCTCAGTTGAGATATATGACCCAATGCCGAGAAGTGTTTTTTCTTTCGTGAATACAGCTATTGGGCCGACAGAAGAAGGGTCGTTCATAGGAACTCGTTTCCCATGTTTAAAGTCCTTTGCTTCAACCTCATTCAATATAACTTGAGGTAAGTGAGGAATAAGTAATGCAGGCGGCAATAGATACTGGGTGATAGTGTCAGCGGTTATGTTGTCTAAGGAAGCGGCCCCCTCTACGCTAAAGTCGCCAATAGTCGTTCGTCGCAGGGTATCGACGTAAGCGCCAATACCGATTTTTTGACCGAGATCTCGAGCGATGGCGCGAATATATGTCCCAGCTGCACAGGTAATCTCTACGTCCAGTTTCGGGTATTCGTATCCTCTTACTTGTATATTGTGGATTATTACTTCCCTTGGTTGAACTATGGCTGCGACGCCACTGCGCGCTAACTCATACATTTTTTTACCTTGAACCTTTACAGCCGAGTACGCTGGGGGAATTTGTTGAATCGTACCAACAAACGATTGCAGAGCTTCGGTAACGGCTTGTTTAGTAGGCACAGTATCGGTTTGTGGTTGAATTGTTCCGGTGCGATCATCGGTATCACTGATTGCTCCAAGCATAAAGGTGGCAACATACGTTTTGGATAAATCGTGAACATAATCTAAAAGGCGAGTAGCAGAACCGAGACCAACTACAAGAACGCCGGTGGCGAATGGGTCGAGCGTACCCGCATGACCCACCCGCTTTTGTCCGCTTACTTTTCGAATGCGATTGACGACATCGTGAGATGTGATATTTTCTGGCTTGTCGATGTTCAGAACCCCGTTTACCATATGAGCATTACCCTATGGCAAAAACAGCATTAATAACAGGCATTACTGGCCAAGATGGATCGTACTTAACGGAGCTTTTGCTCGAGAAAGGATATACGATCTATGGTCTAGTACAGCGCACGGCGACCAATCAGTTTCAGAACATGGAGCATCTGGTAGACAAGGTGACTCTTTTGACAGGAGATTTATCTGATTCTGGATCTTTGCTGCGAGCAGTTGCGCAAAGTCAGCCCGATGAAGTGTATAACCTGGGAGCGCAAACATTCGTAAAAGCGAGCTGGGATATTCCGGAATTAACTGGAGATGTTACGGGAGTAGGAGTAACCCGTATCTTGGAAGCAATTCGTATCCTGAAACCAGATGCAAAATTTTACCAAGCTAGCAGTTCAGAGATGTACGGCAAAGTTATGGAAGTACCGCAAACAGAAGAAACTCCCTTTTACCCACGTAGTCCATACGGAGTGGCCAAGGTGTATGGTCACTTCGCAACTGTGAACTACCGCGAGAGTCATAAGCTTTTTGCTTGTTCAGGTATATTGTTCAACCACGAAAGTCCGCGGCGTGGCGTTGAGTTTGTTACTCGGAAGATTACTGATGGGGTTGCCCGCATAAAATTAGGGGTAGCGAAGGAGCTTCGACTCGGAAACATGGATGCAAAACGGGATTGGGGATTTGCCGGGGACTATGTCGAAGCGATGTGGCTCATGCTGCAGCAAGATACCCCGGACGATTATGTGGTAGGCACCGGCGAGAATCACTCAGTCAAAGAGTTTGTTGATCTGGCCTTTACGCGAGCCGGCCTAAATTCTGAACAATACGTAGTGCAAGATAAAGCATTTATGCGTCCAGCTGAGGTTGATGAACTTTTGTCGAGTCCGGCTAAGGCTAAAGAAAAATTAAACTGGGAACCGAAAACTTCCTTTGAAGATTTAGTAAATATGATGGTCGATGCGGATCTGGAGCGGGTCAGCCGCGAGATCCGATAGTATGAATGTCATCATAACCGGCGGACGAGGTTTCGTCGGTAGTTGGTTGCAGCAGGAATTTTCTCAGGCATGGCCCCAAGCTCGGGTTGAATCATGGGATTTACCGCAGGTAGATATTACGAAGCCAGAGACGTATGAGAGTAAACTTACAGCCCTTTTACCTGACTGGATCGTGCACTTAGCTGCTATTGCCTCAGTACCAGCTGCAAATAAAAATCCTCAGCTGGTAGAGCAGGTCAACGTAGGTGGGACTGAGCAACTGCTTTCCGCTGTACAAAGGCTCAAGCTACCGACAAAAGTTTTATTTACCAGCACAGCTGATATTTATGGGAAAGCCGTTCATACCGCTGCGGGAAAGCCCCTTCTTGAACTTCCACTAGCTGAGGCTCGACCTAGTAATCCCTATGCCCAAAGTAAGTATAAGGCGGAGCAGTTGATTGAAGAGCAATTTAAAGATTTTGTGCTCCGAGTGCGCCCATTTCCCCATATTGGTCCCGGTCAAGGAGTAGGGTTTGTCACAGCAGATTTTGCTTCCCAAATTGCAGCCATTGAAAAAGGAAATCAAGCCGCAGTACTAAAGGTTGGTAACTTATCTGCCGAGCGAGATTTTACAGACGTACGGGATGTGGTGCGAGCCTATCGTCTTCTGATGGAACAAGGGAAAACCGGGGAGGTATACCATGTTGCTTCTGGAGTGGGTACTTCAATTCAAAATATCTTGGATCAGCTACTTTCGGAGGCTTCGGTAGATATTTCCGTTGAAGAAGATAAAGAAAAAATGAGAGCAGCCGATACCCCAGTCTTAGTCGGCAATGCCCAGAAACTGCGTGATCTTACCGGCTGGCAGCCAGAAATTACCCTTCAGCAAAGTCTGCAAGAAATTTTAGACTGGTGGCGCGCTCGTTAGCGGATGGAGTAGAGAAAATACGGGCCAGATTTTGCTACGAGATACCAGGTTGGGTGGTAGGCAATAGGCGCAAATGCACTTTCTTCTTGAGGACCAACAAGAACAAATTTAGGTTTCAGGTCAGGAAGAGTGGAAAGTGTTCCCTGATAATATTCCTTGATAGCCTTTTCCCGATCCCAGGGATCTCCACCGTGACTCCACACATGGGCGGCGAATCCTAGATAGCGGGGTCGACCAGCTAGTACGACCGCGGAGTTGTGGCTGGCTGCGGTTACGATAACGTCACCCGGTTCGGTCACTTCTTTAATTACTTCGGCGGCTTGAATAGCGGCTATGTCCCAC
This sequence comes from Candidatus Anderseniibacteriota bacterium, assembly GCA_016197005.1. Classification (GTDB taxonomy): domain Bacteria; phylum Patescibacteriota; class Andersenbacteria; order UBA10190; family UBA10190; genus JACPWO01. Next base: position 25,871 of record JACPWO010000004.1, read on the forward strand.
TCTCCCCAAATAAGAGCCGTGGGTAGAGTGAGTTTAAATATATCAACTCCGGCTGACACCATGTGCCCAGCCAGCAATACAATTACCGCAATCTTTCCGATAAGTGGAAAAGTACGAATAGCGTGCAGGGCAGCAAATGCAGCTAGCGGAATGGTAAATAAGAAGAAAAAGACAAAGAGTTTAAAGTTATCCCAGGCCCAAGGAGCAAACAGCCAAGTATTAGCCGCTGCAAACAGGAGTAGTCCTGCTCCTGCCAAAATCTTAAGACTCTTAGGACTCTTTAAGAAAAATCCAGTAATCACCGTAGGGAGCAAGAGTCCGGTATTCTTGAGCCAGTACCAAATAGGGTTAATTTCCCCTGCCATCCAGCCTGGTTCAAAGCGGAAGAAAGAACCACTCTCACTTTCGCCGAGCATGTAATATAGTACCTCGGGAATACCAACTACGAGAGCAGTGAGCGTAAAGAGAAGCCATTGCTGAATGCGCGGCTGCAAAAAGAATAAGCCAATAATTGCTGGCAGAAGCGCAAGAACAGTGTGGCCATGGAAAAGAGGCAAAAGACCAGACAAAACTCCCGCCACAATATATTCCCCATCAGTTTTCTGTTTCGCCGGCTTTAGTAATAAAAGAATACAAAGAGCGAGCGAAATACCAAACAAGAACGAACGCTGAGGCAGGAGCAGTGTTGTGACCGGGTTTAAGAAGTGGTAGCCATTCTCGTCGGTCCCAACACCAGAGTAATCTCGAGCCGGCAGGTGGGTTATAAAGTCGATGATGGAAGTGTCGGCCGCGGCAAAATCTTGAGGGAGTCGGGATATACCCAATGTTGCTCCACCAAAAATAAATAAAAGGAGAGCAATGATGGCGGCGTGTTTGCTGCGGGTAAATTCATGCGCAAAGCAGTACAAAAGCGTTAGGAGTACCGGAATCATCAGCATAGCTGGAACATTGATGCTGGCTGGCAGTGACATTCCAGCTGATAGCAACACTCCGCTCATAAAATTGGTCATGAATGGATAGAGAAGGTTTGTACCGGCAAAGATTGGGTTTTGCGGGGGAGTTGTTTGCCCTTCGGCAAACATGACGACGTTAGCGGCATGCCACGCCACATCGCCATACGCGTTAATGATGCCAGTTGAGTAGCCCTCTTTATTTTCGATGAATAACTTAGGAGCAATGATCAAGCCAAAAATAATAAAAGAGACAGCGAATACAGCCACGGCAACCCAGTCCAGTTTTGTTCCTCGCCAAGGCAGAGGGCCGGTATACCACAAAAGTCCGACAGCGAGCACGAGAAGCATAATAGTCTCGACTACAATGAGGGTAGAGTTTAAGGGAATACCTATATTGAGGATGTAGGTGAGAGTGGTAGCTGCCGCCAAGCCTCCAACAATTCCAACAAGAAATCGGATCGCGTGTTCTCTTAAAACACCGACTGCATAGATAGCCGCTACACCCGCTGCGCAAGCAGCTAGAAGCCAAGTAAGTGCCAGTACCATATGTGGTGTAAGATAGAGCAAGGATATATGAACAGTCCAACTATTACCTTTTATGGAGCAGCCGGCGGAGTAACCGGCAGTAAGCATTTAGTGCAGGGAAACAAGAGTCGCATTCTTCTTGATTGCGGTATATTCCAGGGACTACCAGACGTACGAGAGCGAAATCGCAGTTTTCCTTTTGCGCCTGATTCCATAGACGCAGTCGTCCTGTCCCATGCTCACCTCGACCACACCGGAATGTTGCCTCTGTTAGTAAAGCGAGGTTTTGCTGGAAAGATTTATGCCACGCCAGCTACCCGTGACATCGTGGAATATATGCTGGCAGATACAGCAAAAATTGAAGTGCAAGATGCAGAATATCGAGCGCGCCATCACTTGGGTTCTCCGGATGAGCGAATACCGCTTTTTGACGCCGAAGATATCCCGCCAGTCATGGATCGTTTTATGCCAATCCCCTATGCTCGAAAAGATCCGAGTTGGCACGAAGTGGGTAGTAACGTTCGCATGAAATTCTATGATGCTGGGCACATTCTTGGATCAGCCGTAACCGTGCTCGAGGTTGATGGAAAAATTGTTGCCTATACTGGCGACTTAGGACCAAACAGTATTCCACTTTTGCATGATCCAGAAGTACCAGAGGAAGAAATAACAACGCTTCTCATGGAAGCTACGTACGGGAAGCGCGAACACGATAATCTAGACGGCGCCATTACTAATCTCGCCGCCGCCATTAACCGTATTTGTGAGCGAGGTGGAAAGATGCTGGTGCCTGCATTTTCGCTCGGCCGCACCCAAACAATTGTCTATATCATTCATAAATTAGTCGATGAGGGTCGTATTCCGCGCTTCCCGATGTATGTAGACTCTCCTTTAGCTTCGCACATTACCGAAGTTCATAAGCATCACCATGACTTGTTTGATAAAGAAACAACTGAAGATTTTGGGGATGATCATAAACCGCTCACGTTCCGGAATTTGACGTATACCGAGTCGGTCGATGAATCCAAGAAACTCAATAGTATGGACGGGCCCCTGATGATTATTTCTGCGGCTGGGATGATGACGGGCGGGCGGGTCGTTCATCATGCTCGTCAGATTATTTCTGACAAAAAGAATGCGGTTATTATTACCGGTTTTCAAGCCGGTGGCACGCCTGGACGTCAGCTCGTAGAGGGAGCACCAGAAATTGAACTTTTGGGAGAGCGACTGCCAGTAACGGCCGAAATATTAGTACTTAATGAATTTTCTGCCCATGCCGATCGACGACAGCTGCTTACCTACGCTCAGAAAATAAAAGGTCTGCAAAGTATTTCTCTCGTCCATAGCGAATCGGAACAGGCGACGGCGCTAAAGCAATATATGGAAGCGGAAATTCCTGAGCTTGCCGTTACTATTCCGAGTGAAGGCGACACAATCAGTTTGTAGAACTATTTTTTCCAGCGTTCGTTATCAGGGTGCCACTGAGCATTATGCCGCATCGCTTTTTCTATTTGTTCCTTCGCGAGGTCCATGCGCACCGGATGCTTATAGCCGCCACCAAATCGATTGCCGAGCATTACACCGATTACAAAACCGGGCCCAAAACCAATAATGACGTAGAGCGCGACTAATGTGAGTGCGCGCAGGGTGACAGCAATGGTCTCAGTTATTCCCATAGTTATAATCGGTAGTATTTACCGGCTGAAAGCAGTCCCTTAGTCAAAAAGAAGCCAAGCACTATCCCAAGCAAGAATAGTGCTCCCCATAGAAATAAGTGATCCCAAATAGTCAGCATAGTCTGATATCCTTAGTATACAGCGTATGCAACTCATCGACATTACGAGACCTATCCATTCCTCGATGGCCATCTATCCCGGAAATCCGGCGGTAGTACTGGAGGAGGCAGCGACCGCTTCGAATACCTCGAGCGCTCTGACAAGAATCACGCTCGGGTCACATACCGGCACGCACATTGATGGGCTAAGCCACATTACAAAAGGTGCGGCTGGTACGGGCAGTTATGCTCTTGAGCCGTTCATTGGTGAAGCGCAAGTTATAGCAGTAGATGCGGAAACGATTACTGCTGCTATTCTTCCGAAAACAGCTGTTGAACGTGTGCTCATTAAAACAAAAAACTCTGCGGTAGATATAAACACATTTGATCCAGATTTTGTTGCTCTTGATGAATCGGCCGCTCAGGAGTTAGTAAATCGGGGAATAAAACTTATAGGTATTGATGGGCCTTCCATAAAGAAAAAGGGCGTGCGTGATCGAACGCACGCTATTCTGTTAGATGCCGGGATAGTGATTATAGAGAGCTTGTGGCTGAATACTGTTGAAATCGGTTCCTACGAGCTCATTTGTTTGCCGCTGGCGGTCGATTTAGATGGGGCGCCAGCTCGAGTAGTTTTGCGCTCGACAAAGTAGTCACTTTTCGCTACATAGTAAGCCCATGAAAATACAGCCGCTTATAGCAGGAAATCGTTCAATTGGCCCCGGCGAGCCTGTTTTTATCATTGCCGAAGCGGGAATTAACCATAATGGCAGCGTAGAACGTGCTCGCCAGCTTATTGATGCCGCCGCTGAAGCCGGAGCTGATGCCGTCAAGTTTCAGAAACGGAACTTAGCCCAGGTATACCAAAAGAAAGTTCTGGAAAACCCTAATTTGTATGAACAGAAATACCAGTACTTAATCCCCCTCCTCAAAGAGTTTCAACTGTCCGATGAGGCATATGTTGAACTCGAACAACACGCTAACAAACGAGGTATTATGTTTATGGTCAACCCGTGGGATAAACAGAGTTGTGACGAAGTAGAAAAACTGCTCCATATCCCCATATATAAAATTGGCTCACCGGATTTTACGAATAATGAATTAATCGAACATATTGCCCGTACCAAGAAGCCACTCATTGTTTCTACCGGCATGGTGACGCCGAAGGAAATTGATGCCGGAGTAGAGTTTCTACGTACACTCCACGTCCCTTTTGCCATTCTGCACTGCAATAGCACGTATCCGGCTCCGTTCGATGAAATTAATCTGGCGTTCATGGATACGCTCAAAAAATACAATGTGCCTGTGGGATATTCTGGGCATGAGCGTGGCACCGCTGTATCAATTGGTGCGGTTGCCAGAGGGGCCACTATTATTGAACGACATATTACCGTTGACCGGAGTTTAGAAGGACCAGATCACAAGGCTTCACTTCTCCCTCATGAATTTAAGGAAATGGTTTCCGGAATTCGGGAAGTGGAGCGCGCAGTGGGACTCGCGGTGAAGCGACTGTCGCGAGGCGAGATTATGAATCGAGAAATTCTGGCTAAAAGTATTGTCGCTGCCACTTTTATTCCAGATGGTGTTGTTATTACCCGCGAAATGCTTACAACGAAAAGTCCTGCCAAGGGGTTATCTCCTCAGCGAATGAATGAAGTGGTCGGGATTACGGCTAGTCGAGATATTCCTTCCGGAGAAGCACTCACGGAGGATGATATTAGTGCCAACACCATTTTAGAAACATTTTCGAGTAAGGATGTCCTATGGAAGTGGGGACCAGTTGTTCGTTTCTCCGATTTTGAAAATTATTTGCGATACGAACCAAACTTATTTGAGTTTCACTTATCGGATAAGGACTTAGACGAAAAACTGCCTCAAGGAAAATGGAGTCAGGAAATTATAGTGCATGCACCGGAATATATGAAGCGGGTGTATCTCAACCCAGCGGCGGAAGATAAAGAAGAGCGGGCGATTGCCATTAAAACATTGCAGCGGTCAGTCGACCTAGCTCGAAAGCTGGGCGAATCCTTTTCTAGTACGCCTAAATTTATTATTCATCCTGGTGGTATTACACTGCAGCCAGCAGTGGATCCTAAAAAGCTACTCGATATCTTTGCGGATACACTTTCTCAGCTCAAAGCCGATGGTGTGATGCTGCTACCAGAAAATCTACCACCGCGTCCGTGGGTCTTTGGCGGGGAATGGGTAACAAATATCTTTATGTTGGCGGAAGAAATTGAACGCTTCCTTAAAGACACCGGTTACAGCATGTGCTTTGATACTTCCCACGCGGCTTTAGCTTGTGAGGCTTACAACGAAGACTTACCACAAATGATTACAACGCTACAGCCATATATTCGTCATTTACATGTTGCTGACGGCTCAGGAACAGGTGATGAAGGGTTACAGGTAGGCGAGGGTACCATTGATTTTACAAAAGTTTTGTCTCCCCTAGCTGGGTACTCACATACAATGGTTCCCGAAATTTGGCAGGGGCATTTACATGGCGGGAAAGGTTTCTTGCAGGCAATGGAGCATTTGAAGCCGTACTTGAAGTAGTATATATACAAAGACTTATGTACCACTTAGAGAAATTTTACCCACCAAACTTTGACCCACGAGCGTACTGGGATGCCCGCTATGCTCAAGAACACATTGCCGGCAAAAGTGCCGATGAGTTTCGTAAACAAGGCTTTTGGCCGCTGCTAGAAAAAAACCTTACGAAAGATAAGCGATATCTCGATGCCGGGTGTGGTGTTGGTGGCTGGGTCATATTTCTGGATGAAGAAGGATACAACGTTGAAGGTATAGATATTGCCGCGCGCATCATTCGTGCCTTAACAGAGTACAACCGTGACCTCAAAGTAAAAGTTGCGGAGATGACACAAATTCCGTATGCCGATGCTTCGTTTGATGGTGTGCTCGCTATTGGTGTCCTTGAATATGTTGAGGGCAAGGTGCCCATTGCGTTAGCGGAAACCGGGCGAGTATTGAAACCAGGCGGCATGCTCTTCTTGGAAGTTCCCATGGCGAATGCGCTGCGTCGTTGGGTATATCTGCCGCTTAAGAAAATTGAAAAGCTGGTAAAAACTACTCAAGGCAAGCAGCCGACATTTGCTAGTTACCTCTTTACTCACCGCAGTCTTATGGAGCAACTGAGTAAAGCTGGTTTTGAGATTGTAGAAGTGCGTCCCCATGAATTGCCAGAATCCGACTCACATTACGGTTTGTATATAGATTGGAAAATATTGCGAGGCAGTCAGCCCTACAAGCTCAATATACTTGGTCGAATCGTGAAGGCGGTAGCTAATTTCCTTTCGCCTTGGATTGCTTCAACCGGTATGGTGGTAGTAGCTCGAAAGAAACTATGAATGCCTTTGATTTACATGGAAAAGTAATACTTGTAACCGGCGGGGCGGGATTCTTGGCGGAACATTTTGTTACATCCTTACTTGAAGCTGGTGCCAAAGTTGCACTCGCAGATATTGCCCTTAAGGCAGTACAAGCAAGAGCGCAAAAGCTCAGGGAAAACGTAGTACCGGTACACATGGATGTTACAAAACAGGATTCCGTTGATGAGGCGTTTGCAGCTGTCATAAAAGAATTTGGTCGTATTGATGTCGTTGTAAACAACGCAGCTATTGATCCGAAGTTTGATCCTAATTCTTCTGCCAATACCAAAGTATTTGAGAATTACCCAGAGGAAGCAATGGAGCAGAGTGTTGATGTAAATATGCTCGGTACCTGGCGGGTAAGTAAGGCAGCAGTGAAACACATGCTCGAGAGCGGTGGCGGAAACATTATTAGCATTTCTTCGATGTATGGCCTAAGTGTTCCCCACCAAGATATTTATCCCGAAGGCACACAGAAACCAGTGGACTACGGTATGACGAAGGCAGCTATCCAGTACTTAACAAAATACATTGCTGGTACCTACGGTCAGAAAAATATTCGGGCCAATGCATTGGTACTAGGTGGAGTGTTCAAGAATCATGACGATGCATTTGTTGAGAAGTATGCCAAGTACACCATGCTCGGGCGTATGACTGATCCAGCAGAAATTGGTGCTCCCTTGGTATTTCTTGCTTCCGAAGCTTCAAAGGGTATGACAGGACATCTTTTGGTAGTTGACGCCGGTTGGAGTGCTTGAAGCTAGACCGTTTGAGTTTCTTTCGGCCACCTGGAGGGGTCAATAAGGTTGGGGTCGGAAATGGCGAGAGCCTCAAGTTTGGCTATAATTTCTGGTGGTAGAGGACCAGCTTCAACTGCATCTTGCGCTGCTTTCAGGTGCTGCGTTTTCATAGTTCCGACTAACGCTGTCGAAATTGCTTCATGCGAGAGCACAAATCTAAGTGCGAGACTCGGAAGGTTTGTTCCAATTTCCAGTGCAATTTGTTCTGCTTGAGCGGCTGCCTCTTTTAAAGGAGTAAGCGCAGTGGGGAGTTTAGAATAATGTTTAGTAAGTACTCCTTTAAGCAATACGGAGCGATTGATGATGTTGACTCCAGCAGCTGCAGCTTTTGGCAAGACATGAGGTACCATGCGCTGATCGAGAATGGAATAGGCGGCTTGGATTGTTTCAAAGAAGCCTGAATCTATAGCAGCCAGTGGCGCTTCCTCTCCACGAGTGGCAATACCGACGTGTTGTATTTTGCCTTCGTCCTTTAGTTTTTGCATCACTTCAATAATTTCACCTCGTTCAATTTGTTCTTTACTACCACCATGGAGTTGCACGAGTTGTAAGGAGTCTACTTGTAGCATGCGCAAGCTCTCTTCAATATCTACTCGGATTCTTTGTTCGAGCTCTGTGCCACGAGGATCTTCACCTTTTTCTAAAAACTGGGCTGTCTTTGTTCCGACAACCACGCCAGGCTTTTTAAGGATTCCAGATTTTCCAATACGTTCTTCCGCTACCCCGTAGGCACGAGCAGTATCTATATATGTTATGCCCAAATCTACTACTTCGTTGAGAAGGCGAGTAGCATCGTCTTCGGAAATGAGTCCTTTTTGTCCCATAGCATAGTTAGCAATTCCAATCTCAACGGTGCCAAGTCCGAGACGAGATATTACTAGACCAGATTTTCCTAATTGATTCTTATTCATACGCATTCTTTTAGACTAACTTAGTAAGAATTTTTACTACAACTTTTCTACACAATTTATTTTTACTGTCAGAAACTTTTGGTCGATGAGCATCAGTGGGTAAAAATACAGCAAATGCCCCAGCTGTTAGATCAATGCTATTAAACTGGCTTGTTGATTGGTACAAGCAGTAGTCTTTTTTAATATCAAATTTCATTGTTGCGACAAGTTTGTCTACAGATGTCCAATCAATGACCTCCTCACCTTCTAAGCAAAAGTGTAAATCAATGTATTCTCGGTGAGCTTCGAAAACAGTAATTGATCGGGGCCTCGTTTCAATGGTGGTAATAGATGCATATAAATCGCGTCCGCGAATTTCATATTCTCCATCAGGTTTTTGCGAAGCCTCCGTTGTAATCCAAGATAACACTTCCTGCCACACTGGTTGTGGTAGCAATTTTTTATATATTTCGGGGTGATCAATGTGTCCTGTAGTCATAATTTTGCGTTTAGGATATCTATGAGTACGCTACAACCATATGGCTAATACCGTAAAAAATCCAAAGCGAGAAACAATTGAGGTAGCCGCTATTATTCCGGCTCGAGCAGGGCAACAAAGTATCTCATACAAGAATCTGCAAAAGCTGGGAGGCAAGACATTGGTGCAATGGGCGATTGAAGTGGCACTGGAAGCTACGACTGTTGATGTCGTTATTGTGTCTACGGAAGATGAAAAGATTGCGGAAGAAGCCAAAAAGTTTGGTGCCTTGGTTGCTCCCCGCCCTGAACAATATTCTCAACCCACGAGTGGTGATGGTGGTTTTTATCATCACGCGGTTACATGGATGGAAGAAGAATTTGGGTGGACGCCAGAACTTCTCATTAACTTACGTCCGACTAGTCCGCTGCGATTTGCCTCTGACATTGACGCGATGGTTGCGCATATGAAAAAGACAGAAGCTGATGGGCTCAAAAGTGTTATTCCAGCTCCACTCCATCCTTACAAAATGTGGCACTTGGAAGGAAAGCCTGAGGTGGGTGCTTCCGGCAAGCTCACTCCACTGGCAGATTTTCAAACTGATTTTCGAAAACAATATGGCCCTGATCAGCCACGACAGAAAGTGCAAAAACTCTTTCCCATCTTTTTCCAAGACGGACAAGTGGATATTACCCGGCGCAAGTTTGTGCTGCGTCCTGAATGTTTAGAAAATGAAAACGTCTGGGGAGAAAACTTACACGGTTATGTTTTGGATCCACGTACCAGTACAGACTTAGATGAACCAGCAGATTTTATCCGAGCGGAAAAAATATACGAAGAGCTCCGAGGCGAACGTGGAGAAAACTCAGCGAATTAAGAATAACCAATTACTTTTTCTTACTCTGTAGTTTCTTCTGGAGAAGTTTCAATCCTTCCGGACCTTTTCGAGCGGCTTGCTCTACTTGATTGCGCATTTCAGCTGGTAGCTTGTTCATAAATCCTTGCATGAGGTCGTGAGCAGACACCTGTGTTCGACCCGATTTTTGAGCGGCAGCTTCCGCCGCCTTCTTAAGATCGCGACGTACTTTTCCTTTAAGGAGTTTCGGAATAGGGGCTTGAGCAAGCGTTTGCTCTAAAGCTTCAGTTGCCTCGCTACTCCAGGTGATTGAATCAGAGACAGACGAACCCTCGACAGGAGCGGGAATAGGAGCATTTATTGGTTTTTCTTCCTTTTTCTTTTTTCTAAAAAATGACAGCATGTGGCTATCATACAGAGATGATAAAACAGGGCAAGTATGTTCTTGAGGTAGAAGGCGAGCACATTCCGTATCTGCTCCGTCGTTCTCGCCGTGCCCGAAATTTACTGCTCCACGTAGAGCTGGATGGTAGTGTTGAGCTGGTAGTTCCCTGGCACGCTCCCTTCCGTGAAGGGCTTCGCTTCATTCAAGAAAGAGGGCAGTGGCTTTTGGGACAACGTCGACGACAAGCCGTTCGGCAAGCGCAAGTAAAATCGATTGATCTGGTGTCAGATACTGCCTTGTCTGTTTTTGGTGAAGTAGTACAACTTCAAGTTGCAGTTGAACCAAAACGACGGAAGTCTTACCGAAAAGAGCACGAAGGAATTTTGCAGGTGACCGTAGGAAATGCGGAACGTATCCGTCCTCAAGTTGAAAAATGGTATCGGATTCGAGCGCTTGCCTTCTTTAAACACGAAGTAACAAAGTTGATCGTGACTTCTGGATATAGCCCGGTACGTATTCGAACGAATGCAGCGACGACGCAGTGGGGTAGCTGTAATAAAAAAACAAATACGCTCACATTTAATTGGCGTCTAGCCTTAGCTCCCAAAGAGGTGGCATTATATGTTGTGGCGCACGAAGTGGCGCATCTTGTACACACCAATCACTCCCGAAAATTTTGGAAACTCGTGGCTAGCCTTCAACCAGACTTTGAATATCATCGACAGTGGCTACGGAGATACGGACACACTCTTTCTCTGTAACAAAAATCCCCGCCTTTGCTGCGAGGATTTTTGATTACTTCATAAAGTGATTTTGAAACTGATTATACAGCCTCTTCTTTATCGCCTCCCATGTCACCTCCCATATCGCCGCCTTCGGTTGGAGTCGGGGTAGGAGCGGCAGTGTCGCCACCGTCCATTCCACCTTCTTCTTCACCATCGAACATCATACGTATCACCTCCCTTTCTAGAATTAGTGTGTAAAACTGCTCTTATTATAGCCCCAGTATAGCCGATTGAAACGATATCCCAAGAGGATCTTGCTATTCCTTTTGACAAAGAGTGAAAAATTTGGTATGAGGGGTCTATGATTCCGTGGCAACAGTTTAAAGTTTTTACTGCTTGGTTTTCTTTGCTGTTTATTTTTGTCGGGCTCGCTATGGGTGCATATGTTTTAGAGCGCACTCATATTTTATACTTTGCATCCCTACCGCGATCACAACGAGTGGTGTCAGTGCCGGGCGCAATTTCAACGCAAATAATTGCTAATCCAGTTTTGCGTATTCAAGTACCAGCCTCTTCCATATTTGCCCCAGCTGAGTAAGATACGGGGTATGTTATCAATGACCGAAATACGCAAAGGTAAGATTATTAACCTTGAAGGACAGCCCTATCAGGTAACGTCAGCTAATTACCTGCGAATGCAACAACGTCGTCCAGTAATGAAGACAATCTTAAAGCATGTTCAAACCGGCGCGACGAGAGAGCATACGTTTCAGCAGTCAGACAAAGTAGAGGAAGCGGATATTGGTCGAACACCGTACCAGTATCTGTATCAGGATGATGGCACGTATACATTTATGGATGATGCTACCTATGATCAAATTGAGCTTTCTGCGGAAATGCTAGGAGATAGCGCTCGATACCTTATTGAAGGCCAAACTATTGATATCGTGATGTTTGCTGGTGAGCCAATTGGGGTTGAGTTACCGATTAAAATTGAACGCAAAGTTATTGAAGCCCCAGAAGGCGTTCGGGGAGACACTTCTTCCAACGTCACGAAAGATATCTTAGTTGAAGGTAACCTGCGCGTAAAAGCTCCTCTCTTTATCAAAGAAGGAGAAGTTATTCGTATTGATACTCGCACCGGCGATTACGTCGAGCGCGCCTAAATATCATGGCCGAGAAAATTCCACAGTGGGATTTATCGGATTTATATAAGGGAATAAACGATCCTGCTATTGCTCGTGACCAAGCGCGTCTAAAAAAAGAGGCGCAGGCTTTTCATAAGAAATACGCTCGCGGTATATCTGAAAATACTTCTCCAAAAGAAATTACGTCGGCCATTAAAGAGTATGAAAAGATATTACGAGATATAGATAAAATTCAGATATTCAGTCGGTTGCTATTCGCCACCAAGACGAACGACAAAATCGTCGCTGCTCGAATGCAGGGGATTGATGAATGGGCAGCCACTGTGCGATCACTCCTCCTCTTTTTTAGTTTATGTATCGGTTCTCTGCCGGCATCCAAACTCAAGGATTTAATGAAAGCACCAAGCCTGGCGTCATACCGTCACTGGTTGCAGCGCCTAGTGGATATGAATCAGTATCGGTTATCGGAAAAGGAAGAAGCCTTACTTCTGGAAACTTCTCTTACCGGTCGAGATGCCTTTACTCGTTTGTATGAACAGGAGGATGCAAAGCGTACGTATCCCTTCAAAAGCAGTGGCCATACCCACGTTCTGAACGAGTCAGAAATTTTAAGTAAATTCTATGATCCGAAGCGAAGCGTGCGCCAACAAGCATCAGAAAGTCTGAATCATGCCTTAGTGCAAGATGTTGATCGAACGGCCTTTATGTACAACATGATCGGTCAGGACGTTATTCTAGATACTCGCCGTCGCGGTTTTGCTCGTCCGGAGGATGCACGACATGTAGGAAATGAAGTTTCTACTAAAGCGGTCGACGTGCTCATTTCCCAAGTTACGGCCAATTACAAAATAGTTCACGACTACTACAAATTTAAAAAACGTCTCCTGAAGCTACCAGCATTGTATGAATACGATCGTTACGCGCCGGTAGCGGCAACGTCTAAGAAATATACGTTTGCACAAGCAAAGAACATCGTGCTTACAGCCTTCGGAGAGTTTTCACCAACATTTCGTGAAGTAGCGGAACTTTTCTTTGATAACAACTGGGTTGATGCGCGGCCTGGGGCGGGTAAGCAAGGGGGCGCCTTCTGTGTCTACGTAACGCCGGATCTGCACCCATACGTACTTATGAATTTTAACGGAACAATAAATGACGTCATGACACTAGCTCATGAGCTTGGGCATGCCATTCACGCATATATCGCTCGTAAAAATTCCTATCTCCAATTCGATTGTTCCCTGACAATAGCAGAAATTGCCAGTATTTTTGCCGAGATGATTGTATTTAATGCTGTTAAAGAAACGCTTTCGCCAAAAGAACGATTTGCACTCTACGCAGTAAAAGTAGAAGGCATTATTGCCTCAGTATTTCGCCAAGCTGCCTTTTTTGAATTTGAGCGCGTCTTTTTTGAAAAACGATCTCAGGGAGAACTTACACCTCAGGATTTAGGCGAGATTTGGCAAGGTACGTTTAAGAAAATGTATGGTCCTTCTATTCGACAATCCCCCGGAAGTGAATTGCAGTGGGGCATGATTCCACATTTCTTTCAGTGGCCATTTTATGTGTACTCGTATGCGTTTGGTGATTTACTCACTCGCTCCCTTTTCGCTCAATACAAAAAAGATCCCACGACCTTTGTGCCGGCGTATCTTAAGATGCTGGCCTTCGGCGGATCAAAGTCCCCACAGGATTTGCTATCTGAATTCGGAGTGAATATAGAAAAGGCAGCGTTTTGGCGAGGTGGAATCAAAGAGATTGAAACACTGGTTACCGAAGCGAAAAAATTAGCATAGCTACGAGCCGATAAGTCCCTTCGTGGATATTGATGTCAATGGCTTCGACAGCTTTTACTGCCTTCTATTTCAGTTGAATATTGAGCTCCTAGAGCCTCTCATGCCCAATTCCGTTTGATAAACGCAGTGTTTTTTATTAAGCAACCGGTCGCAACAATAGAGCCTAGAGACATCTGTTACGAGGTTTAACAACAAGTGCATAAACTGATTTGCCACCCTGTGCCCAGGGTATATGATATTAGCACTCACGGGATACGAGTGCTAACGCACCGACCCACCGCCTCGACTAGAGGCACACGAACAATTACATACGGAGGAAAAATAAAAACGCAATATCCACCTACGTTCTTTTTTTGTGACCCTTAACTACTCCACTATGACACTTTCAGTTAACAAAAAAGCAGAAGCGGCGAAACGTGCACCCCGCTCTGTCTCTGGACTCACTCGATATCTTCAAGATATCGGGAAAGTACCTCTCCTTACCGGACCAGAAGAGCAGGCACTAGCTCGTCGTATTCGAAAAGGAGATCAAAAGGCGCGTCAGCATATGATGCTGGCCAACCTGCGCCTCGTGGTAAATATTGCCAAGCAATATGTGCCGGGCGGCGATCCAGACTTACTTATGGACTTAGTGCAGGACGGCAATATTGGGCTGATGCGCGCTATTGACCGATTCGATCCCAAATTTAAAACAAGATTCTCTACGTACGGTGTGTACTGGATTCGGCAAGCTATCCTTCGTGCCTTAAAGAGTCGACGTCTGGTGAGACTACCTGAGAATGTTCAAGATAGAATTCTCGAGATGCAGCGGACTCGCCAACGACTCTATCAAATGTTAGGACGCTCACCAGCCCCGGAAGAATTAGCACGTGAGATGAGTGCCTCTGTAAAAGAAGTGCGTCGCTTAGAAGAAGTAAATGCTGACGTTGTCTCATTGGAGAAAGCAGTTCGCGGTCGAGACGATGAGGAAGATACGCGTCTGGGGGATTTACTCGAAGATCAGGATGCTCTTTCTCCAACGGACACTGCCCAAGTTGAATTTGTTCGACGCAAAGTGCAAGAAGCAGTGGCTACATTGCCGGCGCGCGAGCGAGCAATTATTGAGCAGCGCTTTGGTTTGACGACTGGTGTTCCAAAAACTCTAGAAGAAATTGGCCAGGAATTTCAGATTAGTCGTGAGCGTGTCCGACAACTACAAAACGTAGCATTGTCTCGCTTAAAGCAGCGCAAGAACGTTCAGAACGTTAGGTAACAAGGCAGAAAACTACTCCGCTAGTACGGAGTAGTTTTCTTGTGAGTGGTTTCTCTGAAGTGGGCTGCTATGATAAAGACATGTCGCTTCCTTCGCAATTTTTAATTGGCGCTGCTACCAGCTCTCATCAGGTAGAAGGCAATAATATTTACAATGACTGGTGGGAGTGGGAGCAAAGTCGGCCAGATATTGGTAACTCGGGGCGAGCAACTGATCATTGGAACAAATACAAAGAAGACTTTGCGTTAGCCAAACAGCTAGGCCATACCGCCCATCGTTTTTCTATTGAGTGGAGCAGAATAGAGCCGAAACCAGGAGCATTTAATCGCAAAGCAATTGAACATTACCGGGAAGTGCTGGAAGAATTGCGTCGGCTCAACATAAAGTCCTTTGTTACTCTTCATCATTTTACTAACCCTGTCTGGCTGGCGAAAAAAGGCGGTTGGGAAAATGGATATGCGGTCGACCGGTTTGAAAAATATGTGCGGTATGTTGCGCAGCACTTAGGACACCTGGTAGATTTTTGGGTCACCATTAATGAACCAATGGTGTATGCCTCGCAATCATACTGGCGAGCCGATTGGCCACCGCAAAAGCGAACGCTTAGAGGTATGTTGCGAGTGATCCGAAACATGGCTTATGGACACATGATCGCCTATCGGGTACTCCATAGTATTACACCAGATACACCGGTTGGGTTAGCCAAGCACCTCATTGCGTACTTGCCAGAACACCGCCGACAGCTCGATGACCAAATTATGGCTGGTTTAGAAGATTGGTGGTTTAACCATCGGTTTTTTTCGTTAACCGGTAACACCCACGATTTTATTGGCGTTAACTATTACTTCACAACTAAGCTGCGAGTGAAATTGTTTCCACCTCGATTTATGAAGGTTCCGTGGGAAGGAGCGGTATCAGATATAAACTGGCCCATTCGTCCGGAAGGACTAACGCACGTTCTCTTACACATGAAGAAATATAATCTGCCAATCTACATTACAGAAAATGGTTTAGCAGATGCATCTGATAGTAAGCGTTCTGAATTTATTCGTAGTCACATAAAGGCTGTGAAGAAAGCGATGCAGCAAGGAGTGAATGTGCGTGGGTATTTACACTGGTCACTTCTGGATAACTTTGAATGGGCGGATGGATTTAAACCACGGTTCGGTCTTATTGCTGTTGATTACAAAACGCTGGAGCGAAAAATTCGCCCCAGTGCCTATGTGCTTAAGGCATTTGCCGACTCTGCTAATATATAAAGATGATTTGGGTCCTTCTGGCTCTCATTGCCCATGCGGGCAATGGTTTGGTCTTTATTGTCGACAAGGGACTACTAGGAACTGATTCTGGCGCCGGAAATCCGAAAAAATTAGCTTTTTATTCCGGACTACTTTCGGCTGCCGCTATTGTTTTGGCTGCCCTCGATTTTGCTGTGCCCAACCTGTTTGCGGTGACGTGGTCGTTAGTAGGAGGAGTGTTGTTTGTAGGAGCTCTGTGGCTCTTCTTTGCCGCTCTCGATAGCGATGAAGCCTCGCGTGTAGTACCCGTGACCGGGTCAGCTGTTCCTATTTTTACGTTGCTATTTGCTTGGCTCTTTTTGCAGGAGCCGCTTACCTCGCAGCAAATTGGAGCGGTATTGTTACTTATTGCTGGTGGTGGCGCTCTGTCGATTGGTTTTAAGAATACAAAACGCATGTCGGCAAAAACATGGGTTCTGGCAATTGCTGCTGGGGCCGCCTTTGCCGCTTACTTTGCGGCAGTAAAATTTCTGTACGACAACTTCAACCCGTTTTGGTCCGCCTTTGCCTACAGCCGTTTTGCTGTTGGCGTTGCCGCCCTTTTGTTCTTAGGTCCGCTTATGTGGGTAGGGAGAGGTAAAAAGGAAAAATCAAGACGAATTTCTAAAAAGAAAAAACGAACTTCCCGATATATTCTCACTTCTTTTTTTGGAAGCAAGGTTTTAAGTACGGCAATGTTTATGTTGCAAAGCTATGCGATTGATTTAGGTAGCGTCACGGTTGTGAATGCTCTCCAGGGAACACAATACGTATTTGTTTTAGTCGTAGCTGCGCTTTTGTCTAAGAGACTACCAAAACTTTTCCATGAAGAAGTGCATCGAGTCGCTCTGATTCAAAAGGGAATTGGTATTTTGCTTATTAGTGGTGGGTTGGTGCTGCTGTTATGAAAGGATTTATTCGAGCAGTCGTAGGGTTAACTATTATTCTTCTTACCTTAGCAGCCGGCGGTGTATTTCTTTTAGCGGCACCACTGCCTGGTGCACCAAGTCAAATACAAGGCGTTTCTTTTTCTGCGCCGCACGCCAGCGGCATTGGTCTTAATTGGCAGCAGACATACATTGCTGTGCTTGATGACTTAGGCGTACGACGTCTGCGCCTATCTGCGTACTGGGATGTAACGGAGCCGCAGAAGGATATGTTTTCTTTTGCAGATTTAGATTTTCAAATGGATGAAGCGGCCAGTCGGGGGGCCCACGTCATTTTGGGAGTGGGTCGCAAACTTCCGCGCTGGCCAGAATGTCATGACCCGCAGTGGGCAGCAGAGCTCACCGAGCAAGCAAAGCAGCAAGAAGTTTTAGAGTTAGTTGAGGCAACAGTAGAGCGTTACAAAGGTCATCCGGCGCTGGCGATGTGGCAGCTAGAAAACGAGCCACTGCTAAAGTTTGGGATTTGTCCGCCTCAAGATCGACAGTTTTTGATGCAGGAAGAGGTGCTCGTGCGATCACTTGACCCTGATCACCCTATTCTTATGACCGATTCAGGAGAGCTCAATTGGTGGCTTGATGCATCTTCCTTCGGCGATGTACTAGGAACGACGATGTACCGCACTGTATTTTCCGAAAAGACACTCAAGCAGTTCAGCTATGATTACATCTTTCCTTCCTGGTTATACCGACTCAAGAGTCGATACGTCAGGTTACTGCGAGGGAATGAAGTATTAATTTCTGAACTGCAGGGTGAGCCGTGGGGCAGTCAGCCCTTTCCACAGATGTCAGCGCAGGAGCGCGAGCAATCTTTTTCACCGGAGCGTTTCTTAGACAACTGGGATTTTGCGCAGCGCACACAACTACCTTCGGCATATTGGTGGGGAGTGGAATACTGGTACTGGGAGAAAGAAATAAATGGCGACGGACGATATTGGGAAATTGCGAAGGAGGTATTTGCGCGCAATAATAAAAAAAATAATTAACTCAACAAAGCCATAAAGGTACTATTGACATTTTAGTAATTTATGACTATAATTAGCAGTTCTTTATAATAGAATATCACTGTGTATGAGACGAGTATTTTGCAGTTTTTTTGTAAGACTCCAGAATACTCGTCTCATCAGAGATTGGTCGTTTCCCGACGGTTCGGGTAAGTTCTTCTACAAGGAGAAGGGTGATGACGATGACCACATCGATCACATCCGGTCAGAAGGTTCAGTACTTGAGAATGGTCGAAGACGCTGCACGACGTGCAGCCAATTTGGCCCTTGAGAAGGTTGAAAGCCTCGACAAGACAGGTGCACAGCGACTGATCGAGCATGGCGACGAATTCGAGACAGCAATTGCCGAGCTCGTGGTTGCTAAGACGAGAGAGTTATCTCTCTCCAATCAGTTCGCCAACGAAGAAGTACCGTCAAACTACGGCTACCTCTCCGGCTACAAAAAGCCGAAGGGCATGACCGAACAGACCAATCTTCTTCGTCAGCTTTTCCCTGGTATCGGTTTCGCCGACGAGCAACTGGCTACGCGCGACCTGCCGAAAGGTGCTGAAGGCTACTTTGCCATTCCGCGTTGGGAAACGTTGGCACCGACCTATGGCGAAGCCGTGCAGAAAGTGCTGGATATGATCAAAAAAACCCGCAACGGTAAGCTTTACAACTACTGTGAAGGGAAACTTGGTCCGCAGTATCTGCGTCAGCACGCCAAAACGTCAAAAGCGTTTCAAGTGCTCGGTGATCAACAAAAGGGCTACGACATTCTCGTGGTACCCTGCCAGTTTGGTCTCCGTCACAGAGGTCGTTCAGTGCGCCGAGCACGAGAAGTCATGATCGCCAGCGAATTTGCTCTCGGAGCTTTCGCGAACGGCATCATGATTTTGACTCATCCGGAACGTCTTCAACACGATAACGATCTTTGGATCGACGGTGGTGGCGACGAATTTTCTCCGGATGCCGGTGGTCGGTTCGACTTCGCGCCTAGCTTCGTCTTCGATGGTGGCAGGGTCAGGTTCGACGCGTTCTGGGTCCTCTATGCCCTTGACCTCTATGGCTCTCCGTCTGGGTTCTGTCCGCAGAAGTGATGCTTGTTCCTTGAACGCTTGGATCTTTTGTTTTCTTGATCCTTCGCGTCGACGGGGTTTTCCACAGTTTGGAGACCCCGTTTTCTTTTACTTAATTTTTCTTAAACCATATATACTCATCTTCGAGTTAAGCTCATGTACGACCGTTTACGGATTGTCGTCGTTTACACTCTTTCTCTTCACGAGAAAAAGCCAGAATCCGGCTGATCACGCGTTTGCCGGAGCGAGCTTGTACGAGGAGATACTGCTTGTCTTTGCTCAAGGCAAACTTCGCTAATAAGCGGGGTGTTGCCACAAACAATACAGGAATAAGAGGCGTTCACTGATGCCTAGCATCGCCACCTCAAGTTCCAGTGACTCAGATAGGCAAAGACAAATATCCGGATGCCGATGGTCAGTTCGACAACGCGCCTAACTTCAACTTCAATGATGGCAAGGTCAAGTTCGACACGAACTGGGTCAACAATGCCAATGACAACTATGGCTCTCCGTCTGGGTTCTGTCCGAAGTCTCTCCTTATATAAAGGCATCCATAGACGGATGCCTTTTGTTATCTAATTGAACGGCTCCATCCGCCGAGTTGTCGGCCGATCTCATCAATAATTTCTTGCAACACAATGTATTTTTTGTTGTCGAGCGTTTTTGTATCTTTCATGAGACGAACCAATAGTCGGAGTAAATTCAGTTTGGCACTGATCTGCTCAAGAGTTGTGGCTTTATTCACGGTTTTCGCATAGCCAGCAAGAAAAAGGTTTTCAATAATATCCAGGATGAGTCGCTCACTCCACTCATAAATTGTAAAGCGATCTTGTTTCGGCACAGTCTTACGGTACTCGTGAAAAGTTTTGTAGAGTTCGTAGGCTTTCTTAAGAATAGGAATATCGCTATCGTTCATAGGCTATGAGGAGATATGATAATTTGTTTAAAAAGGCCATTGCTCCCGAGTATCTCTTTACTGCCTGGGACGAGTTTCACAAAGGAAAGAGGAATAAACCGGATGTCCTGCGTTTTGAAATGGAGCTTGAACAAAATATCTTTCAACTGCATCGCGAGCTTCAGAACAGAACATACAAACATGGAGCGTATACTGGGTTTAAGATCTGTGATCCCAAGCTGCGCCATATACATAAAGCGACTGTGCGCGACCGAGTAGTACACCATGCAGTGTTTAAGGTACTGAACAGGGTTTTTGAACCGACGTTTATTGCTGATTCGTTTTCGTGTCGGATCGGCAAAGGTACGCATAAAGGCGTGGCCAGAGTTCAGCAGATGATCCACCAAGTTTCCAAGAACCAAACACACCCATGTTATGCGCTCAAGTGTGACGTCCGTAAATTTTTCGATACTGTTGATCACGACATTCTCCTGGTAATACTCCGCAGGAGAATTACCGATCCTGCCATGCTGTGGCTTCTTGAAGAAATTGTTGAAAGCTATATAAGTGTGATTTCGAGAGAGAGAGAGAGAGAGAGAGAGAGAGAGAGACGGCGCGCTGCCGCGCTGGCATACCTATCGGCAATCTGACCAGTCAGATCTTTGCTAATATCTACATGAACGAATTTGATCAGTTCGTAAAGCATGAGCTGAAAGTAAAGCATTACGCCAGGTACACCGACGACTTCGTCGTTATAGCTGACAGTAAAATGTATCTGGAAAACTTAGTATTGTCTATTGAAGAAATGCTATCTAAGCGGCTTAAACTGGCGCTGCATCCGGATAAGATCGCGATGCTACCTTATCATCGGGGTATAGATTTTTTGGGCTATGTCATTTTTCCTCACTTCCGCCTTATTCGCAGTCGGACGAAGAAACGTATATTGCGGAGACTCAAGCAAAGAATGGAACAGTATGAAATGGGCGTTCTTTCAAAACAATCGATCTACCAATCGTTGCAATCCTATCTCGGTGTTTTGTCACATGCTAGTGCCTATAAGTTAGCGCGAGATATAAAAAATAGATTTGGATTTCTTTCTTAAACTACAAAACTGTTTTTGCGAAGTGACAGTCATCACTTTTCTTTCCTCTTTGGCCTGCTACACTTTATATTATAGATGCTTATTCCATGAACGAAGGAGGTGACGGTATATGATGAAAGATACAAATTTACAGTTGTGGGCAGCCGTTCTACTTCTGGTTGGCGGCCTTGTTCACCTGATTCCAGCGCTCTATACCGCTCTGTCTAATCTGACAGGAGGCACGCCTTGGATTCAGATTATCGTTGGTATCTTGTCCGTGATCGTCGCGTTGGTGATGTTCGCTGGGGACAAGCCAAATTCTGGTTCAAACGCAGGATCTGGAATGTAATATCGGCTGTAAAAAAGACGAGCCTTCCTGCTAGGAGGGCTCGTTTCGTTTTGGTACAGTTACAGCATGGGAATAAAAGCATCTTTCTTCCGTTGGTGGGTAAATGCCTGGCCGCATCGTGTCCGTCTACGTAAATACGTGCCGGAATTTTTGCGTAGCTCTCCCGAACCCTTTCGGGGTGAAGTGCTGGAACTTGGCGCTGGGCATGGGTGGACGTCACGGAAGATTTTAGAAACTTTCCCGCAAGTTGAGCTAACAGCGGTCGATAGCGATTCGGGTGCCGCTAAGGCGTTTGCGCGCCTGGAAGCAAAATATGGTCGTCGCCTCAAAGCATTGCAGGCAGATTTATTTAAACTCCCATTTGATCGAGAGTCCTTCGATATTGTTATTGGGATAAATGTTTTTCCATATCTCAAGCCCTACAGTGTGCGCAAAGCAGTCGAGGAGTCACTACGCGTACTGAGGCCGGGTGGCCTCCTCGGTATTAGCGACTGGGCATTGCTGCAACCAAGTTACAATGTTCGCCGCAAATCACTAGAAGAAATTTTGCGAGAAGAACACTGTGAAATTTTGAAGGCCACCGGTGCTAGCCCTCGTGCTCTATGGGCACGCAAGCCGTACCCCATTCCGCCTGAATCAGTCACGGTCGAAGAATAAACCTGTACAAAAAGGGAGAATATAGATATAGTGCGGGGTTATGTCTCGTATTGTCGTCACCGTTTCAAGTCTCGCCGCCCGTCCACCACTTGATGTGGTGGTAGTACCGGTATATTTCGATCGAAAGATCGCAACTACGCTTCCTAAGGCTCTCGAGAAAATAGTACGAGAGCAAATGCGAAAATTAGAATTTAAGGGTGGTTGGGGAGCAGCTGAGCTCATTCCAGCACCAGCTGGTCGCATCGCTCCATTTTTGGCATTAGTTGGTATGGGAAAAGAGGAAAGCAATCCTTCCGCACAAGCTGAAGCAGTGCGCCGAGCCATGGGAAAAATATTTCAAGATGCTCGGCGTCATGCTTTACGACAGATAGGTGCTCTATTACCAGCCGTTCACAGTTCGGAAATAGCTATGGCAGTAGTCGAATCGGCCGAGCTTACGAATTACCGTTTTGCGGAACATCGTAAACAATTACAAAAGGATCAAGCCAAGCGCGCCCTGCGCAAGCTCGTTCTCTTTGCTCCAGAAAAAAATATACCGATCATTCGTCGCGCCGTAACAAATGCACGCACTACACTTGCTGGTGTCACTCTTACTCGTACTCTAGTAGATCAACCGGCCGGACATGCTAGCCCTCTTGCTCTGGTAGAAGCAGCCCGAGCAATTGCTCAAGACAGTGAAGATATTTCTCTTACCGTGTTTGATCGGAAGGAAGCTGCCAAGCGAAAATTTAATGCGTTCTTAGCAGTCGCCCAAGGTTCTATTGAAGAGCCGTACGTTATTCATCTTACTTACAAACATCCAGCGCCACTGCGCCGGATTGCGCTCGTTGGTAAAGGCATCACGTTTGATTCGGGAGGATTGTCACTAAAACCAGCTCAACACATGACTGATATGAAAATAGATATGGCAGGTGCAGCGACTGTTCTCGGGGTATTTTCTGTTCTGAAGAAATTAAAACTGCCTATTGAAGTGCACGGCATTATTGCGGCTTGTGAGAATATGCCATCAGGTAGTGCTTACCGTCCAGGAGATGTGGTCGAGGCAATGAATGGTAAAACAATTGAAATTCAAAATACTGATGCTGAGGGTCGAGTAACATTGGCCGACGCTCTGACGTATGCTTGCCAGCAAAACGTCGATACTGTTATTGATATTGCTACGTTAACTGGAGCTGTTATGGTCGCGCTGGGTGAGACACACGCTGGCATGTGGACCAATGACTCGAAGCTGGGAAAAAATCTGTTGCAGTCAGCTAAGCGAGTTGGTGAAGGGCTGGTTGCGTTGCCGTTGCCGGTAGAATATCGTCCTATGATCCAAAGTACGGTGGCTGATCTAACCAACGCAGCGGGGAATCATCCTGTTGGTGGAGCTATTACTGCCGCTTTGTTCCTCCAAGAATTCGTGAAAGGTGTAGCCTGGGCTCATCTTGATGTAGCCGGCCCAGTACATATGCGAAAAGCAATTTTGTCATACTATGCCTCTGGCGCTACCGGTTATGGCGTTCGCACACTCGTTGATTTCTTGAAGACAACTGGTAGTCAAGCGTAGTTTCCAAAACGCTTAGCTTTTGGGATAGTAAGCAGCAGGTATGCAAGATACTATTCGGCGCAATGTTCCCTTGGCGCCTTTAACCACAATTAACCTGGGCGGGCCAGCTCGTTTTCTTGTCGTGTGCAAAAACGAAGAGGATATTCGTCGTGCTCTAGCACTATCTCACCAAGAAAACGTTCCTCTCCATATTTTAGGCGGGGGAAGCAACACTGTATTTGCCGACGAAGGATTTCAAGGCGTCGTTGCGAAGATAGAACTTAAGGGCCTTACCTTTACGGAAGAAAATGAAACTGTACTTGTATCTGCAGCGGCGGGAGAAGTATGGGACGAAGTTGTTCAGGCGTCTCTAGCAAAGGGGTTGGCGGGTATTGAATGTCTGTCGGGTATTCCGGGATTAGTAGGGGCTACTCCTATGCAGAATGTTGGTGCATACGGACAAGATGTAGCGGAAACAATTGAAGACGTTACGACGATTGATCGTAGAACCGGGAAGTCAGTAACGTTTACAAATGCAGCATGTACATTTGCTTACCGGGTTAGTCGATTCAAAAAAGAAGATCTAGGTACCTACATTGTTACCAATGTTCGGTTTCGGCTGCGTCGAGATGCAGTACCAACGATTCGTTATCCACAAGTCCAGGCACAGTTGGAAAAAATGTATGGCACAGTCGATATAGGTACAGGACAGGAAGCTTTAGAGAAAGTGCGAGAGACGGTACTGCACCTGCGCCGGAGCAAGTCAATGGTAGTTAATCCATCTGATCCTCACTCTCGCTCGTGTGGTTCTTTCTTTACTAATCCCATTATTTCCGCCGAAAAAGCTAAATTGGTGCAAGCAACACAATCAGGACAGCAAGGATATACGGTCAAAGGAGGCGTGAAAATGTCAGCTGCGTGGTTGGTTGAGCAGGCCGGCTTTGCGCGCGGTCAGCGTTTTGGAAATGTTGGTATTTCACCGAATCATTCACTGGCTTTAGTGAATTATGGTGGAACGACCAAGGAGCTCTTAGCAGTAGCAACTACGATTCAAAAAAAAGTGAAAGAACTTTTTGATATTACGCTTGAATTGGAACCAGTGGCGGTATTACCTCATAATTCGGTACAGTAACGATATGTCTGCTGAAAAAACAATGTTTGCTGCTGAGGTTAAGAATCTCACGGTAGATATTAATAGTCATCGTGTTGTGAGTGATGTCTCTTTTACTGTGCCGGTAGGATCAACCACGGCAATCATTGGCCCGAACGGTGCTGGTAAGTCAGTCTTATTAAAAGCGCTACTGCGACTTCTGCCCAAAACATCGGGGGATGTGAAAATATTTGGCATTCCTCACGAAAATTACAAAGAAATAGCCCCCCTCATATCGTACATTCCACAGCGCCTCGCTTTTGATGATCATTTTCCGCTCACGGTAAAGGGATTATTTGAACTTAAGTCGCCACGTCCCATCGGAATGTCAGTCAGTGAGCGAACACGCATGGAAGAAGTACTCGAACTTGTCAGCATGCGCACACATTTGCATGAGCGTTTGTCTGAATTGTCTGGTGGACAGCTGCAGCGTGTCCTTATCGCCTACAGTTTAACTGATCACCCGAAATTACTATTCTTAGACGAACCATCAGCGGGAATTGATGTTCAAGGACAAGAAACTATTTATGCTCTGCTTGATCGTATTCGGCAGGAAGAGAAGTTAACCATGGTACTCATCAGTCACGAATTAGAAATTATTATGCAGTATGCAGATCAGGTGCTGTGTTTAAATCAGCGACTACTGTGCGCAGGGGCGCCACAGCATGTTCTGACGGATGATTTATTAAAAGAAATGTACGGTACGGGAGTAGAAAGATACGAACATAGTCACCCTCACCATGATTGAAATTTTGACATTACCTTTTTTTCAGCGAGCCCTTCTGGTCGGACTCATGCTCGGCAGCATGATGGCAGTGTTTGGTGTGCTTGTATTGTTGCGACGCATGTCATTTTTTGCGGACGCTATTGGTCACTCGGCACTAGCTGGTATTGCTATTGGGTTACTAGTCGGCATAGATCCATTTGTGGGTGGGTTAGTATTTGCGGTTGCAGTAGCTCTTGGGATTGCCGGCGTTCGTCGTATTTCTACACTGCCACTTGATACCCTCTTAGCAGTTTTCTTTTCAGCGTCAGTTGCGCTCGGGGTTGTTCTCATTACCTTATCTCCCGGGTACCAAGCTGACCTTATTTCTTTCCTATTTGGTAACATTCTAACGGTTACCAATGCTGATGTCGTACTCAGTTTTGGCATGATGATCATAACTGGTGGAGTACTTCTGTGGGTGGGAAAGGGATTAGTAGCAATTGCGCTTGATGCATCACTAGCCAAAGCCGAAGGCGTCCCAGTAGGACGATATGAATTATTACTTTTGATATTACTGGCCGTTACGATTGCGTTATCTATAAAGGTAGTGGGTATTGTGTTAGTTACCGCCCTTCTTATTATTCCAGCTGCAGCCGCACATAACATTTCTCGTTCGCTTGCCGGAATGTTTGGTTGGTCCGTTGTTGTTAGTATTGTTTCGGTAGTAGTAGGGTTGCTTGCTAGTGCCGTACTAGATACTCCATCAGGACCAACGATTGTGCTGACTGGTTCAATTATCTTTGCTATTTCGCTTGTTACCCGTCGATTGAGTGGGACTGCGTAGTTTGTAGGTCAGAATTTCTTCCAATCAACGTGACAATTATTTACCATTCTTTACTCTTCGCTTCCGAAGTTTTTGAATGTTATCCCGAAGTTTAGCCGCTTTCTCGAACTCAAGGTTTTGAGCAGCGATCTGCATCTTGTTTTTAAGTGTCTTCACGGCCCGCTCAATTTCCTCGGGCGGAATTTCATCAATGTCTATATCTTCGGCTTCCTTCTCCTTTTCTGCGCCCATGATACCGTAGCGAATTGCCTTTGAAATAGTTGTCGGCGTAACACCGTGCTCAGTATTGTATTTCTCTTGAATGCTGCGACGACGCTGGGTTTCATCGATCGCGGCTTTCATAGAGCCGGTAATCGTATTGGCGTACATAATAACTTTACCTTCTGAATGTCGAGCCGCTCGACCCATCGTTTGAATGAGGGCAGTCTGCGAACGTAGGTATCCTTCCTTGTCTGCATCCATAATGGCAACTAAAGATACTTCCGGTAAATCTAATCCTTCCCGCAAAAGGTTAATGCCGACAAGCACGTCGTAGGTGCCGCTGCGGAGACTGCGGAGAATATCCAGCCGTTCAAAAGTATCTATGTCTGAGTGGAGATACGCTGCTTTGGTACCGGTTTCTACTAAATAGGTAGCGAGCTCTTCCGCCATTCGTTTGGTAAGTGTAGTCACAAGTACGCGTTGTTTACTCGCAATACGCTCTTTAATTTGATCCATGACGTCGTCGACCTGATGATCAGTCGGTTTAATTTCAATGAGGGGATCAAGTAAACCGGTGGGGCGAACGATAAGTTCAACTGTCTTTTTGCTGGTGTTTTGTTCGTATTTTGCTGGGGTCGCGGAGACAAATACTGTTTGGGAAATGCGGTCTTCAAATTCATGAAACTTAAGAGGTCGGTTATCAGCCGCGGATGGGAGACGGAAACCATGCTCAATGAGGCTCTTCTTACGAGCAGAATCTCCGCCGTACATAGCCGAAACCTGAGGGATAGTCATATGGGATTCATCAATAAAAGTAAGAAAATTTTTACCGAAGCTGTGAGTAAAATAATCAATAAGAGTAGAAGGAGGTTCTCCTGGGGCTCTCCCATCTAAGTGGCGAGAGTAGTTCTCAATGCCGGACACATATCCTAGGTGTTCAAGCATTTCGAGGTCGTACGTTGCGCGCTGGGCAATGCGCTGTGCTTCAACTTCTTTGCCGATTTTCTTAAAGTGCTGAATTTGCTCGGCAAGTTCTATGCGAATACTGTCCATGGCTCGATTGCGTTGTTCGAGGCTGGCAATGAAAAAGGTGGCGGGGAAGATAGAGATTGGCTCATCCGGTGTCGCGTTTTTTATTTTATGTCCCGTTAAGGAATCAAGAATAGTGACGGAATCAATAACTGCTCCAAAGAATTCAACCCGCACTAAATGATCCTCACCGGCAGGGAAAATATCTACAACATCTCCGCGTACACGAAAATCTCCACGTGAAGGATCAAGGTCATCGCGGTTATATTGCAGTCGAGTAAGTTCCAGGAGTAATTGCTGACGTGACATGACAGCGCCTTTCGTGAGTCCAATTCGCCAGTCGGTATATACGGAAGGTGCTCCCAATCCGTAAATACAAGAAACTGAAGCCACCACGATTGTATCCGGCCGAGTTAAGATTGCTTCCATCGCCGCGTGACGGAGTCGATCAATTTCATCGTTAATACTGGAGTCTTTGGCAATGTACGTGTCAGTACGAGGGATATATGCCTCCGGCTGGTAATAGTCGTAATAGGAAACGAAGTACTGCACAGAGTTTTCCGGGAAGAATTCTTTTAACTCTTCAGCGAGTTGAGCTGCTAGTGTCTTGTTGTGACTAATAACAAGGGCAGGTCGTTGTGTTTTCGCTATGACTGAAGCCATGACGTACGTTTTTCCGCTACCGGTCACTCCAAGCAGCGTCTGTTTAGGTATGCCTGACTCAATCCCTTCGGATAAGGTAGTAATTGCCTTCGGTTGATCACCCGCCGGCTCAAAAGGGGACTTTAATATGAATTTTTTAGCCATACTGTTCGCTTTACGGTTTTCGTTTTACTCTTTCACTATGATTGCGAGGATAACAGGAACAGTAGTTGAACGCGAGGAAAAAGCGATTATCGTCTCGGCCAGTGGTATTGGCTATCGTGTAGCCGTGGGTAAAGCGGTTTTAGAAGCGGTACATGAGGGAGAAGAGGTTATACTGCGTATTTACCACCACATTACCCAGGACAAGCAAGATCTCTATGGTTTTATTGAGTCTGCTGAAGAAAAGTATTTTCGTCTGTTGCTAGACGTGCCATCAGTCGGTCCTCGAACCGCCCGTAACATATTAGATGCCGCTACTCCCGCTATTCTCGAGCAAGCAGTCGCGGAAGACGACGTTACCCTACTCACGAAAGTCTCTGGTGTAGGGAAGCGAACGGCCGAGCGCGTCCTTATTGAACTCAAAGCTCGTATTAAGCAGCCAAAGAAAACAAGAGCAACTGGTGTGGTGCAAGAGCAAGCGATTGAAGCACTCATCTCAATTGGGTTTGCGCCCTCGCAAGCACGAGTAGTGGTGGGTAAATTACCTAAATCTGTAAAGACTGTTGAAGAGGCGGTGAAGCAGGCGCTTCGGCAGAAAGCATAGGGCTCATGAATATTCGGCTGGCGCAGGAACATGATAAGGAAAAGTGGAATCAGTTTGTCTTTCGTGTACCAACTGGGTCCGTTTTACAGTCGTGGCAATGGGGGCAAATGCAGGAGTTACTGGGAACTTCACATTGGCGATATGTTATGGAAGATGGTGGGACTATTGTTGGTGTTTTTTTAGCAATACAGCGTGAGCTACCTTTGGGAAGAAGTTGGTTGTATGTGCCGCGAGGACCGGTCATGCAAGCATATGAAGAAAGGAACTGGCCCGCTGTCCAGGATGTACTGACAGAGCTGGCGAAGAAAGAGAAAGCTATTTTTGTGCGTATTGATCCTTTCCTCGAAGAAAGCCAAAAGCCCTTTTTCTTAAAAAATACGTCAGAAAAATCCTTGTGGCGCAAAAGCGAGCGAGAAGTACAGCCTCGCCATACCCTCATTCTTTCTCTTCAGCCAACTGAAGAAGAGCTGCTGGCGCAAATGCACTCCAAGACTCGCTATAATATCCGTTTGGCACAGCGCAAAGAGGTACAAATCCGCTTTTCTACCTCACTGAACGATATTGATCTGTTTTTGCAGCTTGCTCAAGAAGTTACCAAGCGAACAGGCTTTCATTACCATCCAGATAACTATTACCGCGCGATGCTCTCCGTCTTAGTTCCGGATGGAATGTTCGAAGTGGCAATAGCCGAGTACAAAGAACAGCCAGTAGCTGTCCACTTAATGTCGTACGCTGGAAAGACTGCAACGTACATTCACGGGGCAAGTTCCCACGCTCATCGTTCAACGATGGCGCCGCAATTGTTGTACTGGGAAACAATTCGTCGCGCGAAATCTAAGGGAATGGAGTTGTATGATTTCTTTGGGGTCGCTCCACAAGATGCATCAGCAGATCATCCTTGGTCAGGTATTACGCGCGTGAAGCAAGGTTTTGGTGGAACGTATGAGTCATACATTGGTGCGTACGACTTTATTGTTAGTGACAATATGTATGAACTGTTTAATACTACTCGGCGCGTGTGGGGATTATTCCGATAAACATATATGTTTGGACGACTCTACCAACAATTAAAAAACATCTACCATTTTTTTCAGGCTCATCTTTGGCGAACTGTGTATGGTCGTCCAGATAAGGCATTGCACCTCTACGGTGTAACCGGTACAAACGGGAAAACAACTACCTGCCATATGGTCGCCGGTATTCTGGCTGCTGAATATGGAGCAGAGAAGGTGGGAATGCTTACCACTATTAATGTGCGGCTCGGTACAACAGAAAATGTAAACGAAACAAAACTAACTACCTTACCGAGTAAGCTCGTATATTCTTACCTGAGACAAATGAAAGATGCTGGTCTTACCCACGCCGTCCTCGAGATGACTTCCCACGCCCTTGATCAGCATCGTCTAGCAGGCCTGCAGCTTGATGGGGCGATTATTACTAATATTGAGCGCGAGCATCTGAATTATCATCGAACAATGGAAGAATATACGAGGACAAAATTACGCATAACTGGCTATCTAAAGC
The DNA here is from genome assembly GCA_016197005.1 of Candidatus Anderseniibacteriota bacterium. GTDB lineage: Bacteria > Patescibacteriota > Andersenbacteria > UBA10190 > UBA10190 > JACPWO01. Next base: position 56,497 of record JACPWO010000004.1, read on the forward strand.
CGAAATCTCCTTTTGTATACAAAAGTGATGATGAGTGGATCGCAAAAGGAATCTCCTCTTTACTTGGTCTCAAAGACCGTCTTCGTTTCATTCCGTTTACCACCGCTGAAGCTAAGGAAGTTACAACCCCAATGGCAGGGAGCGTAAATCAAGAAAATGCACTTTCCGCTAGTAAGCTTGCGGCGGCACTTGGTGTTTCTTCTTCAGTAATACAGCGTGGCATAGGAACCGTCCGTTACGTCCCGGGGCGAATGGAAGAAGTAAAAAATAATCGGGGACTGCGAATAATTATTGACTATGCAGTTACGCCAGCAGCGCTTGATCGCTTGTATCACGATGCAAAAGGAAAAACATCGGGCAAAGTTTTTGCATTGCTTGGCGCGGCGGGGCTACGTGATCGTGGTAAGCGCGCGGATATGGCAAAAATAGTTGCTTCCTACACTGACCTCCTCGTTATTACTCGCGAAGATCCGTGGACAGAGCCGGAAGAACAAATATTCCAGGATTTAGAAAAAGGATTACAAGATACCAAAACAAAATGGCAACGAATTATTGATCGTCGCGCGGCGATTGAATTTTTGTTAGCGCAAGCTCACAGTGGTGACACAGTTGTGGTAACCGGAAAAGGTGCGGAGACAGGGATGGGCGTGGGAAAAGATATAATTCCGTGGAGTGATAAGAAAATAATTCAAGAAAGTTTACAAAAACTATATGACGGATAAGATAACGCTCAAGATTAATACCGCCACCGGAGAAGCTACTGCTACCCTCCTTCGTGGGACAAATGTTTTAGCTGAGCGAACTTGGCCGAATGATGCCCATACCGGTTCAAAGCTATTGGAGGCAATTGAGCAGTTGCTGACCAGCCAAAACCTAACCTTGGAAGCGGTAGATGTAATAGAGGTACACCGAGGGCCCGGGGGTTTTTCGTCGCTGCGGGCAGGGATTGTGACAGCTGAAATACTTCGTTTCGCCTTAAATACTGAAGGTTCGAGGTAAAAAAGGGGTACTAATGTGGAAAACTAATCTTGAATTTTGCCAAATCCGCTTGACAAGATTAGACCCCTCTTCTAAGCTTCCTATTATCGTCTTTTGACGAGTAGGAACTGTGTGCATCAATCAATTTGACTGAAAAAGGAGTAGACCGGATAGCCAGAGGGAGCTAGCCGGGCGTTGTTTTGTAAATTACGCAAATATTTTTTTATTTATATATGCCCCAACTACCCGAGGTAAAAACTGTTCAATTTAATCCTCGACGTACGCGTCACACTTTTTCCGAAGGTGCGCGAGTATCTCACGACTTGCCTCACTTACTCCAGGCACAGCTCGACTCAAATGGATGGTTTTTTGAATTCGGTCTCAATGAATTATTTGAAGAAATTTCTCCGATTACCGATTACAGTGGCAATTTAGAATTACATTTTGTTGATCATTATTTAGATGCTCCGAAACACACGGAAGAAACTGCTCGTCAGCGCAACGCAACTTTTGAGGCTCCACTGCGCAGCGCTGTTCGTCTGGTAAATAAAAAAACCGGTGAAGTAAAAGAACAAGAAGTGTATCTGGGTGAATTCCCAGTCATGACTGCTCGTGGCACGTTTATTATTAACGGTGTTGAACGAGTTATCGTTTCCCAGCTCATTCGTTCAGCTGGAGTTTTCTTTTCTAGCGCTACTGCTAAAGGTCGCCGTTGGTATGGAGCAAAAATTATTCCAAATCGTGGAGCGTGGCTTGAATTTGAAACTGCGCCTGACCGCGCCCTATATGTAAAGATTGATCGCAAGCGTAAAGTAGCGGTGACTTCTTTGCTGCGCGCTGTTGGTATTGAAAAAGATGAAGAAATTCGAAAACTCTTCAAAGATGTTGATACTGACAAAGCCGGTTCATACATTGAAGCTACGTTGGCTAAAGATGTGTCGAAGAACCAGGCTCAGGGCCTAAAAGAGATCTACAAGCGTCTGCGTCCTGGAGACCTCGCTACGGCAGATAACGCCCGCCAGATGGTCCATGACATGTTCTTCCGTTTTGATCGTTATGACTTAGGCCGAGTAGGACGTCATCGCATGAGTCAGCGTCTATCTCTTGATACACCAGAGGATCGTGAACATCGCACCTTTCAGGTTGGAGATTTTGTTGCGGTTATTCGAGAAATTATTCGTCTCAACGTTACTCAGGACCCAGCTGATGATATTGATCACTTAGGTAATCGCCGCGTTCGCGCTATTGGTGAATTACTCCAAAACAAATTCCGCGTTGGGCTGATGCGTATGGAGCGTATTGCGAAGGACCGTATGAGCACACTCGAGCCGGAGCAAATGACGCCCTCTCAGCTTATTAATGCTCGTCCAATCATTGCCGCGATTAAAGAGTTCTATACCAGTTCCCAGTTGTCCCAGTTCATGGATCAGACGAACTTACTGTCAGAAATTGAACACAAGCGTCGTGTCTCAGCCATGGGTCCTGGTGGTCTCGATCGTAATCGAGCCGGATTCGAAGTTCGTGACGTTCACCGATCACATTATGGTCGTGTCTGTCCGGTACAAACACCTGAAGGACCAAACATTGGATTAGTTGGACACATGGCGTCATTTGCTCGTCTCAATTCCTATGGATTCTTAGAAACCCCATACCGAAAAGTAAAGAATGGGAAGATGACTGACGACATTGAATATCTCGATGCCTACCAAGAAGACAAAGCAATTATTGCTCAGGCCAGTGAACCGCTCACCAAAAATGGAACATTCGTAAATGAACGAGTAGAGGCTCGTGGTATTGATGGTCAATTCGTAGAAGTTCCAGCCAATGAGATTATGTATATCGACGTTGCCCCATATCAAGAACTGTCACTCGCAGCTGGCCTTATTCCATTCGTTGAACACGATGATGCTCAGCGCGCACTCATGGGATCAAACATGCAACGCCAAGCTGTGCCTTCCGTTCGTCCACAAGCACCACGGGTAGGAACCGGACTTGAATCAGTGGCCGCTGCTAACTCTGGTCAGGTTGTCTTAAGTGATGCTGATGGAGAGGCAACCGAGGTTGATGGACGACACATTACTATTACAACGAAAGATGACAAGAAACACATTTATAATCTCCAGACCTTCCTACGAAGCAATCACTCAACTGCGCTTATCCAACGTCCTATTGTTAACCTAGGAGATACGGTAAAGAAAGGCGATATATTGGCAGATTGTGCGAGCACTGAACAAGGAGAAATTGCTTTGGGTCAAAATCTATTAGTAGCCTTTACTCCTTGGTACGGCAACAACTTTGAAGATGCTATCGTCGTATCTGAGCGTATTGTCCGTGATGATCGTTTCAGCTCAGTTCACATTGAAGACTTTATCGTTGATGTTCGAGATACCAAGCTCGGACCAGAAGCAGTCACTCGAGATATTCCAAACGTCAGTGAAGAAAAACTGCGTAATTTGGGTGATGATGGTATTGTTCGCGTCGGTGCCGAAGTTCGCTCTGGCGATATCTTGGTTGGTAAAGTAACCAATAAAGGTGAAACTGATCTCACTCCAGAAGAACGACTGTTGCGCGCAATTTTCGGCGAGAAAGCAAAGGATGTTAAAGATACTTCTCTCTACTTACAACACGGTGAAATGGGTAAGGTCGTTGATGTTAAAACGTTTTCTCGAGAAGAAGGCGATCGTCTGCCTTCCGGTGTTATTAAACAGGTACAAGTAAGCATTGCTCAGTTCCGTAACCTCCAGGTAGGAGATAAGCTCGCTGGTCGACACGGTAATAAGGGTGTTATTGCCAAGATTGTTCGTGAAGAAGACATGCCATACCTAGCTGATGGTCGACCGGTTGATGTGGTTCTTAATCCTCTCGGTGTTGTCAGTCGTATGAACATTGGTCAAATTCTCGAGACCCACCTAGGCTGGGCAGCTGACAAGCTAGATATTTACACGGCTTCCCCGGCGTTTGCTGGTATGCCAGAAGGTGCTATTCAAGAACAACTTAAGAAAGCTGGTTTACCTGAAAATGGAAAAATAGATATGTATGACGGCTTAACCGGAGCGAAACTGGATCGTCCAGTTACCGTTGGTGTTATGTATATTCTCAAACTGCACCACATGGTTGAAGACAAGATTCATATGCGTTCAACTGGTCCGTACTCTCTCGTTACTCAGCAACCGCTTGGAGGTAAAGCCCAGTTTGGTGGTCAGCGTTTTGGAGAAATGGAAGTATGGGCTCTCGAAGCGTACGGTGCCGCTCATACCTTACAAGAAATTTTGACGGTAAAGTCTGATGACGTCGGTGGACGTAGTAAGACATACGAGACGATCGTGAAGAACGGTATTATCCAGCCACCGCATACTCCCGCTGCCTTTGATGTGCTCGTGAATGAAATGAAAGGCTTGGGACTTGATGTTGAAATGTTACTTGGCCCGGAAGCGGAGCCAAAGCAAGACGCGGCGACGGCGGAAAAATCAGAATCAGCGGAAATAAAGAAAGAGATAACAGTTCGTCCGTAAACAACTCTTATGGCCTTTGATCACCAAATAGAAAGAAAACCTACCTTCCAATCGATTCGGCTTCGCTTAGCGTCTCCGGAAACAATTTTAGATTGGTCACACGGAGAAATTACCAAGCCGGAGACGATTAATTATCGCACCCAAAAACCAGAAAAAGATGGTTTGTTCGACGAACGTATCTTTGGTCCAACCAAAGATTGGGAATGTTACTGCGGTAAGTATCGCCGGATTCGATATAAAGGAATTGTCTGTGACAAGTGCGGCGTTGAGGTAACACGTTCGGCTGTTCGTCGTGAGCGCATGGCTCATATTAATCTCGCCACACCTGTTTCTCATATCTGGTTTCTGCGCGGTGTGCCATCAAAGATGGGACTTCTGCTCGATATTAATGTCAGTCAACTGGAGAAAGTTATCTATTTTGCTTCATACATAGTAACGGCTGTTGACGCGGCCGCTAAACAGGAAGTACTGGATCGTATTCATCGTGAAGGAGAATCGAAGAAATCAGCCATTAAACAAGGGTACAAACAGCTGCGCTCGAAGTTACCAAAAGATGCCAAAGATCGGGACGCGCGCAAAGAAAAACTAAAGAAAGAAGAAGGACAGGAAGTAGATAAGCTTGATGCAGCGCTAACGATTGCTCGTGATCAAGTTGAGCGTTTGGCTCCCTATCTCATTATTTCTGAAGTTGAATATCGTGACTTGTCTCTCAAGTATGGACACGTCTTTAAGGCTAGTATTGGCGCCGAAGCTATCCGCGGCATTTTTGAGAAAATGGATTTGGACAAGATGGCCATTGATATGGAAAAGGAAGCAAGGGAAGCCTCAACTGCTAAGCGTAAACGTCTGATGCGTCGCCTCGCTCTCATTCGTAGTTTGCAGCGAGCACAACTCCGTCCCGAATGGATGCTCTTAACACAGCTACCAGTTATTCCACCGGATTTACGTCCAATGGTGCAGCTGGATGGTGGACGATTTGCTGCTTCTGATTTAAATGATTTATACCGTCGCGTTATTAACCGTAACAACCGCTTGAAGCGTTTGCTCGAACTTGGTGCGCCAGAAATTATTACTCGCAACGAGAAGCGTATGTTGCAAGAAGCAGTTGATGCTCTGATTGATAACTCGGCTCGTCGTGGTTCAACTACTATTAGTACAACCGGTCAGCGCCGTCAGCTTAAATCTTTGGCTGACATGCTTAAAGGTAAACAAGGACGATTCCGTCAGAACCTACTTGGTAAACGTGTCGATTACTCCGGTCGTTCCGTTATTGTGGTTGGTCCAGAATTGCAGCTGCATCAGTGTGGACTCCCAAAGATTATGGCTTTGGAACTCTTTAAGCCATTCGTTATTAGCAAATTAATTGAACGAGAATTGGCTCACAACATTCGCTCGGCTTCTCGTTTGATTGAGCAAGGTATTCCAGCCGTGTGGGATGCGCTCGAAGATGTTACTCGTGCTCATAAGGTACTGCTCAACCGTGCACCAACGCTCCACCGTCTTGGTATTCAAGCGTTCCAGCCAATTTTGATTGAAGGCAAAGCTATTCAGATTCACCCAATGGTTACACCACCCTTTAACGCTGACTTCGACGGTGACCAAATGGCCGTACACGTACCGCTTTCTGATAAAGCTCGTTTCGAGGCCGATGAAATTATGTTGTCTTCGCACAACCTTCTAAAGCCATCTGATGGTCAGCCAGCTACATCGGCAACCCAAGATATCGTATTAGGTTTGTATTATATTACCAGCGTAGAAGAAGGAGCTAAGGGAGAGGGACGTGCCTTTACTGGACTGGATGAGGCAACGATGAGTTACCAGTTAGCGCAAGTTGCTATTAACGCTAAGGTCAAAGTTCCTAATCCAGCCAAGGGCAGTGAAATTGTTGAGACCACTATTGGACGACTCATGTTCCATGCCATCCACCCTGATCAAGAAACCTTCATTAATGATGTCTTGGATAAGAGCAGACTGAAGAAAATTATTGGACGAGTGCTCACCATTTACGGTCAAGAGCGTTGCGCAAAATTCCTCGACGACATGAAGAACTTAGGATTTGCTCACGCGACGTGGAGCGGTATGTCATGGGGTAGCAGCGATTTAGCAACACCAGAAGATAAGCACAAAGTACTGGAAGAAGCAGAAGGTAAGGTTACCCGCATTCGTGAACAGTACGAAGAAGGTTTACTGACGGAAGATGAGCGGTACCGTATGGTGGTCGGCGTGTGGGAAAGTGCTCGTGAACAAATGGGTGAGCTGACGAAGAAAGCGCTTGATCCAAAAGGTAGTATCTATGCCATGGTAGCCTCTGGTGCTCGTGGATCATGGACACAAACTTTGCAGATGGTTGGTATGAAAGGTACTGTCGCTGGCCCAACCGGTCGAGCCGTTGAATTACCGATTAAGAGCAGTTTTAAAGAAGGATTTAACGCTCTGGAATACTTCTTGTCTACTCACGGAACTCGTAAGGGTATGGCCGATACCGCGCTGCGTACTGCTACTGCCGGTTACCTTACCCGCCGTCTTGTAAACGTTGCTCAAGATATTGTGGTGCACGAAGAAGACTGTGGGGATAAAGAAGGCAGCACACTGAACGCAGCTGACAGCGAAGAGATTGGTGTAACGCTGGGGAAACGAGTACTCGGTCGTATATTGGCTACTGGTTTGAAGCACCCTCGCACTGACAAATTGCTATACAAGCGCGGTACGCTGATTGATCAGGAAATCGCTGATAAGATTGATAAACTGGAAATTTCTGAAGTTACGATTCGTTCGGTAGTAACGTGCGGTGCTCGCTTCGGTATTTGTCAGACATGTTATGGCTGGGATTTGGGTAGTAACGCTATGGTAAAGATTGGTGAAGCTGTTGGTGTCGTTGCCGCTCAAGCTATCGGTGAACCTGGAACTCAGCTGACCATGCGTACCTTCCATTCTGGAGGTGTTGCCGGTGAAGACATCACTCAAGGATTGCCTCGTGTTGAAGAATTGTTTGAAGCTCGTATTCCAAAGGGTGAAGCGATCATGTCAGAAATCGATGGAAAGGTTTCCATTAAAGAATCCAAAGAAGAAATTTCTATCGTTGTTACAAATAGTAAAGAAGAAAAGGCATATTCTGCTCCGGCTAACGCTACGCTTTTGGTAAAGAATAATGCGAAGGTTATGGCTGGGGAGCAGTTGACGGAAGGACACTTGAACGTACAGGATCTGTATCGAGCTGCTGGTGCTCGCGCCGTTCAGCGCTATATTCTTCGTGAAGTACAGCAAGTGTATGCCATTCAGGGTGAAACAATTAACGACAAGCACTTAGAGACGATTGTTCGTCGTATGCTTTCTTCTGTTCGTGTAGAAGAGCCAGGTGATACAGAACTTATTCCCGGTCGAGTTGTTGAATTAACTGAATTTGAAGCAGCCAACGAAAAGGTGAAAGCCGCTGGTAAACAAGAAGCTACTGGTGACCGTCTCCTGCTGGGTATCACGAAAGTCTCTCTTTCTACAGACAGCTTCCTTGCCGCCGCTTCCTTTATGGAAACCGCTCGTGTTCTTATCGATGCTGCTGTTACAGGTCGAGCTGATACTCTCCGTGGTCTCAAGGAAAACGTTATCATTGGTCGTCTCATTCCAGCCGGTACCGGCTATCGCAAACCAGGCGCGCTCTATTCAATCTAAAGCGAAAGTGGTCGAAGGGAGCTAAAAGTCCCAAACAGGTGGGTTTTACGCATTTGGCTGTGGGCTTTACACTTACGTAATATGCGACTTAATCCTTTCTCGCGACCTCCTCGGAGTCGGAGTCGATCAGTAGAAAGTGAGCCATGGCTACGTCCTGAAACCCGCGAGGCCATTATTGGAGTTGTCCTCATTATTGCCTCTCTTATTGTCATTTTGAGCTTCTTTTCAGCAGCTGGGCCTGTCGGTGAAGCGTCTTTATCGGGTCTGCGTTACCTGTTTGGCCTCCTGGCGTATGTGGTACCACTTCTAGCAGGAGCAATTGGAATTTATTTGGTATATCCCGGGGAGAGTCAGTTTCCGCGCCTGCGCGCCTTTGGAGTGTGTCTTACCTTTCTTGGGTTAGTTGGATTATTCCATTCAATCGGTATTACGGCTGAAGATGCCCTCGAAGCTGCTCGTGATGGTCGCGGTGGTGGACTGGTTGGTTTTGCGCTCGTATGGCCACTCAATGTAGCGTTTGGCAGAATTGCTTCCACTCTTTTGTTTGTGGCTACCTTGCTCATTGGTGCTTTTCTTACACTGAATATTTCTCCTATGGATATTCGCCGCTGGCTTGCCGCTTGGTGGGCAACTGCAGAAAGTGACGAGGAAGTTAGCGAAGAAATATATGAAGAAGGCGAGGAAGTACCGGAAGGCGAATCACCAATGCGTATTCCGCATTTCCGTATTAGTCGGGTAAAGCCAGGTGAGCCTGACCCTAATCAGATGCAACTAGAGCAACAAAAGAAAGTGGAAGAAGAACAGCGGCAGCGAGTATCTCAGCAATTGCGATCGGCTAACAAACGATATAGTCCGCCAGACCTTAATCTCCTGCATGTTTCTGTTGGAAGGGCCGATACCGGAAATATAAAAGAGAATAAGGAAAAGATTCGTGAGACGCTGGAGAAGTTCGGTATTGAAGTGAAAATGGACAAAGTAAACGAAGGTCCAACTGTAGCCCAATATACGCTCGTGCCGGCCCCAGGTGTAAAACTGGCTCGTATTACCGCTCTGCAAAATGACTTAGCGCTGGCTTTAGCTGCTCACCCAATTCGTATCGAAGCACCTATTCCGAAAACTCATTTAGTGGGTATTGAAATACCGAATCGGGAAGTGTCATTGGTGCGAGTGCGAGACTTGATTGGCGGCAAGGGATTTAAGCAATCGCCTTCTCCTTTAACGATTGCGTTAGGGAAAGACGTCTCTGGTATTCCGCGGTATGCCAGTCTTGATCGCATGCCTCATCTTTTGATTGCTGGTGCTACCGGATCTGGCAAGTCCATTTTTGTGAATACACTCATTATGTCCCTCCTATACCGAAACAGTCCCTCGTTAGTTAGGTTTATTATGGTGGATCCGAAACGAGTAGAGCTGTCGTTGTATAACGGTATTCCACATCTACTAACGCCAGTTATCATGGAGCCAGATAAAACGATTAATGCACTCAAATGGGCAGTGCGTGAAATGGAACGCCGCTACCGACTATTATCCGAATCCGGCTCTCGTAACCTCATGTCGTTTAATGCGAACAATCCAGAAGAAGCCCTCCCTATGATCGTTATCATCATCGATGAGTTAGCTGACCTTATGGCCACACACGCCCGAGACGTGGAAGGCGTTATTGTACGTCTGTCTCAAATGGCTCGAGCTATTGGTATCCATTTGGTGCTGGCTACCCAACGTCCTTCCGTAAACGTTATTACCGGCCTTATCAAAGCAAATATTCCAGCTCGAGCTGCCTTTAATGTGGCTTCGCAAATTGATTCACGTACTATTTTGGATGGAGCGGGAGCTGAGAAACTCTTGGGTTCAGGAGATATGTTGTACTTGTCGGGTGATCAGGCAAAACCCGTCCGTATTCAAGGAGGATTTGTTTCTGAAGAGGAAGTTCGCGCTGTGGTAAAGGATATAATCAAGCGCAATCCCATGGATATTGAGCACGAGGACGCTATTGTTAATCCGATTCGAGAAGTATCGTCCGGCAGCGGCGATGCCGGTGAAGATGATTTGTTTGAAGATGCTCGGCAGCTGGTAACAGAATCAGGTAAGGCTAGTGCCTCTCTTTTACAGCGTCGTCTGCGCGTTGGGTACTCGCGAGCCGCTCGTCTTTTAGATATGTTGGAAGAGCAAGGGATTATTGGTCAACAAGAAGGGAATAAACCTCGCGAAGTACTAGTTAGCTCCGAAGTGGAAGTGCCACGAGATGAAGAAGAGCCAATACCTGCGGGGGAAGAGATGGTAGAAGAAGATGACGACACACCCGAAGACTTCACCCGTTAACGTTGGAGCAACATTGCAGGCAGCGCGAGTTGCCCAGAGGCGCTCGCTGGAAGAAGCCTCCAAGGAACTTCGTATTCCTCTTAGGCAGCTTGAAGCTCTCGAACATGATCAGCCACAAACATTCTCGGCAACGGTGTATGCCTTAGGGGCACTACGAGCATATGCCAAGTGGTTGGGGCTTGAGGAGCGACCACTAGAACGAGCAGTGGCCTCCGCTCTTCGAGAAAAATCTCGGCCGCGGCCGCTAAAACTTGCTACGTTTGCTCGCTGGCACGAGCGAGTGTTGTCGGGAAGTACTGTCCTGACGATGAGTATTGCGCTGGGTGTATTGGTAGTAGGTGGGTATGTTGTCTGGCAAGTAAATTCTTTTTGGCGTCTGCCACATCTTACGCTATCTTCTCCAGCTCAAAATGTAGTGGAAGGTGATGCTGTAACGGTAAGTGGTATGAGTGAACGCGATGCACGGGTACAAATTAATGGCGAGACTATTATGCTGCGCGAAGATAATTCGTTTGAACACACGGTCCCGATTGAGCCTGGTATTACCATTGTGCGGGTAGAAGCTCATGGTCCTTCTGGGCGGGTAGCTGTGCAAGAAAAGCATTTGCTTAAGGTGCGCAGCGGCGGTACGGTGAGATGATGACTAAGACGAAAGAAAAAACTGCCGAAAAGGTCGACGATAAAGCAGTCAGTGTAACCGCAGCAATTGATACAATAAAAGAACGATTTGGCGAAGGCGCAATTATGCGTCTGGGAGAAATTAAAAAAGTAGACGTGGATGCTATTTCTACCGGCTCAATCTCGCTGGATATTGCTCTGGGAATCGGCGGTGTACCACGCGGGCGTATTATTGAGGTGTACGGCCCAGAATCTTCCGGAAAATCTACGTTAGCTCTTCACATCACTGCCAATGCTCAGAAAAAGGGCGGGACAGTTGCCTATGTTGATGCCGAACACGCGCTTGATCCGCAGTATGCCAAGCGGGTAGGTGTCAATTTAAATAACCTTCTTATTAGCCAGCCAGATACTGGGGAGCAGGCTCTCGAAATTGTAGAAACACTTGTACGATCCGGTGCAGTTGATCTTATTGTTATTGACTCTGTTGCGGCCCTTACTCCTCGGGCTGAAATTGAAGGAGAAATGGGAGATTCACACATGGGCTTACAGGCTCGACTTATGAGCCAAGCGTTGCGTAAGCTCACCGCTATTGTCTCTAAGACAAATACGACGATTGTTTTCATTAACCAGATTCGCATGAAAATTGGCGTTATGTTCGGTAATCCTGAAGAAACAACAGGTGGAAAAGCTCTTAAGTTCTACTCCTCTGTTCGTATCGATTTACGTCGCCGGGCTCAGATTAAAATGGGTGAAGATAAGATTATTGGTAATCGAGTTCATGCCAAGATTGTGAAGAACAAAGTTGCCCCACCATTTAAAGTAGCTGAGTTCGATATTATGTATAACCAAGGAATTAGCTACGAAGGAGATTTGATTGATATCGGTGTGGTCTACAAAGTTATTGAAAAAGCTGGTGCTTGGTTTTCATATAAAGGAGAAAAATTGGGTCAGGGTCGTGAAGCTTCAAAAGCGTTCTTGAGAGAAAACCCCAAGACAGCGAAAGACATTGATACTGAGATTTGGAAAGCAGTAGAGGCCGAAGAAAAAGCCGCGCAGTAATCCTTATTTGTTTATAGCCAAAATGGCGTCGAAGTTATCGTCGATCGCAATTTTGTTGCGCTGAATTTTACCGCACCGCTGGCATTCGTGAACAAGATCCAATTTTGCCGGATCGACTCCTTCGACGCCTACGGCCGGCATCAACCCGCCACAGCTACTGGCGCGGTCGCCTGGTATTTTGTCATCGACGTGTTTAGAGGTAAGGCAATAGGGGCAATGATTTCGAGACGTACTCCGGGCAGGTAGTACGTCTTTTTTACAGATCTCGCAGGTAAACCCCTCGTTGCGGGGAATGAAATTTTTTTGCTCCAGATTATTCTTGACCGCGGTATTTGATCAGACCCATCTCGCGGGCTTGTTTGATCTCCCGTGCAATCTTGCGTTGGTGACGAGCGGTTATACCAGTCTTACGGCGAGGAAGAATCTTACCTTGGGTACTAATGAAAAGGCGGAGTAATTCCGTGTCGCGGAATGTTACCTGATCCAACACTTCTGCTTGCAGCAGTTGTTCAATAGATTTCTTTTGGCGGGAACGAGTTTTCGGGCGCTTCATTTGCATAGTAATAAAATTAGAATGGGATATCTTCAATGCGAATCTCTTCGTCAGACGTAGGCTGTGCTTCACTCATGGCCATAGCAGGAGCTGGTGTGGCTGTTTGTTTTTGGGCCGGGCGACTTGCTTGAGCTGGAGAACTACCTTCGCCACGGCTACCTAACATAATCATGTTATCGGCGACTACTTCAGTTCGGTATCGCTTCTGTTTATCTTGGCCTTCCCAGCTACGAGTTTGCAGGTGTCCTTCGAGGTATATTTGCTTCCCTTTCGTTAGGTATTGAGCGCAGATTTCAGCCAGACGTCTCCAAGCAACAACATTGTGAAATTCAGTATTTTCTTTTTGTGTTCCCTGATCGTCTTTCCAAACACGGCTAGTTGCAATGGAGAAATTGGTTACGGCCACGCCTTGAGGAGTAGTGCGAGCTTCTGGATCTCGTGTCAGGCGACCAATAAGCATTACTTTATTGAGATCCATACTTATTTAACTTCCTCTGTTAAGACATCTTCAATGCCCTTTTCAACGTCCTCCATCGTTACCTTCTTTTCTTCAGCTTTCTTAGTAGCCTTCGGAACAAGAGCTTTTTTGTCAGTCGTTAACATCTCTCGGATCATATCGGCGTTAATGGCTTCACGAGGCGGTGTATTCAAGATGGTAAAGCGGAGGACACCAGCGTTCCGTTTGAGCCAATCATGGATGTCTGCGATCTTCTCAGGAGCAATAAGAACGTTAATTGTTCGCAGAAAACCAGCTCGTTCCTTCGCTATAGGGTAGGAGAGCTGACGGCGGAGGGCAGCAGAAGCCCGTTCAATCTTGCCCTCTAAGGCAGAGATCTTTTCCTCTAGTTCCCCATTCAGCTTATCGCGGTCCTCATCGACCGTTTTTGGGCTGATAATATAGGTGATTTCGTAGGTATTCATGTGGAATAAACCTAGCGAAATGGCCTAAATATGTCAATTTTGACTAAATGAGTTTAATGTGCCGTTTAGTTAAATTTGAAAAGCATGACATCGCCATCTTTTACGACATATTCCTTACCTTCATCTCTGACTTTTCCGGCTGATCTGGCAGCCGCGTAAGACCCCAGCGTATCCAAGTCGCTATAAGCCACGGTTTCAGCACGAATAAAGCCTCGTTCAAAGTCTGAGTGAATCTTTCCGGCAGCTTGTGGTGCCTTAGATCCTCCTTGTACTGTCCAGGCTCGACTCTCTTGCTTACCCGTCGTAAAGAAGGTAATTAAGTTGAGTAGGGTATAGCTCGCTTGAATGAGACGCTCAAGCCCAGTTGCATGCAGACCGTATTCTGCCAAAAAAGTAGTTCGCTCTTCGTCAGAGAGCTCAACTAATTCTTGCTCAATTTTTACTGAAATTGGCAGGACAGGAGAGTGTTGTTTGGCAAATTCTTTTACCAGGCTGTCAGCGGAAGCAATTTGCGATTCACTTACGTTGGCCAGGTACAGAACAGGTTTAGCGGTGAGAAGGTGAACCATGTGCTGCACTTCTTCGTCTTGCTCTGTCAAAACAACGTCGCGAGCTGGTTTGCCGGCCGACAGAAGCTCTTCATATTTAGTGAGCAGAGTATCGAGAATGAGAGATTCTTTATCTTTTCCTTTTATTTTTTTCTCCAAATTAGCTCGCATCTTTTGGACAGTCGCCAGGTCAGCCAGCGCCAGCTCTGTGTTAATCGTTTCAACGTCTCGAATGGGATCAACTGAGGAATCGACATGAATAATGTCGGCGTTATCGAAAAAGCGGACAACGTGAACAATGGCATCTACTTCACGAATATTAGCTAAAAATTTATTGCCTAGTCCTTCGCCCTCATGAGCTCCTCGTACCAGTCCGGCGATATCTACAAATTCAATCGTGGTAGGAGTAATTTTTTCAGATTCGGAAATTTCAGTAAGGCGGGCGAGTCGTTTGTCTGGTACTGCTACAATACCGATATTGGGATCAATAGTCGTAAAGGGCACGTTTTGGGCCTTAGCTGCTTGTTTCGTAAGTGCATTAAAAAGCGTCGATTTTCCGACATTTGGCAATCCAACGATTCCTACTCTTAGCACGATATTGGAACTTTACGGGTAATGACCTTGACTGTAGCGGAATCTGCACCTGTAATTCAACTTCTTCGCGTTCAACCACCACCTTTTTGACAATATTGCTGATGAGAAGCATTTTGTCTTTCTCAGCCATTCGGCGGAGCACATTAGCTGCTACCTGACATAGTTCGTCGACACTCTCTGCCGGTTTAGTGGCTTCTGTTTGCAATGCTGCCATCTGCTTATCGTATAATTTTAACCTCCTCTTGGCATCCCGGCTGAACTTCCGGAATTGCTCAAAGGGCATGTCCCCAGCACCATAGGCTTTCGTATAGCGGTCGTGTTCGGCTGTGACCTTTTTGGTGAGATGCTGTAACTCACGCACTTCGCGGGTGGCTGCAGTACCCTTTGCCTGGGTTTTGATATCAACCTCTGCCTGACTTTGCAGAATCGTAGGATCGGTCATGATTTTTTCTAGCGTTGCCCATACTGCGGCGTCGAGGGCTTCAGCGTTAATACCGGAAAGCATGCACTCTGTCGGCTTAGGATGATTGTAGATACGTTGGGCGCAGCGATAGTACCGATTATTATATCCACCAGGATCACCCACGCGCCGATGGCCGCATTCACAAAAGACTTTTCCGGAAAGCAGATAAGAGCGTTTACGGTTCTTGGCCTTGCGTCGTTTGTTTTCATCCAGAATCAGTTGCGCTTTCTCAAACGTGCCGTCGTCTTCCAGAATTGGCGGTACCGAGTAGGCAATCCAATCTTTCTCGTCTCTCAGCCGCCGGCTGCTTTTCTTAACACGGCGGTACTCATTATTTTTAATCGGGTTTTTAGGCACAATAGCCTCGTGCTTATTAAAGTAAACCTTGCCCTCGACATATGACTTGCAGGTGAGGATTCGTTCCAGCGGCCCTGTTGTCCAGCTATCACTTTTTTGTTTGCGGGGCATTATTTTCATCGCGTAGAGTCGCTCAATAATTTGCCTTAAGCTAACCCGCTCGTCGACGAACCAGTGAAAAATGAGCCTGATAATATGGGACTCTTCTTCATCAATTACATATTCGCGTGTCTCATCCTTTTTATCTCCGGACGCACCTGGCGTGCGGACAATCTTCCAGCCATATAATGCGTGGCCGTTGACCAGGCGTCCCCCTTCAGCCCGGCGCAGCTTGGCAATACGAAACCGATCGGCGATTTTGAATCGTTCCCATTCGGAGAAGAGACCTTGCATGCCCTGGAATAGACGATCCTCGTCAGTGACGACTTCTTTATCGTGAAGGGGTAAGAAGCGAATGCTACGATCCTCTAGTTCCTCAATAACAATTTCTTGGTATGAATATTTCCGGGCAATGCGACCACGGTCGTAGGTATACAGCACTTGGAATTTTCCATCTAAAGCTGCCTTGCGCATGTCATCGAGGCCGGGGCGCTTAAGGATGGTACCCGTCCATCCATCATCAAGGAAAATATTCTCTTTGGCCAATTCATTGCCATCACTAGTCACCCGAGCTTTTATGTCCGCAATCTGCACCTCAATCGTCTCCTCATCCTCCTGACGGGCGGTTGAGACACGAGCATATAGTGCAGCAATCTGTGATTGCAACTTTATAGGCGCGTCAGTAAAATTGGCATTGGATGATGGCATAGTTCGTCATCTGCCAGAGGCCGCAGGTTACATCGTGGTCTCTGGTTTTAGTTAATGGCTATGTTGGCGCAGATAAGTGCATATTTTACGAATGAGTATTATCCACTTTTGGCGCATCAGGATGATAGCTCTGAGTTGGCGTTCCAGCATCTCGACTTGCGCGCTCCTTTTGGAGCTCTTTTCGGGCTAGTGAAAATAGTAGGGCGAAGCCAGCCAGCGCGTAGTCTTGGCTGTCGGGGTCGGCGGCGTAGGTCAGCCGAATCGTTACTGGCTTTACCCGCTTCACCGGAGGATTTTTTTCAAATCAGCGAACGTCAAACCTTGAAAACCGATCAGCGCAGGGATATCAATATTTTCTTCTACTTTACCGGCGTAGACGATATTCTCTTTTTGGAGATCGTCTAGTTCACTTTGCAACTCCTTGTCAGTCCAATGTGCGGTGCCGCGCCAGCCATACTGAATAATCTCTTCCAAACCGTCGGTATTTTGGGCGTAAACGATGTCTGTTCGCTTGTCACTGAAGATGAGCCATTCTGCTTGGTCTCGGTCGAACTCTCTTCCAAACGCTCTGAAGCTAGCCGCCTCATTTGTTTTTTTCATTGCTTTAATTCAATTAAGACTTAATGGGAATGCCGGGAGAGGGATTACCCCTCCCGGCCTTGTGTCATTTTTGGACATTACGCAATTGGCCACAGTGAGGACAGTGGACGCGCTGTTGTATTGCAATCAATTCAGCTCCCGCTTTCTCCAATTCAAGGCCTATCAAAAACTGCTTAATAACAGATCGTGCCAAGCGGCTACTGTCAATCACCAACACCCTGTCAACCTTGCCCTCACGCGCATCGTCTAACAGCCGTTTCAATGCCGGGCGATCAGCGTTTGAGCCACTACCGATGTCTTTGTAGGAAATACTCCCATTGCCCCCGCTACGGCGGACATAAGCCTGTAACTGCTGCTCTTGCTGGTCATTCTTCTTGTCACTTTGTTGACCAGAAGCGGATCGGATGTACAGCGCAACTTTTCGTTCTTTCAAATTCAAATCAGTCATTTCAATCATCACCTCCTTTCTGCAAGTGCTGAGATTCTGGTCTACCCGTTAAAGAATGGTCAGAATGGACACTTTGAAGCTGGGTGGCATAATTCTGTCCATTGTGTCCATAAGTTTTAAGGTAATCAGGGTGAACTTCTAATGTGGGCGATGGATTCCTGCCCGCCCCCGGTTTTCGATCTGATTGTAATTCTCGGATATAGCCATGCCTTATAAGCAGGTTGAGAGGGGACTCCAAATCGTCTATTTTTGGCAACTTACCCCGTGCGCGTCGGTGAAGTTCTCGTTTCGTGACAGAGCTTTTGTCAGTCTCCTTAATCCAACCTAGGAGATATTTTGCCAGCTCAACATCTGAATCCGCTTTCAATAATCCATGGGCAGCGCGAGCGTGCTCGGCGAGATAGTCACCGATTTCAATTGCACGATAAACTGTCTCGGGTGAAATCAAATCATCCCACGGCGCGGGATGGGCGTGATGATCACCGAGATGTAACAATCCAGCCACCCGAGCGACCGTTCCAACCAACTTTGATGCCCAATTGATAAAGCCGTGGTAATCCCCATAGGGAGCTAGTTTCGGCTCAATGGTGGATGCGTAATAATCGAACACATCACTGGCTTCCGGTGAGAAGCGCAGCAGCCAAGCTTTTGGTTTTTTGTGATCGTCTGTATCTCCCTTGAGACGAAAGAGATTCAAAATGAGGCGGTCATAATTATCAACAATATGTTGCGGTACTGGTGGTACTTTGATTTCGCGGTGTCCAACATTAGATTGTGGGAATGCCGGCAATATTCTAGCGACGAGTCCACGCTCAACGAGCTGAGGTACTTTACCCATTTCTTGGAACACAATGGGCTGAATGGTTAGTACCATTGTTAGAGCAGGCCGATTTAGTACCCCACCCTGCCGTGTTACGCGATCAATAATGTGGGTATCACCGTCATGCGCCTTTAGAAAAATTCCTAGATTTGGTTGGCCCTGTTTGTCGTATCGCCCGCCAATAATCGAAAAGGCATCCGTATCTGCTGAGAGCAGGCCAATACGCTCTCCCTGTTCCAGTAAGATCGAAACAACTTTCTCTGGCGTAACATCATCGACGACAAATCGTCGGTATACTAGAGGTCGCATTTTGGAAAAATCAACAGCCAGCGCGTTCGCAATGCTTTTCTTCTCTTCAAGTTCTTCTGGTTTTGCTTTTGCGGCTTCGTCCTGTGCATGCTTAACGCGTTTACGCATGATCTCGTATTCGCTTTGAGATTCCTCGACCGATTCCTTCATTTCGGCGCGTAAGTCCTTTTCGAACTCGTAAATGCACCGCGTAGCGTGACTAAACACAGATGACTTTCTACCACCGGATGGGATCAGCACGAGAATGTAGACTGATAGCGTCTCCACCCATCCAGGTTTAATAAAAACATCCACTTTGCGCTGAATTGCAGTGGCAAGGACACCGAGGCCAACGAGCGCTGGAAGATCAATAGGGGTTTGTGTGTTTACAGCTTCAGCCGCCACCCATTCCTGCAGGTCGAGCGGTAAAGTATGTAAGGGGAATGGAGGTAACTGATACTCATCAAATGGTGTGATGGGCTCCCATTGTGGCGAATCGTTTTTCATAGGCGTTGTAATTCGCCGACCGCTTCCCGGAAGTTGCAGTTACGGATTCGTTGAACAAAGTCAATTGCATCGCCACCTTCATTGCAGGCACCGAAGCACCACCATCGCCCTTCTTCGGGGTAAACGAAAAAAGATGGAGTCTTATCTCGATGAAATGGGCAGCGACCTTTAAAAGTTCGTCCAGATGGACGTAGTTCAACATCTCGAGCGACTACAACTTCGATATGGGCATTTTCCTTAATTGCGATGGTATCGATGTGTCCAGTAATTGCAACTGGCTTTGGCGAGAAAAAGTTTGTGCCATGACTGAGATCATAAAATTGGCCCAGAAATTGGGTACGTCGCTTGATTTGCCACTGTTCACGACGCGTTTGTCGCACCATCCGTTGGTACAAACCACACAGGAAGCTATCAGCTGGGAGTTTTGGAATTATTTTATCTACATCATTCAGCCATTGTTCGTTATGGAGCTTCCGTAGGTATAAGTCGATAAGGTTTTGGACGACAACAAGCTGAATTTCTTTGTCGCGACCGAAAACCTCGATCAAATACTCCGGAGTGTGTTGATGGTCTTGCGCTCCTCGGCCAGATCCCTGTATAGTCGGAACATAAAGACTCTCCTTGATTCGCGTCGGGGCGATTTTTTTTGTTTTGGCATTAGGGGTCGCCATATGGTTGCTGGCCGTAGAGGCGGCTCTTCACGAATTTTGATTGTTGGTGGAAGGCCAGAGCGGAGACAGTAAGCCTTCCAGCCCAGTACTGTTTTTCCCACTCCGGAATTTCATCGCGCCAAGACAACACAAAAGCCGACCGACGATTACCGATCGGTCGAATTGACTCTAATGTGCAGCCTTTCACAACGAGAGCGGTGCACAATCCCAGGTCAGGTGTTTCAAATTCAAATGCTTTGTTCATACAAGAAAGTTCTTTCTTGTATTTTCCCAGGAAAAGCCCTCTTTGGCGCGGTTTTAGGCCAAGTTTTGTTTTTGGCAAAACTGGCCCAGGATATGGCAATTTGGGTTATCTCATTTTTTCAAACTGCAATTCTCGTTTAGTTTTGCACACGGCTACTCGCGCAACTCAATAATCCAGGTCAAATGGTGGGCCATACGAAAGGCAGCATGGCGGCTGTAACGTGAGTTCTCGTTGTGCTTGTCGGAGAAACTCTGCCGAGCAGGTTTGCTTGTGATCCCCAAGAGGTCGTAACCGAACTTCAGGAGCTTTTCCCGCCAATCTTCCGTAGCCGGGATCGTAAAAACATGCTTTTCAAAAATCTCATCAGCCGGTAAGGCTAAATCATCTCGCAACACCAAGTAGGCCTTATCAATCGTCTCATTCACCTTGGCTTGGGCATACGCCCGTTGCTCGGTGACTTTTTGAGTAGTCGGCCACTTCTCGTAAGCTTCGTGGTATATCTCCTTGGCTTTCTCTTGTATTGTGGCCTGAGTGTTCTCCCAGAGATTCAAAACGTCGAGATAGAATTTGAGGAAGTGGTAGTAATCTTTAATGTTTTGCTCAAACCGGCGGTGGGCGCTGGCCGTGAATTCCGCAGCTATTTTTTCCTCAATGATTTTTCTACCCTTCTCAATCAGAAAAAAGTTATTACTTTTGATAATCGGTTGTAGCTTCTTCTGAATGACATATAAGGGATACAGTTGGTGGATAGAATAAAAGGATTCGTAGGAGTTACCCAAATCTTTAGGATCAGTGACGAAGAAGTCGTCAGGGGGCGGAGTATCGGACACTTCATAGAAACTTTCCTTGGGCGGACTCACAACGCGTCGGCGGGAACGATATGGCTTAAGCCAATCTTTCACTGGCACGAATGTTTTCTGTGCAGGAGAGTACTCGATGTCACTCTGATGGAAATACCAACCCTGGCTGTAATACGTATTGGGGTCAACCGCCTCGCACTCTTCCAGGATTGGCGGGTGAGGAGGGCGGGGTCGCAGCTGATACCACGTTTTTCCTCTGCGTTTTAGCTGCTCTCGGGGCACATAATCCCAGGTTTTCAGTTTGACCAAGATTGGATTGCCTGTTTTCTCGTCATGGGATAAGCCACTATGGTCTCTCAAAATACGCTTCCACTTGAGGATGCCACGATCAACCCGATCTACCGGCTGAAGCAGCCCAGTGCGTTCTAGGTAGGCTAGTTCCCAAGGATTTGTTTCCAAGCCTTGCTTTTTACAGAACCGAATGAAGGCGAAGCGGCGCAGCAGATCTTGGGGTCGGTAAGGCGTTTTAATCCCCTTTGCTATTGTAATTGTGTTTTTCATGAATGCTCATTTACATAGGTTGGAGCAGAGGTGCCCCATATTTAGGATAGAAATCCTGTGCTGAGTGTGCTATGGTGTAGGTGACAAGGGAAGTCCAGATTTGCATGAATATGAGGATGAGAATGCCAAGCGGCATTTCTTTTTTATCTCACTCTCATGCTCACCCTCACCGAGAAAAATGGGCGTACCTATGCCCCCATCAATCAGCTCAAAAACTGGGATAAAAACCCTCGCGGCATTACGAAGGACGGGTATGCACGTCTGAAAAAACAGATTGAGACGCTTGGGGAATATAAGCCGCTTCTGGTAACTCCTGATGGTATGGTGCTGGGCGGGAATATGCGGCTCAAAGTATATCGAGACCTTAATAAGTCAGAAGCTTGGGTATCTGTCATCCATCCAAAGAATGAGAAGGAAATGCTGGAGTATGCGCTGTCAGACAACGACCGGGCAGGCTTTTATGAAGAAGAGAAACTTGCCGAGCTTGCATTATCAGTGCCGGAGTTGGATTTGTCGTCATTTTCAGTTGACCTGGGCAAGCCCGTTGGCCTCGAGAGATTAGTGCAGTCGTTCGGGCCGGAGGCTGAGGAGGACAACTTCGATGAGGCACTACCAGAGGAGCCAGAGAGTAAAATTGGAGAGATTTACGAGCTTGGCCCTCATCGACTAATGTGCGGAGACAGTACAAATGAAGAGCATGTCCGGCATCTCATGAATGGCAAACGAGCGGTGCTATTTGCAACTGACCCTCCCTACCTCGTGGACTATGACGGAACGAACCATCCGCATAAGTGGAATGACCCAGAAACGGTAAAGAAGCGCAAGAATAAGGACTGGAGCCCGACATATCATGATTGGGATGATGCTGCGCAGGGAGCAGAACTCTACGAAGGTTTTATCCGTGTGGCCATTGCGGAAGCGATTACACCTGATGCTGCTTGGTATTGCTGGCATGCCTCACGTAATGCAGCGATGCTGGAAAAAGTATGGGAGCAGTTTGGCGCATTTGTTCACCAGCAGATCGTCTGGGTTAAAGACCGGCCGGTGCTCACGCGCTCTTGGTATATGTGGCAGCACGAGCCCTGTTTTTTCGGCTGGATTAAAGGCAAAAAACCACAGCGACTCGCACGCAACTATCCGTCTGGTGTATGGAGTATCCCGACAATCAAGCCCGGTACATCTACTGACCATCCTACAAGCAAGCCGGTGAAGCTCTTTGCCATTCCGATGCAGCAGCACACTAAGCCGGGAGATATTTGTTACGAAGCCTTTGCGGGATCGGGAAGCCAATTTATCGCTGCCGAGCAATTAGGTCGAATTTGTTACGCAATGGAGATTTCTCCAGCGTACTGCGACGTTATTCGTAAACGCTATGAAGCCTATGTCAAAGATAAAAAATAAGGCGGGGCGGAAGTGGTTTGACGGGAAGGACGAGGCAGTAGTTCTCGCGAAATGCAAAGAAGTTTGGGCTTTTGGCGGCAATGATGCCGAAGCTGCTTTTTACGCTGAGGTAAGCAAAGATTCTATTAGCCGATATTTGAAAGCGCACGATGATGTGCGGGAATTACGCGACAGATTGAAGGAGCAGCCGGTACTGCGAGCGCGAAAAACCGTAGTTGAGAACTTGAGTGACCCGCACATTGCCTTCCGCTACTTGGAACGAAAGCGCAAGGACGAGTTTGCCGAACGGCAGGAGGTCAGCGGTGAGTTGCGGATTGGCCTATGGCAGCAGTTTGTTCGACAAGCTAATGAAGATGCCCCGAAATATCTCACAAAGCGAGGACGAGGTCGCGCGAAGACTGCTTAAGCACAGCCCCGAGTGGTTTATCGAGAAAATTCTTGGTAACCAGCTATGGCAGAAACAGCGGCTAGTGGCGCGGGCAGTTGCTCGCCGCAAGCGCACAACCGTTCGCAGCTGCCACGGAGCGGGCAAGACATTCGCGGCTGCTAACATCGGTATCTGGCACCTGTTAGCTCATCCGGATAGCATCGTGATAACCACTGCACCCACGTTCCGCCAAGTAGAGGATGTGCTCTGGCGCGAGATGCGACAGATATGGGCGAAGTGCTCGTGGGCAGATATGTTTGGCGCAACTATGCTCACGACCAGGCTGGAGCTATCGGAAAAATGGTATGCCACAGGAATATCAACGGACGAGCCGGACAAATTACAGGGCATTCACGCGCCGCACGTACTGGTGATTGTGGATGAGGCGGCTGGAGTTGAGGAAGGCATCTTTGAGGCTATTGAGGGGATTATTTCATCAGAGGGTGCAAAACTCCTTTTGATTGGTAATCCTACGAATCTGTCGGGCACCTTTTACAACAGTTTCCGCGACCCGGCGTATGCGCAGGTGCATATTTCGGCGAACGATGTGCCGAATGTCCGTTCTGGCGCGAATGTCATTCCCGGCCTCATTTCCCGTGAATGGGTACAAGAGATGAAGAAGCAGTGGGGCGAGGATAACCCTATCTACCAGGCTCGCGTGCTAGGTGATTTCCCAGAGCAGGGTGCGGATACCCTGATCCCACTCAATAAAATAGAGGCGGCAGTTGACCGCAAAATTGCGGAGGATGAGAAAGGCGCGATTACTGCCATCGGCGCTGACATTGCCCGCTATGGGACAGATAAGACGGTCTTTGTCGCTCGACGGGGTAATACGGTGGTTGAGATTCAGAAGCACAGCATGAAGGACACGATGGAAACAGTCGGGTTGCTGTATGCGTTCATGCGCAAGCATGACTTTCCTACTACACGGATCGATGAGATTGGTGTCGGGGCTGGAGTGCTCGATCGGCTAAGGGAAATGAAGGGGGTAAGGGTTGAAGGTATAAACGTCGGGGCGACCGCCCGTGATACAGATCAGTTTCGCAACAAGCGGGCGGAGTTGTATTGGAAACTGCGCGAAAAATTTATGGACGATCAGATTGCAATACCGGACGATACGGAACTCATGAGCCAGCTGGCCCGCATCAAATACAAATTCAGCTCTACTGGCGTGCAAATGGAAAGTAAAGACGAGATGCGTAAGCGCGGGTTGGGCAGTCCGGACGTAGCAGACGCACTTACCCTCTGTTTTATGCCTACCTATGACGTCAGCTTCAGGTATACACCAACGACCGATCCGCGCTATAAGCCACTGTTTAGACGAAGCCAGTGGTGGTAATTATGGCTAGAATGGTCACAATTCCATAAAGGCGCGTAATTTAGGCCATTGTGGCCATTGTTTTACTACCTGCACAGTTTAGGTAATCTGTGCAGTTTATGGCTGACTTGCTGGCGTTTGTGGGTGAGGTAACATCGCGATGGTGCAAAGAATTGCACCATTAAAACCTATGATGCAGATAAATGTATATGAAGCAGCAAATGAAGGCTTCGGCCTACCATTTAAAGCCAGCTGAGGTACGCAAGCTGGTCATAGCCACCACGAACTTTAGAGACCGGTGCATCCTTAAAACCCTCTATTGGCTTGGGTTGCGCCGTAAGGAGTTAGTTGATCTAGATGTCCGGGACATCGATTTCGAACGTAAGAGGGTAACTGTGCGCCAAGGGAAGGGTGGTAAAACCCGAATAGTGCCGATCATTGACGATGAGTATCTGGGTGACCTGAAGCACTTGATAGGTAAACGTAACGCCGGGCTGGTCTTCACGAATAGTACCGGCGGGTCGCTGGCAATAAGGACAATAAATTACGTGGTAGAGAATACCGGTAAGCGGGCGGCTATACTTAACCCCAACCCTGCCCGCCAACACTTAAATCCGCACATATTCCGGCATAGCATAGCCCGCTATCTCAAATCGAAGGGATTTACCGCCGAGTGGATTCAGAACTTTCTCGGTCACCAGTCGTACCAGACAACGATGGACATGTACGGAACGATCTCTATCGATGAGATGCAGGAGATTGCGGAGCGTAAGTTGGCTGATTAACCATTAAACTTTACTTGCCTATAAGTTGATTAATAAGGCACTAAGAGCCACAATAGTCATACAACTTAATTGCCTAAACCCCGCGAATTTAGCGAGGCATGGCAGCAAAATCAGGTCTAGGCCATTGGTGGTCTTCTGTTCAGCACCCTAGACCTGTCTATGCCCGAAAGGGTATAGGGCAACTGCGAAAGTGGTTGTCGCTGACGGGAGACCTCTTGTTGTTTTCCGTCGGATTAACCGGATCAGGAAAACACAATGGCAATAGTTATATCACAAAACGGCCGGAACGCAGTCAGGATCGATAAGTCCTCTTTTGAACAAGAGGATTACCTGCAGCGATACATTTACGACAACCCCGACAGTATCCCGCTCTACGATATAAAGGAGGACATTCGCCTCCTTATTTTATCCCGCGAATTTCCTACCACCAGCGGCCCAATTGACGCAATCGGCATCGACAAAGAGGGCGAGAACTACATCATCGAAACCAAGCTCTATAAAAATCCTGACAAGCGTACGGTCATCGCCCAAGCCCTGGATTACGGCGCTGCGCTCTGGAAACACGCTAGCGACTTTAGCGAGTTTCTGGCCACGCTTGATACCCACACGCAGAAAGTATTCGGACTAAGTGCCGCCGATAAAATTCAGGAGTTCTTCCAGCTGCCTACCGAAGACGCCATCGCCGTTATCGACAAAGCTCGCTCCAACCTCAACGATGGTGTTTTTCACTTCGTCGTTCTTATGGACAAGCTGGATGACCGTCTCAAAGACCTCATCCTCTACGTCAACCAGAACAGCCAGTTCGATATCTACGCTGTCGAGCTGGAGTATTACAAGCACGATACCTACGAAATTATCATCCCGCGTATCTTCGGAGCAGAGGTTAAAAAGGATATCTCAACAAAGAAATCATCTGGACAACGCTGGGACTGGGATTCGTTTAAGCAACGCCTGGCCGAGTCCGGCGAGGAAGCAATCACCGCCGCCAGGCAAATCATCGACTGGGCAGAGGATAATAGTGTTTCCGTTGGCTGGATGACCAACCAGATTGGCTCGTTTGTTCTTGGTTTTTCGGCTCCGGGCAAAAAAGTATTCTTTCCGTTCTCCGTGACCGGAGATGCTGTGATTTCCTGGAATACCCCGCACCAGGGGGACTACAGCCCAGTGCCATTTGATAGGCGGGAGAAGCGAGCCGAGATATTGGAGCGCCTGAGATCAATTAAGGGCGCAACTGTTGATGTGGAGAACGTGGATGGCTACAGCGGATTCAAACTGCCGCTCCAGGCGATGGTCAATGAAGAGACACGGCGTGAATTTTTCGCAGTGTGTTTATGGATCAAGGAAATGCTGAATCGACCGCTCCGATCCCATGTACAAACTTGACGAGTATGAAGAGCTAAAGCGTAAGTATGGATCATATGGGAGTTGGGCAGTTTGGCGCCATAACAATGAGAGCGATACATCAGTCATTGACGAGCATGTTGAGGAACTTCATTCTCGATTCATATTTCTGGGGTTGAACGTTTCTCAATCGCTAGGCAGCGCTGCCTGGGTAAATTTTCATGGCGGTAAGCATGCCCGGAAACTCAAGTATGCCCTCAACGATACAAAATTAAGGGGGTCGTACATTACCGATATTTTTAAAGACCTGCCCGCACCAAAATCAAGCGATATTGTGAAAATTTTGGCTGACGATCCGTCACTCATCACGCAGAATGTTGAGTTTTTTAAGCGGGAGATGGCAGACATCAGGGTGACAGCTGAGTCCGTGTTTGTTGTCCTCGGTACTCCCACCTCTTATATTTCAAGGTATTTTCGTACGTATTACCATCATAATTTCTCAAACCTCAAGTTCGTGAACTACTACCACTACGCATACTACGCTCTCACCGACAGTACATGGGTTGAGGGCCTCTGGAATGAACTTGGTGTAGAGGCTCGTTATGACCATATCAGAGGGATGTATACCAAAGAGTAATAGGCAAAAAAGACGCCATAGCTCACCTCCACGGTGGTTGACGTGGCTGCTGTGGTCGCATAGGATGACCATATGAGTACTCTTAAACCTATTGGTGATTTACCAGCAGCACAGCAGCAAGCGTTGTTTGTTATCCTCCGTTTTCACCGACCGGGGTTTAGAACTTCAGAGATCCGGGACAAAGTGGGTAAAGATACTAGTGGCCGTTCTATTGGGGCGGTGCTGGGTGCGCTCTATCGCAATGGTTATCTTGAGAAAATCGCGGGCGGTAGGGATAAGCTGTGGAAGTTGGCAGCTCAGGTGGAGGAAACGCGCAATGAAGTGGCGCAACAGTTAGTGGAAGTTAAGAGCTATTGGAGCAAATAATTCTATGAGTTCTTTTATCATCACGAACGAAGGCACGAAGAATCTTAAAGGCAGGTTGTCTGAGCTTATCCAGAACAGCAAAGAGCTCAAATTTCTAGTGGGCTTCTTTTATTTTTCGGGTATTCGCGAACTATATGAAAGTTTGAAGGATATGCCTAATATTCAGGTGGACGTTTTAGTTGGTCTTAATGTAGACCGGGCGGTACATGGAATTGTGGAGTATGGCGACCAGACAAAAAACCTCACCGATCGGGAACGCTTTACTCGTTTTCTTGAATCCGTATCACGGTCAATAAACTCGAACGATTTTGATACCGAAGATTTTTACACCCAGATCAAGTATTTCTTACATCTCATCAAAGATGGCCGTTTACGCATTCGCAAAACCTATAACCCAAATCACGCCAAGTTGTATATCTTCAAAATCAAAGACGATATCAAGCATTTAAAAGAGGCATTTTTTATCACAGGTAGCAGCAACCTGACGCGAGCTGGTTTAATGTCACAGGAGGAGTTTAATGTTGAAATAAGCGATCATGGGGTCGGTGATGCCGAGGATTATTTTAAGCAGTTATGGGAAGAAGCTGTCAGGATTACGGAAAACGATGAGTTCAAGCGGCAACTCATTGACCTCATTGAGCGTAAGACGCTAGTTGCCGGGATAACCCCTTTTGAGGCTTACGCCCTCGTGCTCAAAAACTACCTTGATTCAATTAGCCAAAAGCAACTGCGGAAAAGTATTCCAGAATTGCTGTCTAAGAAAGGTTACCAGCCCTATAAATATCAGCTTGATGCAGTGTCACAGGCACTTACAATAATCGAGAACTATAACGGCGTAATCGTGTCCGATGTTGTGGGCCTTGGTAAAAGTATTATCGCTGGAATGATCGGCCGAAGTCTCAATAAACGGGGGATCATTATTTGTCCACCTGGTTTGATTGGTGATCCGAATAAGAAATCAGGATGGGAAAAATATAAAGAGGATTTTGAACTTTACGATTGGGAGATCAGATCATTGGGTATACCGAGCTTAAAACATACGCTGAAGCTCGTTCAGGAAAGTGATGAGTATGAGGTAGTGATAGTAGACGAGGCGCATCGGTTTCGGAATCAGGACACGGAGGCCTATGAGTTACTGAGCAATATTTGTCGCAATAAGATCGTGATTCTACTGACAGCGACTCCCTTTAATAACTCGCCGGCTGACATATTCTCTTTGCTCAAACTTTTTGTTATACCCGGCAGATCGAAAATCACACTGGATAACCATTTAGACACTAAGTTCAAGGTGTATAACAACGAATTCGATAAATTGTCGTATATCAGAAAAAATCATAGTTCTGCTAACCCGCAGAAACGGGGAAAAGCCCTCGCCTTTTATGAGAGTCTATTTGAATCTAAGTCAGTTGAGCTGAACGAGGTGCAACGGCGAGCGAAATACTTAGCAAACAGTATTCGTTCTGTCATTGAGCCGGTGCTTATTCGGCGCAATCGCATCGATCTCAAACAAGACCCAGAATATTCAAAGGAAGTGTACGAGCTCTCTCAGGTTGATGATCCCAAAGAGCTGTTTTTTGAACTGACAAAGGAGCAAGCGAATTTTTATGACAGAGTGATCAACAAATACTTCGGCGAGGAAGGGGAATTTCGTGGAGCTATATACCGACCATTTGTATATGAGGAGGGAATTAAGCCAGAGGATCAAAAGCGCGTGTTGGGGCTGGAGAAGAATTTTGAGTTTCAATCCCAGTCACAGCTTTACGACTTTATGCGGCGTTTAGTCGTCAAACGATTTGAAAGCTCCTTTGGCGCTTTCCGTCAAACCATCATGAACCTCGAAATGGTGACGGAAAAAATGCAGCAGTTTATCAAAAACTCGGATGGCAAATTCATTCTTGATCGGAAGCTAATCGAGAAGATTTATGAAGAAGAACTGGATGTCATCGAGGAGGAAATAATTAAGTTTGAACAGAAACTAGGCGAAGGTAACTACCCAAAATCCTACAAAGTGTATGACGTGAACTCTTTTAAAGAAAAGCAGCGCTTTTATGCTGATATTGAGGCTGATCTTAAGTTATATAGAAAAGTCAGAGATGAACTTGAAGACCTTAAACTGGTGGACAACGATCCAAAACTAGCCGGGCTTATTACCGAAATTCGGAATATATTGAATGCTGATCATCCCTTGAGTGAGCCAGAACGCAAGGTTGTTGTTTTTACCGAGTATACGGATACGGCCACCTATTTAGAGGACGAACTCGAGAAGCACTTCCCAGAGCAACTTTTAACGGTGGGCAAGTCTCTCCCCGCCAGTCGCATCAACGAAATACTGATGAACTTTGATGCCAGCTACCACGAGCAAGAAAATAAGTACCGCGTGTTGTTAGCAACCGATAAGATTTCTGAGGGGTTTAACCTCAATCGGGCGGGTGCGATCATTAATTATGATATCCCCTGGAATCCTACACGTGTTATCCAGCGGGTTGGTCGAATCAATCGTATCAGTAAGAAAGTCTTTGAGCGGCTTCATATATACAATTTCTTCCCTACTATACAGGGATCGGACATTGTGAAGAGTAGACAGATTGCGGCCGACAAGATGTTTTTGATTCACAATACTCTTGGCGAGGACTCAAAAGTGTTTGAATCGGATGAGAAGCCGACAGCGGCTAAGCTGTTTACAAAAATCATGCGCAATCCGGAAGCGCATGAAGAGGCGAGCTTTCAAACTAAAATCCGACAGAAATATTTTGAACTCGAGAAAAGCGCGCCTGATATTATTGGCCGTGTCGCGACACTGCCATCGCGGGTAAAGGTAGCCAAGCGCTACGAGGCTGATAATCTTCTTGTGTTTATCAAGAAAGGTCTTGGGTTCTTCGTGCGCGGCATTGTTAAGGAGGATGTAGTCGAGGAAATGCTTTTTGAAGAAGTTATTCATCACATTGAGTGCTCTAAAGAAGAACGAGCGGTGCAACTGAGCGAACGCTTTTGGGGTAGCTATGAAGCGGTCAAGGAGTATAAGGACAAGACGAAGATCGCATCCAGTGAATTGAGCCTGGAGAAGAAAGCACTGAATAATCTTAAATCGTTGCAGGGCGACCCAAGCCCTGATTTAGAGCTTCTGCTGCCCTTCATCCGTGACTTAGTTGAGGATTTGCTAGATTACAAAACCCTACCTGACTACACCCTGCGCCGCATTGCTAAACTTGATACACAGACGCGGGTGCCAGAGAAGCGACTTAAGATGATCCGCGAATTACAAGGGGTTCAATCTCAACTTGGGGTCGGATTTATGGAAATAACTAAGCGCCGATTGGGTGAACTTCAGAATGAAGTAATCATTGCCATAGAGAACGTCACCCACTATGAGCAGAGATAAACTACAGGAGATTATCGATCAGTTCGATGCACATAAGATCGGCATTTTTTTTCGAACGCGTAGCGATGCCTTCGCAGAAGCACGGGAGCCACTTCAGGAATATAATGATGCAGTTTTTAGTGACTTTGAGCGTCTAGGAGAGTTTCGCTTTGACGAGACGCAGCGCCTCATTGTAGTTGCTGTCCGGGTGGGAGGTAACTTAACGGAGCGCTCAAGTAAGAAGGCACAGTACGACAAGGCTAAACGAATACTCAAGGATTTGGATGTCTTTGAGGGTGGAATATTTATTTTTTATGATACGGCTGGCAGTTTTCGATTTAGTTTGGTTTACGAGCGGAGTATAGGTACGCGGCGCACATGGAATAATTTTAGGCGTTTTACATACTTCG
The DNA here is from genome assembly GCA_016197005.1 of Candidatus Anderseniibacteriota bacterium. Classification (GTDB taxonomy): domain Bacteria; phylum Patescibacteriota; class Andersenbacteria; order UBA10190; family UBA10190; genus JACPWO01. The sequence continues at coordinate 87,874 of JACPWO010000004.1, forward strand.
TTAGCAAGGAACTGCCCAATAAGACTTTCATTAATCGAATTGGAGAAGGAGATTTCTCCAGCCTAAACAAAATAAGGGAAGCCTTCTCCATCGCGGCAGTTACGAATGATTTTTACCAGAGTTTTGTTCCGTACTTCGAGAAGATTTCAAAAGCTGCCCGAAGCACTATCGATGACAATGTTCGTAAGAAATTAGCACGAGATTTCGCCTTACTATTTGTAATTAGGGTAATCTTTATTGGCTTTATTCAGAAGCGTAAATGGATTGGTGACGATGAGCAGTTTCTGCGGCATTTTTGGGAGGAGTATCGGCAGCAGTCCATGGGCGAGAACCATTTTTACAAGCATTGGCTGGAGCCCCTTTTCTTTGAGGCACTAAACTCTCCCATTGGCCGGAAGGTGAAGTATGGTAATAATACATTTTCGCCGGCAACAGAATCGGCGCTGCAAATGGCACCGTACTTGAATGGTGGTTTGTTTAAGCGCAAGAGAGGCGTCGATGACCAGAGTCTATTCATACCAGATGACGTTATTGGTGAACTTTTTGATTGGTTATTCTCATACAACTTTACGATTGAGGAAAATACGCTCTATGACGAAGAACTGGAGTTAAACCCTGAGTTTTTAGGCATTATTTTTGAACGACTCGTAAACAAGGCTGATGGAGCCGTGTATACGCCTCGGGTCGAAGTGGATTTTATGTGCCGCTTAAGCCTTGTTAAGTGGCTGGACAAAAATACGCCTGAAGACATCCATTATCGAGATCTTTATGAGCTATTTTTTAGTGAGGTAGGTCGGGGACGCGGTGAGGATACCGACCAGAAGAAAGGAAGTTTTTCCGAACGTCAGGCACGAGAAATACTTGAACATCTTGAATCAATAACTATTTGTGATCCAGCAGTCGGTTCAGGAGCATTTCCTGTAGGAATGCTCCATATTATCGACGAGGTAGAGGAACACCTACGGCTGAAGATTAGTGACCCGGTAGCGCACCAAACGGCCTTTGATCGGAAAAAGCGCATTATAGGCTCTTCACTCTACGGCGTTGAGGTAAAAGAGTGGGCGGTCTGGATCACCCAACTGCGCTTGTGGATCACTCTTTTCATCGATGCACCAGATGATTTACGAAACTCGCTTGAGCCTATTTTACCTAGTCTTGATTTCAAGGTGCGTGCCGGAGACTCGTTGCTGCAGCGAATAGGCACAAAAATATTTCCCGTCGCTGGACATGCCAATGTATCGCAAGGTCTTAAGAAAAAGATTACTGAACTCAAGAAGCTCAAACTGGATTACTTTCAGAATAAGGCAGATCGTGATTTTATTATTCGCCAGCGCGAGCTAGCGCTGTACAGGGATATTCTGAATGCAGAAATCGACGAGCTCACTAAGACGCTTCGCATCCTAAGGGGCATAAAGCCAGATCAGCAGTCGTCCCTTTTTAGCAAGGAAATTCAACAACCAACACAGGCGCCATTAAGTCTCAATGCTGAGGAGGTTAAAAAGATTGAAAACCAAATTGCCGAGCTTCAAGGCCAGCAACGGTCTCTGTCTGAAGACCATCCCTTAATTTGGAATATTGAATTTGCTGAGATTTTTGCTGATCGGGACGGGTTCGATATTATTATTGGCAACCCTCCGTACGTCAGGCAAGAGGATATAGGAGATCCCAATGGCAAGATTAAAGATCCCAAAGAATACAAAAAATTATTGCAGGAAATGGTACGGACTGATTTCCCGCGACAGTTTCCGAAGGGAGAAAAGATAGATGCTAAATCTGACCTCTATACCTATTTTTATATCCGATCGCTTAAGCTATTAAATCCGAACGGTGTACTTACCTTTATCTGTTCAAACTCATGGCTCGATGTGGGTTATGGCGTTTGGCTACAAAAGTTTTTGCTCAAAAATGCGCCGATTCAATTCATTATTGATAATCACGCCAAGCGTAGCTTTGAAGCGGCTGATATAAACACCATTATCTCAGTGATTGAGGCGCCACAAAAAAAGATTGATCCAGGCCATGTAGTTAAATTTGTTGCCTTCAAAAAATCTTTTGAGGAAGTCATTTTTACTGAAAATTTGCGTGCTATCGATGAGGCTGATGCTGTTGTAAAGAATGAACGCTACCGGGTATATCCCATGGCAACACAAAATTTGTGGGAGTCTGGTATGGAGTACTCCAGTGTCGAGCAAAAGAAGCTATCCGGCGGTCGGTACATTGGAGATAAGTGGGGAGGTAAATACCTGCGTGCACCTGATATTTATTTCACCATTTTGCGCAAGGGCGGTGTATTAACTAGCCAAAACTATGAAAGCACGTCACGAGAGAGAGAGAGAGAGTAAGGCTGGCGCCGCTAGGAACCCTGGCGCACGTTCGGCGCGGCTTCACAACCGGGGCGAACGAGTTCTTCTATCTGAAGGATATAACCGATCAGCTAAACTCGTCCGATTAGGTGATGTTGCTGATGTTCGTTTTGGTATTAAAACTGGGGCAAATGAATTTTTCTTTCTTGAGGATATAACTGAATCTATGAATTTTGAGGATGTTAAGAACGAGATAAAAAATTTGGGTCAATATAAAACGTTGGCTCAAATTAAGGCCGCTGGTCTTTGTATTACTCAAAACGATGCCGGGGATTATTGGCTAATAGAGAAGAAATTTTTAAAGCCTGCAGTTAAAAGTCCTCGCGAATGCAACAATATTTTAGTTGATCAAATTAAACTCAAATATAAGTTGCTGCTGTGCTCAAAAACAAAAGAAGAATTAGAAAATACAGCAACTTTGCAATATATAAGCTGGGGCGAGAAGGAGGCGTTTGATCAAAGGGCGAGCACAAAAGGTAGAAACAGATGGTGGGATTTGGGAAAAAGGAAACCCGCTGGATTGAATTTCAATTATTTAATAAACGACGTTGGTGATACTTATGTTGGCTCAGTCTTTGTAAGTGATAATTTTCATGAGATTCATACAGAAAAACACCTGGAAGTGTTTCTGAACTCCACTGTTTTTTGGCTATTCCAAAATTTGTCTGGGAGGACTAGTTTTGGCGGCGGGTTGTTAAAAATACAAACCTATGAGCTTGAAAGAATATTTGTGTTAGAGGTTGAAAATAAATTTGATTTTCCGGTACTTAAGCGAGCACCAAAATCAGTATTTAAAGAATGCGGAATTAATCCCGAATCAACCATTCTTATTGAAGAGCAAGAACCAAATCCGCTACCGGATCGCGCAGAGCTGGATAAAGTTGTTTTCGACGCGTTGGAGCTCACCGAAGATGAACGCAAGGACGTATATCGCGCTGTTTGCAGCCTTGTCTGGAACAGGATTAGTAAAGCACAGAGTGTGTAAATATGAGCGACGAATCATTACCACCGTTCGTTGGCGAAAGTGCTTTATCGCCTATTCGATTGACTGAAGAACAAGAAGATCTGTGCCAACGGCTGGATGACTGGCATGGGCTGGATGGGCTCAAAGTTAAACCATCAGAGATGTTTCGCGGAGCGGTTTATGCGATGCGACAAGAATGCAAAAGCAATCCCGATCGGCTTGCCCAAGCAGCAAATTCTCTTCGTGAAATTCTTTATCCATTTCAGAGCCCCCAGGTAAAAAATGTATCTGAAAAGCAAGAAAAGGCGTTTAAAAAATACGGGTCAGTTCGAGTAGATGAGGAGTTCTTTAAAAAAAGTGTAAAGCCGCTCTATGAAGACCTTAATGACGTTGCTCATCACGGAGTTGCAGCAAAGAGGATCGACTTTTTAACTATTACAGACGCGGAGCTTGTAAAATTATTAGCAGACTTTGAGAAAATTATGCTTGCTGCATTGGCGCGGCAACTTGATGTTCATCAAGAGATCGATGAGTTTTTAACGGCTGGGCCCGATCAGGTGGGCACACATAATTAATTTATGAATAAGAAAAGTCAATCTCAGAGCAAAGCTGAAAAAGTTCGAGAACTTATTGGTTTGAATTTTGATGCACGACAGTATTTTTTCACCAAAGCTGATGAACAATTGCTCGGCTGGCTATGGGCAAATGGATTGCTTGATGCAATAAAAGAGAAGCCTGCAGATCAAACGCGCTATTGGTATAGAACGCCAGAACTTCACTATCTCGCAACCGTTGCTAAAAAAGAACCGGCAAAGGTGGTTGATATTATGCTACAGGTACCAATATCACCCGAGACATTCAGCCCGGAGGTAACTGATAGATTTCTTCGCATATGTGTTGATCTGCCGGCCGACCAGCTTTCTCGACTAGTGACTAAAATTCGGGATGAGAAATGGGTAAATTTAATGGGAGGATTCAATCAGTGGGGGTTTGAATACAATAAAATGCTGCAAACACTTGCGGGGGCAAAGGACTATAACAGTATGCTGGTTTTAGCAGAAGCAATGTTGGCGGTGCGTCCTAAGAAGGAAGTTGCAGAAATAGAGCACCGTTGGCGCGTAAGCGAAAATTGTTTCTATATCAAAGACCTTTCAGAAACCGGTATATTCGATAAACTCACCTCAGTCGATGATCAGAAAGTTGATGTAGCACTTGGTCTGGCTGTTAGAACCATCGGAGCAGTGATCAACTTGGGGGATCCGTCAAAGGATAAGGAGTTTTCAGTCGATGATCATCTCTGCCTTATTGATGTCGATTTTTTCTCACTAAAGGCGCAACAGAAAAAGTATTCATCAGATCGGGAAGATATGCGCGAACTAGCGGTTACGATAAAGGTTCTGACGCAGCGTCTAATAGGAAATAGATGTGATAAAGTCGACGAAGTTCGTTCGCTATATACTACGCACTTTAATTCGTTGCCCGATAGTCAGGCTGTGTGGCGGCTGCGTTTGTTTGTTCTTAGTTTGTGCCCCAAGGTATTTGCAAGTGATTTAAAAACCGCCTTCTATAAAATATTTGAGACCGAAAAATACCAGGAATACACATTAGGCGCCGAATTTTCTCGGGCACTGCGTGCCGGTTTTTCGGCCTTAGCTGAATCAGATCAGCGCAATTATGTGAAGCAGGTATTGGCATACTTCGGCCAGCCAGGCACGGATAAAGAAAAAAATGAACCACGGAAGCATTCCGGATGGAAAATCTTATCGAGCATCTACTTACATCTTACGGATGAGGAGAAAGCGCAATGCGAACGGGTATTTGGCAGAACGTGTGACGAAAAATATGAACCTGAGCCGGCTATTGGGACTATGCGTGGTGGTTCCGTCAGACCCCGAGGCCCTATAACGCCTGAGGAGTTTGGAGAGCTTCCAATTTCAGAAATTGCGAATAATCTTCGCACTTTGTGGACACCACAAAGACTGCGTGAGCAAAATACTGGAGATGATTTTCTTAACCCCCTCAATGCGGAGGGCGCTGGTGACTTATTTAAAAATGATATCCCTAAACGGTTACAAGACTATGCCAATGACGCAAAACTGTTTTTCGAGAGAGATGTACTCGACCAGAACTATACCTATGCATTTATGCGTGGGCTACAAGAAGCAATACATGCGAACAGAGAGGAAGCAGCCAAAATTACGTGGGAAGGTTTGATTACACTCTTACAGAATATTACCGAGGCCGGGACGACCAAACCTTTTGATCAAAGAAAAAGAGAGCGCAGTTTTCATGATGGCTGGCTTACCAGCTGGGATGAAGTACATTCAGTTATGGCTGATGTTATAAAAGAGTTATTAAGTGAGTCTGGCGGGCACAAAGTAATCAATTATTCCAAGCATCGTGCAGATTTATTGCCAATTTTAAGTTACCTTCTTGCATATCCTGATCCGGTACCAGCCGATGAAAAGATTGAAACTGCAACAAGTACCACTACGTCTCCAGGAGAGGAAACACAAATCGCCGATCCTTTTTCAATGGCCATAAACTCAGTGCGCGGTCGCGCGTTTGAGGTTCTACCGCTTATTGCCTATCTGGATGGCAAGAGGTTTTCTAAAGAGGATCAGGTAAAAATCTCCCCTGACGTAAAGCAATTATATGAGACAACTCTCAGCAATGAAAATACGAGAGCAGTTATGTTTCTTTTCGGTCATTATCTACCCACATTCTATTTCCGCGATAAAGTTTGGATAGGGCAACTCTTGCCGCAAATCTTTCCGGATCAACCAGAAAAAGAATATCTTTATACCGCTGCGTGGGAAGGGTACTTGGCTAATAATCTTTATGAAGAGTTATTTTTTGATCCCGCAATCCAGAAGATATATGAGCGCGGACTCGTCCTTCCCAATGTTGATGATTTGAAACAGAAGCGCTTCAAAGAACCAGATGAGGGCATTGCTTCTCATTTTGGTTTGGCTTTTATGTATTACGAAGGATTTGGATTTGACCACCCACTACTCACGGCATTTTGGAGTAAAAATGATCCGGAACAACATGCAGACTTTATCAGTTTTCTTGGAAGAGCATTTGTATCAGGTGATAACGCTCAGGCAAACGAATTGTTAAAGAATGAGCCGCGTGCGAAAGCAAGATTGATAGAAGTTTGGGATTGGATGCTTGAGCATTATACGGATATTCGGCCACTTACTGAATTCGGCGTTTGGATCAATTTGAGAAAAAACATATTTGACACTCGATGGCTTGCTGAGCATATCAGAAAGACTCTTGAGAAAACGAAAGGAAAACTAGATTGGGATTACGGACTCATGATGTCCATTGAGCAATTAGCAAAACTTGCACCAGAGGACACGCTTATCATTGCCCGGTTATATTTACTTGAAGGTGGGGTGCGTACAGGTGGTAATCGCGCACCAATTCATTTAGATCAAGAATGGTTTGAGGCAATGAAGACGCTGTATGGTAATAGCAGTACACGATCAGGTAGTTACGCTCTCATTAATGACCTTGTTCAGGATGGAGGGATCACCTTCTGGAAGCTTAAAGAAGTAATTAACGATTAAATATGTCCGAATACTACAACCCAAATCGAGGCTCCAAATGGAATTACGGCGGTGATCAATGGAAGCTCTCTCGCTCCAAGATTGATCTCTTTCTCGAATGTCCTCGCTGTTTTTATATCGACAACAAGCTCGGCGTAAAGCGTGTACCAGGCTTTCCTTTTGCGTTAAATAGTGCAGTCGATCATCTCCTTAAGCTGGAATTTGATATCCATCGTGCTAATGGAGAGCAGCACCCGCTACAAAAAGAATACGGCATTGATGCCCGGCCAGTAGCGCATGAAGAATTGGACGAGTGGCGCTATAACTTCGGTGGGGTTAAACATCTGCATAAACCAACTGGCATGCTGGTCACAGGAGCCATTGATGACTTATGGATCAATGGCAATGAAGAATATGTAGTGGTTGACTATAAGGCCACAGCCAAAGAAGAAGCGGTGAAAGAACTCGATAAGGAATGGCAAGAGGGCTACAAGCGCCAAATGGAAGTGTATCAGTGGCTGTTGCGCCAGAATGGACTCAAGGTTTCTGATACTGGTTATTTCGTGTACTGCACCGGAAAGTTAGACGGTAAAGCGTTTGATAAACGCATTGATTTTGATGTCCATCTTATTGCCTACGAAGGAAACGATGATTGGGTGGAGGGTACATTACTAAAGATTAAGGAATGCCTGGAAGAGAATGATGTACCAGAATCCGGCCCTGGTTGTGACCATTGCTCATATTGGAATGCTCGTCGTTTATACGAACCTGAATCAAAATAAAAATATGAATTCATATGTACTCGGTTTTCAGGAAATCGATAAAACAAAACTTGCAATGGTCGGGGGTAAAGGCGCCAATCTTGGGGAACTATTCAAGATTAAGGGGATAAAAGTGCCAGAGGGCTTTTGCGTTACTACCGAAGCGTATAAAAAAATAACCGAAAATAATCAGAGGTTTAATCACTTGCTGGATGAATTAACGCGTCTTAAGGCAGAAGAGAGAGCAACTATCAGCGCAATCAGTGCCAAAATCCGAAAGGTCATCGAAGAAACAGCTATTCCAAAAGGCATCAGTAATGACGTTATCCATCATCTTAAACAACTTAGTGAAAAAAATACCTACGCAGTACGATCCAGCGCAACCGCGGAGGATTTACCGACGTCCTCCTTTGCAGGTCAGCAGGATACATATTTAAACGTAATCGGGAAGGAGGCAATCCTAAAGCATATCAGCAAGTGCTGGGCATCGCTCTTTACGAACCGAGCGGTGATTTACCGAATGCAGAATGGTTTCGACCACGGCCGAGTATATCTTTCCGTGGTCATCCAGAAAATGATTTTTCCGCAGGCGGCGGGAATCATGTTTACTGCAGATCCTGTCACAGGCAACAGGAAGATTGTGTCTATAGATGCCAGCTTCGGACTTGGTGAAGCACTGGTTTCGGGCGTGGTGAATGCTGATAACTACAAAGTGCGTGATGGTAAAATTATCGATAAGAAGATCCCGGCCAAGAAAGTGGCCATCTACGCACTCAAAGAAGGCGGCACGAAAGAAGAAGAGATAGGGTCCGATAAGCAGAACGCACAAACACTTATGGACGAACAGATTGTAGAGCTTGAGCGCATAGGCAGAACCATCGAAGCGCATTTCGGTCGTCCCCAGGACATCGAATGGTGTCTGGCTGATGATGTTTTTTCTATTGTCCAGAGTCGGTCGATCACAACGTTATTCCCGATCCCGGAAGCGACTGATCAGAAAAATCACGTCTATGTATCAGTCGGTCATCAACAGATGATGACTGACGCCATGAAGCCGCTCGGACTCTCCATGTGGCAGTTACTGGCCGCTCGCCCCATGTACACAGCCGGCGGACGGTTATTTGTGGATGTCGCGGAACAACTGGCTTCGCCTGCCGGCAGAAACATTCTCGTTAATGTTCTGGGCAAATCCGATCCGCTGATGAAAGATATATTCACGACTCTCCTGGAGAGGGGACATGTACAGGCTCAGACGGAAGAGATCTCGGCAACCCCCGCGAAAGGTCCTCCGCTTCCGGATTATCGGACACTGAAGCAGTACGATCCGGCAATCGTGCATGAGTTGATAGAGCGCAGTCAGACATCCATAGATCAGTTGAAGAAGACCATTCACACAAAAGAAGGAGTGAATGTCGTGGAGTTCATTCTGGAAGATATCCAGAAGTTACGGCAGTTTATATCCAATCCGCAAAATTTCGGGGCGATTATGACGGCTATGAATGCGGCCTCGTGGATCAATGAAAAAATGATGGAGTGGTTGGGTGAAAAAAATCTGGCAGACACACTGTCGCAATCCGTCCCGCACAATGTCACAGCGGAAATGGGTCTGGCGCTCCTGGATATCGCAGATGCCATTCGTTCGTACCCGGCAGTTATTGAGTATCTGCAACAGGTGAACGATGACAGTTTTCTGGATGGGCTCATGGGGTTTGACGGAGGGAAGCATGCTCGTGATGTTCTTTCTGATTTTCTCCGTACATACGGCATGCGGTGTGTCGGGGAGATCGATATCACTAGAACCCGTTGGAGTGAAAAACCGACGACGCTTCTCCCTGTTATTCTTAGTAACATTAAAAACTTTGAACCCGGTGAAAGTAAGCGGAAGTTTGAGCAGGGGCGGGAGGAAGCAATGAAAAAAGAACAGGAATTAATCGAGCGATTGAAACAGCTGCCCGATGGCAAGGAAAAAGCGCAGGAAACAAAACGCATGATCGACCTGGTTCGGAATCTGGCCGGTTATCGTGAATATCCAAAATACGCCATTGTCAGTTGTTACTTCGTGTACAAGCAAGCCTTGATGAAAGAAGCCGAGCGCCTGGTGCAGGCACATGTCATTCAGGACAAACAAGATATTTATTATCTCACTATCCAGGAACTGCGTGATGCGATGCGCACACAGACAGCGGATCAAGAGCTCATCAACAAGCGAAAAGACGAGTTCGCATTCTACGAGAAAATCACGCCGCCCCGCGTGATGACATCCGAGGGGGAAATTGTGACAGGCAGCTACAATCGGGAAAATCTCCCGGCCAATGCCATTGTCGGTCTGCCTGTTTCTTCAGGGGTCATCGAAGGACGTGCCCATGTCATCTTCCGCATAGAAGATGCCGATCTGGAAGAGGGAGACATATTGGTCACTCCTTTTACGGACCCTAGCTGGACACCATTGTTCCTATCCATAAAAGGCTTGGTCACTGAAGTGGGCGGACTGATGACCCACGGAGCAGTGATCGCACGTGAATATGGCTTACCGGCAGTTGTCGGAGTAGAAAATGCTACCAAACTGATAAAAGATGGGCAACGAATTCGCGTGCACGGAACAGAAGGGTATGTAGAAATCCTGATTTAGTGAAAAGTAAGTGTATCGATAATTCCCTATGACTAATCGTACCGTCAGAATTTTACTTCTCGAAGATGATATCCAAACTGTCGCTGCTTTGACGCACTATTTGACCTTACTGGAAGAGGAGATGAGCGCACAGAATATGGATATGTCCCTTGTCGTCTTATCTGAGTACTCAATGGTTGAGGAGTATATTAACCCTGATGCCAAGCATACCTACGATGTTGTTCTGCTTGACCGGGATTGCAAGATGGGTGGCTCATTCCATGCGCTTGATTTTGAGAAGTTTGGTGTCGAGAACATTATCGCTATCTCTTCCACCCCGCAATGGAATGAAGAAGCCCAAGCCCGCAGCATAACGCGCGTGGTCTGGAAGGATTATGAGAATATCTACGGGTTTGCCGACAAAGTCATGCGCGAGATCCGGGATGTGCTCAAGCTGCCGCAGCCAACTGAAGGCACCGCGGCTAGTGAGCCGCTGTTTAAACAGGCAGTAGGAATTGTCAGGGAATCTGGGAAAGCCTCGGCGGCTTTACTCCAGCGGCGCCTGCGAGTCGGGTACGCTCGGTCAGCGCGTCTGTTGGATTTAATGGAAGACGAAGGCGTAATTGGCCCAGCGGAAGGCAATGAGCCGAGGAAAATTTTGTAGCCATGATATCGCCGCCTAAATACACTCTCGACAAGATACGGTTTGCCACAGACCAGCCAACTTTTGAAAAAGCAGTTGAGTTATACGAAAACGGCAAGGTGACGCAATTTCAGGAGGAAATAAGTTCATATTCAGCAATGGTTGTAGGCACCAAGCCATACCGAGTGTTTGTTGAAGCACGCCAGTTTAATTTAGGTCACTGCGACTGCTACCTGGGTCAGAACGATACGCTGTGCAAGCACATGGTGGCAGTGGCGATCTATGCAGTGCAGGATGGCAAGCCGCTTGCATCAGAAGACAAACACGTGATCAGCACTCCCATATGCAGCGGCCGGCTGGGGGAGTTGAGCAAGGAGGAATTGGCAGCAACAAAGAAAGCCATTACGGCCGCCCTGCAGTACATCAAGCCGTACGACGGCCCGTCGCGCATCTGGTTCGCCTATCAAAATTCGCTGTCCGAAGGATGCAATCGCCTGTCAGCCATGGTGGCCGGGTTGCCGGTGAGCGAGCAGACGGCAGGCCTGCTGGTGAACATGCTGCTGCGGCTGGATAAGAAATTATGCACGGGCGGCGTGGATGATTCAGATGGCACGGTGGGAGGGTTTATTAAAGAGACGGTGCAGATGCTGAAGGAGTATGAAAAACTTGACCCGGCTTGTGCTAAAGCATTCCAGAAACTCAAGGGCAAGGAGACGTGTTTTGGCTGGGAGGAACCGCTGTTAGGATGAGGTCGATGCGCGGGTGTACCTACTGGGAGTCGTGAGAATGTGAAGCACTCCGCGCCTTTATTCCACCGCTAAAGGTGTTACGCTAAAAACTATGTTTGAAGGATTGATTAATGTGTTGCTCCCCACCCTCCAGCATTTTTCAGTGCTCGGCTATTGGATTGTCCTTCTCGTTGCCTTGCTAGAGTCACTCGTTTTAGTCGGCATATTCATACCAGGCACCGTCCTGGTAGTCTTGGCTGGTTTTTTAGCAGCCAAGGGTTACTTAGACATAGGGGATTTGATTTGGTTTGCAGCCATTGGTGCCATCCTCGGTGACGGCATTAGTTTTTACCTCGGCAAGAAAGGCACGCACCTCTTTCGTCCTAATAGCAAACTGTTCAAACTTTCCTATTTAGAAAAAGGCGAGCAGTTCTTAAAAAGACACGGTACCAAAAGTGTCTTCTTTGGCCGCTTCCTGGGCCCCATTCGTCCCATTAGTCCGTTTGTGGCGGGCATGTTCAAAATGGACGCCAAGCGCTTTTACTTCTGGAATGTCCTGAGTGCTTTCGCCTGGGCAGTGTTGTATGTACTCCTAGGCTACTTCTTCGGCCAAGCCTGGCAGGTTATCGCCACCTGGTCGACCAGAATCGGATTCTTTATTCTATCAGTTTTTATATTTCTCATTGTTGTCTATGCGTTGCGGTGGTTGGTCATCCGCAAAGGCAAGCATATTTTTTTATTTATAGTTTCCCTGTTGCGTTCCATTCAGCAGGCAGTTGTTCATACTCCCGATATTCAAAAACTGGTAGCCCGGCATCGCCGACTGTTTGGTTTTCTCAAGAACCGCTTAACACGGCAACGCTTTAACGGTCTGCCATTGACACTCTTGCTGGCAGCCTTCATCTACACTTTCATTCTGTTCTTTGGTCTCATCGAGGATTTTCTGACAGCCGACCCCATTGTGGCGATTGATACCCGCTTGGCCAATCTGCTATATGTTTTTCGCAGCCCTGAACTAGTCAGTATTTTCCTATGGGTTACTCTGCTCGGCAAATCACTCATCGTTATTGTCCTTGCCCTGATGGCTACGATTGTGTTGTGGCTGTGGCGAAAGCGAGAATATGTACTGCCGCTCTGGCTAGCTATTATTGGCAGCCAAATTGTGACGTTCATAGGCAAGTTATCGCTGCATCGAACCCGGCCCGAGGGATTAGTGCCAGTCTACATTGAAAATTCATATTCGTTCCCCAGCGGCCACGCTACAATCGCCGTCGCTTTTTACGGCTTTCTCATCTATATCCTATGGCGAAATACCAAGAGCTGGGCATACAAGATTAATATCCTTTTTGCCGGACTGGTGCTCATAGCGGCGATTGGCTTCAGCCGCCTGTACCTTGGCGTTCACTTTTTGAGCGATGTGTTGAGCGGGTATCTCCTGGGTTTGCTGTGGCTGATTATCAGTGTGAGCATTGTGGAGTGGCAAAAATCGCGCCGAGTTACTCCAACTATTTCAACTACCAGACCAGCCTGGATAATGGGCTACGCCTGCCTGGCGATCGCCCTGATTGCGTATGGCGGTTATGCCTGGTCGTATCACCCTCAACTCACACCTACAACTGCCGAGCAAACAGCATTTCCGCTGATCGTTGATGAAAATAGTTTGGGAGCCACCTTTGAACAGAACAAATTGCCAAAGTTTACTGAGACACTGACTGGCAATCCTCAGGAGCCGCTGAGTTTTATGATGCTTGCCACTGATGACACGCAGTTGGTGAAGGCTTTTGAAAAGGCCGGGTGGTATCTGGCAGACCCTGTCACGGTTTCGTCCGTAACCAGCATAGCTCACGCAGCCTTGTCGAAGACAAGCTATAATACCGCCCCCATGACGCCTTCGTTTTGGAATAGCCAGGTTCACGGTTTTGGTTTTGAGAAGCCGACCGTCGATAAGGTGGTGAGTGAGCGACACCATGCCCGCTTTTGGAAAACCAATCTGCGAACACCCGATGGCAAAACAGTCTATGTGGGCACCGCCAGCTTCGACACCAGCATTAAATGGTTGGTGACGCATAAAATCCAACCGGACATAGATACGGAACGGGATCGGTTGCTTGAAGATTTGAGACAGGCGGGCGTTGTTCGTGACTATCAGGAACAGCAGTTTGTCAGTCCCACCTTGGGCAAGAACTTTTCGGGTGACCAGTTTTTTACCGATGGAAAAACCTATATTCTTGACCTTATAGATTGATTTTTAAATATAGTTGTCGAGGAGCGTTTGAAACTTGTGGTTCAGGAAAAATGAGGCATGATAGAGGTATGAGGATATTCACTGTTTACTTGGTTAGTCTACTTGCCCTGGTTGGTCCTCTGCCAATCTATGCTCAAGCACAACAGGCCGCTGACCACACCACCCGTGAAGAAGCTGAAGGCAAAGAAGTCTGGCAACAACTTCAAGACAAGCAACTTACGTGCGACACCCTCTCCGATGAGCAGTTTGCTGCCCTCGGCGAATACTTCATGGGGCAAATGATGGGCGACTCCCACGCCGCCATGAACCAAATGATGATCAACATGATGGGTGAAGAGGGCGAGGAACAAATGCATGTGGTCATGGGCAAGCGCCTCTCCGGCTGCGACCCTGCGGCTGCCTACCCGAACAGCGGCACCGGCTTCATGCCCATGATGAACATGATGATGGGAGGTGGCTTTAATATGATGAACTGGAATGGATGGGGGTCAGGCATGCCCTTCTTCGGCGGCGGTATCTTCATGATCCTGTGGTGGGTGCTCATCATTGGAGGCATTGTATTTCTGGGGCGGTGGATGATGATGGGTCAGGGAATGATGCACCACAAAGGCACATCCGCGCTGGATATTCTCAAGGAACGCTACGCCAAAGGCGAGATCAGCAAGCAAGAGTTTGACGACAAGAAAAAGGACATTTCGTGAGGGGGGTGATCTGTATGGATAAATGTTCAAAGTGTGGCATGGATACAGAAGGATTCAAATGCGACATGTGTGGAGTAGAATCAGCGACTCATGATGAGAATCATGAGCATGGCGGTGAGCACTGTATGCCGAAGTGTAAGGCCTGCTCACAAGCGCAGGTCAAATGTACGTGTTGAAGAAGGTGTATGAAAGTTATTGTTCAGATGCACCCAGGCTCAAGTCAGGCTAAGGTTGAGAAAATTGATGAGGGGAACTACAAGGTGTGGGTGCGTGCTATTCCAGAGAAGGGAAAAGCTAATGCGGAAATGCTTGAGTTACTAGCTGATCGTTTCCACGTAGCAAAATCTTCTATCCGTATCGTGATTGGCAAAACTGCCCGCGAGAAGTTAGTTGAGATTATTGGAGGAGGTAAGTAATATCAGCTTGGAGTAGTGAGAGTTGGTATTCTTTAGCCAAAAGCTTTAGACAGTGTTGTGTACTAAGTCCGCCATCCGTCTAAAGTGCGGTGGATTTGCCCAGCGGGGTAAAGGGTGCGGTGAAAAGCAACAGTGGCTCACGGGTGTACCAAGAGTGCTACTCCAGCAAAATGCTCCCAGATCGGGAGTTTTTTGTTACGGAAGTATTTTGATGTGTCGATGTTAGTTTTTGTAGAAATACGCAAACAGTGTGGCGAGCACCAGGAAGACAACGATTCCTGCCAGTACCGCTTTGGTTGGCCCGACTCGGGGCGCCAACAGCGCAATCACCGCCATGTATGGCAGCCAGGCAACGATCGTGCCAATCAGCACAAACCAGGCGTGCCTCGATACGGCTTGCGATCCGTCTAATCTGCCAATGAAAAGATACGAGAGCCACGTGAATACCGGAAAGAGTGCGGCCAATCGAGAGAGGAGTGGTAGCCCGCTGGCTTCAAAATAGACGATGCTAGTCGTTACTGCTCCACCGACCACGAAAGCAAAAAGATACTCGAACATTAAGGTCATTATAGCCCAAGTGTGATTTTATTTGGGCGGTTCCGTTGAGGAGGCTTCTAATCTTGGCAAAGATTTTGCTCAACTGTCAGATCCCGGAGCGAAAGGAGAAACAACTTTTCATACGCTTGCGCCATTGATTCAGGGTAGTACTTGAGCGGGCAGACCTGCGTGTAGTATTTAGGCTGATCATTGAACGCGCCTGTGTCCCACAAAAAGTTTTTCTCAGCAGCGTCATACACCGCGAAGTTCCAGTTGTGGGCGTTGACTGAACCGGTCGTGTAGCCAATGAGCTCCCCGGCTGCCATTGCCAGAGGAGTTTTGAACAAATCCGTGCGAGAGTCGTTTCTAGGCGAAGTAGGAAATAGCTGACGAATCTTTTCCACCGGTTCGGTGACGTGATCAAACACAACGGTCACGCCGCAGCCAACATCTATTTCCCACATATAAAACTGGGCGCCTTGTTCGTTGTGGTATGACCCTTGCGTGAGTCTCCCTGCAGTCGGCATATACAGAGGAACTTTCCCTCTGATATTGATGAGCGTTGTCGGCATTGTCCCTTTGCTGTTCCGAAAAACCGGCGGAATGATGGAATCGATCGTGGTGAGGTCGGTAAAGTGGTGGGTAAATGCGGCGGCAGGTTCACAGTCTGCGGATGTTTGAGACGATAAGCCTCGTTGCTCTCCAATAGCATTTTGCGGAGTATCCCTGACCGGGTGTTGTTCACTCTCCCGAGGCGCTGACGATAAGAAGAACACCGTCCCTATGGCAACGAGCAGGATCGCAGTGGCGATCAATAGAATGGGTATAATGTTCTTTGGCATAAGCACTATCGGAGCGACGCGCACTCACTGCGTTGCTGGCAATCGCACGTCCGTCCCCGGTGGATAGCAGAGTTGCGGACCGTCAGGAAACCGGCTGGCATCAAGCAGTCCGCGCAGCTCGTGTTTTCCCTCCCGCGCTACTGTCTGCCAGCTGTCGCGGAGAATCGGCTGGGCGCTTAAGGCCGCAAACCAGCCGCGAATGTCTGCGGCAGCGTCGGGCGCTAAATACTCAACCCAGCAGGCGTGGCTGCGCGTATACGTGAAGTTATTGAAGGCGTAGGAAAGTTGAAAGTGATTGTTGTACTCTGTTTCCAGCGCCGTCTGTCCGATGCGCTGTCCTCCCTGGATGCGGCTGCCTACTGCAAGGTTCGGATCGAGTAGGATATGTTCGTAGAGAAAGACCCATGCCTCGCCGCTCGGCTCATGATTGGTGATGTGAAGCGTGACATTCTGTCCTGGCCGGCCGTCGTTCGCCGGCTGCGACTGTAGGATTTCTCCATTCGCTACCGCGAAGATCGCGGCATTCGCGCCGAGAGGAATGTCAATGCCGGCGTGCCCGTACTCCGGTCGGTCTTGAGAGAACCGAACGATGCCAAACGGGTTTACACTGCCGTCGCCCGCCCGGACGTGTTCAATCGCGAAGGGCAGGGCAAGGCCTGCCGGAGGCGCTTCATTGTTTCCCTCATCCGCGCCACCACGGTTTCGGAATGTTCCCATGAGCGTCACAGCAACAGCCAATGTGGCGACAATGGCTATGATTACCAGCCAAACTGATCTTGTTTTCATTCTTTTAGCATACACCAGCAGTGGCAGTACGCGGATCAAGCAGGCTTCGTATCTGCTGCAGCGTCACTGACGGTGCAGGGTAAATCTCTTCCCAGTTCAGGCTTTTGTACTCTTTTATCAGTTCGGAAGATGTCCTACATTGAAAGCCAATGGAACTCGAACTAGAGATAATTCAAGTTTCGTTTTATATTGGGAAGAAATTAGCTCTAAATATGGAATTTAGCCAAAATAATAATATTGTCCGTCTTTGTCTTCAGGGCATAGCTATGGAAAAGAAAGGCAAACCTGAAGAAGCAAGTACATTGTTTTTTCAAGCCTGGAATGAAGCAACAAATGATTTTGAAAAATTCATTTCAGCTCATTACGTAGCTCGACATCAAAAAAATGTTTCCGACAAATTACGGTGGCTCGAAACTGATTTGCAGCTTGCTTTGAAAATAGATGATGACACAGTAAAAAGTGCGTTCTCTCCTCTCTATACAAACATCGCCAAATGCTATGAGGATTTAGGCGATACTAACGAGGCTAAAAAGAATTATGAGTTGGCAGCTTCGTGTGACGATAAGCCTTCTGACAAAGGACCGTTTTATCATGGGACGAAAGCAGATTTACAGATTGGTGACTTGCTAACTGTTGGAAGTGGGTCTAATTATAAATCTGAATTTAAAATGAAGCACATTTACTTCACAGCCCTTGCTCATGGAGCAGGATTAGCTGCTTCGTTGGCAAAAAGTGATGGGCATGAGCATGTATATATCGTTGAACCAACAGGGAGTTTTGAAAACGACCCGAACGTTACCAACAACTACTTCCCAGGCAATCCGACACGCTCATATCGCACCGAAGCACCATTAAAAATCATTGGAGAGGTTACAGATTGGACGAAACAAACACCTGAAGAACTTAAGAAATGGCGTCAAAGGATAGATGGCAACAAAGGAGAAATAATCAACTAAGTTCGTTCGGTTTTCAGAACTAGGGTCAGGGGTTAACTCCGTCACAAGACTTGTGGGTTATAAGACAACACAGGCCATTGTTAGTTTTCCTGTAGATAAAAAGATACCGCTCTCATTAAAAACGAGAGTGGCTTACGGGTGAACCAAGAGTGCTACTCCAGCAATGGCTCCCCTTGAGGGAGTTTTTGCTTTTCAGGGCAGCAAAGAGATAAAGGTATTACACTAAAAGTAATGAAAGATGATTTTATTGATACGACTAAAATATTCCGACCAGGAATAACCAAAAAAAGTTGGATTAGCACGCTGTTGGAAAAACTCAGGCATTGGCTTTTGTTTTGGGTATGATAACTCTTATCGCTGAATGAATACTTTTTTTCAAATCGCTGCACTGCTCTTGCAGGTTCCTGTTTTAGTAGTTGCTCTCATAATTATACTTATCCAGCCTGGCGTATTGCCGTCGCATGATTTGCCCTGGATCATTATTACCTTACTTCATTTGTCATTATTTCCCCTGCTGTACGGGGCGTTTGTTTACAAGACTAAACGAATCTCCAACGCTGATATTACGGAGCGAAAGGAACGGGTGTTTCCATTTTTTATTATCACTTGCGTCTATGGGTTCTATCTCTTGATAACGATACTCTTTGACGCTCCTGAAATCTTTAGAACACTTGCTACCCACTACTTTGTTCTGGCTCTCATATTAAGTCTGGTGACTGTCTGGTGGAAAGTCAGCGTCCACACGGCCGGCGTAGCGCAGTTTGTGGTTTTACTCTCGATACTTATTGGCAGTCAGGCTCTCTTTCTTGCTCCGCTGATTGTCTTTACGGGTTGGCTGCGAATAACAATGAAGAGTCACAATCTTAGGCAAGTGCTTGGCGGCGTCATTGTTGCTCTGCTGAGTGTAATGATAGCAACAATAATTAACTTTTCGTAAAAAAGAACCTTCCGGTGAAGGAAGGTTGCGGGTACAGCTACAGTTTGTACAAATGGCCGGGGAAGTGCGACAAGACGGCTCTTTTAATGACAGCCGAGATAATTATCATGACTCTCACCACGGTATGGTCATGGTCAATACTGAGCATCTTATCCGCATAGTGCTGCCACACCTGATTAACGTCTTGGAGGATCGATGGGACATGGTGTCTAGCCCACCGGAGCGTCACCCGTTTTCGAGAGAGCCAGCGAGACATTTCATCGGGATGCTTGCGGGCGATGGAGACCGCGATATTTTGGATGCTGTCCACGTCAGCGTCGAAGTCCAGAATATCATCGCTCACCTGCAAGGTAATGCTCCAATTAGCAAAGATGTTTTCGATATTACGCGCCGTTGTCGGATCAATGCCATGGATCAGGTTCAGTGTGCGAATGATGGTGATATACACCAGGGCGGTTATATCCCATCGTTGCTGCAGAACAGCTTCGAGCGGCGCATCATGTCCGGCATGTCCTTCCACGACGAAGGCATCGGCTACTCTTCGCCGGTAGTCCTGGAATGTTCTCACCAGTTCTCTTTTGATTTCATCCGTAACCGGCAGCTCCGCGATCTTCCTTCGGATGAGCTGGACGAGCTGTCTCGATCCCGCCTTGAGACTCTTGCTATCAACCGGGATTCCCTGTGGTCGCAGCTGCTCGTCGACGTAATCGTCAATGAGGCGGACGTGGTAGATAATGAGCGCGAAGATTTCGAAGGAGCGCAGTCGTTTGGCTTTCCGCCAGCTGACGTTGCAATACTCCCGCCACAGGTTGAACGTGCCGTAGACGTGCAGACGGGGGTGAGCACTGACGCTCTTGAGATCAGGCGTTTCAAAGGTTCGGCGGATTCGCATCCACATGCTGAGTACGGTTATATACAGGCCCGCACCCAACGTTCGGAACCATTTTACAATGGCCTTCATGCAGGCACCTCTTTTTGTTGTTTGGGTTGTAAGGGAACAAGAACCTCGGATTATATGGCCGCCGAGTAGTATTTAGCAAGCCCGGGGGTTGTAAATTTGGCCGTTTTGGGTATGGTTATGGGTGCCTTGTAGGATGGTTCATTCAAATAAACGCAGTTTTCCCCGATAAAGGAGGGTTAGCAGCCATGACCGTCGTTTTGGAAGAGTTGATCGTTGATCTCGCACGAGACGCGAGTGTGCGAAACGAGGCCTCTGAACGCAACGGGATTGACCGACGCATCATCGAGCACTTCGACCTGTCTGACATCAAGAGACGGCGAACATATCTCATGTGCCTTGGTGAAGAGGCAAGCGATGTTACCGTGAGTCTGGCAATTATGAGTATGCCAGGCCGCGACAACGCACTCATCGGCGACCTGCTCACTCTCAAGGCTCATGTTGAGCGCTACGGACTCTATCCGTTCCCGGTCGTCTGCCACGGTTCGTGGGTTTCGCTGCAGAGTCGTATTCACTACCCTTGTCTGAAAGCAGACGAAGCAGGAAGCCGCCCACTCGTCGAGCTGGTCGCCGGTACCGGACACTGGCAGGCTGATACCCGGTTCTTGCTCATTGATAAGCCTGTCTGACAGCGATGCAGTTGTAACTTCCAAAGGCTTTGGATTTAAGTAACGAGACAATAAGTCTTCGTGAACGAGTCCAAAGCCTCTTTTTATTTCAGCTCAGCTAAGGGGATTATTTTGTTTGCAAAGTAGGTTTGTCAATCGCGGCGGGGCGGGAGTGGACTATTCGGCCTAATTTGTCTCGCTGCGCTATTATACGCTCTCTTCTGGGCTTAGGAGCAGGGAAACGCAGGGTAGATTCTAAATGTCGGATTACGTTCTCAGCTTCCCACACGAGGTAGGCATGGAGCTACTGTAGGCAGCGAGCAGCCAGTAGTCAAAGGTCGACAGAAAATAAAAAATTCTGCTACAGTAAGTTTACTAACAATTTAATACCCTCCAGGGTGGCGTGAAATTCGCCAATCGGACGTATAGCCGTCGACTCTACCCCAGGTAGAGATGATCATGTGGGAATCATGAGCCGACCGTATAGTCGGGATCTTATCGCAAGATAGGGAGTGCGAAAGCACAGAAAGGAGATTATGAACAATACGCTTATCGGCGCAGTCGCCGTTATAGTTGCTTCACTCTTATGGAGCCTTGATGGATTTCTTCGCCAATCGCTCTACTCACTGCCACCAGCGGTAGTGGTATTTTGGGAACACGTGTTTGGGTTTGTCGTTCTGCTTCCAATTATTATATTTACGCTTCAAAAGTTCCGGAGTATTCGTAAAAACCAGTGGAAAGCAATCGCCCTTGTATCTTTCTTATCAGGAGCACTCGGTACCGTTTTGTATACAGCGGCTCTTGGAAAGATTCAGTTTATTTCATTTTCCGTTGTGGTGTTACTGCAGCAGTTACAACCGCTTTTTGCTATAGTTGCGGCTGCAATATTACTGCGGGAACCAATTAACCGACGGTTTATCCGCTTGGCAGCCGTAGCCTTGGTGGCTGCCTACTTTATTTCTTTCCCGGATCTAAAAGTAGCCAGCGCCGCCAGTGGGATGGTAGTGGCTGCTCTTATGGCGCTAGGTGCCGCTGCTAGTTGGGGCGCCTCAACTGCTTTCTCGAAATACGCTTTGGAAAACACTTCATTCTTACATATTACAGCGATTCGCTTCGGACTCACTCCAATATTTGCGCTTCTATTTGTGTTAGTGCTTGGTCAACAAGGATCCTTCTTTGCGCTTTCTGCACCACAATGGTGGACGATTATTACTATCACGTTTTCTACGGGATTAGTAGCGCTGACCATTTACTATTTTGGTCTGAAAAGAATTCCAGCTTCGCGTTCCACTCTGCTTGAGCTTACCTGGCCACTGTCAGCCGCTATTACAGGGCATCTTTTTTTGGGAGACAGACTGACTGTAACTCAATGGCTTGGAGCAGTGATTTTGGTCATTGTCATGTGGCTGGTCGAGCGTGATGCTCAAGCGATTGCTGTTTCAAATGCTGTTGCTAGACGCTAGGGTCCTTGTAAATTATCTTGAAGTTACAGTATGTCCAGCTACTACCCCCAGAGAAGATCAGCCGGGATCATTGGTGTCGTGACAGTGGTACTGGTTGTTGGAGTGCTTGCCGTCTATTTTTTCTTCAATTCATCGGAAACAACTGAAGAAGTAGTAATACCAAGTGATACTGCAATGCTAAATCAATCTGTTGCCCCGGTAGTAGTCGACGATGTTTTGCCTACCACTAATGGTGTTGCGTTCCAAGGTGCGGTATTAGCAGGCACTTCCGCTCCGCTGCTTGATTTCACCAAGTCAGATTTTGATGCGGCCGTTGCTTCTAATAAGCTGATCGTTCTTTACTTCTACGCTAATTGGTGCCCGATTTGCCGAGCTGAATTTCCGAAAACTGAAACTGCGTTTAATGAACTAATAAGTGATCAAGTGGTAGGGTTTCGCGTGAACTTTAATGACAATGAGACAGATGAGTTTGAGGAAGAGCTTGCGCGAGAACATGGCGTGGCGTACCAACACACGAAAGTCTTTGTGCGTAGTCAGCAACAAATACTTAAATCGCCGGAAACGTGGGAGAAGGACCGCTATCTGAGCGAGATTCAAAAGGCGTTATAAAATAGACTGTGACCGCTATTCCTATAACCGTCGCGTTTGTAGCCGGAGTCGTATCATTTCTCTCGCCGTGTGTTTTACCCATCATTCCGGGTTACCTCGTCTATTTAGCTGGTACTTCAACGGGAAGTGGAAGTAGTCGAAGAGAAACTTTTTTGAATAGTATATTTTTCGTCATTGGATTTGGATTAGTGTTTGCCCTGATAGGCGTTCTGCTGAATACCCTCCTTTCTCGAGTGGCCTATGATGCTCAAATATGGCTATCTCGAATTGGTGGAGTCATCATAATGTTCTTCGGCCTTTATCTGCTGGAACTTATAAAAATTCCTTGGCTAAGTGGTGACCATCGAATCCAAGTGCGTTCACCATTTGCTTCGCGCTATGCTACCTCGGCGGTTTTTGGTGCAGCTTTCGCCGCTGGTTGGACGCCCTGCGTTGGAGCGGTACTGGGGGCTATCCTGGGGCTGGCTACTACGCAACCGGGCTTAGCGTTTACATTACTTATGACGTATTCAATTGGATTTGGTTTGCCATTTACTGCGGTTGGTCTTTTCACTGAGCCAGCCAGCCGACTTATTAATCGGTACGCGAAGGTAGCAGTAGTAATTAACAAACTATTTGGTGTGTTACTCATTGTCCTTGGTGTACTTGTCTTTACACAAACACTAAGCCGACTAGGAAATTTCGAACTTCTCACCAAGATACTGACGCAGTAAAGAGGATATACTTGGCAAGAGAGCAAGATAATGCTAGGGTTTTCCCAGAAGCTTAATTTTTATTTATATACTCTATGGAAAACAACACGCCTGGTCCGAAGCCACCCGAGATGCCTTCACAAGGACCGTCAACAAATTCTAATGATAATTCGTCTCACAAAACATTGGCGATTGTCGGTTACATTATTCCAATCCTTTTCTTTATCCCTCTGTTATCTGAGGCAAAGAATAATACATTTGCGAAATTTCATGCTAACCAGCAACTAAACCTCTTAATTCTCTGGGCAGTAAGTCAGGTAATCCTCATTATCCCTATCTTGGGCTGGATCATCTCTCCACTACTCATCATCGTTGGCCTGATCTTCATGATCATGGGAGTTATTAATGCAGCTAATGGCAATATGAAGCCCCTACCTTTTATTGGCGGTTGGCAACTTCTTAAATAACAGAGGTACAAAAAACCGCCCGTTGCGTACGGGCGGTTTTTGCGTTTCTACTGGATTATTCCGCAGCTGGTGCGCCTCCACCGTTTACGTTCACATCAACCTCTGAAGGCACGTCCAATCCGTCGCCACTTTCTGTGTCTGGTGGAGTGTTGGTGCCACCACCGCGATTAAAGCCAAACATGAGGAGTAGCACGATAACAACCACGACAATGACGAGTCCAATGGCCATACCACTACCGAAGCCACCCCCACCGTCACCTCCGCCATCTGTAACATTTACTTGCTCTGCCATATAGATCACCTCCTTGGAAGATTGAATGAATTAAATGTGAGCTGGTCCACCACTGCGATTGAATAAGCTGGCGATGAAGAGAAGAATAACTGCACCAATAGTAGCCACGAGGATACTACCTAAGATTCCGCCGGCACCAATTCCCAATGCTCCGAAAACAAAACCTCCAATTAACGCTCCGACAATTCCAACAATAATATCACCAATAACACCGAAGCCACGCCCTTTCATAATGAGGCCAGCAAGCCATCCAGCGATGAGACCAACGATCAGAAACCATACGATATCAGACATACAGTACGTCACCTCCTTTTATTCTATATGAAGCCACAATACCACCGTACCCCTCTGGGCTGTCTTGACAAGCATTTCTGCTTTTGTTGTGTCAGCTTTCCTGACAAGATTTCTCTTGCATATAGCCATTTATTTGTAATGGTGAGGTAGAGGGATGTTATTCTTAAGTACTTTATTCTATGTGGCAGCCATCAAAGCTTGATCAGGTAAAAAAGGATGCGCAGCGTTTAGCAGATAGTGTGATGTCACTGGCCGGAGAAGAGGGAGCAGCCGTTGGAGAGAAGACAAAAGAATTAAGTCAAAGCGCGGTTAAGAAGTGGGAAGAAGCGGACGAGTGGGCCCATAAAAATGTGTGGACAACTGTTGCTGTTTCAGCAGTGGCAGCAGCGGCACTGGCCATGCTCTTCTCGAGTCGAGGGAAAAAATAATCTATGGTGTTGCCTGTAGCCTTGCGAGTACTCGCTAAAGCAGGGCTGTATTACGGTATCTCGCGAGTATTAACCGAAGGCTTTACCGCTAAGGAACACGTGCGGCGTATGATTATTGGAATTGCGCTTTTAATTGGCGCATTGTTTGTGGCGGGTTCAGCTATGTTGGCATTTACTGCGGGTGTTTTCTTCTCCTTATCTGAAGCAGAAGCATATATTCGCCCTGCTTTTATAACCGGTGGAGTAGTATTACTCATCTCACTGTTACTCGGTTGGGAAGGATGGCGTCGGGTTAAAATTTCATCAAGGAGGTGACCGATATGGATACTAATATGCAAAGTAATAGTATCGCCTGGATAGCTCTGGTCGTAGCACTTGCTGCTCTCGTACTTGCCGTCATGATATGGAATCGTCCCGTGGGAGAAGATACCGATTTTGATGAAGAAGCAGGGACACAGATTGAAGAAACGACGAAGGATGCAGCCTTGCTGGCAGCCCGAGCACAAGCGGAAACAAAGTTGGCGGCGATACGCGCCCAAGTTGCAACTAAAGAAGGATATGAAAACGCCTTGCAAGAAGCTCAAGAAGCGCGCAGTGAATTAGCGGAGGCGTACCGAAATGCATCAGTTGAAGCGCAACAAGAATGGGCAGAGGTAGAAGTAGAGTTTGATGTCTTAGAAGATCAGCTGCGGGCTAAGAGTGCTGATGCGCTCGCTGATCTGGATCGTCTTATTAATCGATTGCGTGTGGACGTGCAAACTGACGAAAACGACTAAAGAGAATTCTGGATTCCGATGTTAATGATAACATCACCGGAAGTTTGATTTCCTGCTTCGGTATTATTATTTGATTCGTTTCCGCCCGTAATGACATCAACATCGATGTCGTTTGTGACTTCGGTGTCGTTGGTGATATCGATATCACAATCATTAGTAACATCTACGGTATTAGTATTTGTTGATCCCTCCCCGGTATTTTCATTAGATTCTTCAATAGTTACGTTTACATCGTCGCACGGCGCAGGGCTAGGAGTAGGTATAGGGGTGGGAGTAGGAGTTGGGGTGATTGTCGGGGTTGGAGAAGGGGTGGGAAAAACAGCAGCCGTAGCAAGTGTGTTGCCGTTGATGAAAATAGCGTTTGATTTGAAGGCGGCCTGAGTTGATACCACACTCGTAATGCCAATAAAGAAAAGGATATATATTCCAACCGATGTAATTTTTACTTTGTATTGCCTCCGCTCTTTAGGGAGTGCTCGAGGATGAAGAATGGAGTCAAGAAAAGGCAGCTTAAGAATGGAGGATGGTTTCAATAGAGGCATTTCAGATAATGGGGACGTACTAACCACTGTTGTTTTTACTGTTCGCAGTATTTTCGCGAGTTCGTCAGCAATGAGAAGGAGTAGTGGTACAAGAACAAAGATACTTACACCGATGGGTGTTTTCAAATATTCCAGTGCTCGACCAAGAAAGGGGATGTGATAGGTGTGCACACCCTGAATATCCTCGATGGCTACGGGACGGACATCTCGAATATCGTTTGCATCACCTTTAGTAATGAAATATTTTTTTCCACTATCTGTTTTTGTATCCACGATTCGATGAGTAGTAGCTGTTTGTGTCGATCCGGCTGGAGCAAACGTAATAATGTTTCCGACAGAGACTGCAGATATATCACGAGGGGTTTGTGCAATAACTAACGATCCCACGGCAACGGTTGGCTCCATGCTACCGCTTAAGACAGAATACAGACGAAAACCACCGGGGATAGAGAAGCGAGCAGCCATAAGAATTCCGACCACGAGTATAAAAAAACTTATGGTTAGGATTCTGAATATATAGGTAATTGTTTTATTCATAGTCATAACAAGCTTCAGCGGAAGCTCAACTACAGGTTTGAGCTTCCAAGAAACGTATTAACCTTCAACTAATCCTCCTGGATCTCCTCCAGGTCCTGACTCAGATGTTCCGACGAACTGAATATCAAATGTACATGTTGCTCCTTGATCCTCCGCGTCGCTTGAAAGACTAGCAAACACAGTAACTTCTGCGTGTTGATCTGGGGTAAGAGATCCAACAGTAGTGGTGTTTGTGAACCAATCTGCGAGTGGTATATTTCCGCTCTCCTCTGCTCCAACTTTTATGTTGAGAGAAAGGTCGTTTTCTAACCCAGGGGCACTGCACACGGGTGCAGCTACAAATGTTGGCAGTAAGGTCATGGTCACATCAGAACTCCCAGGCGTTACCCCAGGTGCGTATGTATTACAGTTGGTTGTGTCGTTATTATTGTCGAGCGTACCGCTGTCGTTTCCGACGTACAGATCTTGTCCCAGTGTTAATTCCTCATCAGTATCTCCGGGAACAAGATTGTTTAGTGTCATGCTTGGAGTGATTGTTGTTTTCCATCCATCACCCGCACTATTACAAAGCTTCAACTCTGCTGTTCCAGTAGCTAAGGTGTTGTTAGCGATAGTTACAGGAGTAGAGGTGAAGGCAGCGTAGGTAGCGCTGATGCCAAGCACTAAAACGATAGCAATAAAGCTCATGCTCTTCATGAGTTGCTTGTTCATACAATCACCCCCTCCCAATGCATATCTTTCTTTAGTGTAGCCGGTAAAAATCACTTAACATAGGAAATGTTTCCACAGCTTCGATATTCTACTCAGATAAAGCTCTGATATTTTCACGCATGAGATTTATGTATGTATCTCGAGGAGGAATGCCGCCAATGTCATCAAGTGTTTTCACAGAAAGACCTAAGTTATCTTGAAAGAACCGAGTAGCACCGATCGAATGTTCAGCTGGTTCATTGTAAAACGCACCAATATTATGCTCAGACACAAGTTTTTGGAGCCGCTGTATGTCGGATATTGATGGTTCTTTACCTGCAACTGGCTCATACGCAGCCGCAAGCTCAAAACCATACTGTTGAGCTAAGTATGACCAGGCATTATGCACAGCAATAAACTCAGTGTGTTTAGCGCTACGTGCTTGCAGCTGAAGTTCTTTTTCTACCGTGGCAAGTTCTTCGGTGTAAGCAATTAAATTGCTGGCGTATACCTCACTGTTTATAGGGTCAATCTCCTGCAGGGTTTGGGCAATAGTAGTTGCGATTTGTTGTCCATTCGGAATTGTTAACCAATAATGAGGATCGGTTCCAGTCTCCTCGTGTTCGTCTCCTTCTTCACCCTCATGATGCTCATCTTCCGCTTCAAATTCACGGAGCTTTATACCTTCATCCACGGTAACAATTGGTACTTCTGTAGCTCGGGTAATGGCGTCAGCTGCCCACGCATCAAGCTTGTGACCGATGACAAAGAGTACTTTAGCGTTGTTAATATCGGTCAGTTGTTGAGGCGACAAATTGTAAGAATGGGGAGAAGCGCCAGGGGGAAGGAGCTGAATAACATACACGTCTTCTCCAGCGATGTTACGAGCAATATCAGCCAGAGGGAAAATAGTGGTAGCAATTGTGAGTCGAGAAGGTGGCTGCTCTACAGATTGTCTGGCAACTAGCGTAATAATACCGGCTGCTAAAAGGAGGACTACAACGGTAGTGATAATGAACAAATACTTTTGTGGAGATACAATCATATGAATTATTCTGATCTATTTAAGTATTAAAAGTAATAATATTCTTCAAGCGATTTAAGAGGCGTACATAATGGGAAATGCATTTTAATATATGCGAATTATTTGCATTAGATAAAGAGTTGCATATATGCGAGTTACTTGCAAGTATGAGTATGTGAATAACTCGATAGAAGAATTTAAGGAGCAGTTGAGAAAGGTCGGGTTGCGGATAACACCCGCTCGTTTAGTTATACTCACTCTCTTGCAAAACCACTCCAAGCCCCTGGAGGTTAGGTCGGTTTTACGACTTCTGAAAGCGTCGGCTCCTGACCAGGCAACGGTATATCGGGCTCTTTCCTCGCTGACAACTTGTGGATTGGTAAAAGCAATCACGCTCAAATCTGGCATTGTGAGTTATGAGATCGCAAATCTTCCGCATCATCATCATCTTATTTGTGAACGATGTGGGTACGTTGAAGATGTTGAGACGTGTTGTGAATCTCCTCGGCCACGAGTGGCATCATTTACCATAGTTAACGATCATCGTTTAGAATTTTCTGGGATTTGTAACAACTGCGCATGATGACTGATACGAAAAAGTTTCTTTTGTACCTGTTGTTACTGGCTGTGGTGCCATCGTCAGTCCATGCACAAGATAATTCCTCGGAGTTTAAAGTTGTCCCTGAGGAATCAGTAACACCGCCGATGATTGAACCGGAAGAGTTTTATCGAGGAGAGGTTATTGAAATTATAGAAGAGCATCAAGAAGATTTTGGGCTAGGTGGCACTCGACCGTTTGTTCAAACGATAAAAGTAAAAGTTCTTACCGGACCAGAAACAGAGCAAGAAAAAACACTGGAATATGATTCGTTAATGGAAGAGCAGAAAGTAGCAATCGGACAGCGAGTTGTTCTCCTTACGCCGAATAACACGACTTACATCTTTGATCGCTACCGACTGCCAGCACTAGGAGGAATTCTTCTCTTGTTCGCGGCACTGGCAATTGCGTTTGCCGGATGGCGAGGACTGACATCTCTGGTTGGATTGGGAGTAAGCGTACTGGTCTTAGCTCTCTACGTGGTGCCGCGAATAATGGCTGGAGGAAATCCACTCGTTGCCAGTCTGATCGGGGCGCTTATGATTACATTTGTATCTATTTACTTAGCCCATGGATTTAACCAGCGTACGACTATAGCAGTAACAAGTACTCTTATCACTGTTGTATTAGCAATTGGACTAGCGCAGTTATTTGTCCAGTGGACAAGCTTAACCGGATCGGGATCGGAAGAGGCGTTTCACCTCCAAACTTCCCCGATAGCATTTGTAAATCTAAAAGGACTACTCCTCGGCGGCATTATTATTGGTGCGTTGGGTGTTCTTGATGATATTACGACTGCTCAGACGGCTGCGGTGTATGAGATTTGGCGAGCAAATCCACGTCTTTCTCGTCGAGAATTATTTAAGCGAGGTACTTCAGTGGGAAAAGAACATATAACTTCCCTTGTTAATACGCTTGCTTTGGCTTACGTGGGCGCTTCATTTCCTGCCCTTCTCCTTTTTACTGTGTACCAGCGACCGTGGTGGGTGGTAGTAAATACAGAGATGATCTCAGAGGAAATTGTTCGTACTTTGGTAGGCAGTATTGCACTTATGGCGGCAGTTCCTATTAGTACTTCAATCGCTGTCTGGTGGCTTGCTCGTCGGCAGCTTGACGCCTCGGGGGGCCATGCGACAATTAAAGTACATTGATCCTTAAACGTAAAACAATATGACAATCGAAGTTAATTGGTTTTCAGTGTTAGCTGCCGCTGTATCTAGTATGGTGGTAGGAAGTATCTGGTATGCCAAACCAGTATTTGGCACAATCTGGCAGAAGCAAGTTAAGCTAACTGATGCGCAAATGAAAAAAGGTGCTACCAAAGCACTGACAGGAGCTTTTCTCCTCGCCATTATTGCTGCCTATGTGTTAGCTCACGTCACGCAGCTTTCGCAGGCTTTCTTTGGATATACACCGGTCGTAGCAGCACTTAGTACTGCATTTTGGCTATGGCTTGGAATTTCCATGACAACTATTGTCATTCATGCCTTGTTCGAACAGCGCAACACAACGCTCACGATTCTGCACGTCGCTAATCAGTTGGTGACAATGCTGGTTATGGGATTAGTGATTGGGCTGCTTCAATAAAATTCCGTTTTACAGATATGAATAATGTTATTAGCGCCGTGATCGTTGCCGGACTATTTTATCTAGCCGGTCAGTATGTTGTTTCATCTCCGAATAGAGAACAGCAAGCTCTCGAGGCTGATCGAGAAATTACCGTAGCTGGCGAATCCACTATTTCAACCCGCCCAGACATTGCAAAAATAACAGTAGGGACGCAAACGGAACCTCGTTCAACGGCGCAAGCCGCCCTGGAAGACCTAACAACCAAATTTGATCAAGTGGTGGATGCTTTAGAAAAAGTTGGCATTGAGGAAAAAGATATTCGCACCACCAATTTTTCGCTCAATCCTCAGTACGACTTCACTCCTGATGGTCGACAGACATTGCGAGGATATACCGCTTCAGAAAATGTCATTGTGACAGTTCGGGATTTAGAGAAGATTGGTGACGTCATATCCCAAACTACTGCCGCTGGAGCGAATCAAGTCGGTGGAGTTTCGTTTGAAATCGATGAAGACTCAGACATTAAAGCTCAAGCTGAAGAAGAAGCAATTCAAGACGCCCGAGAGAAGGCTGAACGCTTAGCTGATGCACTGGGGACTTCACTCGGATCTGTAAAAAGATACCAAGCTTCGTCTGGTGGTGGTTACCCAGTTCCTCTGTATGACACGCTGCAAGCTGAAGGTCGGGGAGGAGATGCGGCATTAAAAGTTCCAGTTGGTGAGAATGAAACGACAGTTAATGTGTCGGTTACATTTGAATTGAGGTAGCTAGTAGTAATAAAAGGCTCCGCTATGATTTTAGGGAGCCACCAGATTCCTCGAGTTAGCCGTACCTTACCGGTTACAATTCACTAATCATCTTGTGAGTCTCGAGCACGATTTCCGCGACTTGAAATAGTTTAAGATTCTTCTTGTGGCGACCATATCCCGTGGAGTTTTGGGATTGTCTTCGCATAGTTCGCATAGCTTCTGCTCCAGTGCACCCAATTAATTCCATAAGTGCATCTTTTCCTTGCTCGATTGTTATTCTTTCTTGCAGTTTCCGGGCGCTTTCTTCTATATATGGGTAACGAGCGATTGCCCACTGGATAGCACACATAAGCTGGTGAGCTCCAATGGGTTTAATCAGTATGCCCATGGAATTGGGACCCTTATTAACTGTTTGTGCTGTATCTTCAGATACGTTTCCAGTGAAAGATAGAACGGGAAGATGAATATTGTTATCCGCGAGCTGGACAGCGACGTCTGAACAAGTGGTAGGGGGTAAGTGCAAATCAGCGAGAATCAAATCGGGAAGTTGGCTCTTTCGTCGTAGACGCATGCACGTTTCTAGTAGATCAGTGCCATCTTTGCATTCCGACAAAACGTTAATCTTTACCTTGATAAGTGCCTCCTTTATTGTGTTGAGGGACTGTTCATTAGGATCTGCTACAACAACAGAGTGTCTTTGTTTACACCACATGCTCCCCTCCAGAGGTAAGGAAACAAATGAGGTTGGAAAGTACAGTCAAGTCTCTTGGAACCACAGGAAAAGGTACCACTCTAAAGCGTATTTGCAAAGGCTTTGGTGGGGTTGTTATCTTCTTGTCGGTTCTACGACTTAGTATGTTGATACTATGAACTCGTAGTAAATTAGGCCTACGTAAAGATGAAAACTTGCCGGAAAAGAAGACCTTTGCCACTATAAGGGCGTGCCCTACATGTCATTTGCGGCTGATCTCAAAAGCCTTGGTCTTTCGGATAAAGAAGCAGCGGTCTACATGGCTGCTTTGGGGCTGGGCCCAAGCACAGTCCTGAGAATTTCTCGAAGAGCGCAGGTAGCCCGTGCGACGACATATCTCGTGCTTGAGTC
Source organism: Candidatus Anderseniibacteriota bacterium (assembly GCA_016197005.1). Taxonomy (GTDB): domain Bacteria; phylum Patescibacteriota; class Andersenbacteria; order UBA10190; family UBA10190; genus JACPWO01. Next base: position 120,316 of record JACPWO010000004.1, read on the forward strand.
CCTGGCCAAACAAGGCCTCATCACAAAATACGAGGAAGCGGGGAAGATTTTGTTTGTCGCTGATAACCCCCATCAACTCAAGATATTACTAGAGCGTCGAGAAAAGGAATTTCAGGAAAGCGAAGACCGACTTGAAAATCTTCTGCCGAAATTAATGGCTTTCGTGCAGTCTTCCGACGATCGTCCACTCGTAAAATATTACAGTGGTGTTGAAGGCTTGAAAGCCATTCGGACTGAAATGACTATGTCGAGTAAGCCAGGCGATGTATGGCGCAATTTATCCCCCTTTGATCCCATGCGCAAGCAGTTAGGAGACGAAGAGTTTTTATATGTAAAACCTCGACGGGCCAAATCCATTAAATCACGCACAATTTTTACTACTACATCTCCTGAATTAAAAAAGGTTACTCTTGAAAATGCCGCTAAACAATTAGTAGAGCGACGTTTCATTAACCCTAAGCGATATACAAGCACAAGTGGCTTTACCGTGTTCCCAGGAAAAGTTGGGATTGGAACATTCAGCGACAATGTCGGTGGAGTGATTATTGAAAGTGAATCAGTTGCCCAAATGATGACGGAACTTTTTGATGCTGTTTGGGAGTCACTAAAGTAACTCGTGTTAATAATCTTGACAGGTATTTTCTGACTCTTACTCTAACAAGTAAGGACATACTGCTGGCCCTATTGTGAAGCTTATCAGGGGCTAAAGGAAGAATCCCGATAACGTTTCGACGATAAGGTTCGGTTGTCCCCAGTAAGCCCATAGCGTGGCCAAACAACGAGTGCGAATGTGCTTACGCTGTCGTCGAGGCCGCTAAGAAGCCCTCCCGATTTTTCAGGATTTCTTCTAAAAGGGTATAGGACATGACCCCAGTGGCCAAGATACTTCTGCTCAATTGGCACCATGCCGAGCGAGCTGTGAGAGACAGTCACATGAGGAGGTGCCTCACGATGAAGACTTTCAAAAGTCTGAATCTGAATGGCGTTGGGGGAGGCTAAGGTCTTCCCGACTGGAGATTATCCAGTTGCACGTTGCGTTTCAGCCCGACAGTTTATTTCGTCTTCAGACGAGAAACAACTGTCGGGCTCCTTTCTTTTGTAATAAGGTGTTAACCACTCTGACACTTCCTTATTGCGATACTGTCTCAATGTCAGAGACTGAAAACATGTATAGAGAGAGGGGAGGTGAGGACAGATGGCACTTGCAATCGGATTGTTTCCTAACAGTAGAAACACCATGGAAGCGTCAAATCAAATGGCGCGCTTTGGAATCACTCGAAAAGATATTGCAGTCGCAACTGCTGGCGAAGCGCCGCAGAGTAATCCCGTCAAACCTCTTTCTGTATCGGGGTTTCTAGAGGACTCTTTGCGTCGGGGGGGAATTCGGACAGTAGGAACAGATATCGTAATTCAAATGGTTCGAGAGGGAATCAGTCTCAAGGATGCGTTTGCTTCACTGCAAGGTATCAAGAAGGGGTATACGATGCTTGCGGTTCATACGCAGTCATCTGAGTCCCCCTGGATCGCTGAATTGATGCGGCGTAACGGAGCGGTGGAAGCTCATGATTCTGAGACAGAAGCTGGCATGAAAAAACTCGCAATGGTGGCGTAAATATTGCCGTGGGTAGCAAGGAGATGGTATATACTGGCGCAATGAGCCAAGACACTAAATCTCAACTGCCCACGGTTTATATTATGTTCGGCGCAACGGGCGATTTAGCCCGCCGCAAGCTTATCCCAGCCCTTTTTGCGCTGTATAAAAAGAAGCTCCTACCAGCTCTTTTCCAGGTAGTTGGGTTCTCTCGCAGTGCTCGCACTGATGCTGAATTTCAGACATATGTGGCAGAAATTACTGGTTCAAAAGAATTTGCACAGCTCTTCTATTATCGCTCTGGATTATTTGAGGACCCGACTGGATATAAGGATTTAGCGAAGTTGCTGGGGAAGCAAGACAAAGAGTGGCATACCTGTGCTAATAAGTTATTTCACTTAGCAGTCCCGCCTCAGTATTACCAAACAATTTTTCAAAACTTGGATGCCTCGGGCTTAACCGAACCATGTGGTCCTGACGAAGGTTGGACGCGCGTTATTGTTGAAAAACCATTTGGCAAAGATCTCACAACGGCTCAAGAACTTGATCTCCTGCTCGGAAAACTGTTTCGAGAAGAGCAGATCTTTCGTATTGACCACTACTTAGGCAAGGAAACTGCCCGCAATATTTTAGCTTTCCGCTTCTCCAATACATTTTTACAGCCATCCTGGGATAGTCGATCAATAGAATCTGTCCACGTGCATTTTCCAGAAGAAAGTGACTTAGAAGGCCGGGGTAGTTTTTACGATGGGGTAGGGGCACTACGAGATGTGGGGCAAAATCACATGCTCCAGCTTTTGGCGCTGTTTCTCATGGATAATCCAGGACAGTTTGATGCGGATTCAATTCGACGGGAACGAACACGTGTCCTCGAAGCACTCGAAGTGATGGATGAGCAGGATATTATTGAACGGACAGTACGTGGACAGTATGAAGGGTATAAGGAGACTGAGAAAATTGATTCGGCGTCACAAACCGAAACATTTTTTCACATTCAAACGCATGTCAATCTTCCGAAGTGGCACGGCGTTCCCATTTTTCTTGAACACGGGAAAGCATTGAATGAGTCTAAATTTGAAATCTTTGTAAACTTCCGCCATCACACGCCGTGTCTATGCCCACCGGGGCAGCATTACAAAAATGAATTACGGTACCGAGTGCAGCCGGATGAAGGAATATTCACGTCGTTCTGGGTAAAAAAACCAGGGACGGAAATGAAGCTGGAGCAGAAGGACTTTTCATTTGATTACCACCGAGCCTATGACGAAGGAGAGTTCCTCGATGCGTACGTGAAGCTCCTACTGGATGCTATTAATGGCGATCAAACCTTGTTTGTAAGTACCGATGAAATTACCGCGAGCTGGCGCTTTACTGATCCAATTGTACGAGCGTGGCAGGCCGGCCTCGTCCCTCTTATCGCCTATCCCAAAGGCGCTGATCGTCAGGAAGTACTCAAGCGAGCACCTACGCCCAAATTTGCCCGCAAACAAATTGGCTACATTGGTTTGGGCAAAATGGGTGCCAGTATGGTGGAGCGTTTGCTAGAGCATGAATGGGAAGTAGTGGCCCACGATCCAGATAAAAAAGCTCGCGAGCGAGTTGCGGCAATTGGTGCCAAGGCAGCTGGCTCTGCCAGTGAGGTCGTAGATCAGCTGCGTTCACCTCGTATTATTTGGCTGATGGTGCCACATCAAGTGGTGGACGAAGTGTTAAAAGAAATTACGCCGAAACTAGCGAAGGAAGACATTGTTATTGATGGTGGTAATACTTTCTATAAAGACTCAGTAAAGCGAGCGCAGGAACTTTCGAATCAAGGCATTCGTTTCCTTGATGTGGGCGTGAGCGGCGGACCAAAAGGAGCTCGACTCGGAGCCTGCCTCATGATTGGCGGACCTTACGATGCTTACAAGCGAATGATGGGATTATTTAACGATATAGCCTCGGCTGGCGGATATGATTACATGGGCAAGTCTGGTTCTGGTCATTTCGTAAAAATGATACATAACGGTATTGAATACGGCATGATGCAAGCTATTAGTGAAGGATTTGCCGTTCTAAAGAACTGGCCGGAAGAAAAACTAGATCTGGAACGGATTGCCAGTCTCTTCAATCATGGCAGTGTTATTGAATCTCGCTTAATTGGGTGGCTTAAAAATGCGTACGACAAGTATGGATTGGATTTAGATGAAGTGTCCGGCGAAGTTGCACATAGTGGTGAGGGTAGGTGGACAGTAGAGGCGGCTAAAGAATTAGGTATCCCCGCTCCAGTTATTGAACGTGCACTGCAGTTCCGTGTCGATTCTGAGGACAATCCTAGCTATAGTGGTAAAATTCTTTCTGCTCTTCGCAATCAATTTGGTGGTCATAGCATAGGGAAGCTGAAATAAGATCATTGACGGCCCGAACAATTGAGCAAAGTATGGGATATAGTCGGCTCGTGGAGCTGCGCTCTTTCCAGAAACTGAACTTGTGGAGAACATCAATGTCAATGCTCGGTTCGCAGCCTATCAGCGACAGTGTATTTCCTACAATTCACCAGATCCCTACATTGAGAAACGTACTTATACGAGAGGGGTGCTTGTTTTACAGCAAAGAAGATATCGAGATTTACCAGAAGCAATTGCAAGAACAGCACACATCGGTATGGACCCGTATAATGCAACGTCTCCAACAGATTTCAGGACTGGTGATATTTGTAGCTGGCTGGTTAAGCGTAGTCGGCTTCGCTTTGGTTGCTTGCACCATGATGCTTTCATCGGTACGTAGCGTATGGGTTGGAACTCCAATTGAGCCTTGGCAGTGGCTGTGGGACTGGACGCCTTGGGGCGCATGGATTTGGTTGCTGGCAATTTTCCTGCAAGCCATGAGTGAAATGTTTGTTAATGGGCCAGAATGGGTGTGCGCACAAGTAACCGTGAATGTTTCTCTACCAGCGCAGGTACGCGAAATGGAAACAAGAATTCGAGTACATTTTCCTCACGCTCGTTTCTTTGTCCATTACTTGTCCGTCAAGGATGAGAAATATTACAGGATGTTCTCCGTCGATTCAGGAGACAGCAAGGATCGCAACGTGGTTGCGATCTGGGACGAAAATCAAAACGTACTACCGTGTTAGTAACCTCTCTGCCAAAGTGCCGGGAGTTTTTTTGACCTTTACGCATTCATTGCGGCGTTTTACCCTTTGACCATGCCGTTTAATCCGAACATTTACCGCTCCTATGATATCCGAGGTGTTGTACCAGACGACTTAGACGCAGCAGAGGGGTATCACATTGGCCGAGCCTACGCGCACTATACGAACGCAAAGAAAGTAGTTGTAGCGCGAGATATGCGCCAGAGCGGGGTTGAGATAGAAAAAGAAGTTATGCGGGGACTCACGGAAGGTGGAGTAAACGTTATCAGTATTGGCATGGCTTCTACTCCGATGTTCTATTTCGCTGTCCATCATCTAAAAACTGATGGTGGACTGATGGTAACTGCCTCGCATAATCCAGCCAAATACAATGGCGTTAAAATTACGCGAGCTGAGGCTGTTCCGGTAGGCGGGGATTCGGGACTGATGGATATTCGGGATCTCGTAGCAAAGCGTACGTGGCCAACTTCAGAGAATATTGGCGTCGTTACTACTCAAGACGTTCGGCAGGCGTATCTCGATTTAGTCACCAAGAATGTACAGGCAAACAATCTTAACCTAGTCGTTGATGCCGGTAATGGCATGGTCGGTATGTTGCTGCCGGAGTATTTCCAGAAAGTTGGTGGGAACGTAACCCAACTATACTGGGAACCTGACGGGACGTTTCCTAATCACGAAGCTGATCCACTGACAGCAAAGAATAGAGTGGATGCAGAAAAAGCAGTTCTTCAGCAGAAAGCGGATATCGGGATAATGTATGACGGCGATGGGGATCGCGTATTTTTTATTGATGAAACAGGAAAAACAATCCCGGGAGATATTTCCCTAGCTCTTATCGCTCGGGAATTTCTCAAAGAACATACCGGGGCCACGATTTTATATGATCTTCGTTCCTCTCGAGCCACGGCCGAAGCAATCAAAGAAAGTGGGGGCCGAGCGGTGATGTCAAAGGTAGGACATTCAAATATTAAAAAGCAGATGCGAGAAGAAAAAGCTGTATTTGCCGGTGAAGTGTCCGGTCATTTTTATTTCACACCCCTCTATGCTGAATCTGCTCTCCTCGCCACTGGATATATCATTCGACTTATGCAAGAAAGTGGCCAGCGTCTGTCGGAGTTGGTAGCGCCGTTGATGCGCTATGCCAAGACGGAAGAAATAAATTTTGAAGTGGAAGACAAAGAGGCAGTACTGGCGAAACTCAAGGGGCAATATAGCGATGCTCAAATTCTTGAGCTCGATGGTATTTCTATTATATATAAAAACTGGTGGGCGAATATTCGACCTTCGAACACTGAGCCTCTCTTACGACTGAACATGGAGGCGAGTACCCCGGAGCTGTTAGTTGAAAAACAAGCTGAAATTGAGGCTATTCTTCAAGGGTAGGTGCTCCTTCCAACTCGTTGTTTCTAAACCGTGCCATAGGCACAGGAGTTACCGATGAAAATGTTCGGGTGGATAGGGATGGGAGTATATATTCTAGTAACGGTGGTGGCGCTGACGGCCTACGCGCACGTTGTGCCGTTTCCCGTTCTTCTTTCCATGATGCGAAATTGTCAGTGGGAGATACCTGAAAAAGAAGATTCTTCTTCACCTGAAGTATTCGAAGTGACTTCACGGGTGCGATGGATTGATCTACCAGAAGTAGACAACGCACATTATAGCTTTGTGGATCCGCGTGACCGGGCTGAAGCAATCCGTAAGGTTTTGCAGCTGGTAGCGACTATTCCGGCAAGTGCCCATTACACCGTGGTGGTGCCGGAGGGGCAAGAAGGACCTGTCTGCATACTCGTGGAAGGAGCAGACAGTACTGCTTTACCACAAGTGGTGCAGGTTAACGTGTCATGGGGACAGATACGGCAGCCAGCAAACTTTGTGGCTGGTAAATGAACAGTGGGCTTGTTTTACAGCAAGCCCATTTTTTCTTTTACGAGATGGAGTGTGGTGTTGGCAATTTGGGAAGCTCTTTGAGCACCTCGACCAAGCACAATACGAAGTTCAGTGTCGTCCTTGCGCAGCAGTTCGTATTGCTCTCGTATTGGGCGCACTTTTTCTATAACTGCCTCGGCAAGCATTTCTTTAAACTCTTTGTATCCCTTACCAGAAAGTTCTTGTTCAATAGTGGCTGAGTCTTTATTAGTCATGGCTTCGTAGATAGCGAGGAGATTTTGGACGGCTGGACCGCTTTTCTCAAACGAAAATACTGGCTCAGTTTCAGTTACAGCACTCATAATCTTTTTGCGAATTATGTCAGGAGAATCACTTAAGGCGACGTATGTTTTTTCGCCATCACTTTTGCTCATTTTTCGTGATGCGTCCGTCAGTGACATAATTCTAGCTGTGGATTTAGGAATGTATGCGTTGGGCAACGTAAATACTTCACCAAAGGTATTGTTGAATCGTTGGGCGATGTTACGGGTAAGTTCGACATGCTGGGTTTGATCTTCGCCAACGGGCACAAGGTCGGGTTTGTAAAGTAAAATATCTGCTGCCATCAGCACTGGGTAGGCGAATAAGCCTAAGGAAGTAGAGGTTTTTTGTTTGGCGGCTTTATCTTTAAACTGAGTCATGCGAGAAAGTTCGCCAAATGGCGTCATTGTCCCTAAAAGCCAGGCGAGTTCACTGTGGGCAGAAACATTGGATTGAATAAATATGACGCTCTTGTCAGGATCGACACCGCAGGCGAGATACATCGCAACGGCATCAAGCACCCGCTCGGAAAATACTTTTGGGTTGTACGGGACGGTAACAGCGTGCAAGTCAACGATACAATAATAGGTCGTGTTGTCCTTCTGTAGCTCCACCCATTGTTTTAACGCTCCTAAGTAGTTGCCAATATGGAGCGTTCCGGATGGCTGGATACCAGACAAAATTGTTTTTCCACTGGGTGTTTCCATAAACCCAGCCTACCAGTTAGCAGCGTTCTGCTACAAGCTACACTTCGACAATAACCGGTAGCACCATGGGACGGCGCTCCGTACGTTGGAAGAGGAATTGACCAATATCATCACGTACGCTGTTTTTAAGATGGCTCCAATCAGGGTGTCCCTGTTGTTTGCCCATATGTTTGGTAATGACTTCAACAATCTTTTGGCGAGTCTCACGGATCAACTGTTGATGCTCTTTCATATAAACGAAACCACGGGAAATAAGATCAGGTTCACCTACGAGGCGACCGGTGCGACCATCAACGGTGGCAATAACAACCACCATGCCGTCGGAGGCAAGCATTTGGCGGTCGCGCAGAACGACGTTACCAATATCACCGACTCCTAGTCCATCCACCATAATGTGACGGAGTTCATATTTCTCACCAGTGAGGCGAGCTTTGCCATCAACAATTTCAACAACCTCTCCGTTTGCTGGTAGGAGACAATTACTGCGGGGGAATCCATTGGCCACTGCCATTTTGCAATGTTCAGCCCTAAAGCTGAAGTAGCCGTGAGCGGGGATAAGGAAGACCGGCTTTGTTAGTTGGATCATCTGTAACATATCACCGCGATGACCATGACCTCCGGAATGAATATCCATCATCTTGTAATGAATTACTTCAGCTCCTTGTTTGTAGATAGCATCTTTGACCAATTGAACAGAAGCTTCGTTTCCAGGGATGACGGATGAGGAGAAAACAACCACATCACCGTACTGCAGTTCAATGGAGCGGTGCTCCTTGGTAACAATACGCATAAGGACAGCGTTGTCTTCGCCTTGAGCGCCGGTACAGAGAATGAGGACTTTTCCTGGGGGAAGTTTGGTCGATTCCTCTGCGCTAATGACTGTTTCTGGGCGGAAATCCATAAAACCAATTTCTTTGGCAATCGCCACGTTGGTTTTCATAGAATACCCATCAATAGCAACTTTACGACCATAGCGTTCCGCTACTGACACGAGTTGCTGCAGTCGATCGATCATAGAAGAGAACGTCGCGGTAATAATACGTTGCGTTGGATGTTCTTCGAAGATCTTTTCTAAGTTGTGTTCAACAACTTTTTCGGACATAGAGTGGCCTTCACGTTCCGCTCCAGTGGAATCTGTGTACAGAACAGTAATGCCTTTTTCTCCGAGTCGCTTTAGATGTTCTTCATCAGCGGGAAGGTCGTTAACCGGGTTAAGATCGAATTTAAAGTCTCCGGTAAAGGCAATAGAGCCAGCTGGAGATCGCACGACGACACCAAACGAGTTTGGTACGGAGTGATTGACGTGGAAAGTTTCAATTTCAAACTTTCCAAGTTTAAAGATTTCTTTCGGTTTTACAATATTTACTTTAGGTTTGGCGTATTGAGGAAAATCGGCATGACGCTTTTCCACCAATTTCATAGTGAATTCGGAGCCGAATACCGGAGGATTACCTAATTTTGGCAAAATATGTGGCACACCACCAAAGTGGTCATAATGAGCGTGAGTAATAATGACGCCCTTTACATTCTTTTCTTTGCCAGCGAGCGGAGAGATATCTGGAATGATGTAATCGATGCCGTACATATTCTCGCTTGGGAACATGAGACCAATATCAATAACAACAATATCGCCTTTGTATTCCACCGCAGCGCAATTACGGCCAATTTCTTCGAGGCCTCCCATTGGAATTAAGTACATGCCATCCGGATTACGGGGTGGCTGTTTAACCATGGGTAAGTCGCGGTGTGTGGGTCCAAAATGGATACCACTACTACGGCCACGTCCACCATGGGGACGACGGCCACCTCTACCACCTCCTGGTGGACGACTTGAACGACCGCGAGGCGGTCGTGAAGTGCTCTTGTGAGGAGCAGGTGTAGATGATTTAACTGTGCGCGGACGTGACGTAGAAACTGGTTCGGGTTTACGAGTTCCAGTTGTCCTCGGCCGCACAGGCGGAGGCGTCGGGGTATTCGGACTATTCATTTGTCTAAATATTAATTTTAAGAATGAAGGTGAGCGACGCCGCTGGATAAAGCCAAGCGTGCGAATCGCGCACTAATCGAGTGATTTTGAGAAATGCTGGGCTGTCGGCCTGCCTTACTCAAAAGCGCTCGGGTAAAGACTCCTTAGGAAAATTCGGAATCTATCAGAATTATTAGCTGTCTCGAGCATAGCAAAATGGCCGATGCTTGTCAAATACCCTTTTCCGGAGTACTTTATTGAGCCCTCCTTGTGGAGGATGTTGTTTGAAAATCAGGTAAACCTCGGAGCCAAAAATGCGCATTGAACACTGGGCAACAGTACTCTTCGTGCTGGCCGTTTTGCACACGTTTGCGGCGGGTATCTTCAAGAAACTTGCCCATCGCCAACCCAAGAATTCGGGATGGCAGAATTTCTACGAATTACTGTCAGAGGCGGAGGTGGTGATGCTCGTTTGGGCATCCATTCTGTTCGGGTCGATTGTCAGTTTTGGGCTGCTTCACAGCCCTGCCTATGTTGCAGCGCTGGCGGAAGGGTTTCATCACGCAACTGAGTACATCGAATCGCTGAATTATACGGAGCCAAAATTCGTGGTCGTTATTATGACCATCTGCGCCACAAAGCCGATTGTGCATTTTGTCGATGCCCTTATTCGTTTCGTGGCTCAGTTGATGGCTTCTGTATGTCGACTCTCAATGCCAGCCGCCTTCCTGTTTTCAGCCCTGACTGTTGGACCACTTCTAGGGTCGTTCATCACGGAACCAGCGGCGATGACGGTGACTGCAATCGTGCTTAGCCGGCAATTCTTTGAACGAGGAATATCACGGCGGCTGATGTACGCCATGATTGGTGTGCTGTTCGTGTCTGTGTCAATCGGCGGAGTGCTAACTCACTTTGCTGCTCCTCCAGTTCTGATGGTTGCCGGGAAGTGGGGGTGGGGAGTCGAGTATATGGCGCGCCATTTTGGCTGGAAAGCTGTTGTTGCTGTTGTTCTGAACACGAGTGGTCTCATCCTTGCGTTTCGGCGCGAGATCTCGACTTTTCGTCTCTTGGACGACAGTGACCAGCATGGCGCGGCGGCTCCCAAGAAACGCATGCCAAAATGGGTAGTAGCTGTGCATCTTCTGGTGCTCGCATTTACTGTCCTGACCGCTCACCATGAAAACATTTTCTTAGGAGGCTTCATGCTCTTTCTGGGCTTTGTTACCGTTACTCATGAGTTTCAAGAGCCGCTAAAGATTCGCCAGGCGCTGCTGGTGGGTGGATTTCTTGCCGGACTCGTTACGCTTGGGGGGTTGCAAAGCTGGTGGCTTGCCCCGCTTCTCCAGAGTCTCAATGAACTGCCACTCTTTGTTGGTACTACTTTGCTGACTGGGGTTACCGACAACGCTGCGCTCACGTATCTGGGATCTCAAGTTCCGGATTTGAGTGAGCGGATGAAGCAAATGCTCGTTGCCGGGGCGGTAGCCGGAGGCGGCCTTACGGTCATTGCCAATGCTCCCAATCCCGCTGGGTATGCAATTTTGGAAGGATCCTTTAAGCGAGGAGGGCATAGTGGAATTAACCCGCTCGGTCTGCTCGTAGCAGCTGCGGTGCCAACGCTGGTAGCGGCGCTGTGCTTCTGGTTCTTGCCAAGTTTGTGAATCGATCGGCGAGTGCGTTATGTGCTCGCCGATTTTTCTTATATAGTTTGTATCTCCGCATGCTTACCGTCTGTGCAGTGGCACTCCTTAAGCTCATGCCCAGCGTGAGAACACCCCTCGGTTTCACAAACTTTTGGGTGGTCAGATACGCCACCACACTTTAGACATACAAAATGAGTCATAAAAACACCTCCTTATTTTCTTCAGTGTACGATCATTGTCTTTGACTGCTAGACTGGGTACACTCAGGCCCACCGGGGACGTGGCGGAATTGGCATACGCGTACGCTTCAGGAGCGTATGACCGCAAGGTCGTGAGAGTTCAAGTCTCTCCGTCCCCACACCTAACACAAGTATTTTTTGTAGAATTTTCTCCCTCTAGAAAGGCCTTTTTAGTCGGATGTGCAAAAAGTATGATGAAGTATGATATTATATGATTACGGTTGAAATTGGCTGTCGTCAGATGGACTGACTGCAGATTAACAATCACATATCCTTCAAGGAGGAATACGATGCGAGTAGCGCCCCTCTCAGTGCGGATGTATCACATCTTGGCGGATAGTTTCCATGTCTCACAGTGGATTGAGGCTCACGGCCGAAGCAACGGTCAGTCCATCTCCTTTCTGAGACATCTGACCGAACACGTGGATCTGATTAAGGATGCTGGTTGGACACATCTCTACCTCACCGGTGGATTTGTGCGTGGAAAGCTCTATGCGAAAGGGCGAGGTACGCCTTTTTGCATTCGCAATCACTTAGAATTCGAGCCATCGTTTGGAACTGCTGACGAGCTTCGCTCGCTGGCAACTCTCATGCCGGTTGTTTTGGATTTCGTACCGAACCATACCGCTTGGGATCATCCCTGGATGTCCAATCGTGACTTTTACCGCTCCTGTAGTGGTAGTTGTCAGAATGAACATTGTTGTCGCAATGGAATTCATTGTGCAGGATTCTGGGACGATCGGTGTGGGCAACGCCGGCACTGGTCGGACATCGCTCAGCTTAATTTGACTGAGCCTCTCGTGTGGGAAGCTCATACGCACACTGCACGTGAACTGCTGCGACTGGGGATTGCCGGCTTTCGAATCGATACCGCAGATAATTTCAAGGATGAACAAGCAATCGAGCGATTGTGGGGTGTCCGTCCGCGGGAGAACTACTTCCAAAAGATGGTTGCCCGAATTCGGGACGAGTATCCGAACACGTTGCTCATTGCTGAATCGAATGCTGGGGCAGATGGACTCGAAGCGTGTGGTATTGATGTCGTCTATGACGGCAGTGAACGGACCGGTGAACTTGCTTGGCGAGACGAACTGGCAGGGCGAGATGCTCGGGCCATTCAACGGAAGATTACTCGTCTCGCTCAGCTGTTTAACGAAGGTCGGGCGCGGCAGATTGATTGTGGTAATCACGATCAGCCTGCTCCTCGACGTCGTTATGGATCATGGTTGCCCGGAGCGGAAGCCCTTACCTTTTTTGCTCCAGGTCCCCTTCTGTTTTTGGGAGGGAACGAGTCGGAGTACGACGGGTGGGTGGATAACGATGCACGGATGGCGGCTGAAGAGATGGAGACTCGGCCCCAACCTCTGTCACGAGAGTGCCAAGTTGACTGGTGTTCCGGCGGCGTAACCTCGCTCTATGCTCGTCTCTTTTCCGAGAGACGAGCAATTAACGGTCGGCTGGGCTCCAGCGTTTGCTGGGTGCCATCTAAAACCGATGGTTCTGAGGGCTGGGTGGGATATCGTGTACAAGGAAATTCTTTTTCCTACACGGTTCTTGCCAATCCCTCTCAAGAGCCGGTGGCTGTCAGAGAACATGGCAATGTTGAACTGGAACCCGGAGGGTTTCGGGTGTTGGTTCAAGACAGCAACATGCTTGAGCAAGTTTTCAAGCGCGTCGTCAGGGCGGGGGAACGTGTTAAAAATCTTCGTGTTGAAGCAGATCTACACTCAAATGTTCTGCATCTACATGGAGAAACACGGTCATACTATGCTCGACAATGCGCCCAACATGCAGTCATGTCGCTGCGTGAAAACTTTAGTGTGAAGGATCACATCACTTCTTGGTAACGTAAAAGGCAGTTTGGAACGAAAGTTCCCAGCTGCCTCTTTTTTTACTTTAAAATCCCGCGTATTCTTGGGCATATGGCAAATATGGTATGGCCAGACAATGTACAGCGGCGGCTGCAAAAAGCTCCCCAAGATACATGGAAAAACAAAGAACTCGAAGCTATTGTTGATGCTTCGGAAATACTCTCGGCAGCACAATTTCAAGAGATTATTGCGCGTATGCAAGCGGAAGGAGCTTTTGCTATCCGTCTCGAACACAAAGAGCTCCCGCAACTCAACACTATTATTACGTTTTCTCGGGCGGCTGATACACGAGCATGGCCGATGGGAACGAATGTGTGGATACGTGATCTCACTCTAATGGCTGAGCGGCTTGTAACATCAGCTTCTCTTCCCGTGTTTGCTGAAAATAAAGAAATAGGAAAGCAAATGATTCTTTCCGCGTTGTCACTTATGTCAACGCCGTCTCAGCTTAACCGCTTTCGTGCCATTATCTCTGGTCGGACAGATGTTACCCGGGCCAGTAACTGGCCACATATCTTTTTAGATAGCCGAGATAACTTAAGCGGAGAGCGCATGGAGGGTTGGTCACACAAACAGGAGGCGTGGCAGATGACGGCAGTAGTCACTCTGCAAATGCTACAGAGCGGAATTCTGACAGCAAGCGATCTCTTACCCTCACACAAAGAGTTTTTGCATATGTGTGCACCCTTCCTAGCAGCAGTGAAATACTGGCAAAATCCTTCTAGTGGTTCCTGGGAAGAAATTGAAGCAGTGCGATCCTCTGTTTTGGCTTGGGATATTGTGCTGCTAGAAGAACTGAAAGCAGCTACCCTTTATTCTGGTCTCGACATTGATGAGCTTTTAGAAAAAGGAAAAGAAGTACTGCGACGGCAGTGGCCAAATGATGCGTTTGGAGATTCAAAGGATGATCCACGTCACCGAGAAGCAGATGCAGCGCTTATGTATCTCCTTCAGCTACATATTGCCGAAAAAATATTTGCGCCGGGAGAACAAGCTGAACGGGAACAACAAATTCTTGATCAGATAGCAGAGCTTGAAGATGTAGTGACGGGTGGTATACGCCGGTATAGAGGTGACTCATACCAGCGGGTCGATTTTTTTCGACCTGATGTAGCTCAGAAGCTCCAAGAATATTACGGATCAACCTCAGGCGAAGCCAGTACGCTCGATAACTTTGTCGCTCGTGAAGATATTGTTCCGAAAGGCCGCGAGGCAGCCTGGGTGCACCCGGTTTGGCAACTCGCGGCCTGGTTCGGACGTCGTTATCTCCAAAGTGGAGATAACGTATATAAACAAAAACAGCATCAGTATTTTATCCAGGGGCTTTCCTTGGTAACCGGACAAGGAGCAGTAACTGTTGAGCCTGACGAAACCGGTGAGATTCAATTAAAAGAAATTTTACCTTGGCGTATCCCTGAGTGCTACATAACTGTTAATATTGAAGGGAAAGATATTATTGTTCCATCTCCTCACACCCCTCTAAACTGGACGATTGCAGAAGCAATTGACGCGTTTGTGGTAATGGAGCAAACACTTAAACAGGGGTAGTTAGCTCAGCGGTAGAGCATTGCATTCACATTGCAAGGGTCGCTGGTTCGATTCCAGCACTACCCACTATATCTCCCCAGCGACTTCTTTGAGTTTTGCTTTGAAGCTTTCAACGCCTTCAACCGGAACCGGATCAATGTCGCGGATTTTTGCTAAGTAATAGGTCGTCCACAGTCCCAATGTTTCAGTGTAGAAAATCTTTTCAAGCTGCGTGTCTCCCTTGGCTTCAAATTCTTCTACCATTACGCCCCAGTTGCGGTACAGATCTGCAGTTACATCCATGCGCGCTTTGTTGCGGGGATGATCCTGCGGGTCACGAATAATAAGTACGAAGAACTGATTTGCATTGCTACCTTCTTTTAATTTACTGAAACCAACTAATTCGTTGTGATTCAGCTCCGGAAATGTATTCCAAAAGGCAGGATACTTCGCATTTTCATTGGTTTGAATTTTAAAGTTCTTGGTAGCAAACCCCATACTATCACTTGAATTAAAGACTGGTACTTTGTCCTTAATCATTTCTGCTAATTCCTTACCGCGTGCTTCTAAGCCTGGCGTTTCTTTTTTCAACACTACAGATACTCGTAATAGGTCTTCCGTAACGTCATCAGCTAAGCCACTATTTTTGAGAGCAGTGGCAATACCAGTAAAAGCAGCAAATAACGTGTGACGGGGCTGCATATCTTGGTAATCAATATGTGAAAATGGGAGACTATCTCGTTTGGCCCACGCTTGCAGTGTTCCGCCGGCTGAGCTCACGAGGATATTCAATCCTTTTTCCTGCGCGAGTTTGTAAGAGCTTAAAGCTTCCTCAGTATTACCAGAGTACGAACTGGTAATAACGAGAGGAGAAGTAAGGTTCATGTGAGACAAGTAGTCGAGCGGCAGGTCGTAGTTGCGATGAACATAGAGAGGAACAGTAGGAAGTCCCAAGGCGTTAATAAGATCGCCGGGATGTCCGGACCCACCCATGCCGGCAAGAATAATAGAATCAAAAGTTCCAATCGCCCGCACAGCTTTATTCACTTCCAGTGAATGTGGAATTTGTTCGTGCTGATTTAAAATAAGGTCTCGCATATCCATAGAAAGTTTCTCTATTCTACTTGTCTGTTAGGTAGAATTCCAGATTCGTTTGGTGCGAACGTGCCATAATTCCACGTCATTGAAGCGGCTATCAGGGAGGTTGGCTTGTTCTACCGTTAAGCCCCTAACATCGTCCCGTTGTGCAAACAGGTAGTAAGGTTGGTACAAGATAATAGCTGGATTAAGTTCAAGGAAACGTTGCTGGAAATCGGCATACTTTGCTTTGCGCTCATCCACATTCAGTGTTTTACGAGCCTCTTCCAAAAGTTTATCTACCTGTTGGTCTTTGAATAAAGATAAATTGAGACCAGGGTTACGCGTTTGGGTTGAATGCCAGAAGGCATATGGGTCAGGATCAACGGAAAGTACTTCACCATACAGCAATACTTCGTAATCCCGTGGTCCAACAACCGTTTGTTGAATAGCGCCAGCGCCATGACTTTGGGTTTCAACTGCCACCCCAATTGCTTCCCACTGCTTTTTTACTAATTCAGCCGTCTGAGCATATTCCGGCCAGTCGGTAGTGGTAATAACAAATCGCAATTCTTTTCCGGCTTTCTCGCGAATACCATTGCCATCTTCGTCTTTCCAGCCAGCTTCTTCTAAGTTCTGCCGAGCGACGTCTGGATTGAATGTGGGGGCATCAACTTCCCCGTTAAATGTAAACATGCCGGGAGGAATAGGAGTATGTAAACTTTTAGCTTCACCAGCTAGCGCCTCGGTAATAATTGCTTGGCGATCGGTGGCAAGCACTAGGGCATCACGAATACCGGCATCACTGAGTAAGTCATTCTTTACCGGGTTAAAGAAAAGACCAAAATATTGTGGGAGGAGCAAGCGATGGATCGTGATGCCAGATCGATTTTTTACTGACTCAGCTAACGAAACTGGCAAGAAACTGACACCATCTACCTGATTCGTCGTTAGGGCAGCGAGCGCCTCATCCGGGGTGGCGTAGAAAGAGAATACAAGTTCATCTAAATAGGTATGTTGCCCGTAGTACGAGTCATTACGAACAAGACGAAGGGCAGTAATTTCTCCCGTTCGTCGGCGCGTCGTAATTTCCGCAAACTTAAATGGTCCGGTACCAACTGGCTTCAGCATCTGCTCCGCGAGTGCTGCATTTTGCGGAGGCACTGCTTCCCAAACATGTTTGGGAACAATACCGACAGTTAAGTTTTGCAGGAAGGGAGCATACGGTTCTTTTAAAGTGAAAACGACGGTGCGAGGATCTGGAGCGGCAACTTGCACACCTTGGAATGAACTTTCTAAAGGAGAGTCGTAGTCCGGTGTTTGAATACTGCGGATCGTAAAGAGAACATCTTCAGCCGTAAAGGGAGCGCCGTCGTGCCAGGTAATATTTTCCTTCAACGTAATGGTGTACGTACGGCCATCTTCAGAGATGGTGTAGGCACTCGCGAGATCTCCTTCAAATTCTAGATTGCTATTAACTTTAAAGAGGGAGGAGAATATGACGTTACTAATGTCTCGATCCAGGTCGTTGCTGCCGGCTAGGATAGGATTGATGTGGCGAGGCTGCCCCACCGCGCCTTCGGTGTAAGCACCACCAGCTTGGGCAATTAATGTGGTGTTGCGGCGAACAAAGCCACTCACCGTGAAAATAGCGGAGCCAATAGCCACTGCTAGTAATACGAGTAAAATCATTTTTTCTCGAACGCTGCTGTACTTTATGAGCAAATCCCACCAGAGGGCGAGTGAGGCAAAAAAGCGAGGTTGTTTGAGAGTGAGCTTCATAGTGATCTTTCTGTTACGACTCCTTCTTGCTGACGAAGAATGGACGCCAGACCATAATCAAATTCTTGACGAGGAACAGTTGGGCATCCTGCTGAGCTTCTATCTCCCGTCTTTTCATTTTCCAGCACTGCATAAAGTTCAAACATACTTGGGCTTCGTTTCCAATAGAAATAATCTTGGGTGGCGATTGGGTCGGAAGGATACGGTTTATCCACATTCTTATATTTCTCATGTTGTTGACGCAAGGCGGCTTCCATTTGGTCGCGTACTGCCCGATTTTCTTCCGCGTTTAAAAATCCGCACCACGTAGGTTCTTCGTACGGTGGATACGTACCGTGAAGGCGCTGGGCAAAGTATAGACTCTGCTCAATATCTTCTAAGTGATGCTTGCGAGTAGTGTCTCTTGCTTGGCGCTCCGCTTTTTCCAGTAAGAAAAACCCACCCCCCGCAACAAGCAGGACTGCCGCCAGAAGCGGCAGAGTACGAGGCGAAATCATCCCCAAAAGATATGGGCAGCAGCTAAGACAAGAAAGAGAGTGCTCAGAATAATCGAAGCCTGAAAAATACGTTTTTCGCTGCCGCGGCGAATATGGAAGCCCTCGGCTCCGCCGCCAAACGCTGTCCCCAGACCAGCTGAACGGCTCTGGATGAGCACAGCGGCCATTAGAGCCACGCTTACAATAATGAATGCAATGTTAAGCCACAACATATGACTTCCTATGCTGCCAAGTTTACCAGTTCTTGGCAAGAGTTGACATCAAGGTATTTGTTGTTTCTACTGTGAATAGAGTTTCCTTGGTCTTTTCACCAGGAGGTAGGCGATGACAAGTAACTCGCGGCTGTTCACTCAAAAGAGGATAGTGCTTATTGCGGCCTGGTTCGTTTCTTCATTTGCGTACGTGTTCTTCTTGATGTGGATATGGCAACAAGAGGACAATACCTCGACTTTCGTTTGCGGGGTGCTTGCTGGTTTCATGGCGCAATCGATGATTGTTATGCATCTTGACCTTCTCTGGAATAAGAGGTGGGAAGAAATGAAGGTGGAAAGGTTCAGAGATAATCTCGAATCTTCCCCAGCCTTGCCTTCCCAATAACTTCAGCTAACTCCTCATCGCTCGCCGCTCGAATTCCCTTGAGCGACCCAAAGCGAGCGAGGAGTTTTTTCTTTGTACTGGGACCAATACCGGGGATCTCATCGAGCAGAGATCGGCGCTGTTCCTTACTTCGCAGCAGACGATGGTAAGTAATAGTGAAGCGATGCGCTTCATCCCGCATTCGCTGAATAAGGTGAAGGGCAGGAGAAGTGTGAGGTAGTCGAATAGAGGCAGAATTTCCGGGGACAAAAATTTCTTCTTCCTGTTTAGCAATCGAAATAACGGGAACGGCTATGCTGAGAGCCCGCAGTATTTTTACAGCTGAGGAAAGTTGTCCTTTTCCACCATCAATAATAACTAAGTGAGGCATGGGCCAGTCCTTTTGATGATTACCAAACCGTCGTCCCAATGTTTCTTGAAGCATTGCAAAGTCATTTGGTTTTCCTTCAACTCGCATGCGGAATTTACGGTATTTACTGGGAGATGGCAGGCCATCTTCAAATACGGCCATGGAAGCCGTTGCCAATGTTCCCTGAATATTGGATATGTCATAAATCTCAACTCGAATAGAAGCAGGAGCAGGTGGAGTTGGTACACCAATCGCCGTCAGCAGTTCATCTAAGGCGAGCCTAGCTTTTGTTTGAGATTCAAATACTGCATCTTGCTCGTCGAGTAACATATCAGCGTTGCGTACTCCTAATTCAAGGAGTTGTTTCTTTTTTCCTCGGACCGGGACGGCAAAAGATATTGGCTCCTTCTGGTTAATGAAGGTGGCGATAGTGTCTTGGTCGACTAAAGAGAGAGGAATGAAAATAAGTTTGGGGATATCTTGGGCCACGCGGTAGTACTGCAATAAGAACTGGCGAAGAGTATCTTCTGGTGAAGCGGCTGAACGATGTTGTAGAAGAAATGTTTGTTTGCCCAAAAGTTTACCTTCGCGCACTTGAAATACATTGGCGGCACTTTTACCAGCGCGACGAGCGATGCTGACGACATCAAACGTTTCTTTTCGTGGCAGGTATACTTTTTGATCGCCTTCTAGTCGTTCGATTGCCATTAGTTGATCGCGGAAAATGGCGGCGCGCTCGTACTGGCCAGCTGCCGAAGCTTGCTTCATGCCACGTTGGAGTACGTTCACAATCTCCTGTCGCTGACCTTTGAGAAAGTGAATGATGTTCTGAATATTTGCGTTGTAATCGGCAAGAGGTAGTTTATGTGCCTGTCCAATATCACTTTGAGTAAACAGAGGATGAGGGAAGACAACTTCTCGTGGGCTTTCCTTTTCTCCTTGATGGGGAAACACACGCCGCAGTAACTTGAGTGTTTGGCGAACGGAACGAGCGGACGAATAGGGACCAAAGTACCGAGCATTATCACTTTTAATTTTGCGAACCGGAAACACACGCTGGTACTCTTCATTCGTAATTTTAATGAAGAGATAGTATTTATCGTCGCGGAGCACCACGTTGTAGGGAGGTTGATGCTTGCGAATAAGGTTAGCTTCTAAAATGAGAGCCTCTGTTTCTGAATCCACGGTTATGGTTTCAATAGTGACGATATGTTTCACCATTTCCTGTTTGGAAAGTTCAAGGGCAGCATTTTCCCGGAAGTACGACTGAACACGAGTGCGCAGGCTTTTGGCTTTGCCGACATACAAAATACCGCCCTGCTTGTCCTTGTATATATAGACGCCAGGTAGAAGCGGCAGCATCTTCAATTGTTCGTTGATTGTCATAGCTTGCTCTTCGGCTTATTTCACCATATACTTTCCCCTATTGCTTAAATTATGCCCAGTACCAATCTATGGCTAATGAAATAGTTATCAAGGGCGCGCGGGTACATAACCTGCAAAATGTTTCTCTCAAGATCCCGCGAGATAAACTAGTAGTGTTTACGGGACTATCTGGTTCCGGAAAAAGTTCCCTTGCCTTTGATACCCTCTACGCCGAAGGACAGCGTAGATACGTTGAATCCCTGTCAGCCTACGCTCGTCAATTCTTAGGGCTAATGGATAAGCCAGATGTTGATCAGATTGATGGACTATCACCAGCTATCTCGATTGACCAGAAATCAACTACGCGTAATCCTCGCTCAACTGTTGGAACAGTTACGGAAATTTATGATTACCTGCGTTTGCTGTACGCTCGCACCGGCGTCGCTCACTGTCCACAGTGTGGTAAGCCTATTCATCGACAAACAGTTCAGCAAATGGCTGAACAGGTGCTGGAATTTCCGGTAGATGCCCGTCTTCTCATTTTGGCTCCGCTCGTACGTGACCGAAAAGGCGAGCATAAACAAATTATTCGTGATGCTCGCACTGACGGCTATGCTCGTGTTCGGGTTGATGGAACGGTGTACAGCATTGAAGAAGCCGAAGAGTTAACCCTTGATCGACAGCGACGGCACAGCGTGGAAATTGTTGTCGACCGGTATTTCCGGGAGGCCAAGCCAGATAAACCACGGCTGCTCGATTCATTGGAAACAGCGGTTCGTCATGGGAATGGTTTAGTAGTTGTTCAGAATGGTGATACTGGGGAAGAGAAAACATTTTCCGAAGCGTTCTCCTGTCCAGATTGTGGCGTAAACGTCCCTTCACTGGAACCTCGTGATTTTTCTTTTAATAGTCCCCACGGCGCTTGTCCTGACTGTACGGGACTTGGCACGAAACAGGAGATTGATGCGGATTTAATTATGCCGAATAAGAAATTGAGCTTAGCAGAAGGGGCAATTAAACCCTGGAGTAAGTCAGGCCGATCTCGGTGGTATGACCGACTGCTCAAGGCCGTGTCTGAAAGCCGTGGCATCCCTCTCGATATTCCCGTGAGCAAACTTCACAAAGACCAGATAGATACAATTTTACACGCGGAGAATGAACGTATTTCTGTCCGCACCAGTCGGGGTTCGTGGGATACGGTATACGAAGGAGTGGTGCCACAGCTCATGCGTCGCTATAGAGAAACGGATTCTGATCATGCTCGGAGTGAGATTGAGCAATACATGGTGGAGCGTCCGTGCCCAACGTGTCTGGGAAAACGTCTTAAGCCGGCCCCGCTGTCGGTTAAGGTAAGTGGAAAGACAGTGAATGATGTAGTGAGTCTTGGTATCTCAGTTGCGCTAGAATTCTTTACGCTCGTACAACGAGATGGCGGCGAGGGATTTGGTAAACAGCAACAGATCATTGCCAAGCAAATTCTGAAGGAGATTATTTCACGTCTCACGTTTCTAGAAGATGTTGGTTTGTCCTATCTTACCCTTGATCGCCGCGCTGGTACGTTGGCAGGCGGTGAAGCGCAACGTATTCGCCTGGCTACTCAAATTGGATCGGGCTTAGTAGGTGTCTTGTATATTCTGGACGAGCCATCAATTGGATTACATCAGCGAGACAACAGTAAGCTCATCCGCACCCTCATTAACTTACGAGAGCTGGGGAATACGGTCGTGGTGGTTGAGCACGATGAAGAAACAATTCGCACGGCTGATCAAGTCGTAGATATAGGTCCGGGAGCAGGGGAGCATGGTGGTAAAATTATTTTCCAAGGAACCCCAAAGCAACTAGAGCGAGCTAATACGCTGACGGGGAAATACTTGTCAGGTAAACTTTCTATTCCGGCTCCACGGAAATACCGGCCTGGTAGTGGTAAAAATATTACGATTGTTGGGGCAACAGAACACAATCTTAAAAATGTCACCGTTGATGTTCCGCTGGGAACACTTACCTGTGTGACTGGCGTTTCTGGTTCAGGTAAGTCAACCATTATTAACGACATTCTCTCTCCGGTGCTGGCTCGAGAGTTCCATCGCGCCAAGACACACCCTGGTGCTCACAAAGCAATTAAAGGGCTCAGTAACTTAGACAAAGTTATTACAATTGATCAATCGCCGATTGGCCGGACGCCCCGCAGTAATCCCGCGACGTACACCGGTCTATTTACCCCGATTCGTGACTTATTTGCGTCTACGGAAGAAGCCAAAGTACGAGGATATAAAGCTGGTCGCTTTTCTTTCAACGTTAAAGGTGGTCGCTGCGAAACTTGTCAGGGTGACGGCGTACTTAAAATTGAGATGCACTTCTTACCTGATGTATATGTGCAGTGTGACGAATGTAAGGGGAAGCGTTACAACGGCGAAGCGTTGGAAATTGAATACAAGGGAGTAACGATTGCAGATATCTTGGATATGACAGTGGAGCATGCCTTGTCATTCTTCCACGCTATCCCTTCTATTCGTGACAAGTTGCAAACATTGGTTGATGTTGGATTGGGCTACATTCACTTAGGTCAACCAGCGACAACGTTGTCGGGTGGTGAAGCGCAGCGTATCAAATTGGCGACAGAACTGTCTCGCCGCGCTACTGGTAAAACACTTTATATTCTTGATGAACCAACTACTGGTCTTCATTTCGACGACGTTGCTCGTCTCTTAGGTGTGCTGCAGCGACTCGTAGACAAAGGCAACACCGTCCTTGTTATTGAACACAATCTCGACATTATTAAGTCGGCCGATTACTTAATTGATATGGGGCCAGAAGGTGGTAATGGCGGTGGAGAAATAGTGGCTGTGGGAACTCCCCGACAAGTTGCTAAAGTGAAGAATAGCTACACTGGGCAGTATCTTAAGAAGGTACTTGACTAAAAGTCTAGTAAGGGCTATAATAGAAGCGTGGGCGTCGTAGGTTCACGATTGTACCTTGCCAAGGAAAGCAGGTATTTAAGTAAATAGAGCCAAATTTTAGGAAAGGATGGCTCTGGTTTAGGAGGAGTCACGATGACAGGCAGCCACTTGAATGAGCAGGAACTGGCCATGTTGGAAGGGGTCTCGCTGAAGACGAAATTTGGCCTCACGATTCAACCGGTCAGGAAATTCGACTCAATTTGTATCTTTCGGCTTGATGGCACGGCTGGGCTCCAGGAAGACTTACGCAAGTTGAACGAGTTTGGTGATCAACTCGATCGCGAACCGTACATTGCGTTTGGGGTCATCTACTGGGATACCGACCGCGGGCAACTGATTGCAGAAACGCTTAATCGAGCTGACAAGAAGGCTGACATGTTGAAGACAGTACGTCCTCGACGCGATATCCAGGCTCAAGCCTGGACAGAAGTCGGCAACATCGTCTCTCTCTGTGGCGGTATCCATGGAGCAATCCGTCCAATGGTAGCAAGCAGTATCAGCTGCTTATTGGCAGAACGATGGTTCTCAAAACATTCTGCGCGGCGGAATGTAAGAGGACCAGTTGATGTGCTCTATAGCGCCTTTCACGCTGCTTCCGAAACTACTGGTCTTGCTCGACGCTACATACCTCTTTGCATACTGGAGGTCAGTCGGAAGACAACACTGTTCGTTCTCCAACTTCCTGATGGAGAATGGTAACTCAACAACGCCCCTCGGTATATCCGACGGGCGTTTTTCTTTTTCTGGTACACTATATGCATGAATAAAAGACTCCTCCTGGAAATTTGTGGAGTAGTAGGAGTGGTCGCGCTGGCGTTGATGTTCCGTTTCTACGATATTCAACACTATCCGCCCGGACTGTTTCCAGATCAGGCAGCTAATGGGGAAGACGCACTTCTTATATTGGACGGTGACTGGCGACCTTTTTATGAACGAGGCAATGGTCGCGAAGCTCTTTTCTTTTACGCGCAAGCGCTTTCTATTAAATATCTCGGTATTGGTGTGTGGCAGATGTTTGCTGTCTCCGCAGCTGTCGGCGTCTTAACTGTTCTCGCAACCTACTTTGCAACTCGTCCTTTCTTCGGTCGCCTGGCCGCATTGCTGGCGGCATTCTTTCTGGCAACCAGCTATTGGCACGTAACATTATCCCGGACTGGCTTTCGTGCTATTCAGATCCCGCTATTTGTTGCTGCCTTTACGGCGTTTACCGGATACACGATTCAGTCAGTTAAAAAGAAACAGCTTACTGCCTCGTATATATATGCGGCCCTAGCTGGGGCTGCTTTTACGGGAGGCTTTTATACGTACATTGCTTATCGCGTCATGATCGGAGTGGTGCTGGGTGTTTTTGTGTTGCTGCTTCTGGCCGCGATACATCCAAAAATTGGATTTCCTCACTTTAAGCGGTACGGCGCGCATATTATTATCGCGATCATTGCTGGCCTCATTACGTTTGCGCCGCTTGGGTGGTATTTCATTGAGCATCCTGATGCATTTATTGGCCGGGCGGGACAGGTTTCTGTATTTAACAAGCAGCTTCAAGAAGAATTTGGCGGGGGCACACTTACTGGCACACTTCTGTATTCAACCGAAGAAACACTCAAATCGTTCTTTACTGGCCAAGGAGATATAAATTGGCGGCACAATGTTGCCGGCTATCCGCTTCTTAATCCGTTGGTCGGGCTCATGTTCTTACTCGGTCTTATTTGGACACTCCACGGAACAGTGCAAGTAGCGCTCAGTCTTATTCGTGGCAAAGAAGTTCATCTGGGAATGATTTACCCCTATTTCCTTTTGGTGTTATTCGGAATGCTTTTACCGGTTATTACGACAGCCGAAGGAATGCCACATGGTCTACGATCCGTCGGTCTCATTGCTCCCATATTTATTTTGGCTGGCACTGCCGCTGCAGTTTCGTACCGGTGGGTATTGCGTTGGGTTGGTAAGGGTCTCCCACGATCGTTAGCAAGTGGTGTCGTAATTGGGCTTCTTATTTTGAGCGCAGTATATGACGGAGTCTTGTACTTTGGCATTACTCGCAATGATAGTGGGGCAGCCTATGCTTATCGAGCTGATCTAACTGATGTTTCGAACTACATTAACCAGTACAAGAAAGATCACCCGAACGAAACACGGCCATACTTAGTGCTCGATAAATTTTCTATTCAAACAGTGCACTTCCTAACACACACGCTCAGTGGCAACACATCTTTTCCGCCGCCGCACGATTACCAAGACCATCCGGACGAGGCTGAACACCTATATACCTATCTCAACCCAGTCGATAGCTACCTCACTCCACTAAAAGCCGGCGAGGTTATTATCTTTACGCAGTCGACTCTGCCCGATGCGGATAAATACCAGCAAACCTATGGCAACTCCCTAGAACTGATAGAATCTCGCCATAACAGGTGGCATCAAGAAATTATGCGGGTATACCGCGCCGTCAAAGACGGAACGCCCAAAGCTAATCAGGTTGAAGAGTTTAATTTGGACGCGTAATGGAAGTGTTTTCACTCGAACGCGTCATTTACCAGACAATTCGCTATTTCGACATATTTAATCTACCGGTAACAACCACTCAGATTTGGTGGTGTTTGGTTACGGAGCAACATACGGGACTGCGATGGGGTGGTCATCGGCAATATGCGCTGGCAGATATTCAGCGAGAACTACAAGAATCTTCGTACTTGAAAGAAAATACCGGCACCACGTACGGCTACTATTTCTTAAAAGGAAAAGAGCAGTTAGTTCGGGAGCGACTAAGGCGGCACAGTTTGGCACAAGATAAATGGAAAATTGCAAAGTGGTGTGCTCGCTTTTTAGCCGCGATGCCATTCGTGCGAGGACTGGCTGGATCTGGATCGTTGGCACTAGATAATACTAATGAAAGCAGTGATTTAGATTTTCTAGTCATTGCTCACCCCAACAGAATTTGGACAACTCGGCTTGGACTACTCCTCGTTTCTCAGTTGCTAGGAAGACGACGAAAATATTGGGATAGGCAAGCTCCAGATAAACTGTGTCTCAACCATTATGTTGCAGCCTCACGCCTGCATTTGCCGGCTGCCTTACATAATCTATACAACGCGGTGCAATACCGACACCTAGTGCCGGTCTATGCTCGGAGTGTAGTAAAGGATTTTCAGGAAGAAAATATTGGCTGGATGCGACAACATCTGATGGCAGCAGCGGAAGTTCCACTACCACACTATAACGAAATTCGTTTGCCGCGGTGGATTAGTACGGTAAAAAAATCTATCGAATCCCTTCTCCTTGAGCCAATTGGCGATGGTATTGAGTACCTGGCAGAAAAATTACAACGTTCAATTATTGCCCGACACCAAGGAAGTAAGGCAGGCAGAGTAGCTCTTTCTTCAGACGAGCTAGCATTTCATCCAGATACAAAAGTTCCCGCAATTTTAGCAGCGTTTGAACAAGATCCGGGACAGAGACAGCTTTTGTAAAACTGCCTGAAAACGCTCTATAAGGGCACTTTTTGGTAGTATTATTGACTTTAACGTAAATAAATGCTATAGTCTCTAGGTTCCTTACAATCTTGCTTACAAGTTTTTACTACAGCACAGAGCTGCTCTATTGGCAGTTGCGTGCTGTAGTAAAGCAGTCCCAACGTAGGGCGCTGCTCTTCCAAACTCGCAACAGGTTCAATTGAACACGTTGCACAACTGGAGAACGCGTCATGTCAGACAAGTTCGCTCTCGATGTTGTTCAGGCGGCGGAGCTCAAGTACGCTTTCGAGCGGAACGGTTTCACGAATGCTGATGTCAAGAAGATGAGCAGCGGAGACCTTCTCGGTCGTCTGCTTCCCGTCATTCGAGGGAACGGTGAGGTGAATGTCATAAAACACCTCATCGACCTCGACGGTAACCCATTCGTCCCCGACGGGTGGAAGGTGGAGGAACATCGCAAAGGTGGCCAGCTGGAGTGGGATCCCAAAAGGATCCAGCTCTATCTGTCGGAGCACCAGAAGAAAGGATACATCCGGGGAGAAAGGCTTCGTGAGGAGTTGGCAGATAAGCCGACTCCGAACGCCAATCTTCTCGACTATCTCCTTGCTCACCCCCATCTCATCCCCGAGGAGTGGAAAGGAAAGGCCATCTTCTTCTGGGGAACCATCTACCGCCGTTCCGTCGGCAGCCTGTGTGTCCGCTGCCTCTACTGGCTCGACAGTCAGTGGTTCTGGGGCTACCGCTGGCTCGGCTATGGCTGGAACTCGAACTACCCGGCTGCCCTCCTTGCAAGTTGACCTTAGGTCTAAGAATCTTGGATCTCTTAGGTCCTTGAAACTTAGTCCTTTGGTCGCAAAAACAGAGCTTCATACATGGATGTGTGAAGCTCTTTTCTTTTTCACATTTTGGTACAATACAAATCGGAAGTAGGCGAATCTGCGGGTGATCACGGTTACCCGCGGCCGAACCCAGTATCCATACATCCAGAATATTCCCGATCACGGTTTGAGATAGCGTGGTGTATGTAGACACTTCACCAAAAAATGAAGCTACTTGGTATGAGATGCTAGGGCATTACAAATGCCGAATGCGATACAGCCCACTGCGAGTATTCGCGGGGCAGTGGTACAGACGGCATCTCATACACACCGCAATTCCAACGGCAACCTGTATGTCCGCTACCTCTACTGGAACGACAGTCAGTGGAACTGGAGCAACAACTGGCTCGACAATGACTGGAACTCGAACAACCCGGCTGCCCTCCTTGCAACTCGCTTCATTTTTCTCTCCACAGACTTTGTGGAGAGTTTTTTGATAATTGTCCTATCCAACCGCCAAGCATACGACCAACTTCATCAACTTTTTCTGAAAGGGCGATGTATTTTTTATCATCAAGAGAGTTTGTTTCCCAAAGAATCATAAGGAGAATTTTTAGTGTATCTGTTTTGCGAATTGCAGCCTGAACATACGGCCGTTTCTCTTCCCGTTTTAAGAAGCTAGCGGCAGCAGCAGCTTCAATTGTTCCGATAAATAAATTATCAATGCGCTGACCAAGTGTATAACGGTGCGTTTTTGGAAGAACAGAGTGATATTCGTGCCACAACCGATACGCCATCTTTAATTTTTGAAGTACTGGTAAAAGCCGTGGGGGGGGGGGTAACATTCACGGCGTGTCGAGGATTCAGTTGGGTCATACGTTCGATAATATCACTGCGAAAGAAAATTTACTGCTGGCCTGGAAGGAATTCGCTAAAGGTAAACGGGATCGAAAAGACGTGCAGGAATTTGAACTGCACTTAATGGGAAACCTGCTCACTCTTCACCGAGATTTGAAAGGAAAAATGTATGTTCACTCACCCTATGAAGCTTTTTCTATAAGCGATCCAAAGCCTCGCAGCATTCATAAAGCCAGTGTGAGGGATCGAGTACTCCATCACGCCATATACCGCCTGCTTTATCCATTTTTCGATCGTACTTTTATTGCCGATTCATTTTCCTGTAGAAAAGGGAAGGGGACACACAAAGCGCTGAGACGATTTGAAATGTTTGCGGGAAAAGTCAGTAAAAATAATGCACAGAGTTGCTGGGTACTTAAGGGTGACGTTCGAAAATTCTTTGCCAGTATTGACCAACCAATTTTACTCTATCTTCTCTCGCGATATATTCCTGACCAAAATGTCATGTGGCTTTTACAAAGAATTATAAAAAGTTTTCATTCGGGAGTATCTGGTAAGGGCTTGCCGCTGGGCAACCTTACTAGTCAACTTCTCGTCAATATTTACATGAATGAGTTTGATCAATACGTAAAACATCAACTCAAGGCAACACACTATATTCGCTATGCTGATGACTTTGTGCTTTTGTCCCAAGATAAGTATTGGTTGGCTGAGCAAGTTCCACAGATTTCTCACTTTCTTTCTCATGTGCTGGCTTTATCTCTCCATCCTGACAAGGTTTTTATGAAGACACTCGCCTCCGGTGTCGACTTTCTCGGGTGGGTTCACTTTCCTCATCATCGAGTTTTAAGAACTGCGACGAAGCGGCGCTTACAAAGAAGACTTAAAGAAAGCGCAGAGGAAGCTACTATACAGTCCTACTTGGGACTTCTCAGTCATGGAAATGCATGGCAGCTTGCCTCAACTATTAATACAGATTTTTCCCCTTGACCATTTAGCACTCTCTACCTTAGAGTGCTAAGAGAGGATATAGATAGAGTTGAGCTTGCTTTACCCTCGTACCTGAGGTATTAAAAAGAGTTGAGCTTTTTCTAAATTCTATCTTTTAATTTCTAATACAAGTGTATGAATATTGAACCGTTACACGACAATGTTGTCGTAAAACCAGCCAGCCAGGAAGAGATGACTACTTCCGGTCTTGTGCTGCCGCAAACAACTGAAGAGAAGCCAATGCAAGGTGAGGTTATGGCAGTTGGTCCAGGCAAAATGGATGAAAATGGCAAGCACATGTCAATGAGCGTAAAAGTTGGAGACACTGTGTTGTTTACAAAATATGCTCCAGACGAAGTTGAGATCGATGGCGAAGACTATTTGGTTGTAAGCGAGGATAAAATCCTGGGCATTGTTCGCAAATAATACTAATTCCTAATTTCTAGATATTACGTATGGCAAAACAAATCTTATTCCACGAAGAGGCACGGGAAAAACTGCGCTCCGGTGTGGATCAATTAGCAAATGCAGTAAAAGTTACGCTTGGTCCAAAAGGGCGAAACGTTGTGTTAGATAAGGGCTTCGGGGCTCCAATTATCACGAACGATGGTGTTACCATCGCTAAGGAAATTGAACTTGAAGACAAAGTTGAAAACATGGGTGTTGAGCTGGTAAAGCAGGTTGCAGAAAGAACAAATGATATCGCTGGTGATGGAACAACGACTGCTACTGTCCTGGCACAAAGCATGTTTAATGAAGGACTACGTCACATTGCTGCCGGAGCTAATCCAATGGTGCTCCGTCATGGTATTGACCAAGCCACAACTATTGTTGTTGAGTCTCTTGATGAACAAAAGCGAGACGTGAGTGGTCGGTCTGGTATTGCACAGGTTGCTACAATTTCTGCTCAAGACGAAGAAGTAGGCGAACTCATTGCTGACGTTATGGATAAGGTTGGCAAAGACGGCGTTATTACCGTTGAAGAGTCACAGAGTCTTGGTCTTGAATCTGAATACGTTGAAGGTATGCAATTTGATAAAGGCTACTTGAGTGGCTACATGGTAACGAATACCGACAAGATGGTCGCGGAAATGAACAATCCTTCCATTCTTATTACGGAAAAGAAAATTTCTTCCATTCAAGAAATTCTGCCTCTCCTTGAAAAGTTGATGCAGAGTGGCAAGAAAGAACTTGTCATTATTGCTGAGGATGTTGATGGCGAAGCTCTGGCGACGTTAGTAGTGAATAAGATCCGCGGTACTTTCCAGGCACTGGCTATCAAAGCTCCTGGCTTTGGTGATCGCCGCAAAGAAATGCTGCAAGATATTGCCGTCTTAACTGGTGCGCGTGTTATCTCTGAGGAAGTTGGTCTCAAGCTCGAGAACACTGAGCTGGACATGTTGGGAAGCGCGGACCGAGTTATTGCCAATAAAGAAGACACCACCATTGTCGGTGGCAAGGGCAAGCAAGAGGAAATTGATGCTCGCATCTCTCAGATTAAGAAAGCAATTGAAGAGGAAACCTCTGACTTTGATAAAGAAAAACTGCAGGAACGCTTGGGTAAACTTTCCAGTGGCGTCGCTGTTATCCGCGTTGGAGCCGCTACTGAAACTGAGCAAAAAGAGAAGCAACATCGCGTCGAAGATGCGGTGTCTGCTACCAAGGCGGCGGTGGCTGAAGGTATTGTGCCTGGTGGAGGACTCGCTCTTCTAGCAGCTGCAAGTAAGTTAGCCAAGCAGATTGATACACTAGAAAACGAAAAGGGTCTCAAAGAACGCGACCATATTACGGGCATGCAGCTCGTGATGCGAGCGCTCGAAGAACCAGCCCGACAGATTGCGGCGAATGCTGGTAAAGAAGGCTCGGTTATTGTGGAAGAAATCCGCAAGCAAGATTTTAAACTTGGATACAACGCCGCGAACGGAACATACGTTGACATGTTTGAAGCCGGCATTGTTGATCCAAAAATGGTAACTCGCTCTGCTCTGCAGAATGCAGCTTCTATTGCTGCTATCATGCTCACAACTGAAGCGTTAGTAGCTGAGAAGCCAGAAGACAAAGACCATCACGCGCCATCCGGCGGACCGGGTATGGGCGGCATGGGAATGATGTAATCCGCACGAATCATCACTTAAAGCCTCCGCTTTCCGCGGAGGTTTTTTGTGCTACGATTATTACATGGCCGATAACCAAAACCAGGTGGGGGATCCCGACGATATTACCGGTATTGATCCTAATCGCCTGATGGCCGCGTTATCCTATTTAGCTGTTCTCGTCTTTGTGCCGCTACTCAGTTCTCGGCAGGATCCATTCGTTGCCTATCATGCCAAACAAGGGTTAGTTATTCTCGCTGGGTATATTCTTGGGGTGATTGCTGCTGCTTGGATTCCAGTTATTGGCAACGTTATTGTCCTGATCCTCATAATTATTTCGGTGGTGGGAGTTATCCAAGCGGTGCAAGGCAAGCGCTGGAAAATTCCGGTTATTACTCACATTGCTAATTCATTTAATATTTAAATTCCTATGAAGACCGGAGTTTTTATCGGACGTTTTCAACCATTTCACGAAGGGCACAAAAAATGCGTAGAACATATTTTAGAAAATAACGATCGATGTCTTATCCTTGTTCGAGACACTGAACAGACCGACAAGAACCCATTCCCATTTGAAGAGCGGATTGCTCGTATTCGCACGTTCTTTCCGGATGAAAATCAGGTCCTTATTACTCGTATTCCTGATCCCGGAGCGGATTTAACGGTATATATTGGTCGCGACGTTGGCTACAACTTGATCCAACTTGATCCAACTACAGAAGCAATTTCGGCTACAGATATTCGTCGCAAACTATACGCCGAAAAAGCTACGACCAGGAACTAATGCAAAAAGAGTTTCCGATTATTTGGCTGACGGGGAATACCGGCGCCGGTAAAACAACCGTGGCCTTTGGCGCACAAAGGTCACTCCGCGCTGCCGATGATTCGTTGGGGTGGCATCTTGTTATTCTGGATGGCGATGAAATGCGAGAGAGTATTTCGCTGGGAGCGACCCTTTCGGCACAAGATCGCCATGAGCACAATCTCCGGGTAGCCCGGCTGGCGCAGGTGCTACAAAAGCAAGGACTGCTGGTAGTAGTTGCTGTTATTGCTCCTTTCGCTACAACCCGACAGGAAGTTACAAACTTGTGTCAGCCACGCTGGGTATATATACAGCGAAGCGGTCTTGGTGCCAGTGATAAACCGTACGAGATACCAGAAAATCCAGACCTTGTGTTGGATCACAACACGCTCAGTATTGAGGCATCACGTGAGGCATTCATCACCTTTTTGCGATCGCAGTGATATACTGAGGGGAATATGGCGAAAGAAAATATAATGGAGAATCGCACGAAGATCGTGTGCACAATCGGACCGGCCTCGTCATCAATCGGGGTATTAAAAGATATGGTGAAAGCCGGTATGGATGTAGCGCGCCTTAATTTTTCGCATGGTGATCACGACAGCAACGCTGAGCTCATTGAAAAAGTGCGGGAGGCCTCTAAAAGTGTTGGCCGACCTGTTGCTATTCTCCTTGATCTCCAGGGGCCAAAGATTCGGGTTGGAGAGCTTCCTGGTGAGGGATTGACACTTAAAGAAGGATCAATAGTCAAGCTCCAGGCAGGAGTAGCAGTAGCAGATCGTGGCGTCATTCCTGTTCCTTATGACCGACTGGCTCATGATCTAAAGCGAGGCGATCGTATTTTAATTGCTGATGGTACTCGAGAATTACAAGTGCTGGATATTAGCGGCCAGATGATTAGCGCCAAAGTGCTCCTCGGCGGAACACTCATTTCTTACAAAGGTATTAATGTCCCTTCAGTCGCACTCTCCATCGAATCCATGACAGAGAAGGATAAAGAAGACCTGCAGTTTGGGTTGCGGTATGATCTTGATTTTGTGGCACTGTCATTTGTTCGAGCCGCTGAAGACGTGAAAAAATTGCGAGCGTTTATTGCCAAACACATTTCAGAAGATACATTGCCACCTCATATTGTCGTAAAGATTGAAAAGTATGAGGCGCTCAAAAACTTCGATGAAATTTTAGAAGAGACCGATGCCGTCATGATTGCGCGCGGTGATCTTGGTTTGGAAACGCCAGTAACGCAAGTACCACTGCGACAAAAAGAACTAATTGCTAAATGTCTCATTGCCGGTAAGCCAGCCATTGTCGCGACTGAAATGTTGGCATCAATGGAACACAATCCACGACCAACGCGCGCTGAAGTATCTGATGTGGCTAATGCCGTAATTGATCACACTGACGCGGTTATGTTGTCAGGAGAATCGGCGATGGGGCGCTATCCTGTAAAAGCAGTACAAGTAATGGCGGATATTATTGAACAAACCGAAGAGTCCCCGCTTGATTCGCTTATGCCGAAGCCCGGTATAACTCAAGAAACAGTGCCCGCCGCATTGGGTGCAGCCGCGGTAGAACTTGGTCGACGGATTAGTGCCGACGCTATTTTAGTCACCACTGAATCCGGATATTCCGCTCGCATGGCAGCTCGGCTTCGTCCAGAGATTCCACTGTTTGCTGCGACCGCTAGTCCACGCACATACAAGCAACTCATTCTTTCTTGGGGAGTAACTGCCATTCAAGCGGAAGGATACGGCGAGCCCTACCAGATGGTTGAAGAGGCAAGGAAAGTTATGAAAAAAGTATATGGAATTAAGTCCGGTAGCAAAGTTGTTGTGATGTCTGGTCTGAAGCGTGAAGGCAAAGGCGGATTTGATACAGCGTTGCGAGTAGTTGAGATATAAAAACACCCACGCTGCTGTTGGCAGGTGGGTGGTGAAAGTGCTTTTGGAAGTGGCCTTACTTCCAGGGAAATGCCTGGCCAGAGAGCCGTTCGTAGCCTTCGATGTAGATCTCGCGAGTTTTGGTTACGACGTCGGGCGGCAGTTCGGGCGGCTCACTGTTTTTGTCCCAGCCGGTTGATTCCAGCCAGTCTCGGACAAACTGCTTGTCGAATGACCGTTGTGCTCCTCCCGGTACATACAAGTCCTGTGGCCAGAACCGTGAACTGTCCGGGGTTAGAACTTCATCGATCAGCAACACTTGGTTTTTGGTTTTACCGAATTCGAACTTGGTATCGGCAATGATAATTCCCTGCTGTAGGGCATACTCAGCTCCCTGGCCATAAATCGATAGGCTCAGGTTGCGCAGGTGCTCGGACAGGTCCTTGCCGACGATGTCGCACATCCGCTCGAACGAGATATTCTCGTCGTGGCCGGTTTCTTCTTTGGTGGCAGGAGTGAAGATTGGTTCCGGCAGCTTGTCGCTTTCGACAAGTCCGGTCGGCAGCTTGATACCGCAAACCGTGCCCGACTTTTTATACTCCTTCCATCCTGATCCGGCGAGATACCCACGTACCACGCATTCAATTGGAATGACTGACGTCTTATCTACAACCATGCTTCGTCCGCGGAGAGGATCAACGTCGAATCCTGTCGGCAGTGGTACATCCGCCGGGTCCATGCTGAGCAGATGGTCATCGACGTCGACTTTGTCGAACCAGAATTCGCTGATCTTGGTCAGTACACGTCCCTTGTCCGGGATATCCGTTGGTAGTACCCAGTCGAAGGCGCTGATACGATCAGTGGCGACGAGCAGAAGCTTGTCACCAAAATCGTAGACGTCACGGACTTTGCCGTGACGCACTGGAACGTTGGGAATCTGGGGAACTGTGGACTTCATGGGAGCCTCGGGGCTGCTCTATTTCGAATTGTGAACGGTCAGGCCTGACAGTCAGAACTGAAAAAACCGGTCGGATCTTTATATCATCCTATAAGCACATTTGCCAGGCCGGTCGTTATTTTGCATAGTACGGGCGAGGACAGGTGGCCGAGTGGTTGAAGGCGACGGTCTTGAAAACCGTTAGGCGTGAAAGCGTCTCGTGAGTTCGAATCTCACCCTGTCCGCTGAGAAAAGTACACACTTTGTTTCAATGTTCTTTCAGAGGAGTAGACGTCAATGAAGCAGCGTTTGATTGTAAATAC
The DNA here is from genome assembly GCA_016197005.1 of Candidatus Anderseniibacteriota bacterium. Taxonomy (GTDB): domain Bacteria; phylum Patescibacteriota; class Andersenbacteria; order UBA10190; family UBA10190; genus JACPWO01. The sequence continues at coordinate 155,975 of JACPWO010000004.1, forward strand.
GCAAGAACTAGAAAAGCTGCGACGCACCAATAATCCGAGAAATCTCCCAACTGGACACTTCACGGGTCGTTGCGCAGAATGTGGGAGTACGGATTTATGGGATGATGCCACTGCATACGGATGTAAATGCTGTGGGGCAATCTTTTTTACTGGTGATGTACTTCCTCGGTTGGTTCCAAATAAGTCCCTTCAGAATTTCTATGAATGACTCGTGCTTTGTTACCCAGCACGAGTCTTTTTAATATGTGCTGGACTAACACAAAACGACTCCCTTGCTGAGCATTAAAGAAGAACGTAAATTTACTTGATGCCAGAATTACCAGAAGTAGAAACAATTAGACAGGGACTGTCACGACGCGTAATTCGGAAACGAATTAAGCAGGTTTCTGTGCGGAAGAAAAAGATTGTTCGTGGATCAGCAACGGCTTTCGAAAAAGTTCTCCGTGGCAACTCATTCGCTCAAGTAGGACGCCACGGCAAGCTCCTTATCCTTCCGCTCACAAAAGGAGATAAAGTTCTGCTCATCCATTTAAAAATGACAGGGCAGCTCATTTATCGTCAAAAGAAAGATGTCATTGCTGGCGGTCACCAGTGGCCACCGGTAGATCCGATGGAACTCCCAAATAAGTATTCGCACGTCATCATGGATTTCACTGATGGCTCTCAACTTTTCTTTAATGATCTGCGTCAGTTTGGATTTATGGAACTCGCGGATCAAAAGCGTCTTCACGTTGTTCTTGATCACATGGGCATCGATCCGATTAAAGAAAAACTGACGCTTGAGAAGTTACAGGCCCTTTTCAAAAAACGAAGTACAAGTATAAAAGCTGTGCTACTGAACCAACAACTCATTGCTGGTATTGGAAATATTTATGCTGATGAGATTTGTTTTATGGCTCACGTTAAACCAACGCGTCCAGTTCAGTCACTTTCCTTAAAAGAACTTAAATCAATTCAGAGCAGTATTAGTCGTGTCCTAGAGCGGGCAATTAGCTATGGAGGTACTACCTTCCGAAATTATCTTAATACCGAAGGTGGTAAGGGGAACTACACCGAAAAACTTTTTGTGTATGGCCGTGGAGGCAAGATCTGCAAACGATGCAAAAAGGGGACTATTACCAAGATCCGTTTAGCAGGCCGTGGTACTCATTTTTGTCCGGCCTGCCAGTACTAGAGACAAGCTTTAATCTTTCATCATAAGTCCGTACACTTTTAAACATGCCTGATGCATTTATGGCGCAGGTGCGCAAGATCGCCGTCGTTGGAGTTATTGCGGTTTTGCTCGCAATTCTGCTTGCCGTCATTTCAATTAGGGTGGCATGAGTGGTCAGTCGGTATATCCCACGCCGCCACAATTGCTGCTGCCAGTTACACCGTACCAGGTAACTGGACGAACATTTGGTCAACGCGTCCGCAGTCGGGTTGTGTTATGGGCGCGGCATTTGGGTGACGATGTTGTCCTTTCTATTGGTACTCCTGTTCACGCCATCGCGGACGGATCAGTGGTGTGGTCAGAAGTGAGACCGGGGAGTGAAGACCACCGCAACTGGGGAGGTATTATTGTCTTAGCGCATCAAGATAAACGTAATGGCGAAGCATTCTTTTCTCTGTACGGACATATCACTAATTTAACCGTGAAAGAAGGCGCCGATGTTACGGCCGGTCAAACACTAGGAGTAGTTGCCCCTGGCAGTTCGCCAGAAAATGGCTGGTGGAAAACCCCGCACGTCCACTTTGGTATTTACGCTGGCCCGTGGATGTCACAAATACTGCCCGGGTACGCTCGTCCGTTTGATGGCCGGACAAAGTTCAACTGGTGGCGTAGTCCACTTCCTTTTATTAACGAATATAACAAAACAGAGAATGGGTGATGAGGTAGAGCAAATTAAAGAACGCGTCTCCATTGCTGATCTGGTAGGAGAATATGTTCAACTCAAGCCAGCTGGGCAAAATATGAAGGCGCTCTGTCCGTTCCATAGTGAAAAAACGCCGTCATTTTTTGTTACTCCGAAGCGTGGTACTTGGCACTGCTTTGGATCCTGCAGTGAAGGCGGAGATATATTTACGTTTTTACAAAAGGCCGAAGGTGTAGACTTCCCGACGGCTCTTCGTCTGCTCGCCGAGCGGGCGGGGGTAGATTTACCGACTCGTGGGCAAGATGCTCAAGCTTCTAGCCGGAGGCAACGTCTCCTTGATCTAATGCAAAGCACGGTCAGTTTTTACCACGAAATTCTCATGAATCAGGCGGCAGGGAAAAAAGCTAAGGAATATATGGTGGAGCGAGGCGTGAATGAAAAGACAATGCAGGAGTTTCGTATTGGCTACGCACCAGACAGGTGGGATATTGTGCAGCAGGCGTTGGCTCGAAAAGGATATACACCTGAAGAGATAGTAGCAGCTGGTGTGGCGGGGCGCAGTGAGCGCGGTAGTAACTATGATCGCTTTCGTGGTCGCATCATTTTTCCTGTTGAAGACTCTCGGGGACGAGTTATTGCGTTAGGTGGTCGTATTGTTCCGTGGCTAGAAACTGGGAATGAAGGAAAATATATCAATAGTCCGGAGACTGCGCTGTATGAAAAGCATCGAACGGTATATAACTTACATCGCGCCAAAGAAACATTACGCAAAGGAACTCCTTGCTTAGTAGTAGAGGGATATATGGATGTTGTGATGCTGGTACAAGCCGGTATTACGAATGTAGTCGCCACTTCTGGGACAGCCTTCACCAGTGGACACGTCGCGCAACTTTTAAGATATACCGATACCCTTCACTTTGCGTTTGATGCTGACGCTGCCGGCTTTTCAGCCACCGTGTCGGCTACCCAGGCTGCATTGCAGGCAGGGATGAACGTGGCTACGGTAGTTCTTCCTGATGGAAAAGATCCAGCGGATGTAGCTAAGAAGGATGCCGCTGAAGCCAGAACAATTATGTCGGCCACTCAGCCACTGATGGCGGTGCTTTTAACTCAGCTTAAGGCAGCCAGTGGATCAGCTGACAAACAAAAGAATTTAGAAGCGTTGGTTCCACTCATACGGCTGGTGAAAAACCCTATTCAGCAAGGAAGTATGATTGAGCAGACAGCTGCTGTCTTACATATTCCGGAAGAGCGAGTACTGGAGCTCGTTCAGCAAGCGCAGGCTCCTGATCCCCTCTTTGCGGCTATTACTCAGTCAGAAGAACAGCCCCGGGCGCTCTTGCTGGAGTACCATGTGCTGGGATTAATTTTATCCAGTCGAGAAGTACGCCAAGCCCTCTTCTCGTATTTAGACGAAAGTGCCTTCCTTGACGCTAAAGCCCAACAGTTATATAACTCATTGCAACAATTGTTTCATCACACTCCTTCAGCTATGGCGCTTGCTACTGAAGCTTTAGTCGACAGTTTACCTCAGGAATTACAGTCGCTGGCGGCTGGCCTTTCGGCTGCATCTGAAGACCGTCAAGCAATCGCTAATACAGGGGCACTGCAAGAAGGACAGACACTCGTGAGGACGTTACGTCGTCGTAACCTTCAAGAACAACTTATGCGGCTGCAATTGGAAATCGCCCAACATACCGATAAAGAGCGCTCTGCTGCCTTGGAGCGCTTTCGGGCTGTCTCGCAAGAACTAGCAGCCATTGAACATTCTTAAGATACACCGGTAGAATCTCTAGTATGCCTGCCAAGAAGAAAGCGAAAACTCGCAAGATAGCGCGAGCTAGTAAAAAGAGTACTCGGCGGAGTGCGAAGAAACTGCATGCTCACCGTAAGGCAAAAGCAAAACATTCTGCACCCCGTCAGTCCCGTAAAGTGAAACAGAGTGCTGAGGAGATTATGGCCTCACCGGCCGTACTGATGCTTTTACAGAAAGGCAACCAAACGAGCTTTATTACGGAAGAGGAAATTTTATATGCTATCCCAGAGGTAGAAGATCATATTGATGCGCTTGAAGCTTTATATGAAGCGCTCGAAAAGAATGGTATTCGAGTGGAAGAGCCACAAGAGAGCCTCATTGCCTACGACGTTCCTGATGCCTTACCGAATAAGCGCAAGAAAAAAGAGGTAGAACGTGGAAAAGATAATGTTATCGACGTGAGCAATATCTCTGACGATTCCGTTCAAATGTATCTTCGGGAAATTGGAAAGGTCGCTCTGCTGAAAGCTGATGAAGAAGTAGAACTGGCTAAGCGCATTGAGCAGGGAGATAATGAGGCGCGTAAGCGTCTGGCTGAAGCCAACCTTCGTCTGGTTGTTTCCATTGCCAAGAAATACACTGGTCGCAAAAATCTTTCTCTCCTTGATCTTATTCAGGAAGGAAATCTTGGTCTGTTCCGCGCTGTCGAAAAATTTGATTACCGCAAAGGATTTAAGTTTTCAACCTACGGCACCTGGTGGATTCGTCAGGCTATTACCCGAGCGCTGGCTGATCAATCTCGTACCATTCGTATTCCGGTACATATGGTGGAGACGATTAATAAGTTTACGCAGGTACAGCGTCGATTACTGCAAGATTTAGGACGCGATCCGTTACCTGAAGAAATTGCGGCTGAGATGGAATTACCGGTAGAAAAAGTACGGCATATTATGAAAATATCTCAGGAGACTGTTTCCATTGACGCTTCCGTTGGTGATGATGATGAGGATTCAACACTCAAAGACTTTATTGAAGACGAAGTCACAATTACCCCGCAGCAATCAGCTGGGCGAGAACTGCTGCAAGAACATGTACGCGAAATCTTAGGAGACCTAACTCCACGTGAGCAGAAAATTCTTGAAATGCGATTTGGTCTCACTGACGGCGTTACCCACACCCTTGAAGAAGTAGGGCGTGAATTCGATGTTACCCGTGAACGTATCCGCCAGATTGAAGCGAAAGCTTTAGAAAAGATTCGGGATCATCACAAAGTTCGAAAACTGCGAGATTACTAGGATTTTAGTAGTTCTGGATTAATCCGAATAATCTTATCGTCGCTGGGCTTTACTACACCGCGACCGTCTTTATTACTCGTCAGGATATACAAGAACCCATCTGGTCCGACTGCCACCGTACGCAGCCGACCAAATTCACCAGCTAAGTGGGCTTTAATTGTTGGGATGTTTGTTCCATCTATTGCTGCTTCATATAGTGCCTCGCCTCGCAGGCCAGCGAAATAAATACTGCCATCTAAGTACGCAGCACCAGAAGGAGCCCATGTTTCTTTAGCACCCGAGTTAGCTTTTGGAGTTTCCATACCAGAAGCCGTAGCATCTCCTTCAATAGTCGGCCAGCCGTAGTTTTTACCAGGTTTAATAAGATTTACCTCATCAAATCCGGAAGCAGTACCGGATCTCCCGTGCTCGGTTGCCCACAAATTTCCATCTTCATCCCAAGTAATTCCCTGCGGATTGCGATGGCCATATGACCAGATCGCTGTCTTAAATGGATTGTCCATCGGAATTGATCCATCGTCATTGAGGCGGAGAATTTTTCCAGCCAGGCTCTCTCTATTTTGCGCATTAGCTTCTGTACCGGCATCACCGGTGGTTATATATAACTTCTCATCGGGGCCAAAGGCGATACGGCCCCCATCGTGAAACTGTGCTCCGGGAATATGTTCCAGAATGACCGTGCGACCGCTTAGTTCATTGCCACTGAGGACATATCTTTCTACTCGATTTGTAAGTCCACTGCCAGCAGTAGTCGTAAGATACAAGTACACAAAGTTGTTACTGGCAAAATCTGGATGCAGGGCAAGGCCAAGTAAACCACCTTCACCGACGTGCCGGACGCCATTAACAGGAATAACTTGTTTGTCTTGTCCAATTCTAAGCAGGCGACCAGGTCGTTCCGTTACGAGTAAATCTCCCCCAGGTAAAAATGCAATTTCCCAGGGAATAGATAAGTCTTGAGCAATAGTTGTAATGTTCTCTTCTTTAGAATCGGGTACTCCCGTCTCTTCCTCTGCGGGCACAAATCCAGGTTGGGAAACTGTTCGCTGTGTCGGCGCAAATGCCTGGCGAGTAAACCAGTCTCGGAAGAAGAAGGCCGTTCCGGCTAAGATACCTCCTACCAATATGAGGGTTATAAAGATGCGTTTCATAATCCCACCGTACCGCTGTTTACCTCTCCGCGAAAGATGGGTATAGTAAAAGGCCATGAATACTTTCTATGCCATTCTCGTCGTTGTAGTTATCGCCATCGCTGGTGGCTATGCATATACCCAGTTACCAATGAAAGGGGATACTAGTAGCCAATCTCCTACTGAAACAGGTACACCAACAGATAATCTTACTTCTAACATTGAGCCTATGAACCAGGTAGTTGATGCAACGATTAAAACTTCAAAGGGAGACATCGTCGTCCGCCTCGATGGTACGCGTGCTCCACTTACAGTCGGAAATTTCGTGAAATTAGCAAATGAAAACTTCTATGATGGTACGACCTTCCATCGCGTTATCCCCGACTTCATGATTCAGGGTGGGGATCCTCTCTCAAAGGATCAGACAAAGCGCGCTCAGCACGGTATGGGAGATCCAGGATATTCCTTTAAAGACGAAATTAATGCCGATAGCTACGGACTGGATAAACAAAAGATTAAAGATTTACTAGAACCGGAACAGTTGTCGCAGCTTCCACCGGAGGCACAAGAAATGACAGTGAAGCAGTTGTACGAAGTACAAGGATATGAGTACACAACGGAATTTGAATCTCTTCCTTTAGTACGCGGTACGATTGCCATGGCAAATTCAGGGCCAAATACAAACGGCAGTCAGTTCTTCATTATTACGGCTGAAAGTACGCCCCACCTCAATGGACGCCACACGCCCTTCGGTACGGTTGTAAGTGGGATGGATGTAGCTGATGCTATTACCGCTGTGGAAGCGGATGAAAACAGTAATCCACTTGAGCCAATTACAATTCTTGACGTTGTTATCTCAAATCCAACTGGAGCGGGAGAGTAGTTACGGCCGTAGGCGATACAACTGAAGAGCGTTGCCTTCACTTTTTTCTGAGTACGTAATCTCAAGAACAAATTGATCTGGGTATATCTGCATACTTATCGGGAATTCTGGAGAACGAACCAATACGTACGTCACATTTCTCTTCCGAAGTTCACGTAACTCTTCGGTAGCAGTGAGCACTCCTTCTAGTGGCACGATGACGTACTGTTCTTTCGGAATATGTGTCTGCATGAAGAGCGTGGCGTAGTCGGGAATAGCGATCGTGGCAGTGTGAGTGCGAGCGTGCCGGGCGGCGGTAATGAGGGCAGTAGCTTCTGGTGTTTTTTCATTGTAGTTAGAAATAAGACCGGGGAGAGCAAGGCGGGTATCGGCGTAGGTAAGTCCAATGAAGGCGCCAATAGCTACTAAAATGCCGAACCGACTCCACCTCTTGTTCCAGTACCCAACAGCATATATGCCAGTAACAATAAAGAGAGCGACAAATGGAATAACGGCCGTGTAGTAACGGTCTTTTGGCAGGATAACAGTCACGGTAAGTATTTGGGCGGCTAGCATGACGGTAAGGGGTAAGAGCTGCTTGGGTTTTTGTACTATCAGATATCCAAGACCAACTCCGGCTGCGCCGGTAATACTCAGAGCGGCAAATTTAACACTGTCGTGGTGGTTATAGGCAATAGCACTGAGTAAGAGGATAGCTGCAATATACGGCACTGCTCCGAATACTTTTTTATATCGCCAAGAAGATAGTGCGGCCATACCGACGCCTAAGAGTGTTCCTACTCCAAAGGCGGAAAACTGATTACCGACAAATTCTCGCAAGATCCATAGCCGTCCGATAAACACGCGAAACCGGCTAAAGTTATTAATCAGGTCTCCTTTGTCCCAGGCAATGTATAGTCCGGGATCACTGGTAATATCTTCCGCCGATCGCACACCGCTTTCACCGGTAAATGGCCACAGTACCAGTGGAATAGAGATCAGAATTAATATGGGGACACTACTTCGCAGCACCATCTGCCAATTGCGACTCTGTATCCATGCCCACGGCATGATGATGGCAGCAACAAGTGCACCTTCGAACCGCATTAAAGTTGTAAGACCAGCAAATATTCCTGTGAGATAGGGGGAATTTTTGAGAAAAGCGAACGTGGTCGCAAGCAAAAGTGTCGCGAAAGGAATATTAGAGAGTCCATGAACAGATTCCCACCACCACATCCGGTTTACAGCCAGTAGTATCCCTGCTCCGAGCGCTACCTCGGCTGGTAATTTTAATTGTCGGGCAATAAGGACGAGTAATATGACGCCAATAGCGGCGCTGGCAATACCAATTCCTCGCCCTAACATCAGCGGGTCAACTAATTCGACTGCGGGTAAGAGAAGAAAAGGAAGCAGAGGAGCTTTTCGGGCATCAGCCGCAAATGGGTCATCACCGTTGGCCCATGCTCGCGCTTTTGCAACGTAATTGAGGGCGTCGCCTCCGAATAAACTATTGATACTCCCGGCGGTAGGAATACGAATACCAATGGATACGAGAACGATGATTGAAAGAATAAGAAGAAAGGTTCGGCGTTTTTCTAGTAATTCATTCTTGAAACCTAAGAAAATAAATACCAGAGAGCCGATAAGCATAGTGATAAGACGGATGGAAAGAGTCGGGTGTTCTTGTTGCCACACCTGTACTTGGTACCAGGCAGGAATGGATTCAATAACTCCAAGGGCTAAGTGGTTATCTTGTTCGTCAAAACGAATACCCAGGGCTGTTTCGCGTGTTGCCTCTGGAGCAGTAAGCTGAATTTCAAACGGGGTATGTGGAGGAATAATTTCATTCCTGAACTGAGCCCAAACAAACGTATCGTCAACAATATTCTCGGGAGCTATTTTTTCTTGGGTTATAGTTTGTCTGTCGTTGTTACGAACAGTGATGGTGAGAGGAGATAATTGGTGCGAACGGTTTAAGTCAACGGCTAAAATACCAATACCAATCACTTTTTCCGGAGACTCTACCTTTTGACTCAGTACTATATCTCCATAGAGCGGCTCATGGGTTTTAAATGAGTCGGTGCCATGGGTAAGTACTTTTTTATGTGGTGTGGGGACGAAAAGAAGGGCCAGTAGCAATATGGCCGTCCCGATGCCAGCGAGGCGCTGACGGGAACTGTTCATAGCGCCATAATGGCATACCTGCCTTGTATTGCCTACCTTAGGGGTTGAAAAAAGTAGGCGACTGCGCCACACTCTCAGCACGGCTTTTAAGCCGGTTTTCCCGGGTAGCTCAACGGCAGAGCAACTGGCTGTCAAATGGCAGCTTCCACAAGGAATTGTGGCTGAAACACGAGGTGAATTGCGGGAAACCCCTGTCCTCAAAAGGACGAGGCAATCCGCAGCCAAGCTTGATCACGCAGATCTTGAAGGTTCAGAGACTCACAGCGCCTCGCACCCTACACGCATCATACGTGGGTGATGATATAGTCCATGCCAGCACGAAAGTGTTGGGTTACATGTAACCAGTAGGTTGTCGGTTCGAATCCGACCCCGGGAGCCAAGTCGATTTTATCGCAGCGACAGTGGCCTGATTGCCATCGACAAGGCAAAACTCGCCAAAATTCGCTGGTTCGAAACTAGGTAAAATTGATCTCACTTGATCAAGCGTATTTTTGATCTCAATGAAGACCGCA
>JACPWO010000005.1 GCA_016197005.1 Candidatus Anderseniibacteriota bacterium
GATCTTGTGGAATAGATTGTCGAGGATTTCTGGTAACCGTTTGTGCGCCTCCTCAGGAGAAAATGTTCGCATGATCCGAAGTTTTTCTTTTGCAAAATTTCTGAGTGACATCAGTCGCGTAGGATCTTGAAGTGCCGCAAGTTCAAGTCGCAGAAAGTCACGTTCGTTTTTCTTGATCGTATCGAGATCGTATCGTCGAGTGGACGAATCAAAATCAATCGCAATAATTTTTGCTTTTTTCAACCTCGGGATCTCGCGCACGAGACGATGGATACGCGCAGATCGAGTTGCTTCGCAAAAAATGAGCGTATTATTACCTGAGCGACTCCGACGTGATGTCGGAGGAGTCGAAAGATCAATCGTCTCCGCAAAATTCAACAAGTTCTCCACGGTCGTCAACGACTTTGGCCTCACGACAAACTTCCAGTGTTTTTTCACTTTCGAAAAGTGAACAGATTTTCCGATCGTGAAAAAAATCCACTTTTTGATTTCTTCTGCCTCTGTCCTTTTATATGGCTTAAAAATATCCGTTGCCCCGCCGTTCATAACAATCGTTCCATCCACATCGCGGTACCGAGAAAACAAATAATTCACGACCGCATGTAAGTACGCCATCTAATTCGTATCTGTCGCGATGTCACGCGGAACACCATAGCCACAAATGAGAGCGACAAATTGTTGGTTTTTCATACAGTTAAGAGTATAACAAAAAATACTCGCTTATGGGCGAGTGAAGAAGAGTATTCAGAATTGGGGAACTTGTGGTGTCGCAGGGTCTGGTCTCGGGACATTTTCATCGTGCTTGCCTATACACCAGACAGTCAAGATGAGTAGGATGAATGCGATGATAGCGTACGCCATACACCCTCCTCCTTCCTCGAGAGTTTTCGCCGCATGCGCGCGCGATTCCGGATCCAATTCAGACATGGACATGACAGCTCCTTATTGTGATCAAACCATAGGATAAAAATACGTTTGTTGTCAATACCAAGTCTTGTCCAATACACAATGAGCCCCAAATGGGTTTTCAATTCCAATGCATCATGAGCCCCAAATAAGGGTGGCCTTGGAATCATCCACAGCTTGAGGTACGGAAGGGGTCTATGACCCTTTCTATGAATGACAACCAGCTCGTAACCATCGAACAGCTAGAAGCGTTTGTGTCCGTCTCCCGTGACATGAGCTTTGTGGGAGGTACTCGTCGAGAAAAGTATCTGTGGATGGAGCGTCTGCTCACACGGTTTTGGTATCGATCAAGTCGAAAGAAAAATAAGAGCATCATCAAGCAATATGCGATGAAGATGACCGGTTACTCTGATGCACAGATGACAAGGTTGTTGAAGGAGTATGTGAAGACAAAACACATCGTAATGAAGGAAAGCAAGACGAGACCAAGGTTTGCGAAACGATACACCGCTTTAGACATTGCTCGCCTCATTGAAACGGACCGTGTCCACAGAACACTCTCTGGAAAAGCGACGCGGGAGATATTCCGACGATCGTTTGAAATCTTTTCTGATGAACGATTTGTACGTTTGAAGGACATCAGTATCTCTCATTTGTACAATCTTCGAGAAACGAGACAATACACTTCCAACTCCCTGACATTTACAAAAACATCCTCCACACGGTCTGTCATTGGAGAGAGAAGAAAACCGTTCCCAGACCAGAAACCTGGCTATATACGGGTGGATTCAGTGCATCAAGGAGATATGGAGGGAGAGAAAGGGGTGTATCACATAAACCTCGTCGATGAGGTCACCCAGTGGGAAATCGTCTGTTGTGTGGAAGCGATTAGAGAAGAGTATCTCTTGCCTGTATTAACAGAAGCTCTTAAATCGTTTCCGTTCACCATCTTTAACTTCCACTCGGACAATGGGAGTGAGTACATCAACCACGAAGTGGCATCGATGTTGAATGAGATGGTGGTGAAACAAACAAAATCACGATCAAGACATTCCAATGACAATGCGCTGGCGGAGACAAAAAACGGAAGTGTCATTCGTAAGCATATGGGATATATCCATATCTCAAGACAGCATGCCGACCGGATTCAATCATTTTATAAAACGTATTTTAACCACTACCTAAACTTTCATCGACCGAGTGGATATGCCCACACGATCACGAACAAAAAAGGACGAGAGAAAAAAGAATACCACCTGTATGAAACACCCTACGAACATCTCAAAAAGATTCCAAACTCAGATACCTATTTGAAACCAGAAGTCACCTTCTCTTACTTGAACAAGCTTGCCTATGCCACAGACGACAATACCTGTGCTACAATCATGCAAAAAGCAAGAGATGTACTCTTTAAATCCTTCCGAACCTAGCAAGCTCTATTTGGGGCTCATTTCTGGATTGGAATAGACTCCGATTTCGCTAAGTTGAGCGGAATACCGCATTTTATAGGAGCACGTTTTATCCCGCAGATGTTTCTAACAACCATTCCCATAGAGGTTTGAACTGTACGGTCTGGCGGTCTTTTTTTATTGTGCGTTTTTCGTCCCATGTGAGCACAGTAAGCCTTGCTACGCTCAGTTCGTTACTGGCTTCTGTTAATGCCTTGATCTCTCTTTGTTCGACGTCTGCCGTTAATGTGTCGTAGCAAACTTGAATGAGTTCTGTAATTTTTATGTCTTTTTTTATTAAAAAGTCAACCTCACGATCATTTCTTGTCTTATAGTAAAACAAGTCTTTATTGGGTTTGATTCCACGTTTTACAAGTTCAGTAAAGACAAGGTTTTCCATCAACCTTCCTTTATCTGGTGAATGTTGTGTGGCTTTTGCGCGAATGAAACCATTATCAACCACGTATACCTTGCGTGGGGATTTTATTCTTTGTACAGATTTAGGTGAATAGCGAAGGAGAGAAAATATCA
>JACPWO010000001.1 GCA_016197005.1 Candidatus Anderseniibacteriota bacterium
ATGCTGATGTGTTTATTTTAACGTCTCTGTCTGAAGGTATGCCCTCCGTTATTTTGGAAGCAATGGGATGCGGTCTGCCAATTCTTGCCTCGGACGTAGGCGGCAATAATGAAATAGTTCACGAAGGAGAAAATGGCTACCTCATCTCGGGAAATGATGTCGATAAAATCGCAGAGCGTATTGCCGAGCTTATTAACAACCAAGAACTACGGAAGCGGATGGGGAAGCGGAGCCGTGAGATGGCCATGCAGTACGATTGGAAGAACATCATGGGAGAGTATAATCACCTGTATGAACAGCACAGTAGCAAATAAGAATATTTTAATTACTGGTGGAGCAGGATTTATTGGTAGCACCCTTGCTCACGCTTTGGTAAGCCAAGGGGCCACGGTCACCGTTGTTGACGCTATGCTGCCGCTCTATGGCGGAAATAAGTTCAACCTTCATGGTATTGAAGATAATGTGGAATTTGTTGAGGGCGATATTCGTGATGCTCAACTTATGGATACACTCGTGGCTGGCAAAGACATTATTTATAATATGGCCGCTCAAGTGAGCTACATTGATTCGAAAGATGAGCCATTTCTCGACTTAGATATAAACGGGAAGGGACATTTAACCGTTCTCGAAGCAGTGCGTAAGTATGCACCGGGAGCGAAAGTCCTTTTCTCGTCCTCTCGCCTTGCCTATGGAAAAATTCGCACAACCCCAGTTCGAGAAGATCATCCTACTGAACCACTTTCCATGTATGGGATCCATAAACTGCTTGGAGAAAAATATTACAAATACTATGCCGAAACCTTTGGCATTCACACTATTTCCGTTCGTATTCCTAATCCGTATGGCCCACGACAACAAATGAAGCACAGTAAGTACTCTATTGTTGGTTGGTTTGTCCGTCAGGCAATGGAAGGCAACACGATCCAGATATTCGGGGATGGAAGTCAGGAACGAGATTACTTATATATCGATGATATTGTTGATGCGTTTTTACAGCTCACAGAAAAAGGCAAAAGCGGAGAAGTATATAACATTGGAACACATGAACGAGTTCGTTTTGTTGATATGGTTGATGCCGTCGTAGCAGAAGTGGGCTCCGGTACTAAGAAGCACACTCCCTGGCCAAAGAATTACGAAAAGAATGAGACCGGCAACTACATTGCTGACACTTCTAAAATTGAAGCAATAACTGGGTGGCAAGCAGCCGTTCCTCTGAAGGATGGAGTGAAACGAATGGTTGAGTATTATCGGAAAAACAAGCAGCATTACTGGTAAGCGATGTCTTACCCGGCAAAAATACTTTGGGGAATTGTTTTAGTAGCTTTGGCAGGAGGAGCCATAGCTGCTCAGTTTGTTTCTGTCCCCATTACTGGTGTTGAGTTTACTGAACACACTACCAATGCGGGAGAGTTAACAAGTACGGTTCTAGTGGGTCAAACTTTTACTGCACAGCACGATAATTTATCTGGGGTGAGTGTCCTTTTTGCTACCTATTCAGGCCGGCCGAGTGCGGCCACAGTTGAATTTCATCTCCGGCCATCAATCTATGCCACTGAAGACACTCGAAGTGTAACGGTAAATACGGGTACTCTAAATGATAACCAACTTCATACTTTTTCTTTTGAACCAATTGTTGATTCGGCAGACAAGCAATATTTTTTCTTTCTTACCTCGCCCGACGGGGCAGAAGGAAAGGCAGTAACCGTTGATTTAGATACTCGTGATCCATACCACCAAGGTAGTGCTTATGTCGTACGCGGACAGGGACCCAACATTACACATCCGGGTGTATTGGAACGGTCGGGAAAACCAACTTCAGATGTAGGGTTTGCCCTTAAATATACGGTGCCGGTGCGACAAGCAGTCGTTCAAGGCAGTATTAGTCAAACACGTTCGTTTATTGCGGGATGGAAAGAAAACCGCACGCCGTATATGTACTGGGTGCAAAGTTTTCTTCTCGCCGCTGCCTTCTTAGGAATTGCAGCAATTCTCCAACCGACGGCCTACACCTGGTTACTTGCGCGTATGAGCAGTCGAACAATAACATTTTTCGGTGTCACTATATTAGTAATTGTGGCAGCGCTTATTCGTATTCTGTATGCCAATGAATTGCCTATTACCAATGACGAAGGGAATTATCTTTATGATGCTGCCAGTATTCGACACGGCATATTTGCTGGTGGCGATGGGTATGTGAAATCTCCGCTCGTTGTGGCGTGGATAGCGTTATGGCAAGTCATAGCCGGGGGCAGTATCTTAGCTAGCCGCCTATCATCAGTTCTCATTGGCGCGCTTACAGCTATTCCACTGTATTTTTTAGCAAAGCATGTTTGGACATCCCAGCTACCAGAAAGCGCTTGGGTACCAGATCAAACGCAGCCTGAACAAAAGACTATCTCGGTAGGATGGGGATCACGTATTGGGTTACTCACCGTAGCCGTTTGGGCGTTATTTGGATCAGCAGTTGTTTTTAATATTTATATTCATACTCAACCAGTTGCTCTCTTCTTTGCGGTGGGCGGATTAGCACTGCTGCTTATTTCGCTGCGCGGAAATATGCGGGGGCAGAGTTGGTGGATATTTGTAGCCGGTGCCCTGGTTGGCTTGGGAGTAGCGTCACGTAAGAGCGTACTAGCAATTGGACTTGTCCCACTTCTTTTTATTCTGTGTGAGGAGCGATCGTGGAACCAACGCATTCGGCACCTGATAATCTTTGGTAGTGGGTTCATAGTTGTCATTGCTCTCTTTTTAGGAGTCGCATATGCAGCGTATGGGGAGCAGGGTGCGTGGGAAGCAATTGGCTACAACTCAGCCGAAGATGGAATAACTTCTGATCCAGCCGAAGCGGAACAAGTACGTGCCTATTCAATTCGTGGCATGACACCATTCTTTCGAGAATCACTACCACTCATTCTGTTGTCTATTATTGGACTTGGTTTTTCTCTCGAATATTTCTTACTTACGTTTATAACGAGTTTTGGTAAGGTGCCGGGAGCCAAGACAATAAGTCGATTGGGCTGGTTGCCAGCCTGGGCCGCATTTTGGTGGGCGTATCAATTTTTCTTTGAATATGAAGGAGAAGCATTCATGCAGTGGGGCATTCCACTTTTGTGGAGTGCGTTTGCGGTTGTGCTCGTAATTGCCATGATCTGGCCGGAGAGGATCAACTCAAATAATACCCGCTGGTCAACTCGCCGACATTTGGGAGCGGCACTGACTGTGCCACTGTGGATGCTGGGGTTGGTAGTTTTTTACACAAACTGGATTAAATTTCATGCTAATTATATTTCTGAATTCATCGTCCCACTGGTTCTTCTGGCTGGATTTGGAACAGCTGCTTTTTTACAGCGAGTGAGAGTGCGGCAGTGGCGGAGTGAGTGGATGCCAATTTTCCAAAATGTGCTCGTTGGGATATTTATCGTCGTTGTTTTGTGGGCAGGGACAGTATCTAACTATATTACGTATTTATTTGAACATACGGGGACGTTCCATCAGGGAGCCCTCGTTGAAGCAGCGGCATGGGCTCGGGAAAATATCCCAGCTGATGAACCCATTTTTACAGGAGCAGCGGTTGTACCGTACTTGTCAGGTCATCGCATATCTTTAGATATTGCCCACCCACGCTGGTATGCCTATGAATTTACCAGGAAAGACACTGATCGCCTTAATACGTTTCTGCCGCCAGCGGAAGAGATGGTACAAGCCTACCGGGACGCCCAATGGTTTTTACTTGATCAGCAAACGAGCTTTTCTTTCCTGATGGAGTACAACGAAATTGAGGCAGGACTAAAAACTGATTGGCAAGCGGTCAAAGAAATAGAGAATGGTGGCAATACACTAACGTTTTATCGTCGCATTAAATAGGTATGTCACGAAAACTTATATTTTTCGCTTTTGCCGCATTGGCTCTGTTCTTGCGTCTGCCTGGCTTGGGTCAATTCATGACAGTAGACGAACAACTATGGATGCTGCGATCGGGAGAGTATTGGGACAAGTTATTACAAGGAGACTTCAAGGGTACATTTGTTACTACTCATCCTGGGGCGACTATTACGTGGCTATCGGGAGCAGGAATTGTGATTCAGGAGCAACGGCTGCAAACAGGTATTGATACGTCGAATATTGCGGCGTTTCGTATGTATGCCCTGCTTCCTATTGTGCTCGTAAGCGCTCTTCTTATTGGGGCGGCCGCTGTCTACCTTACGCGACTCTTTTCTTCGGTAGGAGGCATCCTCGCAGCTTTACTGGTAGCAATAGATCCGTATCTCGTGGGCATGAATCAGATTACTCATGCTGATGCTTTACTCGGGTTGTTCATGTTAAATGCTGCTCTCTCTTTTCTTGTCGCTATTCGAGCGCGTTCTTCACTCTTACCCGCTGGTATTTTTACGGGATTAGCGCTGGCAACAAAAACACTACCCTCTTTGTGGCTCTTTATCTTTTTCGGAGTGGTACTACTGGCTGAATATGTTCCGCAACTGCGATTGAACTGGCAGAAGCTTATTCGCAAAAGTATGTATGTGTTTGGTGTAAGTATGTTTACGTTTGTGTTAGTGTGGCCGGCACTGTGGGCAAAGAGTGATAATCTGGATCAGTACATTGAACAAGATACAACGTCAGTTGCAACTGATGAGCATTTAACAGCTGAAGAAGGAGAAAGTATCAGTGGTAAAACCTTTTATGCACGCACGATACTGGGCCGAAGTACACCCTTTACGCTCGTAGTAGCGCTGGCCGTTATTTTCCACGGAGTACTACAGGTAGTGAGACAGAAAAAAATGAATGTATCACTTTGGCTTTTCTTCTACGCGCTAGGCTACTTATTAGTAATTACTTTTGTAGCAAAAAAGGGGGATCGGTACGCACTGCCGGCTCTTATAATAATTCCTTTACTGGCAGGGTACGGATTAGCACTTTTTTATACCTACGTCATACACTCGCGGTTTCGTTTTCTAGCGCGTCCTGCCGTGTTTGCGGTGATTATTGCCCTTAGTATCCAACCGCTTTTACTGGCACCCCACGCTATCGCCTATAACAATCCAGTATTCCCGAATATTCGACCCTTGACGCAGCAAGGATGGGGAGAAGGACTAGAAGCAGCAGCAGCTTGGATAAATGAGCAGCCATTTGATGAGCGTCTCCATATTGCCTCCTGGTATCCTTCCGTAATTTCACCTTTCTTTGAGGGACGCACAATGAGTTTGTCATCACGAGATGACCATAGGGTGGGGTATGTGGTGACGTACCGAAATATGCTGGGGCGAGCCGGTGATACGATTGCGAGTGACGTCCTCGATGAGTTTAGGAATCAGGTGCCCGCTCATACCGTTTATATTCAGGGTATGCCGTACGTTTGGGTGTATACCGTTCTCGGCCCCTATTATTTCCGGCAAAATGTAGGCGAGTTGGTAACTGGTGTTGAAGTAGCTCAAACGGTTCCCATTTCCTTTACTAATTGGAAACAGATTGATTTCGGTCTGGCAACATTTGGTCGGCAGAATACCGCTCCTCTTACGCTCCATATTAGGGAAGAGAAAAATGGACCAGACATCCGTACAGTTACAATTTCAACGGAGAATATTCCAGATCAAGGCTGGCAACCTTTTGAATTTGCCGAAATTCCTAACTCCGCTGGTAAAACATATTATGTCGCGTTGACGAGCGAAATCGGACGACCAGGGAATGCGGTAACAGTTCGCTATTCGAGTGAAGACTTTATGGCTGGTGTGGCTGTGTTTGGCGGCCGCGAGCGCGAAGGAGACTTAGCGTACCGACTCCAACCGTAAGAAGAGAAATACTTACCCCAAGAAGAAAGCCGGGCGAACGATACTGAAAGATGAGACGATGAGTGCCACCTACTTCTACTATCCAACCAACGCGGTTACTAATATTTTGCGCGGGTTGTCCATTTACTTGCCACCCACTGGCGTAATTCGTATTGAGAATTACTGGTGTATCGGGTGGAGTTTCAACTTTCAATACAACTCGGTTTGGTGACCATTCTTCAATAGTGTATGTTCCGCGTTCGTGCGTTTGTTCATTCTCTATATAGGCTGTGCCGTTGCCAATTTCGTCAGTTACCACTCGGACCGCTGGGGAAGGAGTAAGTACCGAGCAGTAATTCATACTGCCATATCCTTGGAGAATATCGGTGTACGCTCGAGAGTAGTCAACCTCATTATGACGTGTTTTGTAGGCAAAAGGTGAGTGTTGTAGTGGTTCCTTGGCGGGTGGTAAGGATTCCAGTGACCGCGGAAGAACAAATGCCTGCTCAGATAAGGGGTAGGACATAGTAAAGAGATCGAGAGCGATAAGAGCGAGGATTACGTAACTTATACCGCGCGTAGCAGCTTTCTTTTTGTTTTTTATTAAACTCTCCATACCAAATCCGGACAACAAAGAGATTGGAATAACAGCGAATAGAACAACACGAGAAATATTCGATCGGGGGAACCACGAAGCTTGATCGAAGAAAGGTTTCAGGGTAGGCCCCGTCGAAGATAGGAGAATAGCCAGTATGGTACTCATACCAAGTCCAACGACAACGCGCCGCCGCCAATTAAAAATCACTCCGATACACGCCAAAACGGCGGCTACGGGCCCTATATATGCCCCATATTCATGCCAACCACTCCCTTGATTTGGAATAACGTTCTCGACTCCATGTAGGTATCGTCCCAAGAAAATTTTGTGGAGTGATCCCAACGTAGACGTAGAGCCGGCATACATTTGATCCTGAAACTGAGATAGCCATAGCAACACAGGGATAAGTTTTACCGCTGCCAGTCCTAACGCCCACAAACCACTGTGAATATTAACCACCCAAGCATCTTTCTTTCGAGAAGTGAAAAATGGAAGGATAAGAAAAGCGAGAGCAGTGTACATCAGTAGGTAGATGCCGCCTTGGAAGAAAGTAAAGGCTAAGAAAATACCAGTAATAATATTCCACTTCGTAGATTTTTCGCGGTACGCAGCTAGCCAAGCCCAAAAGATCCACGGAATAAACATGGCTGCAAATACATTGGGATGTCCTTCAACAATTTCCAGTAAGGTTACAGAACCAAATGTTGCTACCATACTTGCAACAAGTGAAGAGTACACAGACAGGCCCAGACGCTTTCCTAAAAGGAGCATACCAACTCCGCCGACAGCGGTTGCTAGCCAAATAGCGAGTGGAAAGCCGTTTTCAATACCAAAGGCGAGCTCCACTAAGAAGGTAGGAGTGAAGAAACGAAATTCTGGATCGGCTAGGGCAGCAGTTCCTCCACAGATATATGGATTCCAGTGAGGAAGTTGGTGGTAGGTAAGAATTGTCTCGCGGTAAGAATGATGGAGAGAAAAATAATAATCCCAATCAGAGATTCCAAGCTGCCCGGTTGAAAACCAAAACCCGAGGGTGGCGAGCGGGGTAATAGCAACAATAATAAGAGCAGCTAACTGCCAACGCAGACGAGGAAAGAAACGGATAAGCAATATGCCGAGTAGAAATATGCCAGCAACAACCACTCCTTGGTGCACGCCAAAGAGGGTATCCGGTGTTATCCTGAGCCACTCAAGGACGAACGTAGATACGGGATTCATAGAGGACGTCATCTTTTCCTTGAGAACGATATTTCGCTACTTCCTTCCATGGCTGAGGCATAGAAGTAATATACTCGCTTGAGCTCACATCAATAATAGTATGTATGTCATTGGTCAAGGGCTGTCCCTCTGCCAAGATCGTCACCTGCGATATAGGAAGATAAAAGGCAGCCGGTAAATTAAGTTCTTCAATAGCATAGCGCGGTTCAAAAGACCGAGCTGTCCGGGCCGCCCGGTATAAAACAGAATCTAGAGCTGCCGTGAGATTATGGGCATCAATATATTGATCGACTTTATTGAAAATAAGCAGACTACCAATGACAAAGGGTATGAGAGCGACGACCGGGAAAAAACGAGCGGCCGTAAAACGAACACTGCGAGGCATAAGCGCTGCTGCGATCATCAAGCATATTAAGGGATATGACTGTTGGTAGTGCTTCGCAAACGGATGGAACCATATGGCGATAAGTATCTGTGAGGCAAGAACGATCGTCACTAAAATGCCACGCCAGCCGGCGCTTGCGAGAAAAGGCAGTGGTGCTGCAATTGTGATGCCAGTAATAAGAATGGGAATAAGTTTATTCATTTTTAGCGGATCACTGATTGTCAGCCAGATTGCCCATCCAATTACAGCAACCGCAATTACGCCAGCAACTATTTGTACTGATTGAGGAAATGACTCTTTTCGCTTCATCCAATAAATCCACCAGGCTAGCACTCCAAAAAGAGCTAGAGAAACGTACCCGCTGTCATACGGCAAAATGAGTTCTTCTTGTGTCCACGATCGCTTCCACATCGAAGAAATAATTGACCATGTTGAAATGGAAGCGTCAGAAAAGGCTTGGAATGAGTCAACGATTTGTAGTCGCTCTCCCTCAAAATAGGGTGTGTATACAGGGTTACCATAACGAACTGCATTGTTCACAAAAAATGGAAGCACCAGGAAAAAAGCTGGTAAAAACATCCGCAGCAACACAAAAGAAGTTTTTTTAAGTGTGGAATGCTTGGCGCGTATCCCAATAATTTCTTGACTGATCGTAGCGGCTAACAAAATAGCAGCTAGCAAAAAGCCTTCCTGTCTTGTCATAGCGGCATATCCGATCGTTATTCCAAAAACAATTTGCTGCCAGTGATGCCGACGATTGAAAAATAGAACCAGACTTAAAAGAAGGAGACAAGCATATACGGTATACGGCTCAGAACGTAGCGATGTTTCGAAGAAATCTCGCTGGAATGCAAGTAAAGCCGCTGCGGTAAAAGCGGCCGGCCATGGGAGTAAAAGACTTCGGGCGAGAAGGTAGACGAGGATAATTGAGAAGGCAGCAGCGACACTGGAAATACTACGCATGTACGTGTGAGCATCGATCGTGGGATTTATTACTGCTGGAATGAGAAGAATTGGATATCCCGGTAGTCGTTTATCGAATTCAAACGGATTTTTGAATTTAGTTAGACGAGCAGCAATAGAAAGATAGTTGTAGGGATCTCCTCCGGACACGCCTCCCAAATTCTCCTCGATATCAAGCCGAAGATTTAACGTAAGTGCCGCTAAACAAATAACTATTCCCAATCCCACTGCTTTCTGCTTTTGTGCTGACAGATGCCGCCAACCAAATCTTCCAACGAGGAGAGTAAAAATAATAAGGAGAGCTAACAGCGACCCACTTACTATAAGTTCTTCTTGGTACTTTTCTGCCAAAGTAGCAATTGATTGCCAGAGTGGTACTTCCTCTTTAAGACTAACTGCGAACGTTCCTGCCTGTGGTCGCCCCTTCTCGTAGCGAATTAATGATGAAGGGGTGTAATTAGGATCATACCGCCAGCCAATGGCAGATGCTTGGGTAGCGTCAGGAACGGATACGTCAATACGAAGCTTTCCTGCTTCTGCTGCAATAGGTGGATCTAGGAGAATGGTAGCAAAGCGATCGTCGCGAATTTCTGAAGAGGGAATAATGCCAGTAAAAATAGATTGGTCATCTGACAGACGAACTATTTCAATATGAATTGGAGATGGAGACCCCGTATTACGAATGTCACTCATGATGAGCCCTAATCCCAATAGTGGTTTTTCAAAAGAAATTTCCTGCGACAAGGTACGATCGCCGAACAGAAGCCGGTGAGTGTTATATGAGTCGACGCCCTCGCTTATAATTGTTTGCCGTGAGGCTGGTAAGAAAGCTCCGATAATAGCAACGACAACGAGTAGAGTTATACTTAACACGACACGGGTGTTCATAATTTGATAGTATAGCGGTATATGAGGACTGATAAAGCAACGATTTTTATACTTTTTACCCTCTTTTGCTTAGCTAATGTAGCATTTCTTAACCGTGTCCCAGGGTTACTTGGAGATGAAGCTTCGGAAGGTGAAAATGTGTATGAACTTCTTACGAATGATTCGATTACGGTAGTAGGCGAACGATCATATATCGGCCCAGCGATTGATTACGTACGTGTGCCTTTTGCCGCTGTTTTTGGATATACAACTCTGGCACTGCGAATACCAATGTTCATATTCTCGGTCGCCACTTTTTGGTTAGCCTGGAGTGTCCTTAAAAAACAATTTGGGGAAACAACTGCACTGTATGCACTCACATTACTTACGTTTTCTCCTGTCTATGTACTCTATCAACGTCTGGGTTGGGCAATTACACTTTTCCCGTTCTTTACATTTCTTATCATTTGGTTGGCACAGCAATCATGGCGAACAAAGTGGTTATGGGTTGGGGTAGCAGCCGGGTTAGGATTGGCTAATCATATTTTATTTTTACCGATACTGGTTGGATTTATTAGCGGATATATTACTTTTGCTGTGGTGCGGCGCCTGTTGTTATCCACTAACCGCTCAACTAGTTCCCAGTCATTGTGGCATACGGTTTTACTGGGCGTTATTACCGCATGCGTTGGCTTTTGGGCTGGATTTGGCATGCAATTTGCTGTGTTGCAATTGCATACGGACGATCAAGGTAGCATCAAGGCTACCACCCAGCTTTTCTCGGAACGGGTGAGCGATTTTATTAGTGCCGCTCCGCTGTACATCTCCGGCTCATCGTATGTTGCTCAATATATGGGACAGGAATTCACACCAAGTATCACATTACTAGTTGTAATCGTCTTATTAGTTCTTGTCGGTGTAGCAATTATTTTGAATTGGAGAAATCCGTACTTGTGGGCGTATGTTTTGGGGCTGGTGCTGCATCTCTCTGCCATGCTGTACATGATCGATCGATTTAATTTAAGGTACTTCACAACATTTGCCCTAGGCATTTGGCTTCTGGCCGGTATGGGTTTGGGGAGCATATTACGCCGGGTACCGAAAATGCAGATCGGCGTACCACCTTTAGCGGTCCTGTTGCTTCTTTGGCTCGCAGGAGGTGTTCTTATCCCATTTCTTCACACCGGAGGAGCAGTCGCTGAGTTTTCGCTTGGTAATCGCACGAATGATGCTGCGGCGTTTGTAGACACCCGACCGCTCATTAGTTGTTTACGAGGGAAAGGTCCACTTTACTCGGAAAATATTCACATCTGGAACCGATTACAATATCTAAGTCACTACTATGATGATTTAGTAGTAGTGCCTGAAGATCGAAAGAGAGAGGCAACAGTACAGGTGGCGTATATGGATCCGAAAATATCGTATCGAGGAGGAATTTGTCCTGATCTGCAGCATTTCCAGGTGGGAAATTGACAAAAAAGAATAAAGGATTATTGTGTTTGTAGCCGCGGCGAGTTCAGGCCCGCATTTGCCGCAGGTAAAGGAGTGGTTCTAGCTCGTGCTGGAATCACTCCCGAATCCAAGCCGTTCTTTTCAGGGCTAGAACGGATAAGATAATATGGTGTATCGCTGTGGAGGGTACTAGGAATTTGATGTAATTGTTGCATCAAACCATCTACAGCAACCTCGATGGAGAAAAGGCTATGAAGAGCCTCAGCTGTTTTAAGAAAAATTGAAAACACCTCGGCGCCGGCCATCTTCCTCCACCTCGCCAAGGAGACACCATGAACCGTATTCGCGGTCCCCCGTGAGTACCCGCTGTCGCGTTGATCCGTTACCACAAGGTGTCGAGTGGACTTTGTCCCTCAGGTGATTCAGCACGCTAGGTCGTTGCTGTCACAATGAAAATACTCGTCACTTGTGCGCCGCCCCGCTGCTACATGCACGGGGCTTTCTTTTTTTATACAAAGCAGTAGTGTAGTGGGCATGTTCAAGGACTGGAGGACCTATAAGATAGATATCCTTTTTGTTTTACTTATTTTTTTCGTTGCCCTTATTCCACGAATCGTCGATCTAGGTATATTTTTAACTGCTGACGAAAAAAACTGGATTGGCCGATCCTATGAGTTTATTAAAGCGTTTAAAGATGTTCGGCTGAACGATATGTTGCAGACTACCCATCCTGGGGTACCGGCGTTGTGGCTTATGGGAATAGCCGTTACGGCAAAAATGTTTTTATCCCATATTCCGTTTTCGTCTGACACACTTCCTCAATTTATCTGGGCCACTCAGTTTCCCATCGCTTTCGTCAATGCACTCGCGGTGCCTACTATATACATTTTCCTTCGCAAACTAACTTCTGGTTACAAGATCCCTATTATTGCATCTCTCTTTATTGCTTTGGACCCATTTATTATCGGCTATTCGCGGGTCGCTCACGTCGATGCACTTGTCATGAGCTTCCTATCTTTAGCAGCCCTCGCGACCATTATCTATGTTAGTAAGAACTTTGATCGACGCTGGCTGCTTGTTTCTGCCGTATTGTCCGGTTTGGCAATACTGACCAAGGCCCCAGCGATATATATAATTCCATTTTTCTGGTTAGCGGTGCTTTGGAAAAATGGCCTAAAACACTTTTCTTGGGATGGTCTCTCCGGGCGAGTACGGGATTTTGTCCTCTGGTCTCTTTTGATTGCAGTCATGATCGCAGTTATCTGGCCGGTATTTATTACGGTCGTAAACCCAAAGGGAAATGCAAATATATTACGACGTGACCTAAGTGTGGCTATAGCGACACCACATCACATGTCTGAAAACTATTCAGTGAAGGCTTGGCATTACCCAGCCGCTTTGCTAGTACGAACGAACCCCGTAACACTTGTGTTTGCTCTAGTGGCGGTCCTTTGGGTTGTGGTTGCAAGCATTCGCCGGCAGTCATCTCCGACCACCTATTGGTTACTCATAGCGTATGTTTTCTTCTTCGTTCTAATGATGACGCTTGGGGCCAAGAAGGGGGATCGGTATATACTGCCGGTCTTCCCGGCTATTGATGTATTAGCAGCAATTGGTCTCGTGTCCTTGGTAAAATTTACTAAATCCAGCTCTTTTACAAAGTTGCTTCCAGCAGCTGCTGTTTTATATCTCGCCTTTACGGTATATACATATCACCCATACGCATTGGCGTATGCGAACCCCTTCTTTCCAGATAATTTGAGCCAGGAGTTGGGGTGGGGTGAGGGACTGGAACAAGTAGCAAACTGGTTCAACGAGAACGATCCCAAAGCTCACGTCGCCTCTTGGTATGACCAAGAGCTTGGTGCATATACGACTGCGCGCGTTGTTTCGATTGGAGCGCACGAGCAACCACATATTAAATACGTCGTG
Source organism: Candidatus Anderseniibacteriota bacterium (assembly GCA_016197005.1). Lineage (GTDB taxonomy): Bacteria > Patescibacteriota > Andersenbacteria > UBA10190 > UBA10190 > JACPWO01. The sequence goes on from JACPWO010000001.1 coordinate 13,181, forward strand.
CTATACAAAAACATGTTTGGTAGAGCGGCTGATCATCCAGCAAATGATTATATTGACGAATATTACAAAAAACGAGAGCCAGTATTTGTCGCGCACGTTCTTGGGAAGGAGTTTGCCTGGGTTTATAAGAAGCAGGTGTATGAAACAATAACCGGCGAACTTTTACCGGGACAAAAAGTTAAACAAGTACTTGCTGCTGATACCGAGCCAATCGTTGGTCTTGATATCCAGATGGCTACATACAACGGGCGGGCAACAAGCGGGCAGGTAATAATAACATTAGAAGATTCCACCGAGAATCTGATCCATACCTGGACTATTCCCGTCTCCGACATTGCAGATGACAGCTGGCGCCGTCTCTTACTGCCTACACGTGCAGAAAAAGGAGAAATGCACGTTAGTATAACTGCCGAAGGGACTACTCGAGGGAATGCTCCGACTATTCGACGTACAACCGAGGGAATAGTAGCGGTTCGACTTTTATACGGTATACCCAGCAACCCCTACCACTCCGAGCAAACCAAGTTACTCCCTTCAAAGCTTAAATAGAGCTTAATAGAGCCGCTAATAGTCGCTGCTACTAAGGCAGTAAAATAGATTTGACATATTTTCTAATATCATGTAAGATGTCGAGTTAAATTCTAATTTTAAGGTTTATGTTAACTATGACAAATATCTTACAGCTACGCCTGCGCGGTATCCGGTACATCTTACCGGTTGCTTTGATCGTCGTGGGTACAGCATTATTCACCTCAAACCTTGAATCAGCTACCGGCGCTGGTAGTAACGGTATTACCGTCATCAACCCTCGCCTTTCCGCTGGTTACAGTAACCTGCCTCGCACTCTGCGAGATCAGCCAGTTATTGAGGTATTCGTTAATTCACCAATTCATAACGCTCCAGCTGGAACATACGACAAGAACGCCGTTCCTTTCAGTTATAGCGTGAACTTCTTAGTCTGTAACAACATCCTCTTCAATGCTCGAGTTTTGTCTCGCTTTGATGCAATGGGTGGACACCACAGCAACTATGAAGGTACTGCACAGAGTAACTGGATTAAGCTTACTGATGATTCTCATGGCGAGAACCACTGTGGCGGATCTCTGTACTGTGTTGCTAGTCGAACTGGTAGCCATACCCTTAACTTCTCAAGCCTGAAAGCTGGAGAAACAAAAGCTACCTTGCAGGTAGTTGGTAAGTGGCTCCGAAAACAACAGCCAAGCGATTCCTTTGATCGGAATGATGCTTCCTTCACGGACAACAAAGCTACTGCTGTGAACATTTGGCTTAACTTTGGTGGATCAACTCCAACTCCTACCCCAACACCTACGTCTACGCCAACAACTACTCCAACTCCTACCCCAACACCTACACCGACTCCAGCGCCAGGTGAACCGGGAATCCGAGTAACTAAGACTGATAACCGAGATATCACTCGTCCAGGACATACCTTGACGTATGAAATCAAAGTAGAAAATGTCGGTGAAGTTGATATGGGAGACGTTGAAATCAAAGATACCGTTCCTTCTTACCTTAAGATCACATCTGTCAGTGACAGTGGTCACATCTCTGGTCAGGTTGTTACCTGGAATGGAATTGATCTTGACACTGATGAATCTAAAACCTTCTACGTTAATGTAACGGTAAAGGATTCTGCCCCAAACGGCACCAACCTTCTTAACACCGTAGAAGCTTGTTCAGATGATCAGGACGTCTGCGATGAAGATGACGATACAACTATTGTGGAAAAACCTCCGGTTGTAAAAGGAGTAACCAAAACAGTTGTTATCAAAGAAGTCCCAGTAACCGCTAAAACCGGTGGTGCAGCCTCTCTTGCTTTAACCAGCCTTGCTGGTGGAGCCAGTGGCCTCATTTACCTCAAGCGTCGTTACTTCTAACAAATACTCTTAAATCAAACAAAACAGCCAACCCCGCTCTAACGCGGGGTTGGTTTTATTATAGGGAGGAAAAAAAGTAAACTTCCTATCAGTACTCCCGATAGGGTTAATATGCGCGCCCACATTACTGCGGGTGATTTATATTTAAAGGAAATGATATGAGTACCAGTGGGTATCTCCGCAGTTTTAAAGATGGAATTACCAACAAGTTGCACTGATTCTTTTCCATCAATATAGGTATGCCACTGAGGGGTAGTAGAATCCGTAAGTACCACATAGGCAGGTTGATCTGACGTCACCTCAATGTCCACCTGCGTGGGTTCGTACCGTTTAATAACCGCGTTAGCGTTAACAGGTTGGGAAGAAGTTAAGATCTTTTCAGGTGGCTTCGGACCAGATAAATACACAACATTCCTTGGATCGAAGTCGGTGGCACTCATGGCGTGTCGTGTTTCATCAGCGGCAGATTTCCAGATACCAGAGGGAACGACAAACGCATGAGGATAGGCATTAGGATTGCTATATAAACGAGCTGTTTTTGTACCAATGGGCACTTCTGCGACCACTTTATATCCGGCTTCTACCATCGTGTCGCTGTTAACTGATGATAAAAGTTGGCCCAAGTGAGTAATCCCAGCCATGTCCAAGAGTTTACGGCTACGTTCAATGGCGTGGATATTATCACCGTCAAGCGGCTCCTGATCATTCGCAAAAAAGAATTCAATAAATTGTCGATACGGACGTATGGAAAGAGCACCAATCCAGCGGGCGCTGGAAGCGCCGGCAATGACATTAGTATGCCGCTCCAGAAGAGCAGCTTCAACGTCATATGATGTTATAAGGTCTGGCTCAATGAGAGTTTGGACGGTTTTTTGGGAACGTTCCCACTCAGCTTCGGTTGGGTCAGAAGTGCGAACAAAATAGGCTTGATGTTCAACGTCAGGTTGTTCAATAAAAGGAACGGTAACATTGGAGTTAAAATCAGCGGATAGTGAAATCCAGGTCGTTGCTTCCGGTGAAATAATACCTTCGTCAAAACAAATATGCTGTCGTGCACCCTGACCAACTCGGTGCAAGGATAAAGAAATTACTTGTTGGGGTGGCTGTCTTGGATCCCTGTACGCCCCTACATTTATCTCCCCTTCCTGACCGGCGAGGGCAGCTTCGAGTGGAAGATAGATGCAGTGAAAATCTTCAGTTGTTGGCGGGATCGGTTGGTAAACAGAGAATGTCGGCGAAATATGATCAGTATAACGAACAGCGGCAACATCTTCCGGTTTTTTTTGTAGGAGCAGCGGTCGGACATATAACCGGGGTGGCACCAGGTTTTGATCAGCAGCACGTACTGCTTCTTCAAGCGGAGAGACCGCAAAGGCGGTAGTGGCAGGTGTGGTTGGATTATAATTCCAGGCATAACTGAGCAATGTAACAACTGTCAGAATTGATAGTCCGTACATTTGCACTCGCCTTCCTCCTTTTCCGTGGACGACAAGTGCAATGACTAGGAAAATAATACTGAACGCAACCAAAAGAATATGTGGATCATTATGCTCCCATAGATATCGCAACTCGTGTTGTTCCACTCCTTCTTCCCATACCCTCATTAAGAAGGGACTTAAAAGAATAAGAGGAAAAGCAAGGGCGCTAATACCAAACCAGATTTTTTTTCTCCTACTTCCATGGAGAAATGCCTCGATGCCCGCGGTTGCTAACAGCGCGATGCCAATGTCAAAGAAAAATACAAAGCGAGAGGCAATTGCAAACGAAGAGAAAATGAGCTTCTCAACTAAGTAGTGATAAAGTGGTGAGTACTTTCCTAAAGCTAATAGAATTGAGAGTGCGACGAGAAGTCCACCCGCTGCATGTTCTGCTCTCCAGCGACGACGTTGGGTGAGCGCAGCGCCAGCTAATGCGAGTGGAATAATTCCGACGAATGCAGCTAGTTCCTGAAAGCCCTTTGCTCCCCAGTGGGTACTGTGATTTCCAAAGAAGTACGGGAGTATAAGTGTGACGGCGTGAACTGGTGGGTAGCTAAACTCCACTAACTCTTGTCGGGAGAGCGCCTCAGCTCGTTCGGTCTCGGGAATGAATTCCCAGAGAGGGAGTATGGCGAACGAAGATATACAAAGAGCTAGTAGTCCGGCTATAACGGTGTGTCCCATAACCTTACCAAAGTGCCGCCAGCTTGTTGCGTACTCAGCAAGGAAGCAGGCTCCAATAATGGCCGCGGCAATAAATGTGAGAAGAACAACTTGCGGCTGCGCTGACAATACAATTGCGGTTGCAATTGCTGCCAATGTCAGGTTGGAACGGAGAACGGGATGCTCAACGACACGGAGAGCGGCTAAGACTAGCCATGGCAACAGCATTGTCCCTGTATAAAAGTTAACGTGATTCAAATGCCCAATAGAAAATCCACTGAAGACAAAGACAATAGCTCCGACTGCGCTTGGGATTTCAGAAAAATGACGACGGCGCAGAAGAGCATAGAATCCGAGTAAACCGATCAAAAAGTAACTGGCAATCGAGATTTGGAGGAGCGTAAGTGGATGAAAACCGATCAGTCGTAGCAGAACATGAAGCGGGGTAAAGAAACCGAGCTGTCCCCACGCTAGGAGGGGATGTCCAAACCCAAATTCGTTGCTCCAAAGTGGGAGCTGCCAATTGTGTTGAAATTCCGCGTAGGCTTTTTCCAGTGGATAATAAATAATTTTAAGGTCGTCGAGAAAGAAGATATTACCAGCAAGAAATATGCGACCAAAAAAAATCGCCCACGTTAAAATAATAAAACTCAGCCCCACCCGATTTTGGTGAATGTACGTGAGTAATCGGCTATTGTTCATATCCGGGGTAGAATGCGGTCTTACCAGTCATGTCGATAATAATATCATTGGCAGCTACGGAATCAGGTATAGAATCATACCGCTCTATTGATACTGGGGAAGTGCTTCCTAAGAGACGGAATAAATAAGCTGAGAGTGAAGTAGTTTGATCGGGATGAACACCAATGAGCAAAATACGAGCGTGCGGATCTACCGGTTGTTGTTGTTGCTTGTATTGGCGAGCTGCTTCTTGGATGTATTCGGCTTGCTCTCGGTAAAAGCGAGTCCGTTCAGGCACCCGTGCTTGCCATGTACCGTAGATAACTAAGACAAGTAACAGTGTCCCGCCAACCCGTGTCCGATATAGAGCCGGTACCCGCAGTACGAGAAAGCCGACAAGTAACGCTAATCCGAATACGGATAAGTATATCCAGCGAAAACGCCAATCGTTAGCTAGGAAAAGAACAGGACCGAGAAATGCGAGCCACCATACTCCAGCGAGCAAGATTCCATGAAAGACTTTTTCATCTTTTCGTAGCCACATAAGCAAGCCGGCGTATAGTAGTAATAAAACGATGCCTGGATAGTAGGGAGATTGAAGCCGAGATTGATTAAATAGAGTACTAAGAGGTTTTTCCACTACCGAAATTCCTGGAACGTTAATTGGCCACAACCAGTTTTCAGCCGTCCAGTCAGCATACGTAAGCAGATTTTGTCCGAGCATTGAGGGTGTAAGTCTAGTTGTGTATGTATCATTTGTTGCGGTAACTGGAGGAAGGGTGGGATCACTAAACACAGCTGCGCGCAAGAACAAAAGCAGACACGCTACTACAACATATGGAGCAGCTGCTACCGCCGCTGACTTTTTAAGTGTCTTCAGTGTTAGAACATCAATTGCAAACGCAATGACAGGTAAGATAAGAACATGTTCCTTAGAGAGAAACGCAAGTGCGTACAATACAAGCGAGGCACATAAGTAACGTCCTTGTGCTTTAGAGCGCCACCAAATGAAACAAAGAAGAGATGCTATGGCAAATAAGCCAGCCAAGATGTCATGGTTTGAGCTCCACCAATACGCAGTACCAATTTTTGAACTATGTGCAATCCAAGTAGCCGCCGTCGCTGCAGCAGCAATAGGTGAGCGAAGAATAATAAGAGCCAGTACGAATAGTCCGACGGCAGTGATAGCAATAAGGAGAATATTCAAAAAGTAAGCAGCTTCTGCTTTCGGCCCGACGCTATGCCAGATAATTGATGAAAACAAGCCGGCACTTACTGGTCGCCAAAAATGAAGATCAAATTGAGAATATTCGTCAGCTTCCAGATAATCATGCGCCAAAAAAAGTTTCCAGCTATCCGCGCCTTTATACTGTTCGGCCCGCGCAAGCAAAGCGAGATCATCATGGAAATAGAATAAATGCGTTGCTGGCCAGTAAATACATAGTGTTGCCACGATGAGGCCACCCGCCCACAACGCGAATGCTCGGTGGGAGAGTGTGGTGAGTCCCTCCAGAGCATCAGGTATCGGCTCGGGAAAACCGTATAATTTGAGAGCAAGGCCCCCTATAACAATAAGCGCCAATGCAGCAAGTAAGTGATGGTGTTGGGTATCTGTTAACCAACGAACAAGGAGAATAGCAATAGGTGGTCTCTCGTACAAAACAAATCCGATATTACCTTGCTTTTCCTCTCGTTGAGAAAATGTTTTTCCTTCTAAGTATTTAGATGCATCACTTTCATACCGTATATGAATCGCGTCGGCTTTTGAGACGCTAAGCGTCTCAAGTGTAAAGTCATACGTTTTACCACTGGTGCCAGTGATCGGTTCAAAAAGGAAAAAAAGAGTTGGAACATAAGAATCCAGTTGCTGCTGAGCATCGACGTATTGAATATGTGTCTGATCATAAAACTGGGCAGCAGGCCCAGATAAACTACGAATAGTCTCATTACTTTCTACTTCCTTTACGGTGAAAATGACTTCAGTTTCTGAAGCAGGAATTTCCGTACTTGCTAACCAAAATCTAAAACCATGCAAAGAGTTGGTGGGAGCAACAATACGTTGGGTAAGTGGATTCCCGGCGAATACTTGATGGATGTGTTTGTCATCGGGGGTTTGCACTAGGCTAACAGTTCGAAATGGTCGTTTGCCTCCACTAAAGATGAGCCCGACCAATAGGATCGCAAGGAGTATTACTATTTTTTTATTCATATCCTTGATAGTCAGTTGCGACATTGCGTCTCCGTACCACCACACACGCGATAGAGTGCTTTATCATCCTCATGAAGAATTCGATAATCAAATTTTCGTGTTTCGTCTTCATCAAAAGCAATCACATCATTTTGAGGAAGTTCCAAGCTTGCTTCGAAGAAATATCCCTTAGCTTCTCCTTTTCGTATGTCTGTAACACAGTAACGATAGTACTGTGTATCTGACTCGCGAATATCGTGTGGGGAAACATCAATATATTGGCCCTTTACGATTGGTGATTGTGGTCCAAAAAACCAGCTGTCAACCGTGCGAGAATCGGTGCAATGAGGCTTTGATTTCGGGGGGGTGGGGTAATACTCGCGGTCGTTGTGATATACCTCTACTGCTTGTTTCAAATTGGTTATGTCTTCTACCCGTAAGTGATCGCGTGCCTGGGTACGGGCGTAGAGAAAAGCTGGTATAAGAATAATTAAGGCAATCCCGGCGGCAATCCCGATTGCCAATAGTTCCCATTTCAGGTCATGATTCATACTATGTATATCCGTGTGAATTTTGGTACCAGCTCCAATGGTGCGATGGTATAACATCCAGTATACCGGAGGCAAGCTGCTTACTTCTCGGTGGCTATGGGTGTCTGAGTTAGTTCTCGTATTAGGTGTTCTTTGGTTAAGTAGTCCCGTTGATATAATAGAAGAAGTTCGCTCACCCGGAGACATAAATTCTCGATTTTTGCTGGGAGATACCCGGACAGTTGGGCAAACATTCACAGCTATTCCTAATTTAAGGGTTCTTGAATTACCAGTAGAGGTCGAGCCGGGCGCCCAGGGACCAATAATTCTCCATATTCGTCGTGATTATTTTGGCAGGGATCTTCGCAGTAGTGTTATCTTTCGTCCTGGGTCAGGAACTCAAACATTTGTTTTTGAACCTATCAACGTAGCGCGAGGGGAGACATTAATGTGGGTTTTAGAAAATCCCCATGATCCCGATCGCTCCATTTCAGTGTTTCGAGAAATTGACGGCAGTCTTTATTTAGGCGGGGAGGCATATACCAAGGGAAAGGAATTGGCCGGAGATTTTCAATTTAAGATATTCGGAAGTCGTCCTTTAGTTACTGCGATTCCCTCTATGTTGGCCGGAGCTACAAATGAGTTCATCTTCCTTGATGATGGAGAGCGTCAAGCACTTATTGTTGGTTTAATCGTAGCGTTAATTGCTTGGCTTTTCGCCCCCAGGATTGTTCAACTTCTGCGGTGGTTTCTATACCGTCCGCGCCTAACACTTGTTTTATTAATGGTAGTTACGTTTGCGCTCCATATAACGACAGCGAAAACAATACCACTTAATAACGATGAAGGAGCCTATCTACAGGATGCTTTGCAAGCGCAAGAAGGGTTTGTCCCCGTTAAAGATTTCTTAACAAAGGGTCCGGTGTATGTGTATGTACTCTCAATCTGGACTAATCTTGTTCCATTTGCTGTGCCTTTTTTGCGCCTCTTAAGCACAGGGGCGTGGATTGCGGGAGTATTGCTTGTTTACCGTCTTTCTCGCGAGCTTGGATTATCGGTGGGGATTGCACTTACGGCGGCGGCCCTCCTTGCTCTTTCTCCAGCGGCAGTCTTGCTCAGTACGCCACTATTATTGCAATCAATCAGTGCAGTATTGGTTTTAGGCGGCCTTCTTCTTACCATTATGGGAGCAAAACGAGAAAATGTATGGTTCGTTGTTGTCTCGGCAATTTGTATGGTGGCTGCATATTTAACCCGCGCTAGTAGTATCCCTGCAGCAGTAGTTGGGCTCGGAATAATCCTATGGTTTTCCGAGCGCAATCGTTTCCGCTTAGCTGCCACGTACACGATAGTCGGATTACTTGTTACCGGATCCTTATTTACTGCTGCCACCTTGTACATGGGTCTTGAGAAAGCGACGGTCGCGTTCAATATTGAAGCACTCGCTGTATCGCAAGCGCGCGAAATAATAGAGACAACACCGGAAGAACCAATTGTTCGTTGGTCAATCGAAAGTGCGATGGTGTTGTGGAGTATGTCTCCCTGGTTTATCGCTGGTGTTCTCGCCCTTCCTTGGTTTTTGTTTAAGTACGTCTCGCGTTGGCAGACAATTCTTCTTCTTGCCCTTTGGCTGCTCCTAGCGTCTCATGTTTGGTTTCACCTTAATGACATGTCGTATTTCGTGGGTGCCCTTCATAAAGTTGCCCGAGTATTAGTCATTTTCTCGGTTATATTGCCGCTGTTTATAGCAGCGGTGCGTTGGTTACTTGATAAACCAGCACCCGCGTTGTCGCAGACACAAGCTCGGGTCCTTATTCTTATGCTGGCATGGATATTAATGCTGGGAATGATTTATCGCGTATGGAGCGACTTTCGACCAAATTACCTATTAGAATTTTTGCCACCACTAGCACTGATAACTGCTCAATGGGGAAGGAATATCTGGGCAGCTATTACTACTCGTCCTCACCGGAATGCCACGCGCTTTGCGCTGGGGGCAGTAGTGCTTATTGCGGTTACTGGTGGGTTGGCTGGTTGGCGATTGGGACTACGGTTTCCGCCGAGTGGAACAATGGATCTTGGAGCACTTAGCGACATTGTAAATGAAGTAAAAACGTATGTGCCGCCACGCGAGCCTCTCTTTACCGCACAATCAGCCGTCACCGCTTTAGCCCGACGGCCAATGATATTTCAGTATAGTCATTCTGGTTGGTATTTATATGAACGACAGGGACTGGTACCAACGGAACTTTTACAGTTATTTTTCCAAAGTCCTGAATCTATTACTTCGTATTTAGACAAAACCGTTCAATTCATCTTAGTTGATCGACGAACTCAGCAGGTGTACTTCGATACGTATGAAGAGCGGCAGCGAATTCTAGCTGAAGATTTTGAGAGTATCGTTACGGTAAAAAACGGTGATGACACATTTGAACTTTATCGACGAAAGATCAACTAGGGCTTGTTCTCAAAAATCCAAACCATCGGCAATCCGTTAATAGTCACAGTGTGCACGGGTGTTTGTTGATCCAGATATATATGGATCAAATCTGATTCAGGGCTATCAGCACTGCGTTCAAACATGGAGCGGTACAATACTACAAAACTAGGAGTGTTTTCTGGAATATGTGCTAGCGACTCAACGCTACCGTGGCCATTATAAAAGTATTTAAAAACGCGAGGGTAATATGTGGCTACTGAGCGATTTGGATCGTGCTCCTCAACCCAACGAGCCGCTTGTTCAAGGCCCTGGCCCCAGCCGAGTTTATGGTCCGCTTCCAAGGGATAGAATGGGTTAACATAGGACAAGTAGTAGGGGTGAAGTCTAGCGTCAATTATAAATAATGACAGCAAGATGAAGATGATCGCTCCTAAACGTGCCTTCTCAACATTTAAATGCCAACGCTTTTGCGACCAATCAAGAAGTAGCTGTAAGCCAACTAATCCAGAAACTGTGATTGTAAGTAAAGAAAATAAAATATAGCGAACACTTCGTTCACCACGCAAACTCAAAATTACTGCATATAGAACACCAGTTAGTAGCAACACTCCTGCTGTTCGGCCCATTCGTGTATGTCTATTACGCCAAATAGCGAGAAGCGAAAAAGGAAGAAAAATAAGAGCAAAAGGTGAAAGTCGAACAGCGCTTTCTCGTATGTAGTACCACCACTGATCAGTTACTTCACCCGTTCGTGTTCCGTCTTCATATTGTGAAATACCATCGTACATAGCATGAACAGTGTCAGCTACGTTCACCCAAAGCGCTGGCCAAACAAAAAACAGAGTAGCTACCGCTGTTAGCAGCCAAAGAGTAAAACTCAGTATTATTCGAGAGAGCGGGAGACGCTGTGTCCTTACGTAAAAAAGAATAATGATTGCGTGGGCGGGTATGATGGCTAGGGCAAAAACTTTTGTTAAAACTGCCAACCCTAGTAATATTCCGCTGAAAGCGGCGTAGCGCTTATCGGTAATTTTTTTCTCTTGCCCTGTCCTCTCCAGATACACTAGAAGCGAAAGCGTGCTAGTCAGAAGAAAAAGACCAAGCAAAGCGTCAGTATGTACGACGCGACTATGCCCGATCAGAAATGGATCGAGAGCAAGCAGAAAAGTAGCTGACCATGCCCAGAAAGGTGGCCACAGACGACTCAAGAAATACCCACTCAGGAGAATAAGAAGAGCAGTTACCACTGCGATGGAAGATTGGGAAACCGCCAACGATCCAAAACGAGCAACTGATCCAGAAATCCAGGCAGTTGTTACTCCTGGCTGCAGGGCAGGGACAGATTCGGCAAATTGAAGTGTAGCCACGCGCTGCACAAATACTGCACCGCGATCTATCCATAGTGGTTCATCGATAGTGAGTACTTGCCCAAGGCTGAAGAGACGAGGAGTGAAAAGGGCAAATCCAAGAGCTATTCCAATGCTAATACCTAAAACAATATTTTTCATACCTGGTCAATTCGGACAAATAATAGCATTGTAGTGGTCTTTCAACAGCACGGTAGCATAGCTTTACTTCCTTTGCTACGATGCGGATATGTATGAGCGTATTAAGGCAGGCTGGGCAGCCTCCTCGCAAGAATTTGCGGGGAGAAATAGTTTTTGGGATAGGAGTGCATTGGTTATGTTACTTCGTCGCGTAGTTGATTCTAAGCTCAAGAAGTACGCCTCAGGTGACCTTCTGGACGCTGGTGCTGGCACGCTAGCCTATCGTGGTATGGTCAAAAAATATACTTCGTCATATACCAGTGTTGATTTTAAGGCAACTCACCCTGAACTGGATCGAGTAGCAGATATACAAGCGTTGCCGTTTGAGAGTGCATCATTTGATACCGTCCTGTGTGTGGAAGTACTCGAGCATGTGCCATATCCAGCCAAAGCTCTGGCTGAGTTGTATCGTGTGCTGCGGCCAGGTGGTTATATAGTTATTACAGTTCCGCATCTTGGGTATTTACATAACGAACCTCATGACTACTATCGATTCACCAACTATGGCTTAAACGTTCTACTTAAAGACGCCGGATTTGAAATAATTTCAATAGAGCCTAACGGTGGGTTTATCTCTTTCATTCAACATATTCCGGCAACTTTTTTAGTCGGCATGACCCATGGTATTCCTATTATTCAAGGACTAGTCCAAGAGATTAATCGACTGTGCAGCTACCTTACAATTTGGTTAGATGATCGAATTGATAAACGTAAATTATTTGCCGTGCACTTTGTAGCCGTAGCGAAAAAATCTGGCCATGCTTAGTATTCTTGTTCCTCTCTATAATGAAGAAGGTGCGATCAAAAAGACACTCAGTGATCTCACGTCGACTGGCGATGAGTCAAGGATTGAGTATGAAATTATCGTTATTAATGATGGTTCGCGAGATAAAAGTGAATCAGCCGTTCGATCCTTTCAGCGCGTTCGTCTTTTAACTCACCGACGGAATCAGGGGTATGGAGCAGCGCTTAAAACTGGACTGCGACACGCGAAGGGGGAATGGATTGCAATTATTGATTCTGATGGTACATACCGCCCTGTCGATCTCTTTCGGTTATATCGCCTGGCTGAAGAGCGCGAGCTCGACATGATGGTTGGAGATAGGACTGGGTATCGTAATTCTATTCCTTGGTACCGACGTCCAGGGAAAGTAGTTATTTATTGGTTAGCCGCCTTTCTAGTTTGGCAAAAGGTGCCTGATATTAATTCAGGATTGCGAGTATTTAAGAAATCTATGGCTGAGAAGTTTATGCATCTCTACCCACAAGGTTTTTCTTTCACGGTAACTATTACGTTAGCCGCGCTTACCAGTAATTACTTAGTAGAATGGGATCCTATTAGGTATGACAAACGGATTGGAAAATCGACGATGAATTTTTGGCGCGGACTCTTTCACACCTTCCCTAATTTTATAGCTTTAGTAATCCGGATCGTTACGTATTTTAAACCCCTTCGTTTTTTTATGATTCCCGCCCTTCTTTTCTTCTTGGTAGGTGTCGGTAACCTTGTGCGTACCCTTGTTTATGAAAGTAATATTAGTGATGCTTCACTTTTGCTACTTATGGTCGCAACGCAAGTGGGACTAATGGGTCTTATTGCTGACGTCGTCGTAAAAAGCCGAAGTCGTTGAATTTACTCCCACCCGAGCGGGTGTGCATGAATAAGTTCCTCACTATAAACAGGAACGTCCTGACAAGCGCGAATCTCGCGGAAGATACCAGTCGGTTCGTCGCTTAAAATATTCCCCCGAATTTGTACTGGTAGCGGATCGGTATTTCGTGCCTTAATAGTGATTCCGGTATCAATCCAGCGAGTAGGTGGGCGATCAAATGGAGTATGATCACACGTTGGTTGCCAGGTCTTGCCGCCATCGATTGATAGTTCAAGCCATCCTCGGGTTAGGAAGGCTTTACAGTCAGCGAGGATATGAAGAGGTGTGTTTAAATACGACTTACTTATAGAAAACTGCCAAGACGCCGTACATGCTCCATTACACTGCAAGTCTGGTGGGTAATCGTCATTTGGTATAAAACCGGTGAACTGATCTAATCCTGTCGTACGATCCCCAGAAATAGTCTCCGGACAGGTCAGATCAGTTAATTCTCGGTCATGTACGCGATAGATGTACCAAAGCAGGTAACCTTTAACAGAAATTGTTTCTATTAGAGAAAGATGAGGTCCATGTCGTTCCACAAATGCAGAAACTAAAAATATATTGTCACAAGCTGGGTGCTGCTCTCGATAATCTTCAAGCGTATAAACACGATGTTGTCCGGCCATAGTCCATAGGCGCACATAGTCTCGGTAAGCGCTATTAAGAACAAGGCACGAATCCGGGGCAATTTGTCTAAAGCTGGCTCTAAGTATTCGAGCCGCTCCTTCGAAACAGTGGAAACGGATCGCAACGTATAGGGTACAAGCGGCGCGATAACAAGTGTGGACAGGAGAAGATAAGTAGTAACGCTTTTTCGCGTCAGGCGTGTTAAAAACCACGCAGACAGAAGAATTGGCAGAGGATAGATCAGGTCAAAATACCGTTCATTAGTGGCGACGCAGCGGTCGCTACCTAGCCATTTACTAACTGTTCCGCACCAGCCCGCATCCAAGGCAACCGATTGAGTTGCTGCCACAATGAATGGCATCGTTAAGGCAGCGGCGACTACAGACATTACTAAAAAACGCGCCAACTCGTTGTGACGACGCAAACCCTGCCACATGGCCCAGAGAAGAGCAACAAGAAAAAGTATTGCAAGGGGGCCATGTAATGTGTGAAAGAGTGTCGCTACAATACCAACCATCCGAACAATAGCATCTTGAAATGATTCAGGGTTATCATTTCCTCCCGATCCGGCGTAGTTGCTAAAAAGATCCCAACCTTTTAGCCAGCTCGCATATAAAAATGGGGCTAGGGCCATAAGTCCACCGGCGAGTGCACTTAATGTAGCGAGCAACTTCTCTTTCCAGGTCGTTTTTGTCAGTAAAATAGCGAGGCCATACGGGATTGTTTGAACAATAATGTACAGATGTCCATTTGCGGCTAGTCCTAAAAACAACCCGGATAATCCAGCCAGCCACCACCGATGGGATCGCATGTACTGATAAAGAGCAAAGGCAGCCAAAACTATAAAGAGAACATTAGGACCCATTTCCCACGTGACGCGGGACCAATTCACCATCCATGACGAAAATAGCGCTATAAGAAGTCCGGTGATTGCTCCTCGAATACCGGCCAATTTTTTCAGCCATATAAAAAGAACAAGTGAAGCGGCAACACTTGCCAGTGCGGGAGTTAAGCGAGCAACGAACACACTGGGACCAAAGAGAGCAAAAAAGCCAGCAGTTATGTAATGAGCGACCGCGCCAAAGTGAGCGGTGACACCTCGAAAAATAAACACATGATCACGCAGTATTCGTAGTGCCAAGTATCCGTTGTTACCCTCATCCGTCGCAAAATTATTGGAGTAGCTAAGATTGTAGAGCCGAAACGCGGTGGTAAGTGCTAAAAGCACAAATGCAACAATAAGAATGCGTAAGCGGTAAGAGAAGGTGCTTATAGGCATGTAAGAAATATAGATAATAGAGATACTAGAGTCTAATAACTGCTCGTGTCTTGATCGCTTGGTTGAGGTAATTTACTGTTGATGCATGTTACGTTCGACGGAAGCGAAGACAGTTATTCTCGGAGCCGGCCCGGCCGGAATGGCGGCGGCAATGGAACTTTGGAAGAAAAAACATCCCACGGTGATTATAGAGAAAAATACTCAAGTAGGTGGATTAGCTCGAACACTTGAATTTAAGGAAGGTAACGATGTATTTCGGACGGATATTGGCCCACATAGATTTTTCAGTAAAAATCAATATCTGTACGATTTTATTGGTGACTTGCTCGGTGAGGAGTGGATAACGGTTAACCGATTAACTCGGTTTTTTATTCGCGGCAGGCTCTACTCTTATCCAATTGAATGGAAGAATGCACTCAAAAACTTGGGCATAAGCAAGTCAATCCATCTTTTACTAGATTACATGTGGGAACGATTGAAAGATGTCGTCTACGGTAAGCGCGTGCCGCGTAATTTTGAAGAATATACGGTTCGTACATTTGGACGGACTTTAGCGGAACTAAATATGCTTAACTACACAGAAAAGATTTGGGGGCTTCCTTGCTCTGAGCTCTCGGTAGATTGGGCAGATCGCATTAAGGGACTCTCATTTTGGGCAGCAATCAAAAACACTGTATTAAAACGTTCCCATGACTCGCCGAAAACACTCGTAGACCAATTCTACTACCCAGAATTTGGTGCTGGTATGGTCTATGAAAAGATCAGAGAACGGATTAGTTTGGATATTCCATTTCTCTTTTCATCTCAGCCCACGCACATCCGACATGACGCTAAGCGAGTTACCAGTGTGACTATTACTACTCCGTCCGGGGAAGTTGAGATTGCACCCGAGACCGTTGTTACTTCAATTCCTATTGTAGACTTACTACCGCTTTTACAACCACTTCCGCCTCCGGAAATTCTCGCTCATGCCAAAGCCCTACGACATCGATCGCAAGTATATCTTTTTATTACAGTTAATAAGAAGCAAATTTTTCCTGACCAGTGGATTTATCTGCCAGATTCCCACGTTCCGTTTGGACGAGTCTCAGAAATGAAGAACTTCAGCTCAAAGATGGCGCCTAAAAATGCGACTTCATTGTTTATCGAATTTTTTTGCTGGGAGGGTGACAGGGTATGGGAAGCGGACGCGGAGACCCTCCTTACTATGTGCTTACCATTTTTTGAAAAATGGAAATGGCTTACACGAGAAGATATACGAAAAAGTTATATTCATCGGCAATCCAAGGTGTACCCAGTGTATGACCTTGAATATAGAGGCCACATTGATGCTATTAAAAAATATGTAGATAGTTTTTCTAATCTTTATTCCATTGGCCGGCCCGGAAGATTTAAATACAACAACCAAGATCATTCGCTTGAGATGGGAATTATGGCTGCGACAGGAATAATCAATCACACAGCTGTGGATTTTGACGCAGTTATGTCAGGTAAAGAATATATGGAGTCAGGAGCAGCACCTCTTAAGAAAAAGTAATGTCGATTCTTATTACTGGCGGTGCTGGATTCATCGGATCGCACATCGCTCACCGGCTCGTCTCAGAGGGTGAAGAAGTGGTACTGGCTGATATATTTACCTCACAGGTATATCCAGCTGAGCTGAAACGACGGCGAGTTCAGGCGCTGGTGCCGGAGATGACAATCCATAATATTGATATTTGCAATGCGGAAGAAGTTGCTGAATTTATTAGTAAAATTCAGCCCTCGGTCATTATTCACCTTGCCGCCCATGCGAGTGTTACGGATAGCGTTTTGTTTCCTCGTGAATACATGGAGACGAACAGTATTGGCACTCTTAACATCGTGCGGGCGGCTACGAGGACTGGGAGTAAAGTCGTACTAGCAAGTAGTAGCACAATTTATGAGGATGTACATCATGCAGTTTCTGAGCATGAGCCGGCGCATCCGCTCTCTCCCTACGGACTAAGTAAACAATCGGCAGAACAAGTAGCACGTCTGTGGCACGATCTCTATGGTGTCTCCACAGCAATTCTTCGTCTCTTTAGTGTGTATGGCCCGTGGGGGAGGCCAGATATGGCTCCACAACTTTTTACTGAAGCTATACTGCATTCTCGGCGTTGTGCAGTCACTGTCGGTGCCGGTCGTGATTATGTGTATATTGATGATGTCGTTGAGGCGTTTCTGGCAGTAGCCATGAAGACAAGTAACTGGGAGGTACTAAATATTGGATCAGGAGTTGTGACACCACTCACTAGTCTAGTAGAAACGATTGGTCGATCTTTGCATAAGATTCCTGAGATAACTATGTCAGTAGGACGACCGGGTGAAATGAAAACTACGGCCGCTAATATTACTGCTGCGAATGAACACCTTGGCTGGGAGCCAACGTGGCCATTAAAAGCTGGTATAGATCAGTTAGTAAGCTGGTATGTGACGGCTATGCAGAAGCAACGATTCTAAGTGAGTCTGAATGTTGTCGTTTTAAGTCCGGCTCGTTTTTGACCGCTTGAAAATCGTTTCCAGGTAATTCGTAACCCATTGAAAATAGGACCGATAATTGTGAGGGGAATATGTTCAATAAGGATATGAGCAATCCGGGTGCTGCCGACAACAAATAGCCCAGAAATAATAAATTCAACGATATAACGAGATAGAGGTATATGATTCGGCTCGTACCCAAATGTAGGATTTTGTTTTCCAAGGAATCGACGCCATTGCATTCGTATAAATGATCCACGCTTCTTAAAGTCAATCATGTGGCTATGCATTGAAACCACTTTCTCATAAGTAACTGGAGTTAATTTAACAAGATTATGCTGTTCCATTTCTTCGAGAAGACTTTTTCCTATAGTGGAACGGGCAAGAATAACGGAATATCCACCACGCTTCTTTTCATACTCCGGCGCCCAGGCGTCACCTACTGAAATGTCAGTTAATTCATTTGTAAAATCTACTGCTAAACGAGAGCTACGCTTCGTGATAAAGAATGGAATAAGATAGTTATAATAAAATTTCTCCGCGCGCAAAATCTTACCGCCACGAAGCCTTATCTCTAAGTACCCCGGCCACTCACCAGCGCGGTAAGAAAGCGAAGTTACTTGCCCAAGCGTAGCGTTATTGGCTCGTAGGTAGCTGTTCAGCGCACCAAATCGCATTACTGTGCCAGTGTATGGCCCTAAAATATATTTAATGCTACGCACAGAGGAATGGTTCAGCTTTTGTAGCATTCGAATAGCTGCGACTTGATCCGGTAAGCCGACAAATGCAAGTGGACCCTCTTCTTTTCTTAATTTTTCCAAAATAGTTAGAGGTGCCGATTCGGTATAAATGCTCCCGGCCGATGATAGTATTTCTTCGCGGGAACGAGCAATAATGGGCTCAACGAGATAAGGAATATCTTTTCGCAATCGTAGAACAACAGCCCCGGTAATGCGTTTTGTTTGTAAAAGATATAGTAATGTCTGCGTCAGCACACCGCCGGATGCGGCTTCGATTCGCACGCTATCATCCAGAGCATAACCAACGTACGCCTGCTTGAATTCACCAGTAAGCCAAGAAGAAGGATGTTTGCCGAAAATAAATGTATTCAAATTTGGATACGGCAGTCCCCGGTCCGGTAAAGCTTCCCAAATTGCCGGATCAAGATTGAGTTGTTCTTCCGGAACGGTCGGTTGTGGGGTTAGGTCGTGAGGCGGGTTTTTGAGTCGCAGTTGACCACGTGACAACCCTACTTCTAAACCCGTGTGGCTTGAAAGTCCTTCCTTAATGATATTGTCTTGGATTTTTTGCCAGGTTTTGTCCATCTTTTCGATAAATAAATATTCTACGTAATGCGGTATGCCGACGAACACCTTCCCCGACTATTGCTTCTAATTTTTCACCCAATGCTAGTAACCACGGTGGACCTGCCGGTATAAAAACAGTAGTTTTCTCCTTAAGTTTAGTGCAGGCAGCTCCGGCAAAGGTCGATGTGATAAGACGCCTTTGTACCATTCGATGCGGGCCTTCAGAATGATGTAATCCTAGGACGGGCGCAAGTAAATGGATCGGTTCCCAGGCAACGGTTGGCGTTGTCAAGACGATAGCTCCTCCAGGTTTTGTAACACGTACTAGTTCTTGTATATATTTTCGCGGCCAAGGTACGTGTTCTAACGTTTCGTAACTTAACGTTACATCAAAGGTATTGTCAGCAACAGGAAGTGGAAGATTAGTAAATTGTTGGACAACCGCTGGAACATTCGCTGCCTGTAACCGTTTAGTCGCAACATCCTTAAAAAATTGAGAAACAACCAAACAGGTAAAAGAAAGGTTTTTATCTTTGTTGCGTTCATAGAAAAATTGCGAACCGATTCCTGTGCGAGCATCAATGTCTAACACATGAGCGCCAGACGGAATAACAAAAAGTGGAGCGCTATCTGTAAACCGCCGCTCGTAGGACGCCGTTTTGGCATTTATTTCGTCATAACCAACCGTTTTATCCCAATGTTGGGCCACATCTGCCAAACTCCAATTACGCTTCATGTGTGTTACTATACGCGCATGTTAGGGTTGCGCGCCAGACTCAGAGATCCTGGTTTTTGGATAGATTTTTTAGTCGTTGCTTTACTGGGGAACTTCGGAATTATTTTTCGGACAATGCTTGTGCAGAACCGAATGCGAATGCCGGCAGGAGACGCCTTTAATTTTATCAATGGTGCGACTGAGTTGCTGTATGGCAAGTATCCACCTCAAGAGAAACGGCCCCCATTTTTTTCCTTCCTGATAGCCATTCTGGACTCGTTTATTCAAGATCCTATCGATACTTCGCACATCATTATAGTAATTAGCGGAGTTTTGGGGATTATATTTATGTACTTTATTGGACGTTATTTTGGTGTTTACCGACCAGTCATGGCTGGATTTTCTTTTCTTGCTCTTTTTGACCCGCTTCTTGCCCTTTATGGAGTTCGTCCACTTTCGCAAGGGCTATTTTTTGCGTTACTGACGCTAACAGTACTCCTGGCCCTTCATATAAAAACATCCCGCTGGTACTTGGCTGCTATGGCTTTATCCTTTACGGCATTGGCGCTTACTCGGCAGGAAGGTGTTCTCATATCTGCGGTTGTTTGGGCTCTCCTGTTTTTAAAGTTACCGTGGAAGAAAGTACTTCTCGTCGCGCTAATGAGTTGCGTATTTGTAGCTCCTTGGTTTGTGGTGATTGCGCGCTCAACCGGCTCACCTTTTAAATTTCCCGGCAGTGAAGCGTACGTAGAAGAATTCGCGAGCGGGGAGAGGGGAACAAAGGATCCTCGGGTAGTGTTGGCAGGGATTGCGGAAATAAGTATGGAAACGTGGGCGATTGCCTGGAATTCTTCTGTTCTTGTTACTCCGGAAGGAGAGGAAAGTGCTGACAATACACCTGACGCGATTGCTGCGTTTTTGGTAGCGTTGTTGGCAATTATTGGGCTCGGCTGGATGACTGTTCGCCGCCCAAAAGATATGGCAATATTTTTTGCTGCTTTTGCTCTCATTGTAGTAATTGCTGCCTGGTACCGGGCGTCGGGAAAATATGCGTCGCCATTTATCAGTACCTGGTACATTTGTGCCGCGGCCGGGCTTACCGCCGTCAGCGAAATAGTACGGCGGCTTTACTCAGGGGCAGCCTTTAGCGGTCGCCTTGGAGCATATATTGCCACGATAGCTATCGTTTGGCCCCTGGCCCCCGCTCTCGCTATAAGTGGCACCAGCTATATCGTGTCAGAGAGAGGAATGAACTGGGCTCGGGTGCAAGCAGTCCGTTATGTGAGAACATTTGAAGCTCCCGTACTAATACCCGACTTTACCCTATTGAGCCGGTCATACTTTGGGAAAGTTGGCGAAAAAACCGAACCACCTCACCTGGGGATATATCTAATAAATGTTTCTGAGCAATCCGTGGAGGAACAGAGGACTTATATTATTTCGAAAGGAGCACAATACATTATTGACGATGGAACGGAAGGTATTTTGAAGCTCACGCAATACTTGCAAGAACGCAAAGAAATTACTTTAGAAAAACTATTTGTTTCGTATCTTGAGGGTGACCAGACGGGTCAACTTATATACGTCTATCGGTTTTCTCCGCGGTGGCGCTAGTGGCGTGCGCTTTAGGAACTCGTTTTCGTTTCTGAGTCTTTGTAGATACGAATTTTGGTAAAAACTTTTTATCAAAATCTGCAAAGGCTTGGATGATCCGGGTAAAATCCTCTTTTGTCAGATCTGGGTAAATAGGTAAGCTTAAAATCTCTTCGGCAACGCGATCAGTCACTGGTAGACTAACAGTGTAGGGTTCAAAGAGAGGATGTTTAGTTAAGGGCATGTAATGTACACCGGTACTAATGAGTCGATGAGCCAAAAACTGGCGGAGCGGCTCGCGCTCAGGAACACGGATGACGAAATTGTGCTGTGATGTAACGGAATCAGGTCGCAGCTGTAAAAGTTTTACCCAAGGGTATTTTTTTAATTCATTACGGTACGCACTCGCAATTTCACGACGTTTGGCATTGCCGGCTTCGAGCTTAGCCAATTGGATCAACCCCAATGCGGACGAAATGTCATTTGGGTGATATTTATATCCCACTTCTTTAATTTCGTAGTACCAATCGTATCGGGCATCATTTCGGTTTTCGCGAGCCCAGGTATCCTTATCGATACCTACCCAACGTAGTCGTTTCAACATAAGAGCCTCTTCCTCGCTACGTGGAATAATCATGCCGCCATCACCCATGGCTAGATTTTTTACGGCATGAAAGGAGTAACAAGTAAGATTGCCGTGAGTACCAATCCGTTTTCCTTGGTAACTACTGCCACAAGCATGGGCGGCATCTTCAATAACTGGAATATTAGCCTCGGTAGCAATTGTCATAAGCCTTTCCATGTCAGCCGGGGTTCCACCGTAATGGACTGGGATAATGGCCCGCGTTCTCATTGTTATTTTTTGCCGTACGTCTTCCGGATCTAGTGTTAAAGTATCCTCTTCAACATCGGCAAAAACAGGAGTCGCACCCACATATAACGGAGCGACCGCGGTTGCTGCGAACGTCATAGCGGGGACAATAACCTCATCGCCAGGTTTTAACCCCAAAGCAATACAAGCCAGGTGAAGCGCAGCGGTTCCGGAATTAAGTGAGACAACGTGGGGCACACCAATATAGTCGGCAAAAGCGCGTTCAAAAGCGGCAGTTTGTGGACCTAACCCGATCCAGCCAGATTTTAGGACATCGGTAACAGCAGCAATTTCTTTGTCGTCAAATGATGGGCGAAAGACAGGGATAAGTGAGTGGTCAGACATACAGAAATACTAAGCGAAATAATGGCGTTGAGCGAGTCGGTACGCCTTAGTCATACGAGTAGCCACTGCATCCCAAGAATAGTCAGCTACAGCTTTGCTACGCACCTGTTGGGAAAGTCGCTCTATCTCATCCGGACTCTTTAGGAGCCGAGCCATAGTATTTGCAAGTCCAGTAACATCACCAATTTCTTTTACGTATACGCCAAGATCACCTAAGATATCGTGATTTACGACCGTATCAAAAGCAACCGTCGGCAGTCCGCAGGCCATGTAGTTATATATTTTGCCATTAGCTTCGGTTGCCGACCGCTTAGGAGAAACCGCGATATTGCCCAGGGCAAGGTAGCGCGGTGCTTCGTCGTAAGGGATTTTACCGGTGACTAATACACTTTTTTCAACGCCAAGTTCTTTCACTCGAGCTCGGTACTTATCTTCATTCGGATAACCCATAAGCAAAAGGAATGCATCGGGGACTTCTTTGATTACGGCGGGCCAGGCTGCTACCAAATCATCAGTACCTTGATGCTCAGCAAGGCCACCTAAATACACAATGACTTTGGCATTTTCTGGGATACCTAATTGACGTTGAAGTGCTTTATCTGGCTCTTGCGGGATAAATGTATTGGTATTTACGCCATCATATGTGAGTACGACACGATCAGCTCCTACTTTAAAAAGATTTATGAGTTCATTTCGCATATCGGTGGATTGAGTTACTACCATATCGGCCCGCTGATCAATCCATCGTTCAAAGCCATACCACAAATCCTGTAACCACTTGGCCTTGGCCAAACTAAATTTGTAAGATAAAAGTTCTCCGGTAAGACTACCTTGTAAATCAAACAATAATGGCGCTCGATAAAATTGCTGGACAAGCCAACCAATAACGCATCCTTCATGAAGATGACCGTGTATGACGTCAGGTTTAAACTCACGAGCTACCGCGTAGGCCTTGAAAGCCAAAAGCGGGTCCAAATAAAATTTATGCAGCGTTGGACCAGCTTCTAATTTTGTGTACCAAGGGAAGAAACCAATACGATCAGTCTTTATGTAGGGAACATCTCGCCCCAAACCATACGTGACCAGGCGAACTTCATATCCTTGACGCTGGAGTGCCCAAATCTCCTCAGCAATCTGTACATGACAACCCCGGTCGGCAAAGAATGGTGTGGGAGCAATCATCAGAATACGACGTGGTTCGGCAAGAGCGGGTTTCGTCATATTTCACATCGTATGGTACCTACGTGCTTCTCGTAAAGCAGCTATGAACTAGTAACAATATCTAAAATTGTTTTAATAATATGGCCTACCTGTTTATCGGTAAGAGCAGGATAATTCGGCAAATTTACAAGCTCCCGCACAATTGTTGATCCGTTGGGAAATTTTTCTGGTGTGTCTTTGCGGTAGAGGGGTAGTTCGGGCACCAGATAATCAAATGTCACTCCTGATTCTATCCCAGCGGCACGCAGTTTTTCCCGCACTTGCAGTTTATCTCGGTTAGGAACACGAAGAGCATAGTGCGAGAGGTGGCTATTGTCGAAAATAGTCATGGGTATAAGCTCCTTGTGTCCTGAGAAGGCACGTGTGTACTGCTGCGAGATATGTTGTCGTCGGTGAAGAAATAGTTCGGTTCGCGGTAGTTGTCGCAGTCCAAGAGCAGCCTGAGAAGGAGAGAACTCTACCATAGCGTCGGAGGGAAACGTTCCTTCGTCAAGACTTCTGGTATCAAGTTGATGTCGCAGTAAGCGACTATACCGTAAACGATCTATAACTGAATACAGGTAGGGGCCAAAGGCACCAATAAGAGCGGCGAGTTGAAGCAAAAACACTATCCTCTCTCGGATGTTTGATGCACGGAGATTTTTGCTTTGCCATTCACGCAGTTTATTTACTAATTCGAAATCATCAGTTGCCACTACACCACCTCGAATTGTAGACAAGATTTTATTTGAACCAAGACTGTATACTGTCGCAACGGTCAGTTTAGGGTTTGGGCTTTTCCAGGCTGGGTGCATGCTGAGCGACGCATCCTCAATTACAACCATTGGTCGTGACAATTCGTTAAGTTCGTCCAAGACTAATCGGTTGCCATACATATGAGTAGGAACAATAGCCGCAGTTCGGTCATCAACTTTTTCAAGAAGAGTGGATACTGGTGCATTAAAATCCTTAGCTCGTACATCAATAAAGTGTGACTTAAGGTGAGCACGAGTAATAGCGTGAGCAACGACCGAACACGTATATGCTGGTAGTACGACAAACTGGCCTGGTGTCGTGGTTACTTCAAGGAGAGCCTGAATAGCTACTCGGCAGTATGGAAACGTAACGGCGAATGTGGTGCCAACTTTTCTTGCAAATGCCCGTTCAAACTTCCCTACAGCCGTCGGTGACGCAAATGCAGCCGATATAAAATCCAGCCCAGTATGTGAGGGACGATTTTTTGATATAAGGGTTTTCATCACTTATTCCGCTGCAGAATATATTCCGTTCGACCGCTTTTCTTAAAGAATTTAGCCAGGGCCGCAATTGGCGTTAGTACTGCCAGTAGAAATGGATTCTTGATATCACAAAAGGGAACTAGGAATCGAGCATGATCAAGTGCCCAGTAACGCAGACCCCAAATCCAGTTATTGGGATTAAGTTCATGCTCAACTTCTTTAACAGTAAACCCATATTTTTTCGCATACGCAGCCGTGGTTTGGGGTGTGAGGTAAATCATGTGTCTTGGAATTTCCCAACCATGCCAGTACCGCTTCAAAATAGCCGCTTCCCAGGAGTCATTGTTAGGAATTTGCAGTACAAAGTAACCACCAGGACGAATAATACGAGCGAGTTTTTCAAAAGCTTTCGCGGGAGAAGGTAGATGATCGAGCGTATACTTCATAATGACGCAATCGTATAGAGTATCTTCAGGAAACGCCTCAAAGGATTCCACGCGAACATTAAGTTTTAAGACATTACGGGCGTATTCAATGCTGCCGGGATCAGTATCAATACCAGATAGTTCCCAGTCTCCAAGCGTTTTAAGCATCGCTAGGAACCCACCCCAGGAGCAGCCAACATCTACTATTTTTTCTTTCGGGCCGACGTACCTGAGAACTTTTAATGCTTTTCGGCGATCAAAAAATGCTTTTACTCGTGCCAGGCCACCCGTTACTTGGCGAGGGTTGAAAGGGTTGTAGTTCGGTGGATAATACACAAAAATATCCTGATCGGTTGGCCGGGGGTCAGGAAACATGACTCCGCAATTGTCACATATCGCTACGTTGAATGTATCAGGCCAATCCAGGTCATAGTCACGTATCTTTTCGATATAATAGTGCCGCTTGGTAGATCCGCAAAAGTCACAAGGAACATGGATAACCTGCACCGGTGAGTGAGCTGGGCTAGTTAAAGTGGATGAAGAGGAAGCGTTAATCAACATGTTCGGCAATTACAAATAATATGCTGCCCTGATTTGTCCACGAAAACAAATCATCAATGAACAATCCAATATAGGCCAAACGAGAAGCGAGGCTGGCCGACGTTTTTTTGGTTTGGTTGTTCCAGAGTGTATCCTGATTTACCCAGGTCATCAGACGATACCAAATCCGATACAGGGGCCATCCCCAAGTTTTCATTACAACCGGTCGTAAATGAGCACTCTGGAGTAAAGCAGCCATATCTGTTCGCTCATACCGACGTTTGTTGCCAGCTTCTTTATCTTTTCGTGTCCAGTATTTCTTTCGATGAGGAGTAATAATAAAAAGTCGACCATCCTTCTCAAGCATTGCGGCCATATTCTTTATGGCCATAACATCGTCAGACATTTCTTCAAGAGCGTTCGTACAAAAAATCATTGAGAATTTTTCCGGTAGGGAATCATTCTCAATATTCAGAAGTTGCCAACGGATTTCTGGAGAAAATCCAGACGCTTTATCTAGCGCAAGTTGGGATATGTCCGTTCCGGTCATCTCGTATGTAGTTGGAAGGGCTCGAAGTAGTTCCCCAGTCCCACACGCAATATCGAGTACTTTATTACCTGGTCCGTACGTCCGAACGAGTTTAAGGAAAATACGAAGTTTGTGGCGAAAGCTAGGACCACTCGCAAAAAGGGTGTTTTCTGGTCGCTTCCACAGAGTGTCCCAAGCTGATTTCACATTTGTCATGGGCTGCACTGTACCACAATATAGCCGTAGCTGCTGCATTGACGGACCGACGAACGTAATGAGAGAATTCTCGCATGAGTCACGAAAAACTCGTCCTGCGAGTTGTTGTCCTAGCCGTATTCCTACCTCGTCTTCTTTTTCCTGACGCATTTACTCAATTAGATGAGCAGCGGTGGGTTTTTAGAGCTAATGACGCTATGGATGCATTTGTGACTGGAGATTTCTCTAACACTGGTTCACTTGGATATCCAGCTGTAACTCACATGGCCACAATTGCCCCGGTTATCGTTATGTACCGCACCATCGCTGGACTTGAAGGTCACACAGATTCTTGGCCACTGGAACACCAACATTACGTAATTGTGTGGGCTCGCCTAGTAATCGGTTTGGTGACGGGATTTATAAGTCTCCTGTTATATTATCTTCTCCGTAAATCACCCCTGTTTGATGGAAATAGTTGGATGATTGGTGCCTTAACAATTGCGATTGCGAATGAACCCTGGTTACTCGGCATGAGTCGCATAATGATGATGGACGCCTATATTAGTTTTTTTATTATTCTGTCTCTTGTCGCTGGTCTTGTGTCTCGCTGGAGAAGCAATCACCAATTCCTTATTCTTTCCGGTGTGGCGTTTGGGCTCGCATTTATAACCAAGAGTACCGCTTCATTTTTTGGACCCTTCCTGCTTATCCCGTTTATCGCTGGTTCACTTAGGGAGTCTAGTAAACGCATCGCGTGGTGGTGTGGAATAGGAGCTTTAACGATTTTTGTTTTTTGGCCGGCTATGTGGGTGCATCCAATCGAGCGCATTGGTGAGTTGTTATTCTGGGACAGTACTCATGCGTTAGAATTGCGTGAACCACTTTACTGGCCTGGATGGCACCCGCCTTTCGCTTTCCTAGTGTTAGCGGTACCGAGTTTCATCGGTCTTATTGCATATATTGGTCTACGCATGCATGACTTCTATCGTCGACACCATGTTTCGGGAATGCTTTTAGGTGATCTCGCTTTCGGTATGGCACTCGCTTTTCAACTTATTATGGCCTACGTGGTAGCTGATCGTTCTCGCTGGATTCTTCCAGCGATCGCGCTTTTTGCCATCCCGGGAGCAATCGGGCTGCTTCGGCTATTACGACTGTGGCTGGCTCCAAAAACAGCCGCACTCGTACTTATCGTCGCGTCTGTTATCACTGTCGTGTACTGGCATCCTTATCCAACATTAGCAGTGAATCCACTTTTTTATACTGAATCGGCTACATGGCAATTGGGAATGGGCGAGGGATCAAGACAAGTGGCTGAGTATCTAGCACAGTTACCACCCAATTCGTCGGTAGCAACTAAGATCCCGAGCCTCATTGATCGTTACTTAACCTACTCACATGTCGAAGTTACTCGATTCCCTCAATCTAATGATTTTTCTGAATTGCCTGATAATACAACACATCTCGTTTTGCCCATGAGTAGGAATCGTATTTTGTTTGAGGAAAATATTGGCGACGTATACGAATGGATGGACGAGCACACCCCGGAATTCGTCGTTAATCTTCGTGGAATACCGTTATACGGTATTTATGGCTACGAGCGTTAATCGCACTCAGTAGCTGTACCACCACAGACCCGGTATATCACGCGCTTATCGTCTGGAACCAGCTTAAAATCAAAGCCGGGCTCTTCCTTAATAACGTCGCCTTCAAGAATACTCTCTAGATAGTAACCGTGGGCCCCATCATCACGAATATCCGTAGCACAATATGTATATGTTCGACGTGATGATTCCCGAACATCGTGGGGAATAGCTTCTAGATAGCGAGCAGACAAGAGAGGGGATTGTTTGCCAAAAAACCAACTCTTTTTATCATGTGTAGTTGTGCAGAGTAGAAAGTTAGGCGCTGGAGTAGGATAAAAAACATTATCGTTTCCAAATTTCTCAATTGCTGCTCGCAGAGTAGTCAAATGTTCTTGTCGTAACGTGTCTCGAGTCTCCAGGCGCGCTTGTCGAACAGCGGGAACAAGAAAAATCCAAAAAAGAAAGGCCACCGTCACCAAAAATATAATCTCTTGTCTATTATCTTTATCCATAACAGTTGCCATTAGATGTTAGACGAGCTCCCATCGGTTACCCCGGGAGTTACTCGGTATGCCGCTTCATATCTTGCCGTAATTGTTGGCCAATTAAATAACTTTGCTCGTTCCCGCCCTTTGTTGCCCAGCTCTTCTCGTAAAGTTTTGTTATTTATGAGCTTTAATACGGCCTCTCGAATTTGTTGTGGATTATTTGGCTCAACTAGGAGGGCAGTATTCTCTACAACCTCAGGTAACGCACTAACATTCGTTGTAATAATAGCGAGGCCAGCACTCATTGCTTCAAGTAGAACCACCCCAAACGACTCATTCTGAGACGTAAAGATAAAAATAGAAGAGGTTTCGTACAGATAATGGAGCTGATCATTTTGAACGAAGCCGGTAAAGTTCACACGAGGCTTTATATTCTCGGCCTGTTTCTTTAGTTGTGGTAAATATGGACCATCTCCAGCGACAATGATTTCCCAGTCCAGATCCATATCTTTTATTGCCTCTAGAAAATATTGCACTCCCTTGCGCCGAAAGATACGACTAACAATAAGAATCTTGCGTTCTCGGATGGAAGGAGCAATCAGTTCCATCCGAAAGCCATTTGGGATAACGGTTACAGGAATATTCGCAAATGTTTGAATGTGATGCTTTAGATACTCTGAAGGCGCAATCAATGTATCAATGCTACGGACAACTTTTCGCCACATAGGATGGAGTAATCGATGAAGAAAACGAAATCGGTCGGGATTGTATAACGGTATGTCGGAACCGTGAGCGGTTACTACTAATGGCACTTTTGTTCGCCATTTCAGAACAGCACCGACAACGCCAGTCGGGAAAATGAAATGAGCGTGAATAAGGTCATACTTATGTTTCCTCATTCGTTGCAAACAGAACGGTATAGCTGAGGCAACGTATGTTGCCATTTCGTAGGGGTAACAAATTTCGTTTTTGCGACGCAAGGAAAGTACACGAAATATGTTAATTCCATCTACCACTTCAAATCGCTTAGTGCCCCGCGCATGCATCGTAACCACATCCACTACATGACCACGACGTACTAATTCGCGACACAGTTCAAAACTTACAGGAGCACCGCCACCCCCAATAGGCGGAAACTCGTAATTCAGCATAAGTATTCTCATCGCTTCAGGCGCAGCAAAGTAAATGGGCGAGTGCCTTCATTCTCTATTTCCACTTCAACTTCATATAAATTTTTAATGGCCTCATCAATACGTGGGTGACGACGATAGGTATCAGCCAACAATTTTCCATCAAGCACCCATTCAACGTTGCCGGCTTCAATATCGTCGGCAATAGGGTCAAACAGCGCATAGTAACGAGGATCTGGTTCGCCTCGAAATGTTGGTTCAAGCCAGGAAGGATGAGACACAGGATAGGCAAGCTGTTTGTGTGCCATTAGGGGAACCAGAACGGAAGCAGCCAGGATACGTTCGTCATCAGCAACATGATTCTTTAAATATTCGATGCTATCTCTCACGGCGCCTTGAGCGATTGTTCCGGCGTACGGGTAGTCAAAAGGGTAATAAGTCCACGGTGGAAGTAGGTAAGCTAATAAAAGTAATGCCACCGCTGCCGCTATGCTTCGGCGATACCACAAAGATTCAAGAACAGATGCTAGTCCTAGGCCAGCAAATAAAACTAAGGCGGGGATAAATTCGGCTAAATACTTGTCGTTAACCTTGTGAAAAATTGCGTATGTCAAAAGAGGAGGTACTAAAAATGCCATTGCATCCATTATGGTTCTACGTTTGTATTTTCCGCCGACGCCGACGCCGACAAGCAGAAAACCTAAAGCCAGTCCAAAAAATACCATGGACGAAATAGGGTAATGAGGAAAGATTTCATCACCCTGCCAAGCCGGAAAGAATAGTAAGGCAAATAGGGCAGCGAAAATGGAATATAATATCCGTCGCTTTATCGGGAAGCCATTCAACACCAGCAAAGCTGGCAACATCAACAAACTCAACCGAAGTGCGGGCTGACGCCAAAGTAAAAATTTAGCAATCCAGCCTTCTTCAGCCGACGCCTCAAAAAATTCGATAAATAAACCACCAATTTGATATTTCACCAGGATTTCGGGAAAGAGAGCTAGAAATGCAGTCCCACCCGCGACAAAGGGAGCGGCTAGCCAGACTAGTCTCCGACTAAATTCTTTTAACGAACTATCTCGAAGTAAAATTGCAATCCCAACTAGCCAAAATATTGCGCTCCAGCGGACCGCTGTGGCGAGACCAGTAAGCCCAGCAATGAGAACAAGTTGCCACCATGTGATGCGACCTTTATTTCGATAAAATAAGGTAAGCGCAATGGCAGCCATAAGCGGGAGCATCATAAACTGCTCCGTCATGATAATGGAGGTGTATGACATAACGGTAGGTACAAAAAAACCAACCAGTAACGTTATCCACCCAG
The DNA here is from genome assembly GCA_016197005.1 of Candidatus Anderseniibacteriota bacterium. Classification (GTDB taxonomy): domain Bacteria; phylum Patescibacteriota; class Andersenbacteria; order UBA10190; family UBA10190; genus JACPWO01. Next base: position 44,155 of record JACPWO010000001.1, read on the forward strand.
CTGTTTTACCGCCGATCTGGCGAGCATTATATGACAACAGTGAGAGTGCACCAACGCAGCTAATAATTATAAGGAGGCGGATTGTAACAAGTGAGTCAATTCCAATAATAGCAGTCCACACACGAAGTGTGCTTATAAGGAGCGGAGTCTTCCAAAAATGTGGATCGTGAATGTTATACAAAATTGAGTCATACACATAAAATTGTTCGTCGTTTACGAGCGGAAGATTTGATGCCATCCACACCCGCCCAGTGACCGCCCCAATAACTAATAGAACAAAGAGGAAAATAAGGGAGCGCTTTGGAATTACTTTAGGTATCTGCAAAAATGTACCCAAAAAGGCGAGAAGAAGTATGACAATTGTGCTAACAACGACTATACTAGCTGCTCGTACATAGTCCTGCCGCTCGCTGACTGTCTGATCTACCCAACGAGGGTGCCGTGAAGCAAGAATGAGAGATAAGGTAAAGCCTTGGGGTGTAGGTGCATTACTGTCGTCTCGAATTGTTGTTGCTTCAAAACTACCTGGCGGGTATTCGTCGGCAACTATTGCTACTACTGTATCCGAAGTAGGTAGTAATGAAAGGTGAACGGTGTATGAAGAACCCGTTTCCAATCCAGGTGGCAGTGGCCACGTTGCTCCAGATATTCCTTGGGTACCAACAGTCAGAAGCTCAGGGCGGCCGTTTCCCAGTGAGAAAGTTTTGCCGGAATGAGACTCGGTAAGATTTGCAGTAATTCGATGTCCCTCATCTGGTGTATCAAGTGCAATAAATAACGCGTCGATATCTTCACTGGGAATGGTAATTTTTTGCTCAAAGGATGTTTGTGGCGTGAGGTGAGCTAGCACGCCTCGTCCAGTTGACCCGCTTACGAGCTTAAGTTGAGGGTAAACAGCATATAAAAAAATGCCTAGGAGGGTGAGGCCGGAGACAAGCAAAACCATGATTACAATTTCTCGAATGTATCCCAAATTCCACGTAGTATTGGACATACGGTATGCTCACATTACACCATCCTATGCCTCTCGATTTCAAACATGTTTCGTGGTTTCAACTTTTGCTTACTACTGGGCTTGTATTTGCAATTATACTTCCTCGGTTTATTTCTTTGGGATTTGTCTATACCACGGATGAGCGATTGTGGATTGCTCGTGGGGCAGATTTTATTCAGGCCTTCAGTAATTTTCACTTTGCAGATACTGCCATTGCCTTTCAACCAGGCGTTACTACAGCTTGGTTGGCAGCAGTTACCACGCACTTTCATTCTTTAGCGGCAACCCAAGCGTCAGTAGCGGCTGCTACGAGTATCCTGCTTCTTATCATTTCTTACTTCTTTGTTAGATTATTCGGTTGGCAATGGGGGATGATCACGGCGTATGCAGTGGCAATGAACCCTGTTCTCATTGCGCATAGCCGAGTTATTCATACTGATGCCCTACTTGCTCTCTTTTTGCTCGCTTGTGCGCTTTCGCTTTTTTATTCGCTAGATTCACAGCTCACATCTAGCCAAGCGAGGCGCTATCTCATTGCTAGCGGGATATTAGCGGGCCTTGCTCTCCTGACTAAAATATTTGCCTTATTCGCGATCCTACCACTTCTTCTCATTCTCATTGGCAAAACCTGGCAAGCAAAGAGAAGCCTAAAATCGGTTGCACAAGAGTTGGGTATTTGGATCGGAGTTGCGGCCCTTACTGTGTTTATAGTGTGGCCGGCACTTTGGACTCATGCCTGGGGAACAGGAATGTATATTTGGGAAAATGTTACGCAATATTCTTCCGGACGACGAGTAGGTGAGGTCTCTACTTCTTGGTGGTTCTATTTGCGAGAAATATATGTTCGTACCAGCATAGTCACGACCATACTACTACCGTTTGGTATTTTAGCTGTTGTCTCAAAATGGCGACGACAACCAGTATTTGTCCTTCTGTCGCTACTTTTAACCAGTGCGTTTTATGTGCTACTACTACACACCGGTGAGGATCGAGATGTAAGATATCTCATTATTTTTCTGTTGACACTGGATATCTGGGCGGTCTTCGGCCTTCGTTTCATAATTGAATTTTTTAGAGGCGAGAGAACTCATAAAATTGTCTCTTATACACTTATTAGTGCCTTTCTTTTGTACCTGGGTTTCCAAACAATCCACTTGCACCCGTACTACCTTGCCCATTACAACTATGCCTACCAGATGCCGGCGAGATACAAGATTGGGTGGGGTGAGGGATTAGAGCAAGCAGCTATGTACTTAGCCGCAAGAGATCCGAAGGCAGAGATTGCGGTGTTCTATGCTTCCGTATTCGAATATGCATGGGAGAAATATGGCGGGGTAGGAACCGTTGGTGGTTCCGATCATTTATCCGAGTCAACTGATTATCTAGTTATATCGCGGGCTATGTTTGAGCGAGCACCTGACTCTATCCAAACGGAACTTGTAAATCGCTACTTAAGCGAAGATAGTCCGAAGCCAATCCATACGATTACTATTAATGGGTTACCGTATATTTGGATTTTTGATGTTCGACAACAATAAAAGTCGGAGACAAAAAATCAATACCGCGAGTAATAATAATTTTCACCAGAGTATAAGGGAAGAATCCGTATATATGAGCCCGAGGAAATAACCGCCGCATGTCGGCGAGCGAAAAGAATTGTTTATGATCCGGGTTTTGAATGGTTGCTGGTTTTATGCCAAAAGGCAGAAGTAGGCGGTACAACCAAAAGTGAGAATTGGGAGTGGTAACAATAATTCTTCCATCTGGTTTTATGATCCGACGCATTTCCGAGACAAATTGATCAACGTTGCGAATATGCTCAATAACTTCTGAGGACCATATCAAATCAAACTCTTGGTTAGAAAAGGGGAATGGTTTTTCGGCGTCCACTTCGATGGTATCGGGACTTCGAAAATCATACCCATCAGCTGATGTTACTTGCCAGTTATGCCCCTTCAATTTTCGCGACCAAAAACCATCACCACATCCTAAATCTAAAGCTCGCCTGCCGTGTCCATCACCAGTCATGCGAAAAGCCGTAACTTTCGCCTTTGTCGTGTGGCGATAGTGCCCTTGTCCCAAATCAATAGGGAGGCGTTTTATGAGATCAAGAAAATTCACGATTTCTAAAAGGTAACACGGGCTGATCACATCAACCAAAATTTTTCCTATTTATTCAAACAGAAAAACTTGATGGGTGCCACCGAAGCCGAGTATCCTCTAGCGTATGACGCGCTGGCAGACCCACGGCATTGTTTTGTGCTTGTATGCCGTACTTGCAATTGGAATGACGTGGCCGGTTGTACCAAACATAACAACCCGGGTAGCCGGATCAGGTGGAGACCCGTGGCAAACTATGTGGCGATTTGAAACTAAGGACCGAGCTGGCTGGAACGAGTTTATTAAGGACGTAACTGGTCAAGGAGAGGCAAGGCTTATTAACCTGTCTGTATGGCCTTGGATGCCCCTACACTTCGCTTTCGGGCAGCCTACAGCGTATAACATTGTCTGGCTTCTCTCGTTCATTTTGTCTGGATATGCAGTGTATCTACTTGTGTACACTCTTGCTGATCCATCATCTAATCAAACCAAAGTAGCGGCATGGCTAGCTGGACTTGCCTACATGTTTTTGCCATATCATGTAGCTCATTCTTTTGGCCACTTCGGTGCCATGCAAATACAATGGCTTCCTTTTATTATTGTTGCGGCTATTTCGTGGTGGCGTCGACCAAGGATCATAATGGCAATTGTGCTTGTGTGTTTATTTACTATCCAAGTGTGGAGTGAGCACCACTACGCACTGTGGCTTTCCCTTTTCGCGCTTGTGGCGGCTATCTACTGGCGAGCGCAGATTCGGGTAATGAGTGGACAACGATTGCGTTGGATCTTCGCAATGATACTAATCGGCTTGCTTGGTGGTGGTGCTGCATATATTCCAACTGCTCGACTAGCTTTTCAAAACAGCTCTCCGTTGGAACTTGGTCGCGAACAGTTACTTCGTTTTTCGGCCGATCCCTTTGCCTTCATTATTCCCGCCTCATTTCATAGCGTGTGGGGAAATCTGGTGGATGCGTTATTTAATCAGCATTTTACCGGCAATGTCGCCGAGTCAACGCAGTACTTGGGAATCATTGTTTTACTCGTTTCACTCTTTTTCCATCAGCTCGTTCCAGTCGGCATTAAGAGATTTTGGCTAATAGTCGGAATACTTTTTTTCGTAATTTCACTCGGGCCCCAGCTTCATATTTTGGGAAACATTATGCCGGTGCCTCTGCCGTATGGGGTAATAGATAGCTTGCCTGTATTTTCGGCAATTCGCGCTGTGAGTCGAGCCGGTGTGATGGTAGGTTTGGCAGTCAGCGTTTTCTTTGGCCTAGTACTTGCAACCCAACTGCGCCGCAAATGGAGTGCTGCAGTAATCACTGCATTACTCCTCCTAGATTTTTTGTTTATACCAGTTCCTACCCAATCGGCCGCTATCCCCGAGGTATATGAAAAAATTTCTTCTCTTTCCGGCAGAACGGTTCTTGAGATTCCGGCTGCTACTAATTACACTATTGCTTCGCGAGCTCTGTACGGATCCACGGTGCACGGCAAGGAAGTGTTGGGAAATATTGCATTAGAGCGAGCGCATACCGAGGATGAATTGGCAGAAATCAAGCAATTACCTGGCGTTCGACAGTTGCTCTATCTACGAACAACAGAATTACGCCAAGATCGAGCTGAATTTTTTGACCAGAATTTAGCTGAAACCCTACCCGATGCCATGGCGTCAAAGGATGCTACGGCCATTATTGTGCATCCAGACTCATTGTCCATTTTGCAATGGATGTCTATAAAAAACTTCTTGGAAGAAAACTTGCAGCTTACTCCGCAGCCAATTGCCGATACCGTTTTGTATGAGTTAAACGGAAAAGTAGCAACTGATGGTGTATTGCTGACCAGAAAAGCTGGTTGGGAACACATTGGTTTTGATGCCGAACGTAATAGTATATTTGCTGAGATCCCTACTACAGCTACAGCGACGCTACTAAATGTTACCGATCAGGATAAAGTAGTAGACCTGTTGTTTACCATAGCTCCCGAGTCTCTTAGCAGCGTAGCGGTAGTAATAGACGGCAAACTATCTGAGGGCCCGATTATTCTTCCTCCCGGACAACTGGATATTCAATTTGTTGCATCTGGCGAAGGAAAGGCTATTATCATGAATCCTCGACTTAACGTTAAAAATATCAAATGAATATATTACTCATCAATTATGAGTACCCGCCCCTCGGGGGTGGAGGCGGAGTTGCTACGAAAGAGCTGGCAGAAGAGCTGGCAAAAAAACACACCGTGCATGTACTGACTACGGCGTTTTCTGGCTTACCATATGACGAAGTAACTGCAGGTGTTGTTATTCATCGCGTTTCAGTCCTCGGGCGTAAGCAAGAGGCTACGGCTACGGTCCTATCAATGCTCACGTTTGCACCAATGGCCTTACTACGAGGATGGACAATTTGTCGACGATATAAATTTGATGTTATTAACGCTCACTTTGTACTTCCCAGCGGAGTGCCGGGAGCAATCTTAGCTAAGCTGTTTAGCATCCCGTTCGTCCTTAGTTTTATTGGGGGAGACTTATATGATCCGAGTAAGGGAATTTCTCCTCATCGACATCCCTTACTGCGAGCGGTTATTCGACAAATTGCTAATGTGTCCTGTGCCCGAACAGCAATCTCGGAGGATACAAAACAACGCGCAACTTCTCTCCATGATGTGAGTAGTGATATTACCGTAATACCAATTGGGCTCGTGCCTCGTTCCTTTTCGGTTGGAACCCGGGAGGAACTCGGATTACCATCTGGATTAATTGCTGTAAGTATTGGACGCCTCATTCCGCGGAAAGGGTTCGATCGGCTTATTGAAGCGTGGGCCGATATTCCAGATGTTCATTTGGTTATTATTGGCGAAGGCCCATGGCGGGAAAAGCTAGAGAAGCAGAGTAGAGCAACCGGAGCTTCTGATCGCATTCATTTGCTTGGACGACTATCTGAGGAGCGTAAGTGGCAAGTACTTCGAGTGGCTGACATGTATGTATCTGCCGCTCAGCACGAAGGATTTGGGATTGTGTTCCTCGAGGCGATGGATGCCACCTTGCCTATTATTGCCCCACGAAAAGGAGGACAGAATGACTTTTTAGTTAATGGTGAAAATGCTCTTTTAATTGATTCATCCGATCGCGCGGTGTTGCAAACGGCAATTAAAGAATTAAGCCATGATGCTTCTCGACGCAAGATAATGGGAGAGGCAAACAAGAGGAAAGTAGTAACGTACTACATTGATCAGACAGCCGGCCGTTTTGAGGCCTTACTTCTTACAGCGGCGAAAGAGAGGGCGTGATATGAAAATAGCTATTGAAGCACGGGGATTGATTGGAGCACGCGGAGTGCGCACGTATATCTATCAATTGGTTCGGCACCTGATAAAGAATTCTCCATCTGATGAGTTAGAAATTTTGCATGGTAGTAGAGAAACAATGAAGGATTTCCCGACAGCGACTAATTCTTTTATTCCGCTCCCCCATGATGCCATTGTGCAATGGTGGCTTAGTAGGGCTGTTAGTCAACATTTACGGCGATCCAAACCTACCATTGTTCATTTTACCAAAGCAGATGTGCCATCCCGAAAACTTTCCATTCCTGCAGTTACCACAATTTTTGATGTTATCCCATTACAACTACCCAGCACACAATCTTTTCTTCGTCGCCTGTATTGGCGCAAGGCCTTGCAACGAGCAGGTACCTTAAGTGATCACATTATTACCATTTCTGAAGCCAGTAAGAAAAATATTATTGAGTTACTTCAAGTTGATCCGAATAAGATAACGGTAACGCCGATGGCAGTGGATTTAGATCATTTCAAACACACAGAGGTCACTTCGCAAGGTTCTCCGTACATTCTTTTTGTCGGTCGATGGGATGAGCGGAAAAATATTCCAGCTTTAATTAAAGCATTCGCAATTATCAAAGATGTGATTCCACATAACCTTATTATCGCCGGACGGCCAGCTGACAAGCCGATCAACTTGAAAGCTGTTGCTAAACGTGCAGGGGTAGAAGGCCGAGTTATTTTTCGCGAGAACGTTTCATATACAGATTTACCCGCGCTGTATTCAGGTGCAGACGTGTTCGTATATCCATCAGTGATAGAGGGCTGGGGATTTCCGCCACATGAGGCGATGGCCTGTGGCACTCCCGTTATTGTAAGTAATGGCGACCCTCTACCTGAAGTTGTCGGTGAGTCAGGAGAGGTTGTTGTGTTCTCTACAAATGATCTCCTCGGTCGCTTAAACGACAGCGAGTTTATCTCTCGGCTGGCTGACAAAATTCAAGGCGTATTAATAAATGCTGATCGTCGACAACAAATGAAGACAATGGGACCTAAGCAAGCCAGAAAATTTTCCTGGGATACAGTCGCGGAGGAAACACTTCGTGTTTATCATAGGATTACTCAATGATTATTGATTATATAAATAACGCACCAAGGTATTCCGGGGTAGGTGCCCGTGCTTATCGTATTTTACAGGAATTGCAGAAGATGCAGATAGATCAGCACTTGGAGCTACAGGAGAAGATTATTGACCCGCAGCAAACTAATCTTAAGTCTTGGCCTGGGGTGTTGGGTAGCAAAAGTGTTGGTTGGGTCAGGCTGGGAAGAAAGTACTCCAAGAGAGCAAAAGCTGATGTCTTTGATATCACAAATCAAACGATGTCATTTTTGGCGCGAAGATTGTCTCCATCGGTTGTAACGGTGCACGACATAATTGAGCTTCTTGAACCACAGGATAAACGAGCGGCACTTTTAAATAAGTATCTATACAGTGGCATTCCGCGAGCCAGCCACATCATTGCGGTCTCAGAGTACACCAAACAAAGTATTAAGGAGCATTACGAAGTACAAGGAAGTAAAATTACTGTTATTCCGAACGGGGTAGGTGAAGAGTTTTATCCGATTGAGAATTTTGAGCAGACAATTGGGTACCAAGAGCTCCGACAAACATTGAAGTTGAATGATGCGCACCCGATCATTTTGTATGTAGGCTCGGATCACCCTCGAAAGAATGTGCCTATCGCTTTGGAAGTATTCGCTCGTCTGGCTACAAAGCGTCCTGACGCAATCTTTGTGAAAGTGGGAAGACCTGGCATTGCTAGTGGGCGGGAGGAAACGGTAGCCAAAATTGAGGAGTTGGGAATTGAAAATCGAGTTCGCTTTCTAGGTGATATTTCAGATGAAAAGTTAAATGAACTATATAATTTGGCTGATGTCTTACTATTTCCTTCTCGACTAGAAGGATTTGGACTCCCGCCCCTACAGGCAATGGCGGCGGGCTTACCAGTAGTTTCTTCCAATGCGACATCCCTTCCAGAAGTTGTAGGGGATGCCGCGATACTATCCGCACCGAATGATGTCGACAATTTACTTAAAGGAGTAGAAAGGATTATTGAAGACACTAAGACAGCTGCTGAATACCGAAGGCGTGGTCTTATGCGGGCGAAGAATTTTTCCTGGGAAAAGGCGGCACGGCAGGTGCTTGGCGTGTACAAAAAGGTTGCCGGGATATGAAAACACCCGGGGAATGAAGATTCCCGCGGGTGGTTGTGTACTAATTAGCGATGGGCAACTGACCGCGCTGATGCTGGCTTTTGCGGCTCGGAGTTGGGTCGCTTTTCTGGAACAGGAGTTTCGAGAGGCGGCTCAATGGATATGAAGGGTACAATCTCACCGTTATCGTCGCGGCGCACTTGAAACTCTCCTGGCGGTACAAAAGTCAATGTATACACCCGAGTATCGTCCCCTTCGTGGTATTGGGATTCGGTCGAGAGGTAGTAGAGATTCAAGGCTTTCATTTTGCCACTGTCTGCTCCACGACTGATTGTGGTGAGCCGATATACGGTCCCGTCTGCTCGCAGATGATGCTCTTCGAACGGTAGACCATTGGGCTCATTGATTGCCTGGAGAATTATCCGACCGTTTGGACCAGCGAAGATTAGCGCAAATAATACACTGCCAAGTCCAAGGATGATGTGAACTGATCGGGATTTTGCGATTGGAATCGTTGCAATTACTGCCCCGAGGCCTCCTGCACCAAGAGAAGTGAAAAGTACAAAAATCCAAAACATAGCACTGTTAGCTGGCGTGTCCATGTGTCCCTCGAGGTTGCAATTGACAAGCACCATTGCTGGCCAATAGCATTGGGTTATCACTTATATCTGACCACGTCAAGGTGAATATCCTTTTTCTTTCTGGACAGTACCCTCCGCACAGCAAAGGTGGCGGAGAAATTTCAACGTCCCTCATTGCCGATGGTTTGCGCAATAGGGGAGTATCGGTCGAGGTAGTAACCGATACTGACTTGCCGGGCCTGATAGCGAAACCACTTTTTGAGCGATCTCATGCGCAAAAACTCGCACGAATTTTGGCTGCTCAAAAGAAAGGCGGCGCAGAAACAATAGGGCACGCGCACGATTTTCGTAGTGGATTAGTTTTATATGAGCTCATGCAGATGGGAGTGATAGAACCTAAGCAAGCCTACATTACTCTACGTGACTATGCAGCTATCTCAGGGGATACAAATAACATTGTGAAACCTGGCAGCATTACGAAGGAGCCGCTTAGTATGCACGCCAGTTGGAAGTCGTACCGCGTGCAAGAGGCCCCTTTTCCGCGTAATATAGCCCGTTTTTGGCAGTATACATATAACATCCGCTATCGGAACAAGGCACTTAGCTCCATTCCCAACCGCATTTATATATCGAATGCGCAGCGACAATATATCGAGCAACACCTTCCTGTACCACAGCAAAAGACTAGGATTACGACGATATACAACCCCGTGGCACCGGAATATTTTCAATCTCCCGCTCCTACCAAGAATACATTCGAGGTGCTGTATGTAGGGCGCATTGAGGAATACAAGGGAGTGCGTCTGCTCCTTACCGCATGGCGAGAGGTTGTGGTGCAGGTTCCGCAAGCTCGCTTAAAACTTGTTGGGCGTGGTGCACAAGAGACGGAGTATGTAGATCTCGTGAGGGAATGGGGTTTGGAAAAATCAGTGACTTTTGTGGAGCACGTGCCGTATGAGCAGATGATCAAACTGTATGATGCGGCAGGCATTATTGTGTCGCCTCATCTCTGGGCGGAACCATTTGGTCGATCAGTCATTGAGGCAATGGCCCGGGCCCGGGTTGTGATAGCGGCGAATCACGGTGGCCCAGCCGAACTTATTCAGCCAGAAAAGACTGGGATACTCTTTTCGAAGGGATCAGTAGGGGCGCTTAGCACGTCACTCGTGAGTGCGCTGCACATGCCGATAGAGCGACGACAGGCCATAGGAGCAGCTGCCAGACAGTGGACGGAGCAGCACCTCTCAGTTGACCATATTGCTCGTCAGTACAAACAATTTTATCGCGAGACGAGTATCTGATTAACTCGATTGGTGACCATGGCGACAGTAAGGGAGAGAATGGTTTCGTGAGGTTGTTTCTCAAGATTTGCGCTCGCTTCGGTTCTATATATCGGCTTTGTTCCTGGTGCTCTGGCAATAGAAGATTTTTTCCCTCGTGGACCGGTTGCTATTTCGCTAGTTGGACCAAATAATCCAAGTGTTTCGACTCCAGCAGCTGCGGCCAAATGCATAAGACCAGAATCGTTGGCAATCATGAGACGACAGCGCTGCATAACTGCAGCCGTCGTGAAAAGTGAACTAGAGATAGACGTAACAGAAGACGATCTTATTAATGATCGTAGCTGCTCCTTCTGCCCCTCTTCTTCTGGGCCACCGAATAGCAAAATGTGTGCCTTGTGATCTTTAATGAGTGCCTGAGCTACTTCCGCAAACCGTTCAATTGGCCAGCGCTTGAAGGCTAAATCCGGAGCAGAACCGGCATGCAGGCCAATAATCATCTGATGAGGCGAAAGGTTTATCCCTTTCAGCAGTGCAGTTGCTTCACCGCGATATTGCTCAGAAACGTTTATCTTGTAGCCATTATCATGGACGGAGATACCGAGCGGCCCCAGTAAGCGCAAATTTTGCTCTATATCATGTATACTTCGTTCTTCTTCTATCGTGTCAGTAAGGAGAAACGTACTGGCAGGTGAGTTAAAAAATGGATAGCTAGCACCGATTCGACGAGTAATTCCCCCTAGGTACAAATAGGCAGCACTTTTTACGAGCTGGCCAGGGGAGAGAACGATCCCAATATCGAATTTCTTTTTATAGAGTGATAGCACTTGTCGTACATGTTGCGCTGCCGTCGTCTGAATTGGCATTTCAATAATACTATCCACGTTTGGATCGTTTTCCGCTAAGAATTTTGTCCCGCGCGGTGCTACCCACACGGCAATCGAAGAATTTGGAAATTTTTCCTTAGCTGCGGCGATAGCTGGCGATTGCATAATATAATTTCCAATCCCTGATAGCGCCAAGAAGAGAATACGAGGATTTTCTTTAGTGCGATTTGCGGAGATCGTCATAGAGAGAAATGATTTTATTAACACTTGTGTCCCAGGAAAAGTTTATAGCCACGAAGTCCTTAGCCTTGCGGGCGTCAAGCTCCCGACCCATTGTATCTTTCGCGAGCGTATCCATAATATTTCGTACTAACTGCTCGGAGGAAGAGAAGAGCATCTCTTGGTACATTGGTGCAGTTACAAATGGGATTGCCGCAGTATCTCGCGCAATAATTGGGGTTCCTGCAGCTTGTGCCTCAGCAATAACGATACCAAACGCCTCATAATATGAGGGATGGATGAAGATAGTTGCTTGCTGGTAGGCGCCAATAAGTTCCTCTCGAGAGAGTTTACCTAAAAAATGAATACTTGAGTCGACACCTATACGACGAGCTAGTACGCGAAGCTGCTCAAGCAAACCAAAATCTTCGCCAACAACTACAAGTTGTATATCGGGGATCTGGCGACGGACAGTTGGTAAAACCTGGATAAGATCCTCTAATCCTTTTCCTGGCGACAAACGAGAAACCGTGAGTAAAATTGTTCCCCTTATTTTTCTCTTCAAAAAAGGATTTATACGAGGGCGCTCAAATTCGTCTACATCTACTCCGGGCGGAATTACTTCAAATCGTTTTACTGGAAAACAAGCAGCTTCAATTAATTTTTGCTCAAACGGAGATATAACTACTACGACATCAGCTGCTTCAAATGTTTTTCTACCAATATATTTTTTATATAACTGCCATGTTTTTTTCTGCCTTGTTTTATTCTCGTAATACATGGGATGAAAAATAAATGGAACAGCATGTTCACGTGCATACCGAGCGGTTACATCGGCTGGCTGATACCAAAAACTGTAGCCGTGTAAGATATCTGGCTTATGGTGGGTGAGATAATATCGCAGAGCTTGGAGTCGGGGGTAAGAGAGTAATGGAGTCTTCAAATGATGGAGACGTTGGACGTATGGTGGGTCATTTAGTAAAAGCTCTGGGTTGAGTTCCTCAATCGGGCTATGCATTCGCATCTTGCTGGTTAATACGCGAACATCCCGACCTTCATTAATGTTTCTAGTGCGTTCCACAAGCTCTTGGACATACGTTTCAACCCCACCGGTTGAAGGTGGGTACCGCAAACAGGTATGTACTATTCTCATATGTGTTTTTTCACCATATTTAGATATTTATTGCCCATTTCCCATTCATAGTATCCAGATAAGAGGGCCCACATAAAGCCGGCGTAGCCATCCCGTAGACCTCCACGATAAAACGCTAATTTTATAAATTGCCGCACAGCCAACGTACATGGAAGAAGTTTTGAAGGCTTAATTGATCGTCCAGAGCGATGTTTTCCGCTTGCAGCCATTTGGGCAGCGTCGAGTGAGGTGTACCCGTGCATTTTTTCTAAATAGGAAGAAACTGTTGCGTGACTATGGTGAATCAAAAAAGCTGGAATCATTCCAGAATTGTCACCACCTAGTTTTACAATTCTATCCCCGGAAGCATTGATAAGCTCCATTTGCTCGTGGACAGCTCGATTAGTCCATTGCGCTTGTCCTTTTCTTACGAGGCGAGGGTTGTTTCCAGTCAGGTGCTTGAGTGGACGACCAAGAAAAATATCTACTACTCGTACCCAGTAGACCGAATATTGGGTTGTTCCCGAGAGTACTGTAGTAATTTCCTGCCTCAATGCCGGAGAGATTTCTTCATCGGCATCCAAAAAGAAAACCCATTTAGAAGTTGCTGCAGATAATCCTCGATTCTTTTGCGATCCATATCCCTCCCACTCGTTTTGAATGATTCTCGCACCTGCTGCTGTTACTATCTCCGCAGTTCGATCTTGACTTGAGTCATCGACAACAATAATCTCATCGGCAAATGTAGCACTCTGGATAGCCCGAGCAATGACTTTTTCTTCATTCTTGGCAGTAATTACAACGGTAAGGCTCATAGCTCAATCACTTGTTGAATTGTTTTAACAGCAATGGGGAGCTTTGAAACAAATGCAACGTGTCGGGCAAAATCATCAGTGGAGATAGTGTGCTCCTTCTCATGTTCGCTATTGTCAACGATGTGAAATGTTTCAACTAGCCACTTGTTAGAGACAACTGCCCAGATTGCTAAAAGATTTGCCTTCCAGACACGAAAATTTCGACGAGTGAAGTCGAATGATCTGATTTTATAGGGATCAGTTGGCGGCGTAGTTTCCAGTCCGCGTACTAAACTCCGAGCCGCCGAATAATGCTGAGCTGTGGCCTTTCGAACATTGTCATTGTGAGCACCACCGGGATAGACGAGGGTTTTTGCGGCAAGCTTTTGGACTGGTTCAGCGAGTTCTTGGGTAAGTTGCTCAGCCGTAATCTTCGTGAGATCAACGTGATTAATAGAATGGGCGGCAATTTCATGTCCGTGCTTAGTCAAGTCAAGCCAGGCTGACCATGGTCGTATTGATCGTCCTTCCTTCGCTTCCACCCGAGCCGAATTAAGCGGAAGAGCAAAAACTCCAGGCATCTCATGCTGGTTTAATATTGGGAGAACATTTTCGTACGTCTGACTGTACCCATCGTCAAACGAAAAAGTTATTACTCCCCGTGTAGTACTCATGAAACGTATTTTTTAATTTCCGCTAATACTTTTTTACTAGCCGTGCCATCCGTAGTTGTGACCATGCGCTGGAGGGTAGATGTTACGGCAGCTTGTTTCTCTTTCGGGTTTTGTAATGCGCGATCAATTGCTTTGATTAGTTCCTTCTTGTTATTAGCGACATAGGTGCCATTGTCTGCCAGTACGTCTACGTAGTGCTCTTTAAAATCATGAGATACCGGCGACCGTTTCCAGCGAATCCAATCAAACGGAGCACCATATGTAATATTGATGACAGGCTGGCCTGCTAGCATGGACTCAAGAGCGACGCTGGAAGAGTGATTTATAAGAACATTGGTATGTTTAAATAGGGCAACTAACATATAAATGTCTTCCTGTGTCGGCCGATAGGCAAAAGCAGGGTGGGGGGCTGGATCTTTACGACCGAAGGAAAAGCGAACGGTAACTCCTAGCTGCTGTAGTTTCTGGTGCTTTTTCATATTTCCTCCCGGGTGAACTGATGCATACAAGTGAGAGCGGGGAATATTACCCCTCTGCATTGCAGCGATTACTGCTTCAACTACGTAATCCAATGGATATAGTTCAGTGGTGGCAAAGTGAAGCAGAGGCAGAGAAGTATCCGTGAAGCCGAGATACTGAAAAAGGGCATCTTTACTGGGAATGTGGTCGTCGTGGCTAAAGTAATCCAGTCGAGGAGCTCCGATAACAATAACTTGATCCTCTCGCACCGATGGAATGAGTCGTAGTAAATGTGATTTCATCATGGTGTTCCAAACAATAAGGTGATCAGCGATGTGGATCGGTTTCTTATTCTGCATAAGCCGCCCAATTTTCCAAACATTATCCCAGCTCGCAATGAATGTCAGAGTAGAAATTTGCAGAGCTCCTGCACTTTTGAGCAATGGATAATCTAGTTCGTCATGGCCGACAGTATCGGTAATGACAATATCGGGAGCAAGATGCTGAAGGAGTTTCTCGTGGCCTGCCATATCTTTGGGATTTTCGTAATATGAAAACTTTGATGAAAAGTCAGAGAAAATCTCCTGTGCCACGGCAGCTGCCGGCGTAACAATATACACACCGGTAATATCCGAATCGTTCTCAATATATTGCCGCAGTGGCAACACGAGCTCACGCAGGTGATACCCAGTCGGCACAGAAAAAAGCAATTTCATATTATTTACCGGTTAGGCGTAGTCGCCACGCGAGTAGAAGAGCTTCCTGAACAATATTCCCATTCATCTTTGATTGCCCGTCCCGTCGTTCCGTAAATATAATCGGAATTTCGCGAAGTTTTTGTCCGGTCTTCCACGCTCGAAAATTCATAGCAATCTGAAACCCATATCCATTTGCATCTATTGTTTCGAAGTTAATTGCCTTAAGCGTATCCGTTTTCCACGCCTTAAAACCGCCAGTGGCATCATGTATAGGAATGCCGGTGACGATACGAGCATACCAATTACCAGCCAGACTAATAAGAAGTCGTCGTAAAGGCCAGTTAACCACACTAATACCGTGGCTGTACCGGGAACCAATTGCTACATCAGCTGACTCCAGAGCGCCGAGGAGTCGGGGTAGATCTTCTGGATCGTGCGAAAAGTCAGCATCCATTTGAACAATTGCGTCAGCCCCATGATCTAGCGCGTACCGAAACCCAGCGACGTACGCGCGTCCTAGGCCAGCTTTGGCGGGCCGTGTTTTCAAATGGAGGGCCGGAAACGCCTTTTGCATCGAGGCAACAATCTCACCCGTTTTATCCGGGGAAGAATCATCGACAATAAGCACTGATAATCGAGGAATAGATAGACTAAATAAAGACTCAATTAAGCGTTTTATATTATCGCGCTCGTTATAGGTAGGGATGACTACCCAGGGATTCTTAATCGGCATGGAAGTGATCATTAAGGACAGTCATTACTTCGTCAACTGTGATAACAGAAAGGATGCTTTTCGTATGCTGACGCCCAGGTGTTTGCCAACCTGTATATCCTTGTGTCTTCGCTTCAGCCGGTGTGAGACTAACAAACGGCGCATTATTTTTCAGTAAACGAATATCCGAGTAATTAGTTACCCCCAGGAGTGTGCGGTGCTTACGCTTCGAGTTTCGAATATATTCGTTTAAAAAGTAAGCGGGAGCAGCCCGATGAAGAGGATGATCACCATATAAACAAATAGTTGGGCATCCAACCGCCGCAGCAAAATGCATTGGCCCGGATAGAACTCCAATTGCCACATCGGCATGAAGTAATGTTGCAATATTCTCACGAAGCGATAGTTTGCGACCTTGATATTCTGGAACGTGTTTACCACCAAACCAGATAGGTTTTACGCCAAACTTTTTCTCAATCATAACCTCGAGTACAGAAACTTTTTCCGGATCCCAACCTCGGGTCGTTGCGCCTTCAATTCCTTCGAGCAGCACAATTCGTGGTCGTGGACTATCCTTCATCACGGCAGCGGCTACTTCTGTATCCTGATTAGAAAAATATAGCTGGTAGTTACTATATGTCTCTTCCGGCAAGCGCAGTACGTCCTTAAATGCATGTTCGATCGGATTGCTTCCATGTCCGATACCAAAATCGAGCTCGTATACTACATCATAATCGCCTGATTTTTTTTGCTGTTCATAATATTTTTTGCTCCACGTAGGAAACGATCGTCCCTCTTCTCTGCAAATAGTACCGTCGAGTGACAACGCTGCGTCGTGATAATGCACAAGCTGATCAATATGTGGATTTGTCATCATAAGAGCAATGCAAAATCCACTTTGATTTCGCTGTCCCCACCGTGCTCGTTTTAAATAGAAAGGGGGACGACGTTTTACTTCTTTGAACCCCCATGCAGTTACAAGTGTTATGTGGGAGGAAGGGTATCTCTTTTTTAGCACCTCCAACACTGGTGGCACGATAAATATCATATCGCCCATATTGCCGACGTGTTTTACAAGTATTTTTTTCACAGTTCTGAAACTAGCTGTTGAATACGTTCAGCTGATCGTTGATAGTTATATTGCTGAAGACGTTGCCGAGCCGTATCTACAACGCTAGCATACAACACCTCATCTTGAAGAAGACGCGAGCCTTGAGCCACCAAGTCTGCAACTGATTGTTCACGCGAAGCGGGTAGTGCTGGAAATAAGTCCATTTGTCCGTCGGAATTAGCCCCAATACTAGGCGTTCCAATGGCAGCACAATCAACCTGCACACGTCCGCGAGTTTGCGTATAGTCAGTATTTACTACCAGGGAAGTCTGAGTCAGATACTCTAGATGCTGTCGCCATGGTTCAAACCGAATAACTTCAAAGACGGAGTGCTGCAATGCGGAGACATCTGGCTCAGAGCCTGGTTCACCCAACGTTGCAATATGTATGACATACTCAGGAAACTGTTTCTGAATTTGAGCCGCTACTTCGACTCCCTTGGTAATATTATCTCGGTTCGTAAGTCCGGCCACAAAAATGATCTTCTTTTTCTCACGAAAAGGTTTAAAAAACTGAGCCGCATATTCAACTGGATACGGTTGGGGGATATAGCGCACTTGCTGTGCGTGATCGGGAACCAGTGCCCGCCAATCCTTCTCAGTAGATTTAACAATCGTCACAAATATGTCGCACGCTTTAATAAATCCCTTAAAATCCTTTAGCCAGTCCAGGTTTTCGGTCCAGTAATCTTTTAGTATTCCGTAGGGTTGAGTGGGAACGCCTAAAATTTTAATACTCGGTATTTCCTTCTTTATACGCTTGGTCAAGGCGGTGATCTCGTGTCCATTACTAATTTGATGGACAATCATAAGCGTATCGAATTGTTTGAGATACGAGATGTCATATGCTGGCCACGAGCCAGTCAGTTTTTTATAGACTCGTTTTAAAATTGTCGGCTTGATTAGAAACGTTAAAGGAATATGTTCGCCTTCGAGAGCGGATACATAGCAACCAAAACTCGTTGGATCGAGTTCTTTTTGGGGATCACTCAAATAGTTAGGTCTCTCTGGTGTATGTCGCCACACCGCCCCCGTTTTTGATGTGTATTCAAGAACTGCAAATTTCATAGGCTATACTTTGCGCCACTTTACGAGTTTTCCACGAATAATTGCAAGCACTGTTTCCATTTCTTCCACCTTCCACAGCCAAGCGCCACCAAAGAAGACGACGCACCCAATAAGAGTGGGTAGGAATAATTGTGTTAGTGAAATTCCTGGAAGTTCTACAGTGCGGATAAATAAAATAACAGCTGCCAGTAAAATTGCGAGACAAGCAGTTTTTAAAAACGTTATGTGATGAAACGCCCTGGTAAGATTCGGAATATGTCGACGGAGATAAAAACCATACAAAAGTGCCGTACTTATTGGCACGAGCGAAGAAGCCAGCGCCAGTCCAGCGTGGCCCATGGGTGGAACTAAAAGCAAGAAGAGGGAAATTGCGACAATCTGAGAGGCGATGGAGACAATAACAGCTGCTTTTGTCTTTTGTAGAGCCAGTACCGCATGTCCGAAAACTGAACTAATGCCATTAGTTGTCAGCCCAAGTACTAAGAAAAGCAGTGCAATACTCGTCATAGCGGCATCCTGCTTTGAAAAGGATCCATGCTGATACACAAAATCAATGAGGGGTTCACGCAACAATGCAACGCCAATAACCAAAGGAACTGTGACAAAAGTAATGAGGCGAATCGCTGAGCTTATAGTCACCAACATCCCAGCGGCATCTTTTTTACTAGCTTTTTGCGATAGAAGCGGAAAAATAACCAATGTTACCGAATTAAGAAACATGATAGTCAGAAGTTGAGTAATTTTTTCCGCAAATTTTAGCGAGGCGAGACTTCCCTCAGTTAAATCAGACACGAGCATACGATATACGATTCCTGCTACCTGCGTCACTAATACAGAGAAGATGAAAGGGTAGACCATATACGCCAGTTGGCGAACAATTGGATCACGAATATTAAAGATAAAACGGTACTTAAGTCCGGCTCTGCGTAGTCCAATCATTAATACTAGAAATTGGAAAAGCGAACCTATGGCCACTCCAATTGCGAGTGCGGCAATTCCCATACGTGGTGCCAGTGTGACAATCGCGATAATAGATATGGCTGGTGCCAGAAGGCGCATTGAAGCAGGTAACGCAAACCGCTGAAGTGAATGGAGCATGGAGGTCGCAAACTCAACCAAAAACAGGAATAGGAACGACGGAAGAAGAATGTAGAGCAAATAGACTGTGAGTTCAAAAGTCTCGGGCGCAAAACCGGGCGCTATGAAATGAATGAAGGGGCGAGCAAACAATGTAAGAATGGCAATCATCATAATATATAGCACCGCAGTTATATGAAATATATTGAGCGCCATATGCCACGCATCTTGTCGTCGCCCATTCGACAGCTTCTGTACAAACATAGGGATAAATACCGCGGTAATTGAGCCTCCTAACAAAAGCTTTGATAGCAGCTCTGAGGTTGATTGCGCCATAAAGAATGCATCGGTTTCGGCAGCGGCTCCGAAATAGTAGGCAACCAGCAATTGTAGTACGAAGCCAACCAAGGCTCCCCCAAACGCCGTCAGTCCGATTACACCAGCATTGCCAGTTGTACGTTCAAACTCTGTTTTCATAAAGCTAGTTCAATTACGCGAGCATACACAGCTAGCAAATCAAGAAGTGCTAAGAATGTAAGAGCATAAAGGATTAACTCAGCTATTTTTCCATGCGAACGTAGATAGGAAGAGATACCCGCTAAGCCAACAGCACTCGTATACGCAATTGCAAGAACAGTCAGAATAGGAGTGATGAAGCATCCAATTGTTATAAAGATGATAGATGACCCAAACACTCTTCTACTTTGTCGCCACAACAAAATGAGGCCGATACCGGTGCAGATAAGTGCGGGGATGCCAATATATGCACCGATCGGCATAACCGCAATCTGATTGGGATCAAGAAATACATCTTTAAGATGTCCAAGTGAGGTTAGTCCTGTCCAAGGTACTCTCCCGGCTATTACTAAAGCCCAAAATGTTGTAAAAGCCGCAATATGGGCTCCAAACAAAGTTGCTGGTGGACGTAGCGAACGACGCTTTAGCAAAAACAACACACCCCACACAATGCCCGCTTGTAAAACAACGAGAAGAAAAGATTGAATACTTACGTCACGTACTAAGAGTGGGAGAGATGCGGACACCGACAGTCCGATTGCGTATAGCGGATACAACAGGTGCTTTGCAGAACGATGCCAGACGATAAGAAAAGTAGCCGCGATGAGTAGTAATCCTCCCATTTGTAATGTAATTGCTGGTCGAACTGACATAAATACCTCGTATGCAGCGGGACTCGATTGTGGAGCTCCATCGATAAACAAAACGGCATCGCGATTAAAAGTCTCATCCTGTTGGCGCTGCATAAGTCCCACTTTTCCCGAAAGGGAAGGGGGTACAGAAATTGCCAAAACTAATTTCTCGCGATGAACGGTTTCAAAAGGTGAAGATAGTCGCAAGAAAACCGGAGCGTTAGCATTTAAAAAGGATGACGGAAATACTTGTTGACCAATATTTTCCCCACTCCGTCGCAGGTTCAGCGTTATGGTATCTACGGGTATGTCTTGGACAAGTGGTTTTACATACACCCCTACTCGACTAATATTAGCGGCAGAATTCACAAATTCCTGCTCGTAGATTTTGTCTGATATAAGTGGCACTACCAGACTTGCATCCTCTGAGGGAGATAAGACAATAATTTGTCGATCAGCTTGAATAAGCAGTAGTCCGACTGCGGTTGCTGCCAGCAGTAGCGCACCAATTACTGTGCGATATGTCATAGCGGTCGTCGCCATAACACACCAACTGCTGCCACCACACCAATACTCAATAGAATCGTGGTCAGAGAACTAGAAAAAATGGCGGGGTGAAACCAACGTGCAATACCAACCAATGCCGCTGTTAGGAATGCGGCCCAACTCGTGACGAATAAAATTGAAGAAGAATGCATCATTGCGCTCGCTCACGCCTAAGAACACTGCGAATATAGTCCTTTGTTTCAGCAATCGTTGGCCAGGTATACCTTACCCGAGCAGATAACTCACGTACTTCCCAGGAGGCAGTTTGGTTTATTCCAGCATCAATATCCGTCGGAGTGTCAGTTTCTGCAAAAAACATAAGATCAATTGAACGGTCAGTCTCCTGAAACTTATTAGTAAGCGGTACAGTAATCGTCCGCTCCTGCCATTCATGCGCATTTCCAGCCGTCCAAAGTACTACCGGTGGATAGCTTAGCCAGAAATCATTTTCTCGAACTCCGACGGTAAGATTTTTCGTATTACCAGGATGGAATCGTATTGTTAACTCCAGCTCCTTCATAAACACCGGTTCGCGTAAATAGATATCCGCATGAGCAAGCTTCTCACTTATCTGAACGCTGTCATCTAGGCGAGGATATGGGATGCCAGCAATTGACTCGAGAGCAGAGACTTCTCGAGGACCACGCTGAGCAACATCAAAACAAAAACCAGCCACGATAAGCAGTACGACAACCCCTCCAATTTTTAGCCCGGTGTTCATTTCTTAAGAAAACTGAGGCGGGGGTGGATACTAGCAAGTAGTGCCCGATCACTCGGTTTAACTTCTCCTAAAATCCACAACACTACGATATAGAGGCCAAGTAATACTACATATTGAAGAGGGAGCAAGAATGGAGAAACTTCCCAAACATATGTAGGCAAAACGGCTGCCGCGGTCGCAATAACAATGTTAATTGTGCTCTTTACCGGATAGGGAATACGGAAAGTGGAGAAAATATATATCGTTAGCGCAATTAAACCAACAAAAGCAGCAATGGTTGTCTGCCAAGCCGCTCCTACGAGTTGGTACCGAGGAATAAGAATAAAGCCAGCAATTAAGCTAACAATTATCATGAGAATAGTAATTCCAAGTGCAGTCTTAGCCTTATTTGCTCCGGCGGCAATATTAGCGAGAAGTAAATAGAAAGAAAGAATACCTACCCCTAACATCAGAACAGTAAGTGCTGGTGCCCCCGGTACAAAAGAAGACGAGAAGAATAAGATAACGAGCTGTTCACTAGTGGCCGCTGCCAACGTAATTGACGGAATAATGAGAGCAATAAGATATCGCAACATTCGACTGATAAAAGAGACGGCTTGAGTTTGTGATGCACCCGGCTTCGTCAACTTTGAGACACTGGGCAAAACGATAAATGATAAGCCTTGAAGTAAGAAGTATGAGATACGCGAGAGCGTAACGGCAGCGTTGTAGTAACCAGCCTGCACATCATCACGGAGAAGTGATTTCACCATAAAAAGATCAATGCTCATCAGTAGTTGTAACCCCGCCAGAATAAGGACATACATTCCAGCAAAAGAGAGAAACTCCTTAAGCGGTAATTTCGCAGTGGTCTTTTTATTACGAGTTGCTCGCGTCCAATACCACCCAAGCATAGCGGCAATAACTCCACCGATAGCAAATCCCGAAAAGGCACCAAAAACATCAAAGGCGTAGAGCAGCGCAACCGCTCCAGCTAGCTTGGCGATAGCGTAAATAATAGTAAGGAGTGCCTGCCGGTTAAAGCGATGCAAGCCGCTAAAGTACTGAACGTATATGGGGTAAAAAGCTTGCAAAAAGAGTACGGCGGCAACGAAAGCAATAAGTGGCGTTAACGTAGGGTCATTTAAAAGAAAAGCAATACCTGGTGAAAATATGGCCACAATTGCGGACAATCCAAACGCCAGGAGTGTTTGGATTTTAAGCGCCTGTCGTAAAATACTTTCAGCATGAACTTCATCTTGAGCGACAAAACGAGAAACGGCACTTGGTACTCCAAGCGTAAGTAAAATACCGAGAATTGTTTGCAAAGATAAAACAACGCCATATATTCCATACGGCCCGGGTCCGAGGAAACGACCAATCCACAAGTGCGTAACGTACCCCAGCATGAGCACAACGGCTTGGGCTATAAGGAGGGCCATTGCCCCCGTTATTCGAGATTGCTTTGGCATAGGCTTACTGTATTTCCTTCAGGGAATTCGCGCCAATCCAAGCGCGATTAGATCAATTCCAATTGGTTTTTCTTCTGGATTGAGCATTTTAAGCTCAAGAAGACCTTTGTCGTTATATATAACTGAGTGTGCGGGAATAGTAAGAGGTTGGCCCATTGTAAGTTCAACACGAGAGTCGTCAGGAAGAACAACCTCTAACTTTTCTGGTCCATATACAGCCTTTACGAGTAATTCAAGATTCACTGTTGGATGTCCGGTATCTTCTTGATCCCATAGTACTGCAACATAACTGCGAGGATTGAATACAAGAGGAATTACGGAAGCGGACACGGAACGGAATGTTGCTGTACGTTCACGCTGCGGCGAAGAGAGACGGCTGCTTCGTACACTAGCCGGGAGATGAGCAAACGTATCCTCGCCATCACCGATATCGTTAGCGAGCGTGCTTGTTTTGAGCAACCACGCCGTTTCTTCATTGAGGGTACGTTTAGATTCAACAGAAAATAGAATAACGTCAGCACCGCGCGCCTTTTCTTGCAAGATTGGATTGCTCGCAAAGGCGCTATCACTACTCTTTTCAACTCCCGTTATGTACTTAATATTGTGTTTTTGCAGTAGCTCGCCAATTTCTGACATCGAACCAAGTGAAAAGATTTTCTCGAAGTCCAGCTGTTTCAAATATAAATCCATCCGCGTCTCTGATTGTCTAGCTTCATTCATCTGCCGCTGAAGATCAGCCGCAATGCGAGTATACATAGGTTTACCCGACAGGATGAGCCACGAAGAAGAGCGCCGGTTATAGTCGTCGACAAGGACAGCGGCTCGGGAACTGTCTTGTGCGATTATGCCGGCTAAGTACTCGTGTTCAGGTAGTAAAGTAGAGTTTGTTCGAATCGTATGATTAGTTGTCGCGAATGCGCGCTGGGTTGTTTGAAAAGCAGGCCAGCCCACCAAGATAATTAACGCAATATAACCCAGACGGCGAGGTAGTTTTGAAAACTCTGAAAAATAATGCCGTAATTGCATAATAAAGTACGCAGCTAGGATGCTTAACGGTACAACGGAGTAAAAAAGCGCCCGTACCGGAGGAATATCAATAAAAAGACGAGGGCCTTGTGATAGGAGAAGAAAAACTACGACACTAATAGTAAAAGCGATGATCTGTGGATTACGCGAACCGAAAGCTTGCTTAGCGAGAAGAATAAATCCAGCCAACCCCAAGAAAAACCAAACTCCACCGGTTATAGCTGGGTAATCTGTTAGATTTGGAACATCAGCTAAAAGATGGGGGGCAGTAGTAAATAAATGAGGGAGCTTATCATAAAAACCAAATGGAATAGCTGCTACCAAAAGGAGAATAATAAGAGCGCCACCCGACACCACACTATAAAAGGCCTGTCGTGAATGGTGGCGCAAACGACTAATTCGGACAAGAAAGAAGGAGGCAGCTACTGGCACAAGAGTGAAGACGGCCATAAATACAGAAAACTGATGCGTCAAAATGAGTGCAGCAAGACAGGTAACAGCGAGCGAGAAATCCTGCCAAGAAAATTTCTTAATAAGACGAAGGCCAAGTAACAAAAGTCCAAATAAAAATATTTCACCAAATATATTTTGATAGTGATAACCCGGTTCCCGCAGGTATCGTAAAAAACGAGTATTTGTCAAAACAAAAAAGGCAGCTACCAGTGGCAAGATAATGTGCGAATCACCCTTAAATAACTCCCGGCTAATAGTTGCCGCTAACCACGCAACAACAATGCAACCGACAATGGCGAACACCCCAACGCTCATAAGTGGATACGGCGACAGGGTCATAACGAGGGCAGTTAGCGTGTGCAAGCCTGGGGTAAAAAAATCTCCAGGGTCTCGGTTGTAATCTAATACCGCGCGGCTATAGGAAGCTTTTCCTTCTTCAATAATTTCTTGAGCCCAGATAATTGCTTTTTGTGAATCCCCTGTTGGCTGACCATCATGCCAGGCAAAATAGGGCAGAGCGAAAGCAGCCGTAGCCAGTACCACCGGTAACACGATTGCCATCAACACCCAAGCAGCTGGTAAGTTCATCACCAAATCCCGTCTGAGCCAGAAAACAGTAACAGCACCAATAAATGCCACAATGCAGCTCGTGACAAGTGATATACCCAACCAACTAAAGAGAAACGTCAAAAGCGTAAGGACGGATAAACTCCAGAGCATCATTCGAGCGCCGCTCAGAAGGATCTTATGCCCATTTCCTTGTATCGCTGCAAAGCCAGGAATGATTATTACAGATAGTGGAATCGCGACGGTCAGGACTGCACCTAAGAACTCCATATGTTGTTATATTGTTTAGCTAAAATAGGCCACGTGAATTGATCGACATGATGTTGCAGGATATTTATTTCTAATGGAGATAATGGAGTAGCAAACATTGAAATTATTTTATCAGCATACGATACGGTGTCACCGGGAGTAGCAAAAAATCGATCGTGAAATTCTCGCGGTATAAGATCGGGTCGTACTCCGACATTACTAGTAATTACTGGCAGGCCGTATTGCTGTGCAACCAGAACTCGAAAGGAACTTTTGGCCCGATTGGAAATACTGGCGTCAATTGGATCGATAGCTATGGCTATGGTACTAAAAATTTTAGGAATGTCAGACGAGGCGAATCTTCCTAACCAGAAAACTGCCTCGGTAAGATTGCGATTGGCAAAATCTTTCTTTATATCCTCAATATCGTCGCCGGAACCAGCAATTGTGAGTGTAGCTTGAGGTAATTGTTTACGTACATGTTCAAGTATCTCCGGTAATAAATCTACCCGATGACCAGAGGCAATTGAAACACTCCCGGTATAAATAAGCTTTGGTGTTTTCACCGGATTTGATTTCGCTTGGTCATTTTGACTGCGCTGAGTAATTCCAGTAGGTATCATCAAGACTTTTTTATGCGGCACCAATTGCTGAAAGTGATCTTGCAGGAATGGGGAAGCAGTCACAATAACCTTGGCAATTTTTGCTCCAGTTCTCTCCGCCCAATGCACGGCTGCTCGTTGCCAAATGGAAGTGAGCTTATTAGCTGTTAGCTCAAAGTCATCAGCGTCCAAGACTAGAAAAGATTTCCTAAGGAGTGAATAGAGCCAACCCACCAAAACACTTTCTGGTAAGGATTTTACAATCACTACAACATCCGGACGTATTTTTAGAAGGCGTATGGTTGCAAAAATTGCATTCCATTTCATGCGAAGCAAAAGAAAAATACCTGCTAACCGTTTTTTACCCCCGTCTCCTTTTACAAATGGATCGGCTCCGACAACATGAATTTTGTAAATCGGAGACAGTATTTTTGATGTGCTATCTGGCCCATGCACGAGTACATGGACCGAGTGATTATGTGCCAGCTGCTGGGCGAGTGGGAGTACTCGTCCAAGAACAGTAGAGCCTTCAATTGTCTGCGTTGTTACAAACGCGATGTTCATGCACTTGTATTCGCAAATAATAGATCGATGATTACACCAGCTACGTCCCGCCCCGTTCCTTGGTATGGTACCTGATTAATGTCAAAACCAGGTGCGTGATTTAATTCTAGTACCGTAAGATTCTTTGCTGAAATATCCGAGCTTGTAAAATCACGAGCCAAAATATCTACCCCGGTTACTTTTAGGCCAATCAACTCCGCACAACGAACCGCCAATGCTTTTATTTCTTTACTTACTTCATCCGTTCTCTCAATCGATCGACCGCCCATACTTACATTGGCATTCCAGCGCATATATATTTTTTGATCTTTCTGCGGAATAGACGCAAGTGTTAGATTTTGCGATTTCAAACGACGAGTTGTTTCTGCGTCTAGCGGAATAGGACAAAGAGGCAAGTCGTAATCAATTTTTGTTTTCCATTCATGATTAAATTCATCCATCAGCTGCCTTATTGTCTTAATGCCATCACCAATAACATGAGCCGGGTCTCTTTCAACTACTGAGATTACCTTTCCCCCGACCACTAGAATCCGAAGATCATGTCCGCCTTCAAAATACTCTTCAACTAACACCCGCTTTTGGTCTTCTTTCTTCTTCATATAATTAAAGGCACGCTCTACTGCACGATGTAGAACACTCACCTCTCTAATGTTCATAGTTGATCCCAGACCATGAGAGCCGGTAGTCGGTTTTACAACCATGGGAAATGTAAGCCGAGCAGAAGATAGTAAGTGTTTCCAAGCTCCAGGATTGCGTAAAAGTATTGATCGGGGTGTCGGGATTCCCACTGTTCTTAAAATATGGTGGGTAAGGTATTTATTATTTGCGATTGCTCGGTCGATTACACTATTACAGGGAAGAGATCTTCCCATGATATATTGCGTTGTTGAGCCCTTTTTGAGACGTACTAATTTGTCTGGAAGTACTTCTACTGTAATACCCCTCGCTAAAGCAGCACGAACTAGGAGTGAGGTAGCCAGTTCAAGGTTCTTATAGCGAATTTTTTCTATATCAGCTGCTCGTAACATTGACTTACTATGCCATATATGGCAAATTATGTCTAGATGACTGCCCCTCTCGACAAACGCTGGTTTACCGAGTTTCGAAGCAATATTGTGGCAATAACGACTAATTATTACTTTCGCAGCCGGCGAAAAACAGTTGAGGAGCAGCGAAAGAAATTCTTGGCCAACGAGATTCGTAATCCTTCGTTTGAATATCCGCGCCTTAATGCTCATTACTTCATCAAGCGTCGTGATTCTTTGGCTCGGTTACGCCAACAGATCTTCAAGGAAGAGACTCACCCGGTAGTCCGACAAGCATACCTTTGGTCAATCGATGAGACCCTCGATCAGATCAATCTTTTGCTGGCAGCTACTAATAAGGACATGGGAAAGTTTCGCCATTTTACGGAATCTACTTTTGGTACCCCGTCACCAGAAATTTTTAAGTGGACAATTCAATCTCTCCACGATCTTTGTGCGGATTCAATGGTATCAAGTGATACTGCCCTCAAAGAAGCAGCGGAACAACTTAAATCACACTTACCAACGTTCGCAGGTAACTCAGCGATTTTTATTCCCTCTCAGCCACTGGTTAAAAAAGTTTTTGTCAGTGTATTGAAACAACTTGGATCATTGATAGAGATTCCGCAGAAAGCACATGATTGGAAGGGAGAGGAACTACGCTTACTTTTTCAAGAAAAACTGCAAGGCGCCAAGCTGTATGACTGGAGTGCAGTTCTTGTTGAAGATCAATACTATATAAGTGTTGAAAAGAATCACAAAGAAGTGCGTCTTCCTGAGCAACGAGGGTTTTCCAGTGAAGACGTACGCTCCCTCCTAGCCCACGAAATTGGCGTTCATGTATTGCGTCGCGTAAATGGTATTAAAAGTAAGCTTCTTCTCTTAGGGATGGGGCTGGATCGGTATTACCGAGGAGAGGAAGGACTGGCAACATTGTATGAGGAAGCATTATACGGTTCGTTTATAAACACGATTCGTCCGCAGCGTTACTTAGCAATTGGATTAACATACGGACTTGATGGTCAGCGTCGAGATTTTCGTGAAGTTTTCGAAATTATGGTGCACTATTTCCGTCACGATTTGCTGCTTAGTAGCCCACCATCACAAGAGTTGGAAGAGCATGCCATTTTACATGCTTGGGAAACCTGTCGCCGGATTTTTCGCGGAACTACTGGATCAGAACCTGGAGTGTGTCTTACCAAGGATATTATTTACCAAGAGGGAAACATTCAAATATGGGAAGCACTAGCTGAACACCCGAAGGAACTAAGGCGTCTTCTTATTGGAAAATATGATCCGGCTAATGAACATCATCGCTGGATACTTGATTCGCTCGGATACTAACATTTACTAAACTGGGCTGAAAAGTGCCTGTATTTGCTTTATCAACCGAATAGATTCCGGTCGCAGATTTCCCTCCTTGGTCAGGACTACACCTTTGCAGAACAATCGAACAAGCTGTGCTCCCGGCACAATTGCGCGATCGGGTACTGGGATATCTGGTAACAGAACATAATTTTCTTTTTCTATATTTCTTAGACTTACACCATCGGCTCGGAAACTTAATTTGCCATCTGTATGCTCATACCAGCCCGAAACGTATTTCTCTTTTATGGATACGGAATATGAAGATACATTATGGAGTACGAGGTAGCTGAAAGGTATGGATAGAGACAATGCTTTCTGCAACTCGATGGCGTCATTAATCTTATAAGAAGCGTTCAGGTGCTCCAACACATGGAAGAAAAGGAGAGAGGGAATATTGCGACTGTTCTGGAAGAGAGTTAGCGGAGGAGTTAAGGCAGTCAGTCGAGCGTTAATTTCAACCAGTTTGATACTGCCTGACTCTTCAATAATAAGATCCAATCCAAAAATTCCCTTATACCCATGAGACTGCATAGCACGCCCCACCGTTTGTACAATACGAGAAGCAGCCGGAAGGTTATTTGTAAGAAGCGGGTCGACACTCCACTGTGCACCCGCAAATTGTGATGAACCGGGTCGAGTTAGATGTGGTTCGGTAACAATCTGTTGCTGAAGTGGGCCATGAAAGATTCCGTCTTTTGTAATACACGCTTGAATACTGACAGATTGGCCATGCACATATTTAGAAATGACCACCTGCTGACTCTTATTTTTTGCGACTTTTTGGATTCCTAGTCTGTATGCTCTTTCATCGTGAACGATAGTAGTACCTCTTCCGCCTGAGATATGTTCACTTTCATCCTGTAGAACAAACGAGCCAAACTGTTGCTGCAGACTCTTATACGTAAAAGGGAGCTGCCCAAGCTCACTCTTCTGAGCAATTAAGAATGGGGGGAAAAGGCTGTTAAGTTCTATTATTCCACGAACATTTACTTTGTTTTCAAACCGCTGGCGAAGAGTAAACGAATTACCAAGTATTGACGTACGAAGGTTAGCGGCCGCTTTTTCTACTTCCGGACTAATATTTGTAATGAGAAGAGAAACCTTTTTTTCTTTCTGATAGTTCGAGACGAGATCAGAAAAGGATTTTGTTTGCATGAGCTTTGAAATCTTCCCCATTTTCTCAGTCCCAAAAATATGTGTGGCAATACCTATTTTCTGTAAAAATGGAATACTCGTATCGTTCCTTAATGCGGCAATTGCAACCGACGGAATATATCCTTCGAGGCCAACACGATCAAAGGCACGAGTTGATACTCCGAACACTAATGTATTCGGATCAATCTGATAAGAAAGATAATCATGCGCGTTTACGACGAGCATAATAATCAAGAAAGTTAAATTTTCCTTCCACATTTGTTTTTAGAGACAAAAGGATCTCAAAATCTTTCTTTAGGAATTCTCGCATTTCATCATCAGTAAAATGCGAAAACCAACGCTTAGTACCTGGTTGATTTTCTCGCACTTCGAAGCCTTCTTGGGTGCCTTCCTTGACCGAAATAAATAATAAGCCAGTTTGTGGCACGAGGGCATCACGAAATATATTAATTATTTCCTTGGCTTTTGATTTCGGTTCATGCAGAAGGGAAGCGCTTGCCCAAATACCACTAAACTGAGTTTCCAGTGAACCAATATCTTTCATGTCTAACACCTTCGCGGACACCTTCCTCTTTTGTGACAACGTAACCATCGCCGGAGAAATATCTATTCCCAAAACTTTTAAACCTTTTGCCTGAAAAAATTCTCCAAAGTGACCTGGCCCACAGCCAACGTCTAAGATGGATTTGCCCTTAAGAAGCGGCACAAATTTTTCAGCTAACTCTTTTCCAAAGTTGTCAAAAAACTCCTGAAATTTTTCCTCATAAAAATCAGGGAAAGAATCATATGCTCGACTGGTCTCTTCTGAATAGTCAGAAAGTTTTCTCTTCATGTTTTTTAATTTTAGAAATGAGCGGCAATATTTGAAATCCTGATTTCAAAAGCGTGAAAGAATCTAGTTTACTACCCGGCTTTGATTCCCATTCAATAGGAAAATTCTTAATCACATATTTTCGTCGGACGGCTTTGTAGGCAACTTCGGTATCAAATAACCAGCGTTTTTCGAGAAGATTAGAAAATAAATCGCGGGCAATGGATAGTTTGTATCCCTTAAAGCCACACATTGTATCTATCTCCCCGAGGCCAAATAGGCTCATGTAGGTCTTATATACCCACCCGGCAAAATGGCGCAGAGTGGTACTTTTATGAACATGAGCTCCACTCATCCAGCGATTCCCAACTGCAACATCAGCACTTTGTAAAGCCGTTATCATTTTAGGCAGCTCAGTGATAGGAGTTGCTCCATCAGCATCGGTAAAGACAACCACATCACCAGTTGCCGCTTCTATACCGGCTTGGATCGCACCACCCTTGCCACGATTTTGAGAAAGCGTCAGTAACTTTACTGGTTGACTTCCGTTTATTCGCTTCTGTACCTGCTGACTGGTTGTATCAGTACTACCGTCATCAACAATAATGACTTCATGAATTTGATCAGCGTGCTGTCGCTCGTACGTAAGTACTGTATTTAA
The DNA here is from genome assembly GCA_016197005.1 of Candidatus Anderseniibacteriota bacterium. Taxonomy (GTDB): domain Bacteria; phylum Patescibacteriota; class Andersenbacteria; order UBA10190; family UBA10190; genus JACPWO01. The sequence goes on from JACPWO010000001.1 coordinate 75,711, forward strand.
AAAAGCAGGTAGGCGCTTTTCTTCATTGTAGGCGGGGATGATAAGTGAAACCTTCATATGAAAGCAGTTTGTCATCTCGCGACGCTTTTGTCATTCTTAGCCCATGGTAGCTGCAGTTGTTGTTCTAGTAGGATCACTGATCGCCAGTGGGCTGGTGTATGACCATAAACGTGTGCTTACCTATCTCGGTCTGGCTGGAGTTCTCTGGCAAGTTACGTGGCTTACACTTACTTTCTTAGAGCGAGTGGTTTTTCCGGCTGAGACTTCAGCACAAGTGCTTTTTATTGGCAGTTTTGTCTTCCTCATAAGCGCCTTAATCACGCTTCGATTTCGGTCTATCCGTCTTCCTTTTGGTCGCGGCCACCACGATCTAGTGGGGGAAGGGGCAATCATGCTAGTTCTCCTTGTCGTTCTTGGAGCAGCTTCTCTCATCTGGCGTGTAAATGGGTTCCAAGATCACGCTTGGATTACACATGGCTTTTTTAATGGTGATACGGTTACATTTATGGCGCTGACACAGCGATCGTTGAACGAGACCGGTCTCGTTCAACAAAATCCTTTCAATGCGAATGAGTCCTTGGAATATCCAACTCTTCTGCACGCCGGCATGGCTAATATATTCCGTGACCTAAGTGAGGGCTCTGGCTGGCTCTATTTCTTGCCAACGCTGACATATATTTGGATCTTCATTACCGTTCCCATGTTTTTTTTGCTGTGGGAGGTAGTAATTGGAAAAACGGTCGCTTCTCTTTGGCAGCAACTTCTCATTCCTTCGGTCACAATTTTGTATCTAGCCGCTGTAAGTTGGGATACATATATTTACCCACAAAGTCATTTTTTCCTTACCGGGCTTTTTCTTTTTGATGTATTTTGTTTTACCCGAGCTTTCTCAACTCTTCACGATAAACGACTACTAGAGATTCTAGGAGCGCTTACCACGGTTATTTTACTTCTGTCTAACGCTATATCCGGAACAGTGGCTGTTGCCCTCGCAGTGACATACTGCTTGTTACGTCGGCAACCATATTACTTATGTGCAGCAATTATATTTATCGCACTTTTCTTTGTAGCTACTCCCGGCAATGCCGCTTTCGGCTGGCCACATTTTTCATACACCGCTGGATACGACATGCTCCGGCTCAGTCCCATCGTTGCCGTTATTCTTGCAGCCGCTTTTTGGAAACGCGTAACACTGCCTCACATCTCGGCCGCCATTACCGTTATTACCGGACTAGCATTCGTGACATTCTTTTTCTCGCAGAGAAACATTGTTGTGGAAAATGCTTCTCGCTTCTTTTACCACGGTGCTTTAGTTGGGTTTCCTCTGGTAGGGATGGCCATTCCACTTTTGTGGAGCTATGTGAAAAGGGTACTGCGCGGATTTCAAATCTCATCGCCACAGTCTATTATCACGCTGTTCCTTTTGTTGGGAGCGGTCGGACTTTTACTACTGCCTGCGGGTACGAGCGTAGTCAGTGCTCACGATAACCTCATGCGGAAAGATACACAGGACATTGATACGGCTACGCGCCTCGGATTGTGGTGGATTGAAGATAATACTACTCACAATGCAGTATTTTTAGCTTCTCCAGAGGCACCTTTTGCTATTCCAGCTTTTACCGGCCGGTCATTACTACGAACGAATTACTGGCTATCTCAGCAGGATTCAGTCTTTGCTGACATTGAAGCTGCATTCCGCGGAGACAAGGCAGCTCAGGAGCAGGTATTACCAGCAGCTGACTATGTTTTCTTAACAGCTAAAGAGCGAGCCTCCTTTGAGCCACTGCCAGATTCCTATACCAAGGTATTTGATAGTCGAGCGATTGTTATTTACGAGATTCCGAAACAGTAGATCTAAGGGCATTAGTAAATTTGGCGGCAACCGTATTCCAACTAAATGTATCTTTTGTATATGTTCGTCCGTCCCTTATTGAGGGATGCTGTAGTTCCTGCTGAATAGCTCGTTGCCAAGCATCCGGATTCGCAATCTCAACTAATACGCCGTTCTTGCCAGGTTCAATTGCATCACGTACTCCTTCGGTGCTGGCGGCAATAACCGAGCGACCACAGAGAGCAGCTTCTAATAAAACGAGACCAAATCCTTCGACATCACCAGTCAAGGTAATATTTGGTTGAACGAAAACATCGATAGTGTTGTAAAGAATTTTAAGATCATGGTCAGATACGCGACCGAGTAATACAACCCGTGAAGAAACACCGGATTCTCGGGCAGTTTTCTCAATCAATATTTTTTCTGGCCCATCTCCCGCAATAATGTAAATTACGTCTGCTGGTAGTGCAGGAAGAACGTGCTGGATAAACCACGCGTGACCTTTTCGCTTAATAAGACGCCCCGCCGTAAAAATAATCTTAGAAGAAAGATTAATATTCTTGAGTGCCGAAATACTCTGTAAATCTTCCCGCCGGATAGTGGAATCGCTGTAGCGGTCGTGAACTCCAGGTCGGAGCAGGAAAATATTTCCAGTAACGCCTCTAGCCGCAAGTATTTTTGTTACGTGTGAGCTAATGGGAAGATACAGCGCAAAGTTCTGGAAAAATTTCGTAAGGTAATACTTGTAGAGTCCGCTATCATAAACAATATCCAAGCCATGCACCGTTACCGCTATCGGTTTACGCCATATCTTTTGGATAAGCCACCCAACCAGGGATAGAACTGGGTCTCCAATATGTACAACGTCTTTGGTACGTGCCACAAAAAGAGCATAGGGAACAACAGTTACGGCAAATACTGCGGAAAGAAGTCGTTGCATTGGGAGTGAGGCCAACGGTTTCCACCAGGGTGCGATGACACTTACTGTCAGATGCTTATTGCCCTTAGCGGCTTCAATTAACTCATAACTCAGCCGCTCCATGCCGCCAGCGGTCTGTCCGTAGGCGCGCGTTATAAATAAAACGCTAATTGTTTTTTGGTTGTCGGTAGGCACTTTTTCGAGACAGATACAAATGTTCTTCAATGAGCATTCGATTGCGATGAATCATGTCGGCAATTAAAGAAATAACAAGAAGTAAGAAACCAATAATTAATAAGACACCCGAAACGGTTACAAGTGAGCGATAGGGAGCTGTTTGTCCGAACCGGAGGTAGTGAATTAAAAGAAAGATTGCCACAGCCAAACCAATTGCACTAACAACCAGACCAGGAAGGCCAATGAAGTAGAATGGTTTGTAATCACGAGCCGCTCGGAACATGATCGTGGCGGATTTCGTGGCGTAGTGCCAAGGTCCAATGAATACTCGAGATTTCCCGTGTTCGCGCTGACCTCGAATCTTAAGTGGAACTTCCACAATTTCAATTCCTTTGAATACCAAATCAATGAATACCTCTTGCGTATATGTAAACTTTCCGAAAAGAGTCAGGCGAAGAGCAGCTTCGCGCGAATACGCTCGAAAGCCACAAGAAACATCAGTAAATTTCTTTTGCGTAATGAAATTTACCATTCGTGTTACCCACTTATTACCCCACGCTTTTATTTCCGGCATTTTGGGCCAGAATTCTTTTTTAGCGAAACGACTAGCGGTAACAAAGCCAGCTGTTCCGTGTTGGATAGGTTCAATCAGCTTCGGAATGTCATTCGCATCGAACTGCCCATCAGCATCAATATTAACGATGATGTCAGCGCCTCGCTCGAGTGCTTCTCGGATACCGGTATGGAAAGCACTGCCGACACCCATGCGACGAGGATGAGAGACAACAACAGCTCCGTGGTACTGTGCAATCTGTACGGTTTCGTCGGTAGAACCATCATTTATTACCACTGCTTCAATATCAGAAATCCCGGAAAGCGACTTCGGAAGAGAGTCGATAACCTGACCAATCGTCCGCGCTTCATTGAGGGCGGGGATAAGAATTACAAGCTTCATAGAGACAGGATAGCATACTTATTTCCTCATGTTTGTCAAATGTTAAGCTATCTTTCCCCGTTTTCTTTGGTCAGCAAAAAATATATGGTATATTTGAAACCCATGAAAAAATCCTTCGTAGTTCTGGCTGTTATTCTGTGCCTATCTGCTAGTTTTTCCGCTAATGCCGCTGGATTAGTTGATCGGGTGAATGAGGCTTTCCGCACGGTTTATGGTCGAAGCCCATCACCAACTGAAAATACGTATTGGGCAAAGCGAGTAACGAGCGGCGACAAGACGACCTTTGAAGCTTTAAAAGGTGCAATGGGCTACCAAAAGGCACTTGGACAAAATACAGCTTCTACTGTTGTAACGGCTAATTCTGCCGGCGTTGTCGTTTCCGACAAAAAGCCTGATCTTATTAAAAACGTCTTACCTCTTTTTATTGAAGTATATGGTAATGATCCTACCAATGCAGAAAAGGCGTGGTGGCGTAAACGCATTGATTGTAATGAGATAAAAACTCACAAGGCATTGGTAGCCTCTATGAAGTTCCATCAGGCAAAGAAAGCACGCAAAGGCAGCGATGCTATCTGCGGTGCTAAGGCTACTGCGGTAGCGGCTCCTTCCGGTGTTACTCGCAAAGCTATTGCTGGATTAAGCAACCACCCAGATGGAGATACGGTGCGCATCGGTATATTTCACACTGACGGTAAAGCGATTCATGTTACAGGAAATAAGAAATATCAAGTACGCGAAGGGGCGAATAAAATTTTAGCTACAATAGCTCCAGATAAGGTTGTCCAAGTGAGCTGGTCAGGCGGGAAATACCATGTTCGAGGCGATGGTGTTTCGTTTGATACGGCAAATAAGATACGCCTCGTGCCACTGGAGAGCGGTATTATGCAAATCAAGAGTTATAACGATCCATCAGTTACTATTCCCGGGAAAAACTACAATCGTTTCCGCGGCGTTATTGAAATTAATAAATGTAATGGTTGTGGTGAGTTGTGGGCAATTAATGAGCTGCGGGTGGAACACTATCTGAGAGGATTAGCTGAGACATCTGGAACGGGACCCGAAGAATATATTAAAGCACTTGGTGTAGCAGCACGCACGTATGTTTTGTTCCACAAAATCGTAACGGGTGGAAGAAATCCAGCTAAAGGATATGACATTACTAATACTTCTGACGATCAGTTGTATCGCGGATATGAATATGAAGTAATTACCGCTCGAATGTCGAGTATCTTTGGTAAAATAAAAGGAATTGTCGCGACTGACTCAGAAGCCGATAACTTAGTTACAACTGTATATTTCTCGGATTCTGATGGGCGAACTCGAAGTGCTAAGGAGGCCTGGAACACTGACCGTTTTCCTCATTTACAACATTCCGTGAAGGATCCTTACCATACTGCTTCGTCCTGTAGGGGACACTGTGTCGGCATGAGTGCCCAGGGTGCATTTGGATTTGCCTCCAAGGATAATTGGAATTTTCAGAAGATTCTTTCCTACTACTTTAAAGGAATAAAGCTGGTTAAGGCTTATTAGGAGAGCGGTATTGCTTTTCTTCGTAGTACGCGTTATCCATAACGCGCTACTATATTTCTATGAACTTGCTTCTTCTGACCGAGAACTGGCCACCACGCATTGGTGGTATTGAGAAATATCTAACTGGCCTTATAGACGGGCTTGAACGGGAAAAAGACATTATCGTTCACGTGATTGAGCCAAGTAAGAAAAGAATTTTTTGGCCAGTTATTAGACCAGCCTGGCTTCCTCTATTTTTATACATCTGGAAATTCGTAAAACGTGAGCAAATTGATATTGTTCTGTGTGGCAAGGCGTTGTTTGAGGGACTGGTCGGGTATTACTTAAAAAAATATCTGCAAATACCGTACGTTGTCTTCACCTATGCGATGGAAATTGAAATGTGGCTTAGGAACCCTCGAACTCATCGTAAACTCGTTCGTGTTCTGAAAAATGCGGATAAAGTAGTAGTAATTAATGATGTTACAAAGAAGCGAATTATTGATTTAGGTATTTCAGTAGATAAGATTGTAAAAATATATCCTGCTCTTGATGATCAGTTTTTGCAGCGAATCAAAAAAGGAGACGACCAAGGAAATATACTTGCAAAATACAAACTACCCCACCCATACATATTAACCGTTGCTCGTCTTGTCCCACGGAAAGGCATTGATGATCTTATTCGAGCGTACGCTAAGCTGGATCAAGTAACATTCACGAATATTGATTTGGTGATTATTGGTGACGGTCCGCACCGTAAAGCTCTAGAACAGGTAGCTGAAGGAGAGTTTGTCCGTCCTCATTTCTTAGGCGCAGTTCCAGATGAAGACTTGCCAGCCCTATTTGCAAATGCGAGATTATTTGCTCTGACACCAAAAAATGTTGCTGGAGATATCGAAGGTTTTGGTATTGTGTACCTAGAAGCGGCGGCAGCTGGTCTGCCAATCGTGGCAACTCGTACCGGGGGAGTACCAGAAGCGGTACAATCTTTACCCAACCATGTACTTATTGACTCTGGAAATGTAGATGCAATCGCTGACGCCCTCATAAAGTTACTGTCTCAAGATAAAATATTATCTACTCCTAACGCATCTCCGCGCTACGTTGACCGAGCGCAACAACTATTGACGGCACTGAGGCAAATAGACTAGTTTTTCCAGTTTATTGGTTACTAGGTACTATCAAGCTATGAACTTAGCACGCACGCAGCTGCTATCCATTATTACGAAGGGAATAACTACTGCCCTGGGCATCGCCCAGAGCATTATTATTGTCCGTATTCTATCACCGGCCGAGTTCGGATTAACTGGGCTAGTCATGTCTATTGGTAGTGTGATCGGCGTCAGCCAGCACTTGGGAATTGTTGATGGCGCAATTCGAGAGATTGCAGTCCGCAAGAATAAACGACATATTGCGCTGGTTTCGTGGGTCGCCCATTTGGTTCGTCAGAGCGTCACTTTGCCGTTATCTCTTGGCCTTTTTCTAGCTGCCCCTTTTATCGCTGACAGCATTTACGGCCGACCAGAAATTGTGCCGTACATACAAATATTTGCTGCTGCCCTCATTTTTCAAGGTTTACAAGACGTGCTCGGTGCCACTCTAACCGGCATGAAGCGATTTAAACAATTGTATGTCGTGCAAATCATTACCGCGGCTATTAATATTCCGATCTTCGGTTTTCTCACCTGGCAGTACGGTATTGGGGGATTTTTCTGGGCCATTGTTGTTACCACTCTTATCATGGTTATGCTCATGGGAGTCGATGCGGTGCGTGCTCTTACTGGACACCTTTCCCTTCCATCTCGAAGTGACATAAAACAATTTGGCCGAGCAGTGCTTCGAGTGGGGGCGTATATGTATTTAGCTCGTATTTTCTTTGTACTGTGGCAGCGATCACCACTTCTTATCCTAGGAGGCGTACTCGCGGCTGATCAACTTGGATATCTAAATATTTCAATGACGTTTGGCTCACGTCTGACTATTCTGGCAATGGCACTATCTGAAGTAAATTTGGCTTGGATGAGCTCGCTGTTTGTGGATAAACCCGATGAGTTTCGTATGCGAGTGACCAAAAACATGCACCGCGTATTTATTTTTATGTTGGGTATTACCGCTGTACTCCTATTCTTTACCCCCGAAATTCTGAGATACATCATTGGAGCCGAGTACCTTCCCGCAGAGTCCATCATTTATTTAATGACAACAGCTTTCTTTTTATATTCACTCCTCGATATTGGAACGAGCAGTTTATTTGTCCCGGCGAACAATCCACGACAACGCGCAGTTATTTTTATTGCCCTTACCGCGGTAACAGGTGTTATTCTCTTGTGGCTTTTATTATCAGCTCCTAGTGCACTGTTGGCCTCGGCTGGAATGTTAGCCGGGGCGGTGGTGTCTTACTTCCTGATGCTTTTTCTGGCGCGACAGTATGGCGTTACTATGATTTCTGCTTCGCTTCTGTTCATGTTGGTACTTTTGGCTGGCAGCGTGGCATGGCTTCTTACTAATCCCGCCCTCCCAATGCGAATCGTGGTTTTCGCGTTATTTGCCCTCTATGTTGGGTGGGAGTCAGTGCGAAACAAATTACTTCCTAATGTTGCCGAGCTGTTAGCCAGTGAAGCAGATAATAATCTTTCCTCGAATATGAAGATTATTTGTTTTGCTGGCGGTTTTTACGATTCAACAATGTGGACAAATCGGCAGCACATCATGTCACGCATCTCCAAGCAACATCCTGTGTTATACGTAGAGCCACGAGTATGGATACTACGACATATGTGGCGCAGTATCCTTCACCCATCATCACTCATGCATTTTTTGCAGAAACTTATTTGGTGGCAGAAAAAACATGATGGTCTCTATACTATTGCTCAATGGAACATTATTCCTGGGTCTCGTGAGTCTAAAGTTGTATCTCACATTAATCACGTTCTTAATCGCTACTCGGTATTACTAAAAGCGCGCTTACTTGGATTTTCTCGTACCGCCGTTGTGTGGATTTATGATACGGAAGCGGCTGAGTATTTGTCAGCTTTTCCTCAAGCGCACGTGGTATATGACTGTGTCGACGATCATGCCGCTCAAGCGGGTGTAGATCGTAATTCTCAGCGAGTAGGGGAGGAAGAGCAGACAATCATGTCTCGAGCTCAACTAGTAACAGTAACTTCGCATAAGTTGTTCGAGCTCAAAAAAAGATTTAATCCCAATACTCAATTAGTTCTTAATGCCGGTGACGTTGAGCATTTCTTATCTCCCGCACCGTCTAATCACAAGCTGTATGCAAAGATACAGGAGATTAAAACCCATGGGCCCGTATTAGGTTCAGTCGGCGCCCTTGATTCTTACAAAGTGGATTTTGATTTACTTTTGTCAGTCGCGCAGCGCATGCAAACGTGGCAGTTTGTCTTTATTGGTAAACCCGTCGTCGATACAAAAATTCCAGCATTACAAAAGTTCCAGTCACTTAAGAATGTCCATGTCTTAGGACAAGTTCATCGGCAGGATGTCCCACCACTCGTCCATCTTTTTGATGTCTGCCTTATTCCTTACAAACACAGTCGTTACAACAGTGCGAGCTTTCCGCTCAAGTTCTGGGAATTTATGGCAACAGGGAAACCTCTAATCGTGAGTGGTCTGCCAGAACTGAAGCCATACGAACCTTTAAGTAAGTATGTTAAAAGTGCGGAAGAATTTATTACCGCAACGAAAGCAGAACTTGCTGGAGCTAATGAAAACGCAATGAAGCGGATTAAGCTGTCCAAACAGCATTCATGGGAAAAGAGAACACAGCAGCTACTTCACTTACTAAATCAAGTAGTATCCTAACCCTATGAAGATTGGATTCGATGCATCAGATCTGTGTACCGGGAGAGCGGATGGCACCACTCGATATACCGGCGAGTTATTAAAGCGTTTGCCAAGTCTGCTTCCAGCTGATGAATTTCACGTTTTTGCTCCGTGCTCTCCGGCCCAGAAAATACCAGTAACATGGCACGCATCTCCATTTCCAAAATATTGGACACAGGCCCGCTTACCACTAGACCTGCTGCGATACCGACCAGACGTACTCTTTATGCCGATACAACAATTACCTATTATCCGACCACCTCGGATGAAAACCGTAGCCGTCATTCATGATCTTGCGTTCCATCAGTACGGAACGATGACTGGGTATAAGGACTGGTTACTACTACATACGTTCACAGCACAAGTTGCGCGCGAAGCTGACCATATTATTGCTATATCTAAGGCAACCGCTGCTGACATCGCCCGATACTATGGAAGAACAGAAAATGTGCATGTTGTGTACCACGGAGTGGACCATGACCGATTCCGCGTTGCGTCGCCTGAGGAAAAAGCAGCTGGTTTGCAGAAACTTGTTGCCTCGTATCCAAAACTTGCTCAGCCTTACATTCTGTACGTCGGGCAAATTCAGCCTCGCAAAAATATTCCACGTTTAGTCGAAGCGTTTGAGCAACTCAAGGATAAAAATCTAAATCTCGTTATTGCTGGCGGCCACGGCTGGCTTCAGCAAAATACCCATGATCGTATCCAGCGCTCGGCGGAGAAAGACCGTATTCATGTCCTTGGTGCAGTGCCAGACAATCTCTTACCTGCGCTTTACCAAAATGCAGCGGTATTTACCTTGGTGAGTTTGTACGAAGGATTTGGCATGCCCCTCCTTGAGGCAATGGCGTGTGGAGTGCCGACGGTGACAAGTAATGTATCTTCGATGCCAGAAGTTGTTGCGGATGCGGGAATACGTGTAAACCCGATGGATTCCGCTTCAATTGCAAATGGTGTACAGCAAGCACTACTGCGGAAAGCGGAGTTATCACAAGCGGGGCTTGCACGAGCAGGAAAATTTACTTGGGCAGCAGCGGGGGAGCAAATTGCCCGTCTACTTCATCAAAATTAATTATGCTTGAGGTAGATATTATTATTGTTAATTGGAATACCGGCAGATTACTCGCACGCTGCCTTGAGGTACTCCAAAGCCTGCCAGAGCAAAACCTGTTACACAAAGTATACGTTGTAGATAACAACTCTACCGATACCTCGATTACTGTTGCGAGAGACGCTATTCAGCAATGGAACAAAGTCGAATTCATACAACTTACTCACAATATCGGATTTGCTGCCGCTAATAACCTGGCGCTGCAAAAAATTAAAGATGAAACACATATTCTTCTCCTTAACCCCGATACGGAAATGCAATCTGGATCTTTAGCTGCTTTAGTATCCGCGCTTGAACATCATCCTAAAGTAGGAATAGTTGGCCCAAAACTTCTTAATCCAGATAAGAGCTTGCAACCCTCAGTGCGTTCCTTCCCAACACTGTCGGTACTTATTGCTTTATTTTTGAAGCTGCATGGAATCGCATCAGCGGGCGGCTTTCTCAAGAAATACTTCCAGCACGGATTTGATTATTCAAAAGAACAGGAAGTTGATCAGGTAATGGGTGCATCTTTCCTTATTCGTCGACAGACATTTCAAGAGGTAGGTGCACTCGATGATGCATTCTTCGTTTGGTTTGAGGAAGTAGATGTATGTAAACGTGTTAAAGATAAAGGGTGGGGCGTATTATATACGCCGACCGCGTCTGTTGTTCACCATGGTGGAGCAAGCTTTCATCAGTTAGTCGGTTTGCGAAAGTCCTGGCCGATGATTCGCAGCGCCCTGCACTACGCAAGGAAGCATTTGGGAATGACGCAAGCCTTTTTGCTAGCTCTCCTCACGCCTATTGCTATTGCTTTGACGCTGCCGGCTACAGCTGCGCATACTTTTAAGAGAAAAGAAAACACTCGTCGCTTATGACTACACAAGAAACTACGCTAGCCACTTTTAATCCAGTTTACGGCTGGGCACTTATAGCCGTTTTGGTAGCTTCGTTCGTCGCCCTTACTTTTAGCTTACAGGCCGGCATCTTTATTCTGCTATTCACAACTATTGGTTGGTACACCTGGCGATACCCGGAGGAAGGCTTCTTACTCTTTCTGATCCTGATGCCAATCTTGCCGATGTTCAAAATTACACAGACTATCGGAACATTTTCTTTGATTAAAGACGTTATTATCTTCACTCTATTTGCACGCTTGTTTGTAGTACCTCTTTCTACTAAAACGCTTCAGTACCGCCGAAATATTTTGTTTGCTCCACTGATTACTTTGGCAGTATGGAGTGCCGTTTCAGCCCTTCGAGCTGATTCCTATATCCTGGGAATGCTGCGCCTACGAGACATTGGTCTGTACATGATGCTGTACTTTGCCGTCCTGTACCTACCTAAACACACAAGTGAGGCCATGAGACGTCGTCTTCTCTGGTTTACGATTGGTGTGGTAATAACGTTGGGGCTAGCCGCCTGGCAGTGGTTCTTTTCGGTGGATAGCGCGGTACTACGGTTTGACCCAGTTCGAGAGATTTGGATTCCCCGTATTTCCAGTATTTTGGCCCATCCCAGTATTTACGGGGAATACCTTATTGCTGCATTCACGTTGTTTGTTTCAATTGTGGTGTATGGGCAGAGAAATAAGCAATGGTGGTTTATCCTCCTGACAGTTCTTACGCTGCCAGCTATATTCCTGACATATTCACGCGCCGTGTGGATTGGCACCGCCGCAGCAGTTGCTGCCATGGCCTTTGTGTACATGCTTCGGATTTTTCGTGGTCGTCTGGTAAATACCGTCAACAAAGTAAATACGAGACGAAAATCACTGATGATTATCGTGAGTGTGATTGTATGTATCGCTGTCGGTACTCTTCTCCTTCGTTTTACACCAGCGGGTGGCCTCGTCAGATCTATTTTTGATCCAACATATCAGAGTAACGAAGAGCGTGTGGAGTTTTTCGTTCGCCTTATTGCTCCACTTTCAAATACAGAAGCCGTGGTTGGTAGGGGACTTGGTGATGTAATCGCTCAGAATTTTCGAGAGGTTGATCTTGAAGCCTATGATATTGCTGCGGGAGCGTCCCGAGCAGTACAGCTCACGAAAAATACAACTCTAGTAGATAACCAATACCTCAAAACATTTATTGAGATGGGAGTTGTAGGAATTGTGCTTTACTTGTGGTTGTACTGGCGTGTTGCGGTAACCGCTATTCAATCGGTAAAATCTAGTTCGGATTCTCTGTTAGGCGTTGTGGGGTTATGGGCGGTTGGATTTGTCGCGGCCTTTGCTATCCAAGCTCTCTTTATAGATATCTGGGATATATTTCCGACGAACGCGTTATTTTGGATCAACGCCGCTTTATTGACTTCTACGAAAAAATAGTACAAATTATTTCTGGTTGGTAATTCCGTGGACTCGAAAGGAGAGCACATGTTTTGCAACAGCACGTTTCAACTGATCACGGCTTCTGTTCTACCACACAAAAAGAGGCAAGTCTGGGTATCTCGCTTACCTGCTCCACAGGCCATTCGCTTTGGGGATCATGCATTTTTGTATCTATCGGACAGACAAGAAATTCAGTTTTCGTGGGAAAATCCCAGTCAATACGTACCGGTAGGAAGGTTTCAAGAAGTAATCTTTGCTCGGCCTCTGGAATACCCTGAGGTACTTTATGTAGAAGGATACTATCCCGCCGACTTTCTCATTACTCCTACCGGAACGACTCGCGGAGGGTGGGAAGATCTGATTGAGGCTGCTGTGACATCCATAGACAGATGGGCTCTGGCCTCGGAAAGCAACTAGCAAGATCATTGCGAGCGAGAGTTTTTTCTCTCGCTTTTTTATATCGTATACATCTTAGAAACCTCGCCTTTTCTTCCGCCACATATCAATAAGCCACATTTTCCAATATCCAAATGATAACGGCAGATCCTGAGCATGCAGATAATCAATCGCGTAACCGCCAAACCCTTTTTTGAATGTTGTTATGCCAGCAAAAGGATGATTCGGTTCATTATCCGGGGCTATACCCCAGAAGTTGTATTGCGTAGCACCTCGTCTTTCTGCTTCCTTAATTGTTTCCCATTGTAATAGTTGGGCGGCAGGAATTGATGTTGAGAGTTTAAGAGAAGCTCCGTGGTAATAGAAAACAGTATCGCCGAAGTGCATAAGCATCGCCCCGGCTACATCTTTTCCGTCATGTGAAGCTATTACAAAAAACATGTTATTCTCTTTGGAAAATTCTTCTGCCTGCGTCTGCAAAAAGCTGCGAGAAAAAGGAACAAAACCATGTCGATCTTTAGTTGTCTCGTAAAGCGGCCAAAACCGATCAAGCCCAGTTTGTATGTCAGTCACAATTTCTACCTGCACATTGGCCTGCTGTGCTTTTTTAATAGCGTGACGAGTAGTCTTACGCATGCCGGCTAAAATTTCCTCCTCACTTTTATAAATACTAAGCACCCATGTAAGTTCAGCATGAATGTGTAAAGGCGCTGGACGAAAACCAGCCTCACTAAAAACAGCAACCGACTCAGGAGAAGTTTCAGTCAAAGGTGCTATTCGGAGAGCAGCTACCTGTTCTTTCGTTGCGTTTTCTTTAGCGTAGGCAACTAACTCAGCGACAGCTGTCTTTAATGGTAAGGGCGACTGAATGATTGGTCCGTGAGGAATAAGAAAGAATTTTCCGCGGCGAGCATTCACGGTGATAACGAGCGCAACGCCCTGCAGCTGTTGCCCTTCGTAAAAACCAAGGTAGCGGATGTTTTCACCCGTACGCTTCTGTACTTGGCCCCATTGCCATGATTGCAAAAACGTATTCGGCTTCACCTCACCCAAAAATCTGTCCCACTGCTCTTTATCTGTTATTTCAAGAATTTGCATAAGTTTTCATAAAAGTAATCACTGTTTCCACCTGAGCATCATTCATCCGAGGGTAGGTGGGGAGATTAATAACATGAACAGCGGCTTCTTCCGCAACCAGGCAGCTACCGGTTATGTACCTAAAATCCGAGAGATTTGAACTACCAGGCATAAGTGCACCGTCATACCAATCGCCGAGCAGTATTCCCTGTTGTTGTGCTTTCTTCAAAAATCCTTTTTTATCTGACACACGCACCGGTAGACGGAGCCAGGCTGGCTCGCTGAGGGAAGCGATCTGAGGAAGATCAAAAGAAGATAGTGTCCCCAGGGCATTCATATATCGCCGGGCAATATCTCGGCGACGAGCTAAGGCGTAAGAAAACTTTTTGAGTTGGACATGAGCCAGAAAGGCGAGAGCAGGAGCATATACCCAATCAATATGACTGGGTTTTCCACCCGTTTTTTCTGGGGTCTCATATGCTCGGCTGAGCAATCCTACCTTTTGAGCCAACACAAGAATGGCCTTACCAATACCGATCGTGTAGAGAGGAAGAATTAACGAAAACAAAATAGGGTGAAGTAATTGTTGGGCAACCCACTTCGGCGATGGGTTTGTTCGCACAGCTTGTAATGCTTTTAGTTTTGTAAAAAGCTGATCGTTATTTGTTGCAATAGCACCGCCAAAGACAGAAGAAATCATTTTATCTCGCCCAAAGCTCATAAAAGAGATATCACCGAATGTGCCGACTGGTTGACCATTATGAAGTGCCCCAAGAGATACGGCGCAATCTTCGATGACTAGTATATTTTTTTCCTTTCCCAGCCTAACTATTTCTTCTATCGGCCCCGGAATACCGAACGTGTGTTGAATAATAATTGCTCTGGTGCGAGGAGTTATCCGGCTCCGTATATTTTCTACTGAGAGGTTATATGTGCGAGCGTCAATGTCGACATATATCGGCGTGGCACCTGCCCACATAATACTTTCAGGAACAGCGATACAGGTAAATGCTTGTAGAATAACTTCATCCCCGGCACCAATATTGGCCGCGAACAGTATGTCCGCTAGCGCCTGACGGCCAGAGGAGGCAAGAAGAACCCGTCTACCCGCTAAGATTTGAGAAACTTGGCGACGCACTTGTTCGAGAATTTCTTTATTTTCTCGCACCGATGACATCAGCAGAGCCCTTAGGGCAGCCCGAACATCTTCGGAGGTGGTATTAGGCGAGAGCGAGATTGCAATTGGCTTCATGCACTAGACCCTAGCGGATGAGCGCATTTCGTACAACTTCAGGGACACGACCTTCAAAGAGGGTAACAGTGCCTGATCCCACGCTTGCCGTAACAGTAGTGGTAAGTTCTTCGGATCGCGTAAACCAAAGCGCATTCTTTTGCTTTTTCCCCATTCCTTGACGAATGTCGTGCTCATGCGCTTTCCCAAAAATTAAGACAGACGCACCACTGGCCGCTAGTGCTTGGCCCAGTCGCCGGTGTACACCTTTTCCTTCACGACCCAATTCAATGATTGGTACAAACACGATGCGTTTATCTTCGGCATCAAATGCTTTCAGCTGCTCTAGCGCATTTAAAGCTGCCGCTTCGCCACCCGAATAACTGTCATCAATGACGACGGAACCACGAAGACCAGGCACAATGTGCATAGTTCGCGAAAGAGGCTTAAGACGACGCAGTGCAGCAAAAATATTTTTCGCTGGCACATTGAGTGCACTCGCTGTGGCCGCTGCTGCTAAGGCACTATTCAATGCTGCCCGACCGGCTAGCGGGAGTGTGATTCGCTGCTGATTCTCACCAATATGCAGGAGAGCAGAAATCGATTGGGGAGAAAGAGAAATATCCTCAGCATATACATCGGCTCGGGTTTTCATTGAATACGCAACGACGGGAACTTTAGCCGTTTTGCTTCGCGTACGAATACGCTCATCATCCTTATTTACAACCGCCACGCCTTCAGATGGTAAGCCCTTTATTAACTCCCATTTGGCGGCCGCCAGGGCAGCAGTTGATCCAAAAAGTGCCGCGTGTTGATTAGAAATTGCGGTAACAACTCCAATACGGGGACGAGTAAGTTGAACAAGCGCAGCAATTTCTCCACGACGGTACGCAGCCATCTCGGCAATGTAAATTTCTGGTTCTTTCCGCAACTGTTCAATCATATCTTGGGCAACGGCGAACTCACTATTACGATGAGCACGGGTGGCCCGCACATTCAGCCCAGCTTGCTTGAGGATCTGGTACAAAAATTCTTTTGTAGAAGTTTTGCCAAAACTACCAGTAATACCAACCACTTTCATTTGTTGACGACTATCTCTCAATCGTGAAGCTTCTGCGATAATAGAACGTTTGCGAATACCGGCGACAGCATTGGCAAAAAGAACACATACGGCTGCAGCGGCAGGTAAAAAGAAGAGGAGGGTAGACAGCTGCAGGGCCGGATACAGTGGACTTCGCACTACCATCAGTAAAAGACCAATGACGACAGCGGCCAGAAGAAGTAATAGAATTCCTGCTTTCGGAGTAATGTGGGGGCGGTAAATACCCGTGACCATCGCTTCGTACGCATATTTTAAAGCAAGCAGTATCAAGGCGGCGAAACCAAAATAATCTGGTAGCTCTGTAAAACCAGAAATGTACGTTACCCAACCAGCAAAAACACCAGCGGCGAATAATAAGAAAAAAATATCTTGCGTGGGACTGCCTTCAGGACTGGTTAGATAGGAACGCATTCGATCCCAGCGATATTCTTTTCGCTGCCAAAGGTAAGTTTGACGTAAAATAGAAAGCGTAGCGAGTATGCTGGCCAGAAGGGAACTTACCAGATAGGGTATCGGCATACCATCTATAATAAAGGAACTGGTAAGGACTAACTAGTAATACAGCACCTATGAATCTAACGATACAAATTGTCGGTTGGAATAGTGAAGGTAGTCTCAAGCGCTTACTGCCATTACTTCAAAAGCTGGACGCTGCTATTCCTGTTCGATATATCGATAACGCTTCAAGCGACGATTCTGTTGCCGTCGTAAAACAATTTCTGCCGCGGGCGGACATTATTACCGTTTCTGAAAACACTGGCTTTTGTAGCGGACATAATATTGGATTTGCGGCTTGTGATACTGAATTCGTTCTTGTCCTTAATCCTGACGTTGAAATTGTTTGGGAACAAGTTCAAAAACTACTGCCATTGTTTCAAGACAAAACAATTGCAGCCGTGCAAGGAAAACTTATGCGGAATGCCGTCGGCATTCTTGATTCCACCGGCGTTGTTCAAACAATTACACTTAATGGAAAAGAGCGTGGGGCAGGAGAAAAAGATACCGGACAGTATAACCAGCCAGCTCATGTGGCTGCCACTACTGGAGCATGCAGTATCTATCGCACCTCGGCTCTTCGTCGCGTAGCGCACGGCACCTATACGACCGCGGGACACTCTGCCTTAGAGGTGTTTGATAAAGATTTCTTTGCTTATAAGGAAGATGTGGACTTGGGTTGGCGTCTTAGAAATGCCGGGTTCACTAATCAGTATCTGCCGGTACGAGTAGGTACCCATCCTCGAGCCATGCGAACTATTGGTAGAGCAGGTTGGGGAATTATTCCTTCGCACATAGTAGACCGCCTACGAAACGTGACGACTCGTTGGTCCCTACGCAATTACGTCTGGATGATTGTAAAGAATGCTTCGGCGAAAAAAATATTTCTTCATGAAATTTTTATTGATGCACGACTTGGAGTATTCATTCTTCTCTCTCTTGTATACTGGCCCCTCTTATCGGTTTGGCTTGACATTTTCCAGAAATTACCTCTAATGATGGAGAAACGCTATGAAGCTCGCCATTATCACCGTTAATTATAAGTCGCGGATTCTAACCGCTTCTCTTATTGAATCTCTTCTGCGCGCAAATCTTCCCAAGCAGGTAGAGATTATTGTCGTAGATAACAACTCTCAAGATAACAGCGTAGAACTCCTGCGTTCTGATTTTCCTGAAGTAACTGTTATTGCTAATGAGGAAAACCTGGGGTTAGCGGGTGGAGTAAATACGGCCATGAAAAGCGTGAAGAGTGACTATTACCTTATTCTCAATCCTGATATGACCGTGGAGCCCGATGCGGTGACCAAGCTTGTTGCGTTTATGGACAGGAATGAAACGGTTGGCATGGCCGGTGGAAAGCTTCTGTCACCGGGCGGCGAACTTCAAGCTTCTTGCTTCCGTTTTTATACACCCATGATTATCGTGTATCGCCGTACGTGGCTAGGAAAAACAAAGCGAGGACAAAAAGCACTTAGTGAATTTCTGATGGAAGACTTCGATCACGCCTCCGCCGTCGATGTCGATTGGCTCATGGGTGCCTGCCTTATTGTTCGAGGGAAAGCCATCACCCAAGTAGGCGGTATGGATGAACGGTATTTCATGTATTTTGAAGACGTAGATTGGGGACGACGAATGTGGGAAGCTGGCTGGCGCGTGTCGTATGTACCGGACGCACGTTTTTCTCATTTCCATCAGCGCAGCAGCGAGCAAGGAATTTTAAGCTACTTCACTAACCGACCGACCCGCGAACATATCAAGTCCGCCTTAAAGTATTTCTGGAAATACCAGGGAAAGCGTTACAATGGCACACATGGCACAGCATCTGCCGACAATAAAACTGGATCAGTTTGAGGGTCCGTTTGATCTCTTACTTGAACTGGCGCGAAAGCGACAGGTCAATTTATCTGAGATTTCACTCCGCACTATTACGGACGACTTTTTATCCTATATTTCCGCTCACACAATTCCGGCTCTTATCCAGGGAGACTTTCTGGTCGTTGCCGCTACCCTGGCGTTGCTGAAAATTCGTAGCCTTCTACCAAATCTAACTCCAGAAGAGGAGGAGGAAATTTCTTCGTTAACTGATCGTGTTCGCGCCTACCAACTGTATCGGCAACAAGCAGAGAATTTCCAAAAACAGTGGGGGGAATTGCGACTACTTTCAGGAAGATTTTGGTCAGAAGAAAAACCGGTCATACCAACAAAACCACTATCTTTTCCTACTGTTACGAGCAGCGATTTACAACATATATTTGCGTCGATTGTTCAGAAACTACCAAAAGCTCCCCATCCTCGCGCCCATTTGGTACAGCGGGGTCGTTCCTTAATTGATTGGTTGCAGCTCTTGGAAACACGGCTCTCTAAAGTTCGCACCATCCTATTTCAAAAGACACTCAAAGGTTCTTCCCCTCAGGACACGGCAATATCGTTTTTGGCAGTCCTAGAGCTAGCACGAAAACAAACCGTAGTTATTGAACAAACCACTCCGTTTTCAGAAATTACTATTGCTCGCCAGGTATGACCTCGCATACTCAGCACATACAGGCGCTCTTGTTTACCGCTGGTGAGGCGGTAAGTAAGGAGGAGCTATGTCAGCTAAGTAAAGTAACTGAAGAAGAGTTGGCAGGCGCTATCCATGAAATGTCGGAGGCTCTCCGTGGCACTGGGCTCGCAATCATAGAAACGGCTACTCATGTTGAGCTCGTAACCAGTCCGGCCGTAGCCGAATTCTTAGCAAAGTTTCAGCGGGAGGAATCAACCGAACTTTCTCGGGCAGCCTCGGAAACACTAGCCATCATTGCGTACCGCGGGCCTATTTCTCGTTACGACGTCGATATGCTTCGCGGGGTAGATAGCCGGGGTATGATTCGCCAGCTATTACAGCGAGGAATTGTGCAGCGATTGCAACGCTCTGGTCGCACACCACTGTATGACATCACGGAAGAGTTTCTAAAACATATGGGAATCACCAATCGCACTGCTCTACCACAGTTTGAAGACTTAAAAGAAGCAGACGGAGTAAATCGATTGCTCCAAAAGAGTTCTACGTAACTTCTATGACACTTACAAGTACACTAGTAGCCGCTACCTTTTGCGCTCTCCTGCAACAACCACTGACCGAGTGTGTTGTCAGTAACAACACACCGGCAGCGGTCGCCGGTATTCAAACAATTACTACTCCTCAGC
The DNA here is from genome assembly GCA_016197005.1 of Candidatus Anderseniibacteriota bacterium. Classification (GTDB taxonomy): domain Bacteria; phylum Patescibacteriota; class Andersenbacteria; order UBA10190; family UBA10190; genus JACPWO01. Next base: position 95,863 of record JACPWO010000001.1, read on the forward strand.
ACACGGGGGAAGCAGTTGATGTGGTATTAACCGCTCAGGCCGCCATTGTTTGGGACGTTGCCACCGGCACAATTTTATATGAAAAGAATGCAGATAGTCAGCGCCCAGTTGCTTCCTTAAGTAAGTTGGTGAGTGCGTTGACCATTCGATCGCTGATGGCGCCAGCAACAATTGTGGAAATTTCGCCAGCCGTTCGATCAGCCCAATTATCTGGAGCAAACATTAAGTTACCTATCGGTCAGCACGCCACCGTTCAAGAACTGCTGGAGGCGGGCATGATTGCATCTGCTAACGACGCGATGGTAGCGCTGGCCGAAGCAAGCAGTGGGAGCGAACAGGAGTTTGTAACATATGCAAATGCTCACGCCGCGGAATTGGGTCTTAGCCATACTCAACTTGCCAACGCGACTGGTCTGGAGGGTGGCACTCAATACTCAACGGCACGAGACATAATGCAGGCGATGAAGCGAGTATATAGTGACTCACTATTGCGATCGTTTATGGATCAGAAAAGCGGGGTGCTGGTAACGGAAGAAGGTGCTCGCCGGGCATACGAAACAACCAATGACCTTATTGGCACTTATATGCCCATTTTGGCCGGGAAGACCGGCTACACGTTGGAGGCTGGGGAAAACCTAACTATTATTACTCGAGATAGCGCTGGTCACACGATTGGAGCAGTGGTTCTCGGCTCAGATCAGCGCTTTCAGGATATGAAAGTACTAGTCGAGTGGGTGTGGCGGAACTATACTTGGCATACGCTGTGACATTTGGATTTTTCGAAAACCCAGAACAAATAATAAGCGTGGCACGGGTGCTCGGCACCGGGGCTATTAACTTTTTGGCGGCATTTGCCCTCATGCCCCTCGTGATAAAGCTACTTAACTCCTGGCGGTTCGCAAAAAACATTCGTAATGATGGCTTGACTCCAATTTACTCAAGTCTCCACTTAAAAAAGGCCGGCACACCGGTTGGGGGTGGTATCCTGGTCTGGGGAACCGTGGTGATACTGGCAATTCTATTTTGGATTCCAGCAGTTCTCTATCCTTCCAATCCTACGCTGACGTTGAATTTTCTAACTCGTCCCCAAACCCTACTCCCAATAGGTGCACTGCTGGCCGCAGCATTAGTAGGTTTGGCCGACGACTATTTTAATGTTCGTGGCTACGGCCCGAAAGGTGGCGGACTACGTATGTGGCACCGCATTATTTTATATACCGTAGTAGCTGGTTTTGGTGCCTGGTGGTTTTTCTACAAACTTGAATGGAGCTTAATTCATGTCCCGGGAGTTGGAGACTTTGAAATTGGCTGGTGGTATATCCCGCTATTCATTTTTGTTATTGTCTCAACTGCTTTTTCGGTGAATGAAGCAGACGGGCTGGATGGTCTAGCTGGTGGTATTCTCTTATTTTGCTACGGGGCATTTGCTGCGTATGCCTTCCATATTGGCAGGGTGGAGCTGGCAATGTTCTGTGCGGCCATTGTTGGATCGCTTTTAGCATTCTTATGGTTCAACGTCTATCCGGCTAAGTTTTTTATGGGAGATACGGGGGCGATGAGCCTTGGGACAACCCTGGGAGTTATGGCCATGCTTACGAATACCGCCTTAGTGTTACCAATTATTGCGTTTCCCTTAGTAGTTGAATCCTTATCCGTCATTATTCAACTTCTCTCCAAGAGGTTCTTAGGCAGAAAAATATTTCGCTCGACACCCCTTCATCATCATTTTGAGGCATTAGGTTGGCCAGAGACTCAAGTAACAATGCGATTCTGGATTGTGGCAGCAGTTTCGGCCGGACTTGGGCTAGTAATTGCTCTTCTTGGTAAAGGGGCATGACAAATTCTCTTAAAAATAAGCGCGTGACCGTGATGGGTCTCGGCCTTCATGGCGGAGCGTTGGGAACTATTTCATGGCTGGTGAAGCAAGGAGCAAAAGTGACCGTGACGGATATGAAAAGTGAAGAACAACTTGCCTCATCGCTAAAACAACTTGGAAAACTTAAGAATATAAATTTTGTTTTAGGTCAGCACCGCACCGAGAATTTCACCAATACGGATTTAGTTATTCGCAATCCTGCGGTACCAAAAAATTCTCCCCACCTGCAAGCTGCTCGGAAAGCTGGCGTGGCAATCGAAATGGATAGCAGTTTATTTTTCTTATATTCACCAACGACAGATATTATTGGTGTTACTGGTTCCAAAGGTAAAACTACTGCTTCGCATGCCATCGCTCATATATTAGGAGCAACAAGGGTGGGGACGGATGGTGTATCTCCGCTCGGTGAGGTAGCAAAACTAAAGGAAAACTCAACGGTGGTATTCGAACTTTCTAGCTGGCGCCTGGAAGCACTTACGTCGCACAAGATAAGTCCGCCAGTAGCGGTGGTGACATCAATATATCGTGAACATTTAAATACGTATACGGATTTACCAGAGTACATTGCGGCCAAAAAGGGAATTATTCGTTACCAGAAAGCGGAGGATACCGCCATCCTTAACTATGATGATGCAGAACTGCGAACATGGGAGTCAGAAGTACAAGGAACATTGTATTGGTTTTCCCTCAAGGAATTGCCGTCAGGAAAAGAGGGGATCTACCGGCAAGATGGACAAGCAGTTGTGCGGATAAAAGATAAAGAAATTTCTATTCCCTTACATACGCTCGCACTGCAGGCTGATCACGAGCAACGGAATGTTTTGCCAGCTATTTTAATTGCGTGCCAGCGAGGAGTAAGTTCAGAAAAAATTACGGCAGCCCTTACTAGCCTTCCACGACTTTCTCATCGCCTGGAAATAATTCGAGAACTTAACGGTGTTACCTATATCAATGACTCGGCTTCAACCATGCCTGATGCAACCATTGCGGCTCTCCAGAGTCTTGCCGGAAAATCACTCGTCCTCATTCTCGGTGGTAGTGACAAGAAACTGGAATTCAAAGAATTAGGAACAGCGGTGGATGCAGCCGATGTTCGCGCTATTGTTTGGTTGCCTGGCTCCGCAACTGCTCGTATGAAAAGTGAGACACAAAAGGAAGTACCACAAACTGGAGCTGAAACTATGACTGAGGCGGTTACACAAGCAGCGACAATAGCACAAAGCGGTGACACCGTTCTTTTGTCTCCGGGTGCAACAAGCTTTGGCCTCTTTAAGCACGAATTTGATCGCGGCGATCAATTTCGGCAAACCGTTAGCACTCTCTAACGGAGTTGGCGGAAAGATGAGGCCAATACGGTATACTGCGTAGCATGTCCAGAACGCCAGATCTTATCCTTCTTTTTAGTATTTTAGGTCTCACCATTTTTGGCATGGTGATGGTGGGAAGTGCGTCGACCGTTCAGGCCGAGCAACTAACTGGGGACCCGTTCTTTTTCTTAAAACATCAGCTTCTGTACGGTGGAACCGTTGGCTTCGCTCTCTTTGTAACGGCCTTCATTGTGCCATATCGTTTCTGGCAAAAGTTGGCGCTGCCAGCCTTAGTCGGTGCTCTCATCTTACTTGCTCTGGTGTTTATTCCTGGACTTCAAGTGGAGTCCGGCGGCGCAGCGCGTTGGATTGGATTTGGTCCGGTCACTATCCAACCGAGCGAAATAGCGAAATTGGCTTTTATTTTATACTTAGCAGCTCTGCTTGAGCGAAAAGGGGAAGATATACGGGATTTTAGAAAAAGCGTGATGCCGTTTCTCATGATCACGGCTGCTATTTCTTTTTTGATTATTCTGCAACCAGATATAGGAACTTTGTTTGCTATTACTGCCATCGCGGCGGCTATGGTATTCGCAGCTGGGTTTCGCCTACGCCATCTTGCCCTCATTGGTGGTCTGGGGGTAGCAGCTTTTGCATTACTCGTAAGCACCGCAAGTTACCGTTTATCTCGTATCTTCGTCTATTTGCATCCTGAGCTTGATCCACAGGGTATTGGCTACCAAATTAATCAAGCTCTCTTGGCAGTAGGTAGTGGTGGAGTATTCGGACTTGGATTTGGACGCAGCCGCCAAAAATATTTATTTCTACCGGAACCGGCTAGCGATAGTATTTTTGCAGTCGCAGCAGAAGAGCTGGGATTGGTTCGGACAATTGGCATTCTCATTGTTTTTGCAGTGATTGGTATTCGTGGCTATCGTATCGCCGCCTTAGCTCCAGATATGTTTGGTCGTCTCTTAGCGGTCGGAATTACCTCATGGATTGTGATGCAAGCATTTGTAAACATAGGAGCAATTCTGGCGATTATTCCACTTACTGGTATTCCACTGCCGTTTATTAGTTACGGCGGATCCGCTCTCGCAACACTATTATTTGCATCGGGCATTCTTCTTAATATCTCAAAACACACCCAACCGCTCACGAGTCGATAGGATCTTAATAGTTACAAGTGCCCCGTTACTGGGTACTATATAGCTCATGCGAATTGTACTCACAGGTGGTGGTACCGGCGGTCATATTATTCCCTTCGAACCGATAGTCGAAGCTCTGCGTACGCAATTTATGGAGCGAGGCAAGTCTCTGCCCAAGTGGCTTGACCCAGAGACATTGGAGCTTGTCTTCGTTGGGGTCGTTACGCCTGAAGTCTCCGATCTTTTCTCTCGTTACTCCGTCCCAGTACGAAATGTTCCGTCAGGGAAACTACGCCGGTACGCTTCTGGTCAGAATATTATTGATATTCTTTTTCGCGTACCGATCGGCATTCTGCGCGCCCTCATTGTCATATGGCAACTCATGCCGGATGTCATCATTAGTAAGGGCGGATACGGTAGCTTGCCAATAGTACTCGCAGCGATGGTCTACCGCATTCCTGTACTTGTGCACGAATCTGATGTCGTACCGGGAGCGGCAAATTCATTATTGTTTCGTTTTGCCGCTGCAATAACAGTTGGATATGCACATACTCTTCAATCAATGAGCCGGTGGGTGAAGAAAAGTTACCTAACCGGTACTCCTGCTCGCAGCCAGCTCCGTAATCTTTCGGCAACCGATGGCAAACGAGCCTTTGGTATTCCCGAAAATGAATTTGTTTTATTGGTATTCGGTGGCAGCCAGGGCGCGCAACAATTAAATGAAGCCTTACTAAAAATTCTTCCTCGTCTCATCCCAGACGTCGCCATCATTCACGTTACTGGGGAAGAACACTTTAACTCCGTTTCAACTGTTGCCAAAGAAATACTTGGACATAGCCCTCGCCAAGATCTTTATCAGGTTCATGGATATCTTAAGAACAACATGCTGTTGGCCCTGGCCGCTGCTGATGCCATCGTTAGTCGCGCGGGAGCTACTACTCTCAGTGAATTAGCTGCTGCTCGAAAGCCAGCCCTGCTGATTCCGCTAGCTAACGCCGCGCAAGATCACCAACGTAAGAACGCCCAACTGTTTGAGGCCGCTGGCGCGGCATTAGTACTTGATCCAACGAACATGGGCATGAACTTGTTTGAGCAAAATATTCGTCGCCTTATTTCTCACGACCAACTACGACAAACCCTCATTAAAAACTTAGCTCAACTTGACGCACCCGAGGCAGCCCGTAAGATTGCCGGGATGGCATTTAACTTAGCGCAGGGACTGCGACCAAGCGCCGGAAAAAAGTGAATCTCGCAAGTTCCAAGGTAGTATTTCTGCACGGCATTGCTGGTACTGGCATGCGCGGGTTGGCGTGGCTGTTATCCGAAAGTGAGAAAGAAATTCGCGGGACAGACGCAACTCCTTCTGCCCTTACTGATGTGCCTATAGAATTTACTGTGACGACTGAAGACAAAGCTCCGTCTCTTCTTCTCGGAGTAGATGTATATATTTATTCTGATGCTGTTCTTCCAACTCATCCCTTGCGCCAGCTGGCTGAGAAACAAGGAATTTTGTCGTTGTCGTACCAAAAAGCGTTAGGTGAACTGACGAGCGCCTACCGACTTATTGCGGTCACCGGCACACACGGTAAATCTTCTACGACGGCATTTTTAGCACATATCTTGCGTGTCACCGGACATGATCCATCCGCTTTGGTCGGAGCGGGTATACCGGCTTGGCCAGGGAAGCACGCCCTCAGTGGAACGAGTGATGTATTTGTTGCCGAGGCTGATGAATACCGGAATCACTTTCACGAACTTACTCCGGCAGCAGCTATTATTACCGCTATTGAGTATGATCATCCGGACTTTTTTACGTCAGAAGAAGATATGTGGAAGTCGTACCAGACCTTTATTAACCTTTTGCCGTCAGATGGGTTTCTTATTATTCCCAGCACTCTTCGCCGTCTGCCCCTGAGCTGGCCGGACATTACATTAGAAGTAGAAATAGATCACGATTTACCGGATGCACCCATTCCCGGAAAACACATGCAGGCTAACGCTAAACTTGCTATATCTGCAGCGAAACAGTTGGGAGTAGATGAAAGACAATCGCAGGCGGCTCTCAAAACATTCACCGGCCTTAGCCGTCGCTTTGAAACAGTAGGCAAACTTGGTGACATGACCGTCATTTCAGACTACGGCCATCACCCTACAGAAATTGCAGCTACACTCACCGCTGTTCGGGAAAGGTTCCCCGACAAAAAGGTGGTTGCTGTTTTTGAAGCTCATATGGCCGAGCGGATGCAAGCCTTTAACCATGAATTTGCGAAAGCACTCAGCATCGCTGATGCCGTCATTATCTACCCACCCTATTTACCCGCTGGACGAGAAGGAAGCGCCGCCAATGTACTCCGTGATCAACTCGTCGAGGCAATACAACAACACAAAACCCCAGTAACAGTGCTGCACCATGCAAAAGAATTGTTTAGTGCTTTAGACCGCTATAAAGACACATACGATATTGCGATCGCTTGCACGGCCGGGCGTCTCGATGCTGACCTAAGGACAGTTGTTTTGCCCCGCTAATTCCGCCAAAACAATCTGACAAGCACGGGCTGGACATTTTTTATGATCCAGCGTATATTCGGCTGTTCGCCTTGACCCTTCTGGTTGCTCAGGGTAAACAAAATTGACAATCTTTTACATATGTGCTACTAAAGAGTTTATGAATCAAGTGACCTCCGTAAAACCTAATCTTCTAGAAATCCGTCGTACGATGCTGGAAGTGCTCGATACCCGTTCTAAGGACGTTATTACGCGTCGTTTTGGCTTGAAAAATGAGCAGAAAGAAACGCTCGAAAAAATTGGTAAAGAATACGGCATTACTCGAGAGCGTGTTCGTCAAATTGAAGCCAATGCCAAGAAGACTTTGGCTGGCCTCGAAAATACTTGGAAACCAGCGTACGAATCTCTTCTTGAAATCTTCCGACAATACGGCGGAGTAATGGCTGAGGAACATATTATCAAGGCCGTACAGACTCGTCTTGATGAAAATATTTCTGGCAATACGATCGTATTTTTCCTGGTTCTCTTACCTGGATTTATTGAAGCAGCTCCAAGTAAAGTATTTGGTCCACATTGGCGCCATGAGTCTGCGCTCCATCCTCACATCGAAGCAGCAGTACTTGAGGCTTCCACTATTCTCAAAAAGAAAGGTCATCCAATTCCTGGTAGTGAGCTTCTGTCTGAAATTCGCTCGTCTCTTAATCTTTCTGCACAAGAACTCTCTGACGATGCTGCTCAAGCTGCACTGACTGCTAGCATCAGCATTCGACCAACTGTCTTTGGACAATGGGGCTTAAGCACCTGGGCTGAAACAAATCCTCGTGGTGTAGCTGACAAGGCTTACACCGTACTGCGTCGTAACAGCAAACCATCCCATTTTCGCGATATTACCAAGCTTATTAACGAAGCTCGTTTTGATCAGAAAACAGCTAACGCTCAAACTGTGCATAATGAACTCATTAAAGATGGTCGCTTTGTTTTAGTCGGACGCGGCCTCTACGGCCTTAAAGAATGGGGATATATGAGTGGTACAGTCGCTGACGTACTTGAAGCAATCCTCAAAAAGACGAGCCAACCCCTGACAAGTGATGAACTGGTAAACAAAGTTCTAGAACAGCGCATTGTCAAAAAGAACACAATTCTCTTAAGTCTCCAAAACGGGAAACGATTCCAAAAAACACCAAGCGGATACACGCTTGCGTAAGACTGAGATACAATACAACTATGGTGCAAGCACTCGCCCCCTTACAAGCGGGGCAAGCGTCATTAAGCTTCGTATCCTTTTTTGAAACATTTGGTCCAGCGTTTTTAGCACTGGGCTGGTTTATAGTGCTCTGGATGCTCATGTGGCTGGCTTGGAATGTATATTTACTCCTGCGGCGTATTGATTATTCCAGTGCTATTCAGTGGACGTTCTTGGAAGTAAAGATTCCACCAGATAGCGAAGAGACACCAAAATCGATGGAGCTGTTTTTTGAGATCATAGCTGGTATGCACAAAACGCCAGATAAAACAGAACTTTATTTTGACGGAATGATGGAGCCCTGGATTTCCTGTGAGATTCAGTGCACGCAAGGGAAGGTACGTTATTTCTTAGTCATTCAGACACCGTACCGACAATTCATTGAAGGAGTACTCTATGGTCAATTTCCACGAGCGGAGATAACTGAGGCGGAAGATTATACGCTGAAATATAATTGGAAAGAAATTCGCAAAAAATTTGATTTGTTTGGCACTGAGGTAGTGATGACCGGTGAAGAGTTTTATCCCATTCGCACCTATCTAGAATACGAAACGAAATTAGCAGAGGAAGATAAATACATCGATCCACACCAAGGTATTGTGGAAACGTTTACCGCGATAAACCCTGGAGAAGAATTTTGGTTGCAGATTATTGTCCGTCCAATTGATGCCGGCACGATTAAAAAATGGGCAGAAAAAGGACAACATGAGATTGCCCTTATTTCCGGACAAGCTAAGAAGGAAGGTCCAGGAATACTGGCAAGTTTAGGCGACTTTTTTGTAAGCTTGCCGGGTGCCCTTATCAGTGCATTTATGACTGGACCAACTGAAGCGAGCAGCAAAGATGAATACCAGCTACGTTTCTTTAACCCGACTGATGAAGCGAAAATGAAGGGTATTCTGCAAAAAGTCTCCAAAGCTGGATTTAAGACGAAGATACGAGTGCTTCATATTGCTCCGGCTGGGCAACTCCAGAAGCCAAACATTGGTCGCGCCTTTGGTGCATTTAAGCAATTTAACACCTTCCATTTGAACAGTTTGAAGCCAGACTCAGCTACTAAATCTAACGGCCCCAACTACATCGCCCGTGATAGTCGCCGTGCGCTCCGGGAACGAAAAATCTTCTTGCAGTATCAGTGGCGCGAGATATGGTATGGCGATGGCAAAATGTTTAATGCGGAGGAACTGGCTACGCTGTATCATTTCCCATCAAAGTACGTGAAAACTCCTGGCCTTGCTCGATCTAAATCTGGCCTCCAAGCGCCGCCTGATAATTTACCGTTGGCCGGCTAATATTCTATGGAAAAGATTACTGTTGTTGGACAAACAAATTTCCGCGGACAGCACCGTCCGTTCGGTATCTATGAGGACGATCGTCGTCGACACTTATATATCATCGGAAAAACTGGTGTCGGCAAAACTACGCTTATTGAAAACATGATTTTGCAGGACGTAGCGAACGGCAAAGGCGTTGCCCTCGTTGACCCACACGGAGACGTGGCTGAGCGTGTCCTTGAATCCATTCCACCAGAGCGCATCAATGACGTTATTTACTTTGATCCCGCTGACGTTGAACATCCCATTGCTTTTAACGTTCTGGAAGCAGTTGACCCACAGTACAAATACCTAATCGCGTCAGGGCTCGTCAGCTCGCTTAAGAAAATATGGGCAGATTCATGGGGACCTCGGCTAGAGTACATTCTGCGTAATACAATTTTGGCACTCCTTGATTATCCTGGCAGCACGATGCTCGGGATCATGCGCCTGCTTGCGGATAAAGAGTACCGCAAGAAAGTAGTCGAGAAGATTCAGGATCCGGTAGTAAAGTCTTTTTGGATTAATGAGTTTGCCAATTACAACGAACGGTTCCGCTCTGAAGCTATTTCCCCAATTCAGAACAAGGTTGGACAGTTCTTGTCATCAGCCATCATTCGTAATATTGTGGCCCAGCCTAAAAGCACAATTGATATGAATGCGGTTATGAATGAAGGCAAGATTTTACTCATGAACGTTTCAAAAGGACGCATCGGCGAGGATAACTCAGCTCTCCTAGGGGCTATGCTTATTACCAAGCTCCAACTAGCCGCCATGGACCGCGCTAAGATGCCAGAAGAAGAGCGTCGGGATTTTTACCTCTACGTCGATGAGTTTCAAAACTTTGCAACTGAATCGTTTGCTACCATTTTGTCTGAAGCTCGTAAGTATCGCCTCAATCTCATCATTGCCCATCAGTACATTACACAGATGGAGGAAGAAGTGCGCGACGCCGTCTTCGGAAACGTCGGCACCCTTATCTGTTTCCGGATTGGTGCGTTTGACGCTGAGTTTCTGGAAGCGGAATTTGCTCCCGAATTTACTCCGGCCGATCTCGTAAACCTGGATAAATATAATGCGTACATAAAACTCATGATTAACGGCGTGACCAGCCCACCTTTTTCGATGCAAACAATTCCGCCTTCCAGTGAAACGTTTAACAGTCGTGAGAAGGTTATTAAAGTATCTCGAGAACGATATACCAACCCGCGTTCAGTGGTCGAGGAAAAAATTGCTCGCTGGAGTGGCCTAGCCTTCGAGGAAGAAGGGAAAGCGGCAGGACGAGACACGTACGAACGCCCACGCGAACAACAGCGTCGCCGGCAAGAGCCACCAAGACAGGTACAAGTTAATGAAGCAAAGCTTGAAGACATTGTTATAAAGCCAAAAGAAGAAATTACTGACTTAGCAGCGCTCCTGCGTGGACCCCAAAACGAATCTCGTCCGCAGAACCCGCAGGGTGGGGAGAGAAAAAAGAGGCAAACCAAGTCGTATCCAGCCGTTTGTTCTGACTGTAAAAAGAATACCGATGTACCTTTTAAACCAGATCCTGAGAAACCAGTATATTGCAAAGAATGTTTTGAGAAACGGAAAGCAGCGGGCACTCTTCCCCGCAAAGAAGAGAAAAAACCAGAGAATGTGCGTCAGAGTACACTCCAAAAACCTATTTCTCCTCCATCTCGCCCAGCGAGCGCCTTTACCGGACCCCCGCCACCCCCGCTGCCACAATAGGATTGTGGTATACTATTTTTGAAATTCCTTCATGCGTTACGATATTACAGAAACGCGGCGTGTGCCGCTGGATCAACCTTTCGATTTTGAGGAAGACGCTAATTGGCGTGTCTTCCGGATCATGGCGGAATTTGTTGATGGCTTCGAGTTTCTCTATCCACTTCGTCGGGAAGTAACATTTTTTGGTTCGGCTCGTTTTCCTGAACATCACAAGTGGTATAAAGAAGCGCGTATTCTCGGCCGCATGCTCGCTGAGCACGGCTTCACCGTTATTACTGGTGGAGGCCCAGGGATTATGGAGGCAGGTAATAGGGGAGCGTATGAAGGTGGAGGACATTCCATTGGACTAGATATTGAATTACCCAATGAACAGCGTCGGAATGCGTACGTAAAAAAAGGTATTGGCTTCCACTATTTTTTTATTCGCAAAGTAATGTTATCCGCGTCTGCTCAAGTGTATGTGTTTTTCCCCGGTGGATACGGAACACTTGATGAGTTTTTTGAAATGATTACGCTCATTCAAACTAAAAAGATGGAGCCAGTACCAGTGGTGTGTGTTGGTAAAGAATACTGGGGTAAATTAGATGCCTGGGTAAAAGAAGATTTAGTAGAAGCGTACGAGACGATTAATCCGGAGGATGTTTCACTGTATAAAATTGTGGATACGGCTGAGGAAGCCTTCGCGATTATTAAAGACTCCAAGGAACGAAAATACTTCTAACAAAAGAAAAACCGCACTTGGGAATGCGGTTGAAATAGATACGCCGAGGAGAGAGGGGGTCCTATCAGGAGCGTCCAAAGCGGTCTGATGCCTTCGTGCACCCAGGCAATAAAACTTTTTCGCCCAGAGTCGATAAGCAAGCGATATTGGTCCCAGTTACCGTCAGATAGATTGATTGAATCAATTCCACTTGTTCCAACCTCCTGAGTAATAAGTAGCGCTTTCATGTTCACTCCCTTTATCAATGTGCATTGAATTCTGCCCAGCGCTATAGTACGAAAGAAGCACTATGAACGCAAAACATATTACAAGCAACGAACTGCGCGAGTTGTATCAGAAGTTTTTTGAATCAAAGGGGCATACGCGGATTCCCTCAGCCCCCCTCGTACCAGAAAATGATCCGTCAGTTTTGTTTACAACCGCCGGCATGCATCCACTCGTTCCCTATCTCAAAGGACAACCGCATCCGGCCGGGAAACGCCTCACGGATGTTCAAAAATGCCTGAGAACGACGGATATAGAAGAGGTGGGAGATACTACTCATGCCACTGTCTTTGAGATGTTGGGTAACTGGTCACTAGGTGATTATTTTAAGAAAGATGCTATTACTTGGAGTTATGAATTTTTAACTGGGAAGGAATGGCTTGGACTGGATGTGAAACGGCTGGCTGTGAGCGTATTTGCCGGTGATGATGATTCACCACGCGATGAAGAATCTGCTTCAGTTTGGAAATCGCTTGGCATTTCCGAAGATCGAATTGCGTATTTAGGGAAAGAAGATAATTGGTGGCCAGCTGGTGGTAAGCAACCTGGGCCCCAAGGGCCAGATACCGAAATGTTTTACTGGGTCGGGGAGGACGAAGCGCCACAAGTCTTTGAGCCGAGTAATAAGAAGTGGGTGGAAATTTGGAATGACGTCTTCATGCAGTTTGACCGCAAGGCGGACGGCTCATATGAAGAACTCCCGCAACAAAACGTAGATACTGGTATGGGACTTGAGCGTACAGTAATGGTCTTGAATGGTTTGACCTCTATATACGATATCGACAGCTTTACACTTCTTATGAAGCATGTAGACGCATACACAAAGACCTCGAATGAACGGGCTCGTCGGATGCTGGCCGATCATATTAAAGCCGCCACTTTTGTATTGGGAGATAATCAACCCGTTGTACCCGACACAAAAGATCAAGGGTATGTTCTGCGTCGCCTAATTCGTCGTGCCGTCCTAGCTCTTCGTGAACTGGGAGTAACTGAAAATGCGAGCGAAGTGTTATCTGCTGGCGCTGCGATTATAATTAGCGAGTACGGTGCGGCTTATCCATCGCTTCAGCAACACGCCACTCATATTTCTGAGCAACTAAAGAAGGAAATAGACAAGTTTGATACTGCACTCGATCGCGCCCTTCGTGAATTTGATAGAATTGCCCGCAGTAAATCCTCTGGTAATACTATTGCCAGTGTTGATGTATTTCGTCTGTACGAGGCCTACGGCCTGCCAGTAGAAATCACCCAGGAACTGGCACAAAAGGCTGGGCTGACACTTGATCTTACCGGATTTAAAGAGGCGTTATCTGCTCACCAAGCAAAATCTCGCACGGCGGCCGCTGGGAAATTTAAAGGAGGTCTTGCTGATCATTCTGAAAAGTCGGTTCACTACCATACCGCCACTCACTTACTTCATCAGGCTCTGCGCACCGTGTTGGGTGATCACGTATTACAACGTGGCAGCAATATTACACCTGAACGTCTCCGTTTTGATTTTTCACATCCCAACAAAATGACTCCTGATCAGATTAAAGCCGTTGAAGATTTGGTGAATCAGAAAATTCAAGAAAAGATGTTAGTAACACGCGAAGAAATGACGGTGGAGGAAGCAAAGAAACGAGGGGCACTTGGTCTGTTTGAGCACAAGTACGGCGATAAAGTGAGTGTATATACAATGGGAGATTTTTCCTGTGAGATTTGTGGTGGGCCGCACGTAGCTAATACTGGAGAGTTGGGAATGTTTAGGATAAAAAAAGAAGAGTCTGCCAGTGCAGGAATTAGACGTATTAAGGCTATCCTCGGGTAACTGTCCTTGACAAATTCGTAATATTAGGTATATAATAACAGGGTTTCAGTTGCTCTATACAATCAATAACCTATAGGAGAAACCCATGAGAATGCTACGGGCGTGGTGGGAGCTGGCGGGATGCTTCGGCATTGTGGTGGGGTATGGACTTAGGGACGCTATTCAGGGTAAGTGGACGGTGGCCTCTGCTACCGTTGCCACTGGGCTCGTCCTTAGTGGCGTAATAGTCGGCATTATCCTACTTACCTCTATTCAGATCCTTGGTCTGAAGATCTGAATAGAGTTGAAGCAAACGCTTCCGTAAGAACCCCTTCCCAGCGTGGGATGCGTTAAGGGTTCTTTTTCTTACCTAATTTCATCGGGTTGGCTCAGCTTCTCATTGTGCTACACTAGTGCTAATGCAAGATATTAGGCCAAATAAACCGAAGGATTCAAAAGAGCCATTTACTCCACCGGAGAGTCTTCCTAGTCCAAAGCAGTTGTACACAAAACCACCGAAAAAATTACCTGGTGCGAAAGTTCCTGTTGCTGCATTAAATGTTCCCAAACTTGTACCGAAAAAAACGAGTAGCCCTAAGTTACTAACTGGGGCTGTTGAAAAATTAAAAGCTGCTTCCATTTCTCGACCTACTTCAAAACCAGTTACTTCTTCTGCTAATCAATTCAAAAATGTAACTCCCGTTGTTCGCACGAAATCCAAAACAACCTCTATGCGTTTAGGTGGTAGAGAGCGAAAGCTTATTGCTGTTATCAGCGGCCTTATAATTGTTGTCTTGGGTCTGGCTGTTTATTTATTCTTACCCAAAGCGACCATTACTTTAGCGCTCAAAACTGCCCCACTTCTGCTCGACGAAACCTTAACGCTGCAGCAAACAGATAATCCGCAGACAGGTGTTATTCCCGCAACCGTATTTTCTCGAGAAGTTCATGTTGAAGGAGCCGCACCGGTAACCAGCACCGAAACGGTTGGCGCTAAAGCTACTGGTGTTGCTCGGATTGTGAACGGAACTATTGATGAACAGAAAATTAAAGAACGTAGTCGCCTTGTAACTGAGGATGGCACACTTTTTTACATGCAGACTCATGCCATTATTCCTCCACAAGGAGCAGTTACCGTAGCAATTGAAGCAGACTTAGCAGGCGAAGGGGGAAATATTGAGCCGCAGCGACTAAATTTCGCTGCGCTCGATACGGCTTCTCAGTCTCTTGTATATGCTATGGTCGACACGAAGCTTACAGGTGGAAGTGGAGAGCAAGTATTAGTTGTGCGAGAAGCTGATCTCACCGCTGCTCGCGAAAGTGCCGGAGCTACAGCTAAAACACAGATTGAGCAAGAAATTCGAGCACAATTAACAGATGAGTTCACCATTTTGGAGGAAAGCTGGACTGGTGAAATTAAGGCATTTGAAACAGACGCGAAGGAAGGAACACAGCAAGAGGCAATTCCATATAAAGCTGATGTAGCAGTGCGTGTATTTGCCTATAAAGAAACTGCTCTAGAAGAATCCCTCCGCGGTGCCCTCGAAGCTCGACTAGACGACGAATACATGCTGTTCCCAGAGCCTATCTCCTACACAAAGTCCGTGGGTAACGTAGACTGGGAAAAGGGAGAGGCTGACCTCAACGTTCGGGTGACGCACACCACTATCCCAACCTTTTCGATCGATACACTCCAAGAAAAACTGGCTGGACGAAGTGAAGAAGAGGCTCGCAGTTACCTTGAAAGTCTGCCGGGAGTAGAAGGAGTAGAAGTTAAACTTTCTCCTTTCTGGGCCCTCGGAATTCCTCGCATTGAAAAGCGAATTGAGGTAAATCTGGTATCCGACCGCCAACCGTAAGAAGGCCTGTTTGACAAGTAAACGGGGGCTTGGTAAGGTACTTTTACTGCACCGCAAGACCTTGGAATGAGCAGCTTTTAATGGTTTGCTTATAGGCTCTGCGTGGTGCGGAGCATTTATTTTTAAGGCACATTTTCTGTCAAAACAGGACACAGTCGAAGTTGAGGGCGAAGTAACGGAGACTCTTCCAAACACGCAATTTCGTATAACGCTAGATAGTGGTCATGAAATTATCGGCCATCTTTCCGGAAGAATGCGAATGCATCGAATTCGGGTTATGCCCGGCGATCGTGTAAAGGTTGCAATGTCACCCTATGATCTCTCTAAAGGCAGAATAACAGTGCGAATGTAATATTGAGGTATGAAAGTACGCGCATCCGCCAAGAAAATATGTGCTAAGTGCAAGATCGTCCGTCGTAAAGGACGCGTGCATGTTATTTGCGAAAACCCGAAACATAAGCAACGACAAGGATAATTATGATTCGTATTGCCGGCATTAATATTCCAGATAACAAACGAGCAGTGATTGGTCTCACCGCTGTGTATGGTATTGGCAAGAGTTTAAGTGCTCGTATTCTGCGCGAACTTAGTATTTCCGAAAATGTAAAAGTTAAAGATCTTACTAGCGCAGAAGAGCAGAAGATTCGCGAATATATTGAGTCCAAGATCAAAGTAGAAGGAGAACTTCGTCGCGAAGTTACTATGAATATTAAGCACCACAAAGATATCGGTAGCTGGCGGGGACAAAGACACAGTAAGCATTTACCAGTTCGTGGTCAGCGCACCAAGACAAATTCTCGTACCGTTCGTGGAAATACTCGTAAAACAGCTGGCAGCGGACGTCGTCCATCAGCTGAGAAAACGTAATCCTCTTTATGGCTACTACACCGGCAACAAATCCGAAGAAAAAGAAAACACGTTCTCGCAAAGTACCGCAGGGAGTGGTCTTCATTCAATCTACCTACAACAATACTATTGTTTCAGTCACTGACCTTACGGGTAACGTATTGGTTCAAAGCAGCGCTGGTCGAGCCGGATTTGCCGGTGCTCGCAAAGGCACTCCTTTTGCCGCCCAACAGGCAGTGGGCGAAGCCTTGGAGCGCTTAAAGCCATATGGCCTAACCGAGGCACATATTCGCGTAAAAGGAATTGGAAGTGCTCGTGATTCTGCTATTCGCTCGCTTGGTGCCGCTGGTATTACCATTTTATCTATTCGTGATTTAACTCCTATCCCACACAACGGCGTTCGTCCGCGTAAACGTCGTCGTGTCTAATTTTTCTTATGCCTTTTAACCCCCAGCAATCTCAGCAAAAGCGTCGTCGACCACGAAGTCGATATGGGACTCAGCTGCAAGAAAAACAGCAACTGAAAGAGATTTTTGGTATTCGCGAAGGACAACTCAAGCGATACTTCTTTTCTGCTCGTCGTGCTCGTGGAGAGACTGGTCCTCGTATGATCAGCATGCTGGAAAGTCGCCTCGATAACGCTATTTTCCGCGCTGGTTTTGCGCAGACTCGTGCTCAAGCTCGGCAGATGGCTTCACACCGTTTCTTTTCAGTGAACGGACATGCTGTAAATATTCCATCGTACCAACTGAAAAAAGGTGATGTGGTACAGGTTCGCGAAACTAAGAAAAGTGCTTCCTACTTTAGTAACTTTGATAAACGTATGCAGAATGTTCGTCCACCGTCTTGGATTTCACTTAATCCAGCGGAGTTTGGTTTTACGATTACCGGCGTCCCCACTCATGAGGAGGCTAATTTAGGGGTCGATATCCGGGCAATCGTCGAGTTCTTTGCTCGTTAAGCATTATCTCTTAAGCGCTATTTATCTATGTTAGAGCCAATTTACTTACCAGATTCGGTTACGGCTGAGGAAGAGGGTAAAAATACCGCCCGCTTCACCATCCAACCATATTATCCGGGCTACGGCCCAACTGTCGGCAATGCCTTACGGCGTGTGCTGCTTTCTTCATTGCCAGGTGCTGCTGTTACGCAAATGCGTATTGCTGGAGCTGACCATGAATTCTCAACGATCGAAGGCGTAAAGGAAGATTTATTGAATATTATGCTCAATATTAAAGGCATACGCGTATCCAGCGAAGTTGATGAGCCGGTAGAAATTCGCCTCACTGTGAGCGGTGAAAAGAAAGCCAAAGCAGGAGATTTTAAAACTCCTCCGAAAGTTACAATTTCAAATGTTAACCACCACATCGCTACCCTGACCGATAAAAAGGCAAGCCTCGATATTATCTGCACCGTGGAGCGTGGTCGTGGCTATGTTCCATCAGAAGCGCAAGCTTCTAAAGAACGTCCGATTGGCACAATTGCCTTAGATGCCGCCTTCACTCCAGTTGAGCGCGTCAGTTACACGCTTGAGAACGTTCGTGTTGGACAGGAGACAGATTATCATGCTTTGAAAATGATTATTACGACTGACGGCACTATCACTCCAGAACAAGCATTACGACAAGCCGCTTCTATTCTAAAAGATCACTTTGCGGAACTTACGGGTGACTTCGCAACTAAACTAACAGCGGAACGTGTAGCCGAAGTTCCGGTTGAAGAAACTCCAGAGGAGACTCCTATTCCTAAGAACACTTTGAATCTGTTGCAGCTACCTTCTCGCGTTCACAATGCACTCGAGCGAGTTGGCATTACGACAGTGGAACAAGTTCTCGACCTGACGGATGAACAGATCCGCGACATTCCTGGCCTTGGCGTAAAAGCAGTCGAGGATTTAACTGGTGCTCGCGAGGATTATATCAAGCGTCAAAATAAGACTACTGAAGAAACAAGCAATGAAGCATAGACATGGAAATCGAATATTAAGTCGTACCGCCGCTGATCGTGGTCAGCTTTTGCGAACCCTCAGTAAGTCACTGCTAACTCACCACAGTATCGTCACGACTGAAGCAAAAGGAAAAGAACTCAAGAAGTTCTTTGAGCCGCTTATGACGACCGCGAAAGAAGAGCTTACCTTAGCACGACGCCGCAAACTTTTAGCTATTCTCCAGGGACGGGATCACGTTGAACAGTTAGTGAAGGTAGCAAAGGACGCTAAGAGTCGCCCCGGAGGATACCTCCGACTAACCAAGCTACCTCGTACTCGTAAAGACAACGCCCAAGAGGTACGGGTTGACTTTGTCGACTAAATCGCTCACACATAATCTACGTATGGCTAAGAAACCAGAAAAAATATATATCAATCCCAACGCCGAATGGCATCAAATGGATGCTAGTTCTAAGGTTTTGGGTCGTCTCGCCACTGATGTTGCTGGTTTACTTTTGGGTAAGCACCGCACTGACTACGCCGCTAACTTGGTTTCACCAGTATATGTAATAGTAACTAACGCAGAAAATCTGAAGGTAACGGGAGCTAAAATGGAGGATAAAAAATACTACCGCTACAGTGGATATCCCGGTGGTATTCGATCCCGGTCACTGAGAGAACAAATGGAGCGTGACCCATGTAAGGTTATTGAGGATGCTGTTATGGGTATGCTACCTAAAAATTCATTGCGCCCACGACGCTTGCAACACCTCAAGATTTACACTGGCATGGAGCATCCACACGAAGCTCAGATTAAAGCTGTAATAAAGAAAGACTAGCTATGACTGATGCAAAGAAAGATCGTCCATATGGTTTAGGTCGTCGCAAAGAAGCGGTGGCTCAGGTGCAACTTTCAACTACACCAAAAGAACGTACGGTAAACGGAATTGCTTTTACAACATATTTTCCAACCGAGGCGATGCAGAATGCTGTCATTCGTCCTCTTAAGACTACTTCTCAAGATGATGTGTTCGGTTTTGGACTTCGTATATATGGCGGGGGAAAGAATAGCCAGGCAGATGCTGCATCACTTGCAATTGCTCGCGCTATCCTGACTTCAGACGAGGGTTATCGGAAGGCGCTACGAGCGGCTGGATTGCTTACCCGCGATCCACGAGCGAAAGAGCGTAAAAAGCCAGGTCTTAAACGTGCCCGTCGCGCTCCTCAGTTCAGCAAGCGGTAACCTATTTTAAGAAGTCCACTCCCCGGGGTGGATTTCTTCGATACCCTTGACACAAGATATATTTGTGATAATTTGTGGGGTAGGCGAACTTCGATTGTCGGAGTTCTTATGTTCTCTGTCGCCCGGGGCGACGATTTTCTGTGAAAGGATTCCAATGCTTGTAATCAAGCGGAACGAAGGTGAACGGTTTTTCATGGATGATCAGATCTTTGTACAGCTTCTCAGGGCCAGTGAGGCGAGGGTTAAGATTCTGGTCAATGCTCCAAATCTTCGTGTTGTGCGCGGGGAAATACTTGCTGACGAATCCTCGACCACTCCCGTGAAGAAGTCGGGGAACCTCGTCCTTACGCGAAAACCAGGACAAGTCTTTTGGATCCTCCCTTCGATTCGCATCATGGTAACTGCAGCCAGTGGTGGCTCAGCCAAGTTTGGCATTGAGGCTCCAAAGGAAATTATGATCTTGCGGGAAGAACTTATGGCTTAGACTTAGCCATATTTCTCACTTCCCAAGAAACGTATGCCGCCGAAAGCTTTCGAGCTTCCCGCGGCTTTTTTATTTGTCTTCTTCGAGTAATAAGTCTTTTAAGTACAGGGCCGTATTATCTCCAGTTCGTTTCAGATAAAACATTTCACGTCCAGCTTCACCGACAGATGCTCGCGCGTCGCCAGTATTAGTACTGTCGAGAGAATACTGGCGCGGTGCATCTCGCGTATCTATTTCCGAAATAATAATCTCGTCATCCGCCTGAAATACAATGTGCATACTACCCGCAAACCATTGCGGGTCACGAATGGGACGGGACAGATGCAAGATCGTATGTAGACTGCGATAAGGAAGATACGTCGCTCGCTCATCGGCAGCATTAAACACGGCTAGTTCACTTGGCCCTTTTCGTACGAGTAATACCTGTCCGCTGGGAGAAAATCCAACGATCTCACCACTATCGGCTACGGGCAGTACTTCCTGTTGAACAAGAACGAATAAATTACCGTTCGTATTTTGCACCGCCACCAGTCCCGTCGGCGCAGCTACTATTCGAGTTATTTCACCGAGCTCTGGAAATGCCTGCTCATGCTGTAGGTCTCCAGTTAATGAATACCACTGCAAGGCGCCATTCTCATTCGATACCACAATCTGTCGTCTCGTTAAGGCAAAGAGATTCACTCCTTCTGCAATGTTGGTAAACGCCTTGGTAGCGGTGCTATAGGAACGCAGGCTGCCATTCGTAGTGAGTGCAAGTAGCCTCCCTGGCAACCTCGGATCCCATACAAAAGAACCAGCGGTTGCTAAGGATGGCAGCGCTTCCCGAGTCAGTCCCAGATCAGCAACATGTACGAGTTCGCGATTACCAGTGGTGTATTCAACGATGAGAGCAGTGCTATCTGAAGACCATAATAAATGCTGGGACGTACCTTGAAGCGTCAGTGGATCAGCTACACTTTCGCCAGTCTGATCTAAAATATGTAGTCGCTGCTGGCTGTCTGTCGCTGCAATCAGTCGACGACTTGGGGACAAAGAAAAAGCAGTTATGTCAGCAGCGATGGAGCGTGCTAACGTATTTTCTGGGAAGAGACGAACTGTTCTTAATTCGACAGCACGAGCTGGCTCAATAGGAATATGTTTTTCCCACGGAACATATCCGTCTTTCACTATCCGAACAGCCGTCGTTCCTTCGGGTAAATTAGATACAGCCTCGGGGGATGTGCCAACTTGAGTGCCGTCAATTTCAATGACTGCATCTTGTGGAATTGTTTCAATAAGAAGAACACCAACTTGCCGTGGTTGACTTTGTAGCTGGAAACGATAGCCAATAGCGTAAAGAATTATCGCTGGAGCAGCGAGGGCAAAAAATACGCAAGCGCCAATTAAAAGCAGTCTTCGGATAACCCGATTCATATCCTTATCATAAGCGTGGAACTTGTATCTTGCATCTAGTATCTTTAATCCATGTCATCATTTAGTTTAAACGGCCCCGCCAAGCTGTCTGGACAGATACCAGTCCTTGGCTCAAAAAATGCTGCCCTTCCCTTACTTGCGGCTACCCTCTTAACGGGGGAGGAGGTTACTTTACATAATATTCCTCCCATTCGCGACACCACTGCCATGCAGGAGATTTTAACGCGCATGGGTGCTTTAATTTCTACTCCTTCTGAAGACACTCTTACAGTAAAGGCCTCTACTATTTCTGCTGATAACTTACCCGAGGAAACAGTTCGAGCACTGCGTGGATCTATATTATTACTAGGTGCACTCCTGGGTCGAACTGGTCGCGCTGCCTTACCTCTGCCCGGCGGCGACATTATTGGTGCACGACCTATTGATGTTCATCTGGACGCCTTCGAGCAACTTGGGGCAGTAGTAACTCTGAGAGAAGGACTCGTTGAAATTGATGGAGAAAATATGAAGGCCGGGCGAGTGGTACTGGGAGAATTATCTGTCACTGCTACAGAAAACACACTGCTGGCAGCCGCTACATTGCCAGGCACAACCACTATTGAGATGGCTGCTGCTGAGCCGCACGTTGCTGCACTTGCTCATTTATTGTCAGCGATGGGGGCAACGGTAGAAGGAGCGGGAACGCACCGCATTACAATAACGGGATCTAAAAAATTGTCGGGAGCGGAGTTTTCTAATATTCCTGACATGCTTGAAGCTGGATTTTTTATACTTTTGGCAGCCGCTTTGGGCAGCGAGCTTACTGTTACTAGTGTTCCAGTAAATGACTTG
The DNA here is from genome assembly GCA_016197005.1 of Candidatus Anderseniibacteriota bacterium. Lineage (GTDB taxonomy): Bacteria > Patescibacteriota > Andersenbacteria > UBA10190 > UBA10190 > JACPWO01. Next base: position 118,363 of record JACPWO010000001.1, read on the forward strand.
CTGTCATTCTTTAAAAAGATTGACTACATTGGCGTGAAATACGAGATGGAGATGCGAGATGATGGTTACGCCGACGTCACAGTTAGTCCTTCGAGTCTCCGTAGCTTTTCTATCAAAACCTTGCCACATCCAGGCCTGGCCACTGATTTGCAAGCGCCTTTTGGTCTTTTGGCAACGCAAGTTGAAGGTAATAGCCTCATTCATGACCCAATGTACGAGGCACGATTTAGATATATCCATGAATTACAAAAGATGGGAGCAAAGGCAGTCATTTGTGACCCTCACCGTGTTATTATTACCGGCCCCAGCAAATTATCTGGTAAACGTATCCCCAGTTTAGACATTCGGGCAGGAGCCACACTTATGATGGCGGGCCTCTTAGCGACAGGAAATACCATTATTGAAGAAGCTGAAATTATTGAACGAGGATACGCTCGTCTCCCAGAACGTTTGCGAGCAATTGGAGCAGACATTAACGTCATTGCAAGTTAAAAGGTAAACAGAACACTTACGGATATGGCACTTACACGAAAAATTGCGATTGATCTTGGTACAACAAACACCCTTATGTACGTCCCGAAAAAAGGGATCGTACTCAATGAGCCATCAGTAGTTGCTATTTCTTCTGATAATAACGCTGTGCTGGCTATTGGCAGACAGGCACAACAAATGATCGGACGCACTCCAGAAACAATTACCGCTCATCGACCACTCAAGGATGGCGTTATTGCTGACTTCCGTATTGCTGAAGCTATGCTTCGCTATCTCATTAAACAAACAGGGGCTTCAGTAAAATTCTTTCGCCCCGAGGTACTTGTATCTGTACCGGCCAATATTACTAGTACGGAGCGCCGCGCGGTCGTAGACGCAACTCTGTCGGCTGGTGCGAAATCTGTCTATCTCATTAAAGAGCCAGTTGCCGCTGCTATTGGTGCCAATATTCCCATTGGTGAAAGTTCAGGCCACATGATCGTAGATATTGGTGGTGGCACAACTGAAGCTGCGGTTATTTCTTTAGGGGGTGTGGTTTCAGCTCACTCTTCACGTGTAGGCGGAAATGTATTTGATGCCGCTATTATTGAACATATTCGGAAACGATATGGCCTGGTTATTGGTGAGCCAACCGCTGAGTTTATTAAAAAGGAAATTGGTTCCGCTATCCCTGAGGAAGAGCCAGAAAGTTTAAGTGTTCGCGGACGTGATGTCGCAACTGGCCTACCAAAAGAAACTGTTATTTCCTCTCATGAAGTTACTGAAGCGCTACGTGAACCGCTCTCAGAGGTTATGTTAACGATAAAACACGTCTTACAGGATACACCGCCAGAACTTTCGGCTGATATTATAGACAAAGGTATTGTGTTGACCGGTGGCGGAGCCGCTCTAAAAAATATTGATCAACTCATATCTCACGGTACGGCGGTGCCGGTATATATTGCCGATGACCCACTAGTATGTGTTGTAAAGGGTGCCGGGGCGGCACTGGATAACTTAGAGACATATAAGCGCAGCATCTTGCTCACAAAGTAAGGCACGGGTATTGTGAATTGATGTCTTTGGGGGATCTAAAGGTTGCCTTAGTGCACGATGAGCTGGTCCGGCGGGGGGGAGCGGAGCGAGTTCTCGAGGAACTTATACGAGTATTTCCACGTGCTCATATATATGCCTTATATGCCAGTAATACTCCCTTTATTACCGTCGATGGAAAAAGATATCGTATCCGTACAACGTTTTTACAAAAGTTTCCTGTATGGTTTCGTCAGCACCCACGTCGACTCGCACTCCTTCTTCTGCATGCTGCCGAGCGACTTGATCTGTCTAAATACGATTTAGTAATTAGCTCATCAAGTGCCTTTGCCAAAGGTATTGTTACCCGTTCGTACGTCCCACACATTTCGTACTGTCACACACCCACGAGATACATATGGGAGCGGCACAGCGGTGGCATATTTGAAAAAGTAGCTCAACATTTTCTAAAAATGGCTGACTTCGCGGCTGGCCAGCGACCAGATATTTTTGTGGCAAATTCTAAATACACGCAAGCACGACTCCGCAAATATTACCGACGAGAAAGTACCGTTATATATCCGCCGGTAGCAACGGACTTTTATTCACCCGCGTATACCTCACAAAAGAAAGAGTATTTCCTGTGCGTAGGACGACTTACTCCTGCCAAACAATTTGACCAAGCAATCGCCATATGTGAAAAACTTCGGTTGCCGCTGCATATTGCCGGTGTCGGACAAGACTATGCTCGTCTCAAAAACTTAGCTGGTCCAGCTACAACTTTTCTCGGGAAAATTTCTGATGAGGAACTGCGGCTGCAATACCGAGGGGCGTGGGCACTCTTGCAACCAGGGATTGAGGACTTCGGTATGGCAACCGTAGAATCTTTAGCCTGTGGAACGCCGGTTATTACTCCAGCCGCAGGTGGTGCACCGGAGATCATCGAAGACGGCAAACACGGTATTCTGTACCGGGAACCCGTTATGGAGTTGCTGGCAGAAGCAATTAATAAGTTTCTGCAAAAAAGAGAGTCGTTTAACCCCAGTGTATTGCAAGAGCAGGCGCTCAAGTTTTCCCGCTCATACTTTCGAAGCAGTCTACGGAATGTGGTTGAAGAAGTACTACGCAAACAACATACTGGAAGTACACTTTAGTTCTTAAAATACATTCTTATGAAATACTCACTACGAACGCATAATCTCGAAGTAAGTGACCTGGATCGGCAGCAGATGGATGAAAAGTTAGATCGCCTAGAGAAGCATATCCAAATACCGTTTGTAGCCGACGTCTCACTTGAACGGCACACTCTTCGCAGCGCAGGAGAAACCGTTACTTGTATTATTCGAGTAGAGCAAGGAAAACAACTCTTTCGATCGGAACGCAGCGATTCTTCCCTTCAAACTGCTCTTGATGAGGCAATTGATGCTATACAGAAAGAACTGAAGAAAGCACACGACAAAAATAAACGGCACGGCGGGGGAGTGCAGCGATAAAGGAGGGATACATCCTAAGATTCGGTTTAACAACCTGAAAAAGGCTTTTTGCATATATACTTGCCCGTACCAGCCTAATCCCTGATACTTCCGACATATGTCATTTCTGAGTAAATTAGGTTTTTCTGGCACATCTCGCCATGAAAAGCAAGCGGAGAAATATCGGCCCCGGGTAGCAGAAATTACGGCTCTCGACACCAAAATGGCTGAGTTGTCCGACGATGCCTTAAAGCAGGTAGTAATGCAGCATAAAGGCAAAAACCGTGAGGAATTAGATATCGTTGTACCGGAAATCTTTGCCGCTGTTCGTGAGGCATCCAAGCGCACGATCAAAATGCGTCACTTTGATGTGCAGCTCTTAGGCGGCTTAGCTCTCCTCAATAACACCATCTCTGAAATGAAGACAGGTGAAGGTAAGACGTTAGTTGCTACCCTTCCTATTATTGTGAACGCTCTTACTGGAAAGGGTGCGCATTTAGTTACGGTTAACGACTACCTAGCTCAGCGCGATGCCGACTGGATGCGACCGGTATATGAATTCTTTGGTTTAACGGTTGGCACGATTCGGGCTGGGCAGTCTTCGGACGAAAAGCGAGCAGCCTACGCCGCCGACATAACGTATGGCACCAACAATGAATTTGGGTTTGATTACCTCCGTGACAATATGGCCCAGAGCATGGAACAGCTAGTACAACGTGGTCTTCATTTTGCCCTAGTTGATGAAGTCGACAGCATTTTAATTGATGAAGCGAGAACTCCGCTTATTATTTCCGCTCCCGACACTGAATCTACTGATCTCTACCAACAATTTTCCAAGCTCGTGCCGCGTCTCATTGAGAACACGCATTACAATATTGATGAAAAACGACGAGCGGCCACATTAACTGACGAAGGTATTTCTAAAGTAGAAGAGCTCCTCAGTATCGATAACATCTACGCCGATAAAGGTGTTCGCTTCGTTCATCATTTAGAGCAAGCCCTCCGAGCCCATACGCTATATCACCGAGATAAAGATTATGTCGTTCAGGAAGGACAAGTTATTATCGTAGATGAATTCACCGGTCGCCTGATGCCGGGACGACGTTATTCCGAAGGATTGCATCAGGCGCTAGAAGCGAAAGAAGGAGTCAAAGTACAACAAGAAAGCCGCACCCTTGCCTCTATTACCTTTCAGAACTATTTTCGTCTGTATAAGCACCTAGCTGGAATGACTGGAACGGCGGAAACGTCGGCGGAAGAATTTGAGAAGGTATATAACCTTGATGTTGCCATCATCCCGACTAATCAGAACATGGTACGTCAGGATAAAGCAGATAAGATTTTCATAAGCGAATCAGCGAAATATAAGGCTGTTGTTAAAGAGATAAAAGAGCGCCACCAGAAGCGTCAACCCGTACTGGTCGGTACAATCGCCATTGAAAAATCTGAATATCTCTCCGCTCTGCTTCAGAAAGAAGGAGTAAAGCACGAAGTACTCAACGCCAAACAACACGCGCGGGAAGCTGAGATTGTGGCCCAAGCTGGTCAGGCTGGTGCCGTCACTATTTCTACTAATATGGCTGGCCGTGGTACTGACATTAAATTGGGTAAGGAAGTTCCTGCTCTAGGCGGTTTACTTGTACTAGGAACAGAGCGACATGAAGCTCGTCGTATCGATAACCAGCTCCGTGGACGTAGTGGTCGTCAGGGTGACCCAGGGGAATCTCAATTTTATGTCAGTATGGATGACGATGTTATGCGTATTTTCGGCGGTCAGCGTATTAAGTCCTTAATGGGTCGCCTGAAAGTACCGGAAGATGAACCAATCGAAAACAAAATGGTAAGTCGAGCTATTGAAAGTGCCCAGGAGCGGGTAGAAGGACACTACTTTGATATGCGTAAGCAGGTCTTGTCATACGACGACGTAATGAACCGACAACGTAATGCCATCTATACTCTTCGTCGTGGTCTCTTAGAACACGGAACGTGGCGAGAACCAACCATAGAAGAAATGTCGACCCATGACCGTCTCGAGAGTCTACTGACCGAACAAGCAGAGCAACTCGTTACTACCCATACCAGTGAAGGAACACCGGAGGAATGGAATATAAAGGAAATCGCTGAAGTAGTACAAAGCCTGGTTGGAAAATCTGGAGCAGATATTAAGCAGAAGCTCGAAACAACGCGAACTGCCGGACAGGAGCAAAGTGTCGAGGAAATTCAAGAGTCGCTTAAGAAAGTAGCCATAGATGAGCTCAAAGAGCGGCTACAGCAAAAACAGACTGAGATGGGTGAAGAAACAATGAAAAAATTGGAGGTAGCCGCGGCGCTTCGCTCGATTGATACGCTGTGGATGGAACACATCGATACCATGGATTATCTGCGCACCGGTATTGGACTACGTGGGTACGGTCAACGTGACCCTCTAGTCGAATACCAAAAAGAAGGTCACCGCTTATTTAAACAGTTACTCGATACGATTAAGAGTTCGTTTGTAGAAACCGTCTTTCACGCTGAATTTATCCGTCAAAGTGCTATTCCTAAAGGACAGGCTATTCATGCATCGACTTCAATGGAAGACGCTTCTCCCACTGATAGTGCAGCTAGCCCACAACGACCAGCCACCGCTGCTCCGGGCAGTAATACCCTTACCAACCCCAACAAAAACGTTGGAAGAAATGATCCGTGTCCTTGCGGCTCTGGCAAGAAATATAAAAAGTGTGGGCTTATAAACGCCCCTGAACATCGGGCTTAATCCTGTGGTTCTCGGATTTAAAACCGGCCCGAAAAATTTCGCCGAGGGACAACAGGCTATCACTAAACATGGTGCGAAGATGTGTGAGATTTGGTTCAATGTTACGGAGCAGAAACCATACAACGAGATATTTACCTGGCTGCAAGATCGAGACGTCCGTATTGGATTACATCATTGGGGATTAGTAGAAGGTCGCTACAAAACGAATCTAATGACAGCTGATGAGGCTATTCGGACAGAAACTATCCGGCAGATAAAGCAAACGATTGATATTGCCGCAGATATTCAAGCGGTATACGTAAACATTCACCCGGGAGCTCAGGCAATAGAACGGCTTAATTTCGAAGCAAACACCCAAGGACCGGAAAATAAAGCGTCTACCTCAGCTGAACTAGCAGAAACGTTACTTCTGGAGGGTGCGCGTGAGCTACAGTTCTACGCAAAAGAAAAATCTATCCTTCTCACCATTGAAACTCTCCCCGGAAAAGAAAATACCGAATACATGGCCGGGCGAAGCCGGATATATGACCCAGGAAATGCGTCCCTACCGATGATGGAAAAACTAACCGTTCAAGGAAATTTCATCGCAAATGACCTGACACATACCACCGGGCAAATTTCGAAAGAGACTGACAACACGCAAGAGATATGGAAGCGGTTATTCTCATTTACCCAGAAGATTGCACCAGCCACTCGTCTTATTCACATCAATACAGTAGAGCCACCATATAACGGAACTGACTCACATGGCGGTATTACTGACAATGATTTTACGACCGAGCGATTTCCCAGTAAAGAACAGCTACAACAAATCCTCAGCCTTTTCTCACATCGAGATGATGTGTACATTGTTCCGGAACCACGTGAAAATACCCAAGACAACTTTTTAGCTCTAAAGGTGCTAGCCAGCGAGGATAACCCAGAGTAGAATTTTTGTAGATGAAATTCAGCAATCGAAAACAGACAATAAGTACTGTATTACTCGTGCTGGCGGTGGGCCTATCGGCGTGGGTGGCTAGTCCATGGCATCCGTCCATTTCTTTAGGCGCATTTCAGCGAGATTTAAACTTAAAACTAGGACTTGATCTCCAAGGGGGATCCCATTTGGTATACCGAGCTACTATAGATGAAGAGCAGATTGAAAACCCCGATGAAGCTTTAGGTGGTGTTCGTGACGTCATTGAACGTCGCGTTAATGTTTTTGGTGTCTCGGAGCCAGTTATTCAAACGAATAAGGTGGGAAATGAATACCGGGTAATTGTGGAGCTGGCTGGCGTATTTGACGTCGAAGAATCCATTCGTCTTATTGGCGAGACTCCACAATTGGATTTCCGTCGAGAAGTAGAAAGTGAAGGAGAAGTACCAATCAATACAGATGCAGCTGATCCTGCAATCTTAGGACCCTTATTTGAACGGACTGAGCTTTCCGGTCGTCACCTAAGCCGAGCGACGGTAGATTTTGATCAACTCTCTGGACAGCCCCAGGTAAACTTGGAATTTGATGGTGAAGGCGCTGACCTGTTTGCTCAGTTAACTCGAGAAAGTATTGGAAAAAGAATTGCGATCTACTTAGATGATGTTCCCATTAGCGCTCCGGTTGTTAATTCGGAGATAACCGCTGGTCGCGCAGTTATTACGGGCGGTTTTACACTCCCAGAAGCACGTCAACTCGCTCAGCGTCTCAACGCCGGTGCCCTGCCCGTACCCATTGAACTCATCGGTCAACAAACCGTGGGACCTTCTTTGGGGAAACTATCACTCCAACAAAGCTTGCTAGCCGGTGTTATTGGACTTACCGCTGTCGTCATTTGGATGACATTGTACTATCGCTTACCAGGTCTGATTGCATCACTTTCTCTAATTATGTACACCGTTTTGTTTTTAGCAATTATTAAACTCTTTCCCGTCACCCTGACGCTCGCTGGCATTGCTGGTCTCATTATGTCGATTGGTATGGCGCTTGATGCTAACGTCCTCATTTTTGAGCGCTTTCGAGAAAATCTTCGAGCCGGTCGATCAATTGCGTATTCCCTAAATGAAGGATTTAAAGAGGCGTGGAGTTCAATTTGGGCTTCCAATATTTCAAGTCTTATTTCTGCGTTTGTCCTATATGGATTTGGTACCTCCATCGTCCGCGGGTTTGCTCTTACCTTTGCCATCGGTATTATATTGTCGATGTTTACCGCTATTGTTGTCACTCGTGGAATTCTGACTACTGTTCTTACTTGGCAATTCACGCATCGGTCATGGCTCCTTGGTGCTAAAGCAAAAACAGTATGAACAAATATAACCTTATTGCCGCACCAAAAATCTGGCTCATTGTTCCAACCATAACAATCGTGGTGAGTCTTATTATTATCGCGGTCCTACGGCCCGTGTGGGGAATAGACTTTGTTGGCGGATCACTTATCGAAATAGAAGCACCAACAGAAAAGGCGATAGAAGCGCAAGCTGTTTTAGAACAAGAATTTGGACTACCTGCGACTTCACAGCCAACCCAAGACGGAACCATTATTCTTCGTACTAATACGATTGATAACGAAAAGAAGAATGCAATTGTTGAACGCCTAAAGGAGGTTGGCATCATGACGGGAGAAGAGCGCCGCTATGAGACAATTGGTCCAACCATTGGACAAGAACTGCGACGAAAGACAGCGGTGGCGGTAGGCGTAGTTGTGGTTGCCATGATCGCATATTTGGCATATGAGTTTCGCCGCACCAAAGGACTCATTACTCCCTGGCAATTCGGCGTAGCTGCCACCTGGGCGCTTATCCACGACTTAGTACTGATCACAGCGTTATTCGTCATATTCGGACATCTTTGGGGAGCACCGATTGATACCCTCTTCGTTACTGCCCAGCTGGCTATTATGGGGTACTCGGTAAACGACACAATCGTGGTATTTGAACGCTTGTCGCGCGAACGCACCCTTAACAAAAAAGACTCTCTTCTTTCCATTATTAATAGATCTATTGGTCTTACGCTGACTCGTTCACTTAACACTGGCTTTACAGCTGTCTTAACTCTCGTCGCTCTCCTGATTTTCGGCGGATCAACTATTCGTTGGTTTGTCGTCGCTCTGCTGGCAGGAATCCTTACTGGAACATACTCTTCTATTTTTGTAGCCGCTCCAGCATTGTTATGGCTCACAAAGAAACGATCGAAGTAAGGCTAGCAGCGTGGGTAGAAGAAGAACAAGCTCAACCACTGCTTTTAACGGGAGCAGGAGCTAACGTAGTGGCTACTTCTTTTACAAAAAAGCTTGATGGTAAAACAACGGAAATACTGGAGCTTTCTAGTGACAGTTCCTCTCTTAAGGTAAAAGAAGTACGTGAGTTGCTGCTGCGTCTTCATCACACCGCCCTCACCAAACGACGGATAATTATAATCCCTGGAGCTGAACGACTCCTGCCCGCATCCGCGAATGCCCTCTTAAAAGAACTCGAGGAAACAGGAAAACAAAATCGATTCCTTTTAGTAACGGCTTATCCTGGAAGACTGCTCGCAACTATTCGTTCCCGGTGCCAAACCGTGCGGGTAGCTGCAGAGAAAGAAGTAGCAATAGGTATAGGACAGCTGCCATCCTTCGACCCGAAACGGAAAATCCCTCTTACAACTGAGGAGATATCGGCGATAGCCGGTGCACTGCAGCAAAAATTAGCAAAACAAGGCCCAACACCAGAGCTGCGCCGGAGTTTCTTGCGCTTACGAGACTATTACAAAATCCAAGCCCTTCGCGGGAACACTCGTCTGGCGGCTGACGTTTTACTTGCATCCCTGCCCAACCTTCAGGATACTTAGAGTATTACTTATGCCATTATCTCAAGCTCAAGATGTATTTAATAAAGAGAAGGAGGAGGCCATCGAGTGGCTTCACAACGAAATTGGTTCACTGCGCTCCAACCGTGTAAAGCCAGATATTATTCTCAACCTTCAGGTGGAGGCCTATGGGACGCGGAATCAGATGCAAAGTATTGCGTCAGTAACGAGTAGTGATGCCCGAACACTTGTTATTTCTCCGTATGATAAAGGCACTATGCAGGCGATTGAAAAAGCAGTTACTGAAGCAAATTTAGGAGTGCAGCCTATTGTCGAGGGTATGATCATTCGGTTAGTGTTTCCTTCATTAACTGATGAAGTCCGTAAACAAACACTGAAGCTTTTGCATAATAAAGTCGAAGAAGCTCGGGTCCGTATGCGACAAGGAAGAGATGAGGCTTTACGGCTCTTAAAACAGGAGCGAGAAAAGGGCGATTTGCCTGAAGATGATTTTTATAACGGCAAAGAAGAATTGGATAAAATGATTGGTGACGCCGGCAAAGAAGTTGACGCAATTGTCCAGAAAAAAGAGACCGATATAGCTGCAATTTAGCGAGAGGATACACTGGCGTCTGCGCTGTATTCGCGATACGCTGAAAGGCATGCTTTTGGCTATTGTCGTATTTGTAGTCATGCTCCTTGTCCTCGTGCTCGTGCATGAGCTGGGGCATCTTTTAGCTGCAAAATGGGCTGGCTGCAAAGTAGAAGAATTTGGATTTGGTTTTCCGCCCAAACTTTTTTCTAGAATTTGGCGCGGAACCCGTTACTCATTTAACCTCTTACCACTCGGCGGATTCGTAAAAATTGAAGGAGAGAACATGGATGACCCGAATCCTTCTCCTACAAGTTTCGCATCTAAGTCTGCCAGCCGGCGTGTATTTATCTTAGCCGCTGGTGTTCTTATGAATATTTTACTGGCGTATGTACTTCTGTCGTGGCAAGCCGCTATTGGCGCACCGACAGTCGTAACGGATGAAAATACTGCACAGCTCGTTGATCAGAAATCCTACATCCTAGATGTCGTACCTGGCTCTCCGGCCGAAGAAGCCGGCATCAAGGCATTTGATCGGATTATTTCTATTGCGGGCATTCAAAATCCTTCCATCGAAGATATTAGTGCCAGTGTCGATGCTCGCTTAGGACGAGAAGTATCGCTCGAACTTAATCGCGAAGGAAAAAATATTGAGGTGTCAGTTGCCGCTCGAGAAAATCCACCCGAAGGAGAGGGAGCAATGGGCGTGAGTCTAGCTGCCACCGGACTTATACAAGTACCATGGTGGCAGGCACCTGTTGCTGGCTTGGTCAGGACTGGGCAAATGTTTGCTGCGATTGTGAGTCAATTTGCTATCCTTGTGCAGCGTATTTTTAGCGAAGGCGTATTTGATGAGACACTTACTGGCCCGATTGGTATTGCCATTTATACTAACGAAGCTACTCATTTAGGCTTATCGTATCTCCTTGAATTTACTGCCTTAATTAGTATTAACTTGGCCATTATTAATATTCTGCCCATTCCCGCTCTTGATGGTGGCCGTATTTTGTTCGTCGCGTTTGAGAAAGTATTGGGGCGCAAGCGAATCAACAAAGTGGAATACTATGCCCATACCGCCGGGTTTGTCCTATTAATTGCACTGATGGTACTCATTACTTTCAAAGACATTAAGAAATACTTCTGACATGCGCTACCAAGAAGCATTCATTAAAACAAGCAAGGGCGGAAAAGAATTCGACTCTGTAAACGCGACCCTCTTGCAAAAGGGGAGTTTTATTCATCAAACGATGGCGGGAGTATATACCTTTTTGCCATTAGGCTGGCGCGTTCTCACGAAAATTGAAAATATTGTACGTGAAGAAATGAACGCTATTGGTTCCGAACTTCTCATGCCGACGCTTTCACCGCGGAAATTATGGGAAACTACTAACCGTACTGGCATTGATGTTTTGCTGCAGGCAGTCGGTGCTAACGATGCCTCGCTGAAGAAGAATCCGGGTGGGTATATCGTGAACCCAACACACGAAGAGGTTATTACGCCAATTGCCCGACAAACGAAACCGTCATATCGTGATTTGCCATTTGCGGTTTACCAAATTCAAACAAAATTCCGCAACGAAGAGCGACCAAAGTCGGGGCTCCTTCGGGGACGAGAGTTTCGGATGAAAGATTTATATAGTTTTCACGCGAGTAAAGAAGATTTGGACTCGTACTACGAGAAATCTAAGAGTGTCTACCAAGCAATATTTGAACACATTGGCTTAGGAAACGATACTGTTATCGCTCTGGCTTCAGGCGGAGACTTTACGAAAGATTTTTCTCACGAGTTTCAAACAAAGTGCGAAGCCGGTGAAGACCTCATTTACCATGATGAAGCCCAAGGTGTGTATTACAACAAAGAAGTAGCTCCAGCTGAACTACAAAAGAAGATTGAGCCATTTGCTGCCTGTGAAGTCGGTAATATTTTTCCACTCGGTACAAAATTCACCGAAGCGTTTGACTATACCTATACTGACGAAAGTGGCCAGAAACAACCGGTCTTTATGGCATGCTACGGCATTGGTACAAGCCGCGTGATGGGAGTCATTGTCGAAAAATTCCACGATGATCGCGGTATTACCTGGCCGGATGCAGTTGCTCCTTTTACGGTTCACCTTGTTTCTTTACCAAAAGGCAATCCCGCAATCAGCAAACAGGCTGAAGAAATATATCAGGCACTTATGGGTGCCGGAATCGACGTGCTCTTTGATGACCGTCCCGATGCTGCTCCTGGTGAGAAATTTGCTGATGCGGACCTCCTTGGTTGCCCGTGGCGAGTGGTCGTTTCTGAAAAAACAGGTGAGAATATTGAGCTCAAACGCCGATCGGAAAAAGAATTTGAAATTATTACGCTTGATAAAGCCGTAAATCGTATTCATGGAGCATGAGAGTTTTTAACAATTTCTTAGGCCGATTTTCTCAGGATATCGGCATCGACTTGGGAACGGCGAATACTCTCGTCTACGTCCGTGGCCAGGGCATCGTTATTAACGAACCGTCAGTAGTGGCCCTTAATCTTAAGACGAAGCAAGTCCTCGCCATTGGAAAAGAAGCACAACGGATGGTCGGAAAAACACCGTCTCATATTGTTGCTGTGCGGCCACTTAAAGACGGCGTTATTTCCGACTTCGAAGTAACTGAGCAGATGCTGAGTTACTTTATCCAAAAAGTACACGAAGATAACTTTCGCTTTTGGCCACGGCCGCGCATCGTTATTGGTATTCCTTCATCGGTTACTGAGGTAGAGCGGCGCGCAGTTGAAGAAGCAAGTCTTCGCGCTGGTGCACGATCAGTATTTCTCATTGAGGAATCCATGGCGGCAGCAATTGGTGCACGGATGCCAATTCATGACGCCCGTGGCAACATTATTGTCGACATTGGCGGTGGAACAACTGATATTTCCGTTATTTCCTTGGGTGGCATTGTTATTAACAAAACACTGCGCGTCGCTGGCGACGAGATGAACGAGAACATTGTTCAGTATGTTCGCGACCACTTTAACATGTTGGTGGGTGAACGAACGGCCGAAGAAATAAAGATTCGGATTGGCTCAGCCGCTGAAATGCCGGAAGGATTAGAGACCCCGCTGCGCGGGCGGGACTTAGTTACTGGATTACCCAAAGAAATCATTATTAATTCAGCCCAAATTCGTGAAGCCATTCGTCGTTCCGTTACTATTATTACTGACGCTATAAAGGCAGCAGTTGAGGTAACACCCCCAGAATTGTTATCTGATATTATTGAGCATGGTATTCATTTGGCCGGTGGAGGCGCACTGCTCCGCGGTCTTGATCAAGTAATCCAACAAGCAACCCAAATTCGCACGGTTACAGTCGATGATCCGCTGACGGCGGTAGTACGAGGGACAGGTATTGTCTTGGAAGACCTTGAGGCTCTACAAGAAGTTCTCCTGCCTAGTGTTCACAATCAGCGCCTAAAGTAATATGGAGCGGCGTAACAGTTTTGCCATTGGAATCTTGGCACTGCTTGCCGGCATTCTACTGTTTTTCCAGACACCAATCATGGAGACCGCTCGCTTCAAAGCCTGGGATCTTCTCACTTCAGCTTCCGCGTTCGTTTTCAGCATTGAAGACGCTCAGCAAGAAGAATCACTACCCGAGGAGCTCAGTCGCCTACAAGCAGAAAACACGCGTCTGAAGGCCGAGGGAGCCGATTACCGACGCCTCCGTCGCCAGCTTGGCACTCCGGAAATAGCTGATGTTCGTCTCCTGGCGGCCGCGGTAGTAGGACGACCAATTGAGACCTATCAATCGATTATTATTATTTCCCGCGGTACCGCCGATGGTATTTCTATTGGAGATCCCGCTGTTGTGTTTGGAAATGTACTCGTCGGCTTCATTTCTGCCACTCATGAGCACAGTGCTGAACTAACGAGTTTGTATCATCCAAGCGTTTCTGTTCCCGCCGAAGCGGTGAATAATGATGAGGAAGCCCCCGCCGCTCGTGGTCTGCTCACCAGTTCTTTTTATTCCGCTCTTCGCCTTACCACCGTACCGAAAGATACTACGCTTTCCGTGGATCAGAGTGTTGTTACCACCGCTGATGGTAGTAAAGTTCCGTATGGCTTACTAGTAGGTCAAATAGAATCAGTAAAAAATGAGGAGTTTGATCCCTATCAAGAAGCTCGTATTAAAGTTCCGTATGACCTGGACACTATTGATGTTGTAACCATCTTAACTCAACCATGAGGCCAGTTATTGTCTTCGGAGGATTGGCTCTTTTGCATACCCTGGTGCAAACAAGCCTCCTTTCGCCGTTTTTATTTCCCCTGTCAGCGGCATTTGTTATGAGTACGATCGAGCCACGGATTCTCTTACTTCTCATATCCGGCACCATACTTGAGTTTTTTTCTTCGTTGCCGCCGGGTTTACTTCTTATAAGTATGTTAACTCCACTCGCCGCCCAACTTGTATTTGGGAAAATGACACCACAATTTTCTTGGCGTTTTCTCTTGGTAGCAGTAGCAGTTACCCTGCTGCAAGTGATTGTTATAGTGAGTGTACCCGTGATTACCTATAGCAGCAGTACTCTTGCGCTGCCAAGTATCCTTTGGCTTGCTGGGGGTACTGCTCTGACATCATTTTTAGGAGCAGCTTTTTGGCATGAATATGAATAAATATCATACTTCTTCGACAGATTTCCTCATTGAAGGGACGCGGGCACTGCCGGCGAGGACTCATCTTCGTTATGGCGTGCCAGCGGTGGCTATGGCGTTGGTCGTAGTACTGCTAGCTGGGCGGAGTTTTTATTTACAAGTTGTACAGGGAGCGTCTTTTCGAGACCGGGCCGAGAATAACCGCATTCATGAAATAAGTATTGAAGCTCCTCGCGGAATTATTTATGACCGGACAGGAAAACAGCTCGTCAGTAATATTCCAGCAACCGACTTAGTTCTCGACCCCATATTATTGCCCCCACAAGAAGAAGAAACGGCTCTCATTGAAAATTTACTGCAGCTTATACCTGAGCTTTCGCCAGAACAGGTAAAAAATGCACTGCAGGACTGTCGAACGAGGGGGCGAGAGATTATAATTGCAAAGGCGCTATCACACGATAAAGTCTTACAGCTTCAGGAATCTGAAGCCACTATCCGCGGCACTCGGCTGGCATCATCACTGGTAAGGGATTATTCACCGGCTCATGCTATGGCTCACGTCCTAGGATATACCAGCCTCGTATCCGACGAGGATCTCACTAAAAATCCAGATCTCCTGCTGCGTGATCAAATCGGCAAAAGTGGAATTGAAAAACAATATGACAAGGTCCTCCGCGGACAGCCAGGGGTATCGTACCGGGAAGTGAATGCGAGTGGACGTCCACAAACTGACCTTGGCGTGACAAATCCTGTGGCCGGACAAGATATTTCGCTAACGCTCGATTCTGAATTACAAGAGTTCATCTTTGGACTCTTTTCGGAACGAGACGGTAAGCGTAAAGAGGGAGATGCTGTTGTTAAAGGTGCAGCCGTAGTAGTCGATCCGCGCAATGGCGAGGTACTCGCAGCGGTTAGTTATCCTTCTTTTGATCCCAATGCATTTTCCCAAGGCGGTAATAAAGGAGCAGCTGCCATTATGGATGCAAACCAACCATTGTTTAATCGATTTTCTGATGGTACCTACGCGTCTGGATCAATCATTAAGCCGTACCTCGCGGCGGCGGCTCTTGAAGAAAATTTAATTACACCGCAGACCACCTTAGTATCTACTGGTGGCATAAGAATCGGCCCCTGGTTCTTTCCTGATTGGAAAGCTGGCGGGCACGGCGTCACGAATGTTACGAAAGCACTGGCTGAATCGGTAAATACATTTTTCTATGCTATTACTGGCGGCTGGGAAGGACAGAGTGGCTTAGGGGTAGAGCGAGCAAAAAGTTATATGGAAAAATTCGGTTGGGGTACCCCGACCGGCGTAGATTTACCTTCTGAAGCAAGCGGCTTTCTGCCGAGCCCCGACTGGAAGGAAGAAGTAAAGGGGGAGTCGTGGTACGTCGGAGATACCTATCATTTTGGAATTGGGCAGGGAGATATATTGGTAACGCCCCTACAAGTTGCTGCCTCAACTGCCGCGATCGCCGATGGAAAATACTTGCGCCGTCCGCACTTTGTTGCTGGAGAAGATAACCGCAAACAACTTCCTATTTCTGCTACCAACATGCAAGTAGTTAGAGCCGGTATGCGACAAACGGTAACTGAGGGATCGGGGCGAGCGCTGGAGAGTCTGCCGCTGCCAATTGCTGGTAAGACAGGAACAGCTCAGGTTGGAGGCGTGGAAGATACCCACGCGTGGTTTACAAGCTTTGCGCCCTACGATAACCCACAGTTTGTCGTGACTGTTCTACTAGAGCGAGGAGGAGCAGGAGACGTTGATGCCGTGCCGGTGGCCAAAGAAATTTGGCAGTGGCTTATCGAAAATAGGCAGCCATAACCCTTTGTCAACAGGTTTTGGCAGTTTGTGTAAAAACCTTCTTGACCTTGCCACCCAATTGGCTAAACTACTTTTCACTGCACGGATGTAGTGCGGTTTTATTTACGAATATTACCTATGAAAGAGCAGTATCTTACAAAAGAAGGATTGACTGAAATTAGAGACCGGCTTCATACCTTAAAAACGGTACGACGTCGCGAAATTGCCGATGCCATTCACACTGCTAAAGAACAGGGAGATCTGTCCGAAAACGCTGAATATGCCAGCGCCAAGGAAGAACAAACAAAACTCGAGCAGGAAATTGCTGCCATTGAAGACACCTTGAAACATGCACAGGTTATTGCTAAAGGAACGGATGGCGAAGTTGGTATTGGTAATACCGTAACGCTTAAATGGGGTCGTGCCGAAAAAGTCTTTCGCATTGTTGGTTCGAACGAGGCTAACCCACTTGAAGGAAAGATCAGTAACGAATCTCCAATCGGTCAGGCACTCATTGGCCGTAAAAAGGGTGAGGCAGTTAGCATTCCAACACCAAGCGGCGAAAAAGAATGCATCGTTAAAGCCATCGCCTAAGCTTGCTTAATCTACAAAAGGAGTAACGTACCGTCGCAAACGGTACTTTTCTCTTTTTGTGTTTCGCTTTACGCTTCCTACATGGCTTTAGAGCGATTGGAAGAAATTCGCGATCTGCGACTTAAAAAACGACAACAGCTTATTGCAGCTGGAAAACCACCATACCCATCAGAGGCCAGACGTACCCACACGGTAGCGGAAGCTCTGAAAAATTTTAGCAGTCTTTCTACCGACAAACAGGCAATCATGCTGACTGGTCGAGTGATGGCAGTGCGAGCCCATGGCGGCGTGATTTTTATTGATCTTCATGATCAATCTGGAGCAATACAACTCCAAGCCAACAAGAAGACGCTGGCAGAAGCAGAGTTCTCACAAGTAAAAGCGCTGGATAGCGGTGACTTTGTGCAAGTGGCCGGCTTCTTAACAAAGACCCAACGCGGAGTTGAAACGGTAGAAATAACGGAAATAACCCTTATTAGCAAAGCGATTCGACCACTGCCAGATAATTGGTATGGTTTAAAGGATATTGAAACGCGGTATCGCCAACGAGAAGTAGACTTGCTCATGAACCCCGCCGTTCGTTCAGTGTTTGAAACAAAGGCGAAAACTATTTCTGCTTTGCGTGCGTATTTAGAAAAAGAAGGATTTACTGAAGTTGAAACTCCAGTACTACAATCAATCGCTGGTGGCGCAGCAGCTAAACCATTCACGACTCATCATAATGCCTTGGATATGTCACTGACTCTGCGCATTGCTCCCGAGTTGTATCTAAAACGTCTGCTGGTCGGTGGATTTGAGAAAGTGTATGAAATTGGACGTAATTTTCGCAATGAAGGTATTAGTCGACAGCACAATCCTGAATTTACGATGCTTGAATTCTACTGGGCTTATGCCGATTACGAAGACTTAATGGATTTTACCGAACACTTGCTACAAACAATTACGAAGGCGATCACGGGCAACATGGAAACGGCCTGGCAGGATACTCAGCTAAATTGGAAATCTATTACTCGTCAACGCTACGTTGATATTGTAAGTGACAGGCTAGACCTTAACATTCTGGAAGAGAAAGATCCAAATGCATACCTAGAAATTTTCAAACGAGAAGGCCTAGAAGCACCAACTGTTCGGACGTATGCAAAAGTGGTTGATGAGCTGTACAAAGCGCTCGTTCGTCCTGGAATTGTCCAGCCAACTATATTATATGATTACCCCGTAGAAATGGTCCCCCTGGCAAAAACTTCGCTCGCTGATAGTCGGATAGCAGAAATGTTTCAACTAGTAGTAGCTGGAACCGAACTAGTAAAAGCTTACAGTGAGCTTAATGATCCTGTCATTCAGCGGGAACGGTTTGAAGAACAGCAAAAGGCACGCGCGGCGGGAGATGAGGAAATGCCACCTATTGATGAAAGTTATATTCGCGCCTTGGAATATGGTATGCCGCCAGCTGGTGGATTGGGATTAGGTGTTGATCGACTGATTATGCTACTCACCAACACCTCAAACCTGCGCGACACTATTTTATTCCCGCTTCTTAAGAATGAATAGCCATGATTGATATTGAAGCAATTCGATCTACCACTGAGGCGGTTGCAAAAAACTTAGCTCGACGAGGCGTGCCCAAAGAGCAGGTTGAGGCACTGGCTGCTTTGGATACGAAATGGCGTCGTTTAACCGAATCGACTGATGCGCTGCGTTCCCAGCAAAACGTTGCTAACAAAGAAATCTCGGCAGCATCTGGTGAGGAGCGACAAAAACTTATCACCACTATGAAAACAGCAGCACAGGAGCTTAAGCAAACTGAGAATGAACTTCAACAGGTGGCGGCTGACCGCCTATCCGCCTGGCGACAACTACCAAACCTCGTAGCGGATGATGTTCCTGAAGGCGGTGAACAAGATTTTGCTGTTGTTACAGAAGTTGGGTCACCCGCGCAGGATAAACAACGAAAACATTACTTAGATCTTGTTCCTTCTCTCGTTGACCTTGATCGAGCCGCCAAAGTCTCTGGCAGTCGATTCGTCTATCTCAAAGGTCAGCTCGCCCGACTGGAGTTTGCCCTTGTTTCATACGCAATGGATGTTCTAAGCGAGAAGGGTTTTACTCCCGTTGTTCCGCCTGTGCTTCTGAAAGAAGAGGCAATGGCGGGCATGGGATACCTTGATCACGATGGCGATGAAATCTACCGCACTCAAGACGACCTGTATTTAGCCGGAACGAGCGAGCAGCCAATTGGTGCCATGCATAGTGATGAAATACTGGACCTTGCGGCGCTACCAGCCCGCTATGTTGGTTTCTCTACGTGTTTTCGTCGCGAAGCCGGCAGTCACGGCAAAGACGTACGCGGCATGCTACGTGTACATCAGTTTGATAAGGTAGAAATGTTTAGCCTAACGACACCAGACAAATCTACTGAGGAACATGAATTTATTCTGGAAATGCAGCGCGCGCTGCTCAATAGCCTGCAATTACCATACCGCGTTATCAACATTGCGACCGGTGACTTGGGAGCTCCCGCCACGAAGAAATATGATATTGAAACGTGGCTACCCGGAGAAGGAGTCTACCGTGAGACAAATTCAGCGAGTAACACCACTGATTATCAATCCCGTCGTTTAAATATTAGGTACCGTACTGGGGAAGGAAAGAAACAATACGTTCATATGTTAAACGGTACTGCGTTTGCAATCGGGCGTATATTGATTGCACTGACCGAAAACCATCAGCAAGCCGACGGTTCCATTGTTATTCCTGAAGCCCTGCATCCGTATCTGCCGTTTACCTCTATTGCTGCTCCCGAGTAAACTCCTAGTTACGATTTAAGCGTAAGTCGTTACTATACGTACATGTCCTCTATGCGTGGGCGCCTCCGCCTCTTAAAGCCAAAGATTCTGGAATGGCTATCCGTTGTGTTACTGGCGGCTCTCATTATTGTGCCACTGTCTATTCTGTCGTGGCTCATATTTTTCACTAATACCTTTATTATCCAAACGGTAACGGTTGTTGATGCTCGAGATCACACGGCCGAGAAAATTCAGCAGGAGACAAGTTCACTTATCGGAAAAAACATCTTACTCATTCAACCAGAAATAATTGAGCAGTCACTGGCTGACTCTATCTTTCAAATTCATAATATTCGGGTTGTACGCAAACTGCCCAGTGCGTTAAAAGTTGTTGTGCAAGAAAAGCAACCGTCTCTTCTTCTTTTGTCCGGCGGTAAGTACCACTTCATAGATCGACAGGGAATTGCGTACGAGGAAGCTCAACTAGATACGCTGCCAGGTATAGTATTACCAACGATTAAAAATACCGGTGAACACAGTAACGTCGTTTTAGGAACAGCAGCGGTTAGTGAGCCGTTTGTAACATTTATTTTGGAAGCGCAGAAAAGTTTACCCGGTGCCACTAAGGCGCAAATAGCAGAAATTCGCATTCCGTCGCTGTCAGCTCGAGAAGTACATATTCTTCTCGATACCAACTGGCTCATTCGCTTTGATACCAGTCGGCCACTGGAAAGTCAGCTAAACGTATTACAGCGCTTACTGGAGCACACAATACCAGCAGAAAGTCACAACCAAATTGAATATATTGATTTGCGGATTCCAAACCGTGTGTACTACAAACTCCGTAACGCTCCCTTAACTCTGTAGATAAGTTGACAAGAGACCGATTATGCGTATAATGTAAGGACAAATTTGTTCTTCTCATTAGGTGAGGAGAGGATGTTTAGGGCTTCCTAACATCTCTCCCTGGAGGGAAGATGGGCGGCGAGTGGATCCGCTTTAGTAGCCCAGATACTCTTCTCCTCACCCTTACCTTCATCGACCTGCGTTGTATAATCTGTAAAACTCCCTTCAGGTGTTGCAACGCAAGGGCGACTTCTATACCCGTATGAGTGCGGTCAATCCTTTTCATTGGCGGATCATCCAATTCCATTCCCATTAATCCGCCCTACTCATACGGTTCTTCCCTCGCCTCGCTGGCAATCTCACACTAACCCTTCTCGGAAGTGCGACCAGCGAGGCTCTTTCTTTTTTTAACGCTGAATTTTTCTTACAAATACTTCTCCCTGATACGTGAATACTTCGGGAAATGTCTTTTCTTCAATGACTCTCCAGTTGATAGGAAGTGGCAACTTAGTTCCACCAAAACCCGATGTTTCAACTAATGTCATGTTTTGTATATTTGGCTGATCGAACACACTCGGTCCAATAATATCTTGATCAGTTAGGATTGGTCCTCCTTCAAAGTGAGCTAACTGACCGGTTTCTGAATACAACTTTGCTTCAGTAGTATTACCGTATTCTTCTTGAAGATAGTGAATAACGGCAAAATAAATAAAAGGAGAGGTGACAACAACGGGTCCTTCGTCATGTACCTGGAAAGCATACGTTGTAGCGGCATGCGCTCCTGGTTTGTTTTCTATATCTAGTTCCTGCCAGAATCCCCAATACGTCGTAAGAAGTAAAAGAATAGTTACCGCAGAAGCCCAGGGATACCAGCGACGAGGCAGCTGCGCTAGTAACATCGCTAAAGCAATAAAGATAAAGATGTTAGCGAATACGAGGAAGCGATCTTGGTATAAGCTCTGGCCGACAAAGGAAATAGCAATAGCCAGTAGAAATGGCACAAACCCCAGAATAACCACAAACCATTTTGCATCTCGCGCGTGCCGACCAGCAAGTACAATTCCCCAGCCTATAATTGTGAAGATAATAGGAAGACTCGTCAGAAAAATACCAATGCCTGCATGAGAAGGAATTCCCGAAGTCGGTACGTACATTCGGTAGAAAGTATCCGGAATAGACCACCCACCAATCGGAGGCACCCAGTAGCTTTGTTGTACTTGAGAATTTTGAGTGATGAATGTCGGTATCCACGGAAGATAGAAACCAATTACCAAGATGGCAGCACCCAGGGCGGACCAGAGGAGAGGGGACTGCAGCATTTCACCCACGCGCCAACGTGTTCTCATGATAAGTGCTGCGAGAACAAATAAGCCGTGAGCAAAGAGCGTAAAAAAAGCAAAGTAATGGGTGTAAGCAAATGCCGCCGCAACTATGCTATATAAGGCCCATAGGTACAGATTCTGCCGACGAACTGCTTTTAAGAGGAGCCAGGAAGAAATGAGAGCAAGAAAAGTTCCTAAGGTATACATGCGGGCTTCCCAGGCAAACGCAGCTTGCCAGCCAGATGCGGCCAGCAGGGCGGCTGCGACTACACCAACGGAACGGCGACCAGTAGCGGTCGTTGTAAATAGATAAGCAGCGAGAAGCGTTGCACCAGCCAGCGTGACCGAAAAGGAGCGCAGCCCCACTAGTGAGGTACCAAATATTTCAGTCCAACCTCGTAGAATCACGTAGTACAGCGGGGGATGAACATCAGTTGCTGCCCGGGCAATCATTTCCGAAAAGGGAAATTCTACGAGCCGCCAGGAAAATGCTTCATCAAACCACAAACTTCGGGCAGTGAGGTGCCATGAACGCAGCGCCACCCCGCTCGCAACAACAAGAATGAGAATCCAAATCGCTGTTTTCCGTTTCATAGTGAGAGATATTCGAAGTTTGTGCTTTAATTATTGTGTAGTATTCTAAGACCATACCACAAACAAACACTCATATGCCGCTCGATTCGCGTACATTAGCGCTCATAAAACAACGTTTAGACGATGCCGAACGTAACGTTCAGTATGTTCGTCAGGCACTTGAAGAAATGTTGGGGGAGGGTGGAGAAATAGTATCTATACCTACTGCCACAGCTTCTGAAGCGGCTCCAGTTAGCGAACGAGTAATCGAAGGCGTCTTTGATGGTCAAAATATGCAAGGTAATGATGGTGAAGAATATCCCGTACCACCGAATTATGCTTCAAAATCTAAGCTCGTCGAAGGAGACGTGCTAAAGCTCACGATTGGCACTGATGGCTCTTTCATTTACAAGCAAATTAACCCGGTGGAGCGTAGACGCGTTGTCGGCACACTTGTTGTTGACGAACAAGGAAATTTCGGAGTACAAGCACCAGATAAAACATACAAGATTCTCCTCGCGAGCATTACCTTTTACCGCGCTAGCGAAGGTGATGAAGTAACGGTGCTGCTCCCGGAACACGGAGAAGCAGAATGGGGAGCAGTTGAAAACGTAATTCATAAATAGTTCATATGCTTTCTTCTTTGGCGTTGCGCTTCGTAGCGCTTTTTCCACCACACCTTCAAAACACGGCGAAGCAATTTATTAAATTTGGTGTTGTTGGTGTTATTGGTGCAGTAGTAGATTTTGGCAGCTACAACATTATGACGCGAGGACTGGATTGGAATTCCATTTTCCTTGTTGCTGGATACGAAATTATTGCCGCTAACTTAGTCAGTGTGTTCCTGGCGATTATGAGTAACTTCGTCCTCAACAAGTACTGGACATTTGAGGATTCGAAAGGTCCAGTGGTAAAACAGTGGTCTGGATATTTTCTCCTGAATGCCGTCACCTTTGTTCTCAACCAAATTTTGACCTCATTTTTCACTTTCCGCGTACCCCTCATCGAGGCTTTCTTCGGCAGTCAGAAAGACAATGCTGCCAAAGCGCTGGCGATTGGCTTTATTCTCTTCATTAACTTCGCCGGTTCGAAATTCTTGATTTTTCGACGGCGTACGTCACGATAAATAGCGTGTCGCTCTATCGGACATATCGGCCAAAAACCTTTGGCGAAGTCGTAGGTCAGCCCCACGTCGTGGGGGCCTTACAGTCGGCTATTTCTTCTAATCGGGTAAGTCACGCCTATCTCTTCCAGGGCCCACGCGGTACGGGAAAAACAACCGTAGCTCGTCTACTGGCGAAAGCAGTTGGCGCTTCTGGCCTAGATATCACCGAAATAGATGCAGCGAGCAATCGCGGCATTGATGATGTGCGGGCACTACGGGAGAGTGTTTTGACCTCTCCGACTGGAGGGAAATACAAAGTATATATTATTGACGAGGTGCACATGCTTACCGGCGAGGCATTCGCCGCGCTTCTTAAAACCTTAGAGGAGCCCGTCGCTCACGCTATTTTTATTCTCGCCACCACTGAGCTACATAAAGTTCCAGATACAATAAAATCGCGCTGCCAAGTGTTCCGATTCCGCCGAGCGTCTGCTGATGAAATGCGCGGACGCCTCTCGCATATTCTCAAAGCAGAAAAACAGAAAGTAGGGGACGATATTCTTTCCTTTATTATTAGTCGGAGTGACGGCTGTTATCGCGACGCCGAATCTCTGCTCGGACAAATTCTGACGCTTAAAACAGAGACAGATTCATTGGGGGAGATGATGGAACTTCTTGGTATGCCATCGCCGGAACTTGTTTCCAATTTTCTCTCTACCCTTATTAGCGGAGATGCAGCTGGAGCACTGGAGACAGCTCAAACAGCATACGAACGAGGATACGATCCAGAGCTTTTCATTGAAGAATCTATTCGCACTGCCCGTGATCGGGCAATTACCGAAACGAAAGCCGGGGGCACCTCAAAAAATCTCCCGCTCATTATCCGT
Organism: Candidatus Anderseniibacteriota bacterium; assembly: GCA_016197005.1. GTDB lineage: Bacteria > Patescibacteriota > Andersenbacteria > UBA10190 > UBA10190 > JACPWO01. The sequence continues at coordinate 142,977 of JACPWO010000001.1, forward strand.
AACCTCGTTCAAGCCAAACAAGATTTGGCGTATGTGCCCCAGCCCTTGATTGCACTGCAGTTAGCCATCCTTAATTCCGTTCCTATCCGCGGAAACAATCTGCCTACAGCTCCAGTTGCAACCAGTAAGATGAACACTCCACCGATCAAAACAGCGCCTATTAAGAAAGTAACCCCGGTAAAGGAAAAAGCAGCTCCTATAGTTTCCACGTCGGTTATTGCACTAGAACAAATTCAATCTGCCTGGCCTTCCGTTATTGAAGCAATGAAACCAAAAAGCCCGGCTGCCTCAACATTTTTACGAGCAATGGAGGCACAAAGTATTAGTGGCAGCACTCTCGTGATTGCTGCACAGTATGCACTCCACCGTAATTTCTTTGAAAAGCCAGATAATAAGCAGTTGCTTACTACGATATTAAGCGATCAACTAAAAGCTGACTTAGAAGTACGAATTGCACTCGAAAGTTCAGGGAAGGCACCGGCTACGAATGGACGAGCTCAAGCTGAAGCTCAACTTTTACAGAATGTTCAGGAAATATTTAGATAATACGTTTATCGAAGGAGAAATTACGTAATCCGGAAATTCCTCTATAAGTGGCTCTTTCAAAAAATCGTATTTTTTACCAAAAGGCTTAAACTTCATTTTTGTATATATCTTATTAACAGTGTTCGCCACTATGGTCTAGAACCTTACTTTAGGGTTTTGAGAGGCCTTTGGCAAAGCCTTTGAGGGGTTTTGAGGACGAAATATGTTACAGGATGTTACACCATAAAAGGATGATTTCTGTAACATTTACAGAATAAACGGAACAAATGGGACACCTAAAAAAGAGTTGGTCTACTGTTCCGTTTGCTATTTCTAAGCTTTTGTAGCCTAGTAAAATGTTACAAATGTTACAGATTTTTGAGGTGTTGGACTGTAACATTCCGCCCAAAATGAGACAGTCTGAGACACTATAAAAAGAGCCGTCTCGTGTCTCATTTTCCTGAGTTCTGTTGCTGGTATTCCAGAACCTTCTCGGCTGGTGACATTCCGCCTAATAATCTATGTGGAAAGTAGTTCCAGGCATCGTTGATGACTTCTATGATATTCTGCAGCTCCACTGCTCCCTGGCCGGTATCAAACATGGCAATAATATCTGTCATAGCGTCCGTACCATCCTCGTTAAAGATGACCTCCTTGATATGATCCAGGCTGAAATCACTGCCGGTTTGCTCAAGCATTACAGTTAGCTCCTGCTCAGTTTCAGCTCGCTTATCGGTAATTTGTTGCTGGTTCAAAATTTCCATATCCACATAGTGGCGCATTTTCTGGAGCCTGAAAAGTTAGTAATCTGAATTTTGAGTAAAGAAAAACTCGGAAACTAAGTTTGTCGTAGAGACAATAAGTTTCCGAGTGAATGGAGGATAGCGGATTCGAACCGCTGACCTTCCGCACGCCAGGCGGACGCTCTCCCAACTGAGCTAATCCCCCGAAGTGGACCGCCGGAGAATTGAACTCCGATCTCCTGATTGCAAGTCAGGTGTCTTCCCATTAGACCAGCAGCCCACTGAAGAACAAAGGCCGATGCCAGGTCGCCAAGGTAGGAAGCCGTCTCCTTTAGAAGGCCGACGCGACCAGCTCGGACGTTGCCTGACTTTCACGCTCGGCCAACACGCGCCCCGATCAATTCGCGCTCGGGAGCACACGCTTTTCATGGGTGCCAGTTCCAAACGGCTTCCGCGCCGCTCATTTCTGGCAGGTACTTTCCGTCCTTCTTGTCAGGACGGACGTACTTTGCTAGAAATTCGACTTGGCCTCGCCGCTCACAGCGGTAGACCACACCCTCAATCTCATCGCACGGCCACTTATGCCGGGAATGAATTTCGAGGGCTTTCTCAACACCAATAGCATCTCCAACGTGGAGAAGACTTGGTGTCGAAAAGTGTCCATCGATGCGCTCGTGAAGCGCATCGTACGAAATTCGCCGGTCTCCGATCATCAGGTCAAAGACCGCGAACGGCTCACGGCCATTCAGATCGTAGACCGTCCCATGGGCTTGGGCGAGCCATTCGCCGCATAATCGTTCACCATTCTTGAGGATCACCCGAAAGCGATCTTCATTTTGGCGAACCCACTGAGCGAACAAATGATGTTGCTCATAGGGTGAACTATCTGCGGGCCAGCCAGCGCGGATCAGTGGATGTATTGCGTCGTCGATTAACGCGACGGCGACGCAGGATCCATCCAGTTTTTCCTGCACGACGATCACGTCATGCGAATCTCGCACCTTCTCGGTGCAGATTCTTTGCTGGCCTTCGGGGATTGACCAATCCCCCGGACCCATGCGACTGCATGGTAAATGTGGGATCGAGCCGTAGGCCCGACGTCCCAGAGGTTTCTTGGACATTTGGCCTCCGGTTTGTTGGGGTAGGTTGTCAATGAACGCTTATCACCCTAGCATACAACGAGATTAATGTCAATATTGGCTGTTTGGCCTTGTTCAATAATAGCTATGTTAAGGTAATAATATTTCATAAGTACGGTGTCTCTAGTGGACTTACCTACAACTTACCAACTAGCATCTTTTTCAACCCAGCGGCACTGTTCCTGCTACTGTGGCTGACATTACCTACTGCCTTTACGCAAGAAAAAGCACGGAAAGTGACGAACTCCAAGCCCTTTCCATTGATTCGCAAATCAAAGAGATGTTAGATCAGACAAAGCGAGATGGAATTACTGTCGCGGAAATCAGGCGGGAAAGTCACTCCGCCAAGGAGTCGTTTACCAGACCAGTATTCCGGCAACTTATTGAAGATATTCGCAGCTCAAAATTCAGCGGCATTCTAACTTGGGCTCCAGACCGTTTAAGTAGAAACGCCGGTGACCTCGGGGCACTAGTTGACCTCATGGATCAAGGCAAGCTAGCGGAAATCAGAACGCATGGGCAGATATTCCGTAACTCACCAAATGAGAAATTTCTACTGATGATTCTGTGTAGCCAAGCCAAGCTGGAAAATGATAACCGGAGCGTCAATGTGAAGCGTGGTCTTCGAGCCAAGTGTGAGATGGGCTATCGTCCCGGCATGACCCCGCTCGGCTACGTAAATCTCAAGTACGAGAAGAAAGGCGACAAGAAGATAGTCCTTGATCCCAAACGGGCGCCCATCATTCGCGAGATGTTCGAGCGGGTAGACGCAGGCGCCAGTGGCCGAGATGTTCTGCGCTGGATTAACAACGAGGCAGGATTCACTACGCGTACGGGCAAGAAAGTCGTTCTATCGGCGATATACGTCATGCTGCGCAATCCCTACTACTGCGGGAAGTATGAATTCCCGAAAGGCGGCGGTACTTGGTACAAAGTCGCCCACAAATCTATCGTGCCGGTACGTCTTTGGAAAAATGTGCAAGAAAAACTCACCGGTGCGCCCAAAGCTAGGCCAGGCAGCAAGACGTTCGACTTTACCGGCATGCTCACGTGCGGAGCCTGCTTGTCGGGAGTAACGGCTGAAGATCGGTTTAAGGATATTATTGACGGCACCAAAAGACGCTACGTCTACTACCACTGCACCAGAGCTCGTGACCTGGCGTGTCCGGAGCCGTACATTCGCGAGGAAGCCTTACTCGATCAGCTGCTAGATATCATCGATACGGTGGATTTGAACGTACTGGAAGTGCAGGAAAAACTGGCAGATGACCTAAAACGATATCAAAGATTCGCTATGAAGGTACTACAGCGTGAGGATACGCAAATAATGCCGGACTCCGACATCCGCAGCTACGCCAAACACATGCTGTTAGAAGGAAATCGGGATGAGCGCCGGGAGATCATCGCCAGCATCACAACTAAACTGTATTTACAAAACAAGCGGATCAGTATTAAAACACCGAAAATACTTCACGCCTAGCCGGTTCGAATCCTGATACAGGGCTGAATCGGACAACTTATTATCTTTTGACTTTCCGCCAACGTGACGCAGTAACGGACTATGGTCGCATTTAAAACGAGAAATAAGTGTTCACTTGGCGGGACGCGTTTAGAACCTTTAACTGGTCTAAGGCTATACCTTATCCTGCTGTGGAGCTAGGGCAGATTAGGCACTTGTTAGCGTTGGTGTAGCCCCTAGCCCCCTTAGCGTTCGTCTAATGCCAAATGAGCGACCCCCCACCCCAAAAAACACCACCCCTAGAAGGTGGTCATAGGAAACAAAAAGAAACTTCCTAATTGGTAGCGCGGACACCCCCTACTCAAAGAATCGGGACTCCTATCAACTTAAGGGGTGGTCATAGCCCCGCAATATCTTCTCTGATTTTTTTGGGAAAGATAGTTCGATAGTCATCTGGAAATAAGTGAATAGTCTTATTGAGGTCATCTTGAAAGCTGTTTCTAAGGTAAGGATCAAAACACCACGAGGATTTTTCTGGATCAAACACCTTACCCTGCATTACAGTCTTGACCCCCCTGCTTTGTATAATCTGTGCGCCGTGCTCAAACTCCTGAACTGACATTACGGTAAATGGTTTTTCTGTAAGCCACTCGACAGGTAGCTGTGCAGCCTTCATTTTTTCTTCAACCTTTTTCTGTACTTTGCGGAGAGGATCGCCCATTAAGAACCAATCCTCCAAGATTACAACAATGGGAAAGATTGCCTTCGAGCCATTATATTTATATTTTGGACTTTTATATTTACCTGCCTGATAATATTGGATCGTCTTATATATCTGCAAAGCAGCGTCCGCAATAATATCAAGTTGTTTTTCGAGTTCAGAAGAATCAAATAGCTCGACTTTGGCCGGCATTGTGAGTCGTTTAGTTTTACACTCAATAAATAATGCCGCATCGTCCTGATCTGCTATCCAATCTATTTTAGGGGCATTGAAGCTTTGAGTTTGCTCCTGTGGGTAAATGACGAATTTGTTGTCTTTGTTGGCCTTTTCCAGAACCTCACCAATATAATACTCGAACGATTCTCCAAAAACAGTATCGAATCCGCTTTGACGACAAAGTTCATAATATATTCCATTTGTAACGCGCCAAAATAGAAGTGCCGGCATTGGGCAAATTAGACTATCCTGACCACTAATATTAATTCTGATCAAAGGATAGATTTTGAATGAGTCGTGATAGTAGAAAAATTTCTCATCGATACTTCTTTCTGTGGGCGATTGCAATTTTACTTTAAGGCTTTCGTAGTCTGTAGAAAAAAGTTTTAGAAATAAATCTAGCTTTGATACATCTAGGTCGTCTTGGCCTAGGTTAATTTCGGGTGGATAAAATAAGGAGAATTTAGTTACATATACGCCTAGAGTAGCTATGCCCAGCAGATAAATCTCTTGCGTTGTGAGCCCAGTAGTTTCTTTGACGATTTTATCTAGGGCAGGATAACTAAAAATTTTAAAATAACGGGTGAGATAAATCTTATTGAAACCGTGTATTTGCCAAGGAAACTGACGATGAGCCATCCGATGTATCTCAACCAAAACATTTATCTTGCCGCGATATATCTTCGTAAGGTCATTTTCAAAATCCTTAACCTTATTGATCGCGTTGGCAAGATGATTCTGTTTTCGTAGATCGTATCTGGCCTGTGTAAATTGAGGGGAGTTGATAATAATTTCCCTTGCGAGGGTTTCTAGTTCCCAATTGTTAATTACTCGCGGGCTTTGCCTTAAAGCATCCCAGTGAACATCAACGTCTATTGGGAAAGGCTTTTGAAGCCAGAGATATTGAGAATATGATCGTATGGTTGCAAGAGCATCGATTAGATTGAGTTGTCTTAAATAGTTTCTAAGCGGTTTATATGCTGCAAATATTTCATCATTAGGCATAAGACACTCATCACACGGCTATTAAAGGTTCCCCTCTTGCTTTTGCTGGTATTTCAACACTTTTTCCGCCGGAGAGAGGCCGCCCAAAGTTTTATGCGGAAAGTAATTCCAAGCGTCATTAACAGTTTCGATGATATTTTCCAGCTCGGCTGCCCCTTGGCCTGTATCAAACATAACGATGATGTCAGTTAAGTCGTCCGTGCCTTCTTCGTTGTAGATAATTTCTTTTATGTCATCCAAGCCAAAGTCGCTCTTAGTTTCTTTAAGAAAAGCTAGAAGCTCCTGCTCGATCTCGTTGCGACGATCAATGGCCTGCTGCTGGTTAAGAATCTCCATAGCATTCATTCGTTATGCCTTCCTATGGCTTCGATATAGCTGCAATAGTCGCAGCCAGAATTATTGGATGGGATTGTATTTTGATTCAAACACGCGTGGATTTCTGAAATAGTATCTTCGATCCAAGAGTCATCACCTTTATACGGGATCAGAGTAATTTCAAATTCAAGCTTACCGTCGAATGCCCTTCGATCAGTCTGGCCATTGCAATAAACAAAGTAGCCGGTATCAGAAACGGTATAGCCATTCTGTCGTAGTAACCATTGATACACCTCCATCTGTCGCTTATAGCCATCGTGCCATTCCTTGTTCAGTTCAGTGATCTCCTCGTTTTTAGACGTGGCCTTATAATCAACAACAATGTATTCGCCTTTGGAGTTCTGCCAAAGGTCATCAATCGCGCCAAAGATTAATAAATTCGTCGCCTTGTGCAGGTGTTGGATACCCGTAAAGTTGTGCCGCCACTTGTCTAAATCTTCGTGCGGAACAGGTTGAGCATCGACACCATACTTTTCAATAAGAGGGTGCTTAGTGCCATTGGCTCGATGAATATCAAACTCTTGCTTTAGGAGATGATCGACGGCCGAATTTAACGCAAAGGGAAAGCCTGGCGGTCGGCCAACGCCCAGCTTGCGGTCGTGGTAGAAACAGCGAGGGCAGTCTAAAAATAAATCAATTTTGGAACGGGAAAGCTTAAACGGCTCAATAGCAGCAGGATCATACAAGCCTTTTGTTCGTTGGGAATTATAGTATTCAGACATTGCTATGAAGGTAAGCTTTTAATGTAGGGTCTTAATGCCTTTTCAAGTCGCACCATTGCATCAATAACCTTAATCTGTGCCTGCTCCCACGTTGCCTTATCTTTTAATCCATACTCCTTAAACCTAAAGCTAATTCGACAAGCCCTACGATGTTCTAGGCGTTCCCACGTGAGGTTGCCGCCGAATGTATTCTCGATTACGTCCTTATGTTTGTACAAGGCATCAAAACGTTCCTTGTTGAGCGTTGGATACTCCTTGCCTCTGTCGAGATACAACTCTGCGCCGACAAAGCCGGTGGTGATTACATAATTAAAACTTAGACCGCTTTTGCCAGCCCCCGTTCCAATCCAGCTATAAATCGTGGGGGAGGTGTTTGAATGTAATTTTGTTCTTTCTTTCGCCTTTTCCAACAACTGCTGCCAGAACTCCTTTCGCAGATGATGACGCTCCGCGTATTCTTTCTTTTCTAAACCGACCTCTTTAGCAATTTCGGTGGGCTGCACGATCACAGTGAAAAGAGGCGCGGGATCAGAACCGCCTATTTTCACTGCCTCCACTTGCACTAAATAAAATGCAATGTCGGCTGGTGTATGCTCGTTAAGCCAATGCACGGCTTTCTCGTGCTCTTCTCGTGGGCTACTGGTGATCCATATGGCCGCCTTAGCATCAAGATTGGTCATATATGTGAGCACTTTACCTAAGTGGTCGTGGTCAGTTTTTTCCAACTGATTTTCAACAATGGCCAAATGACCGTCGCTATCTTCAAGCATAATGTCTAAGTAAAAGCTGCCGACTGATTTTTCTTTTTCGACAATTGAAAATGATGTTTCTAACGCCTCATTAAGAGCATCAATATTTTCAGCAAGCCACGACGTAAAATCTTTGGCTTCATTTTTCCAGATTTCTCGAAGCGGAACTCGTTGTAGCTTTCCAATCATATTGTTGATCCAAAACTACGGATTATTCTTTTTTCTTCATCGCTAATTTTATAAAGATTCATAACCAATTCATCAATTTCCTTGTTCAGTTTTTGAATCGTTTGAAGTAGTGTCAACAACTCTTGCTTAGTTGTTGTAAAGAAGTCCATCAATTCTGATTTTTTCTGGATAGAAACTGATACTTTAATAGTTCTTAAAAAATCTTCGAATTCCTGCTTATAAAAACTTTTGGCCTTTTTGGGGATTGAGGGCAGCGAGAATTCGTGAGCAAATAACTTCTGTGCCTTTTCAAGCTTTTGGTTAAAATCCCCACTCATCGAAAGCAATTGACGAACTTTTTCTACAATCTCACCCTGCGCACCCTCTGATGCTTTATATATAGGGAATTGTGCTAATTCATTGACTTTAAATTGAGGAAAAATCTTTCGCTGAAATTTGTTAAATGTGTGATAAAACCAAAATGAAATTAATTTTGAATTTATTACAGCCAATAAATATTCATAACTGAATTTCCTATCCAGTTCGAAGATAACCATACTGTTGATGTCGTTTAAGTAATCGGACTCAACAGCGACGGCATTAATGGAATATGGTGGAGCAGAAGGTATTTGACGGACTAAAATACGCTTGCCGCTAAAAGGTACTGATTTTCTTGGTTCGGCTAACCAGTCCCCATAACTCAAAAACTCTCCCGACCAAGTTAAAGCATATCTTTTTACATCTTGGCCTTGTAAATAAGGAAGGTATGTATCATTGATCTTCTTAGCAGAGTGGAATACTCGTTCCGCCTTCTCTTTTTCAGTCTGTGGTGGCTTACCCTTACCAACTTGATACGCTTTTAAACCAGTCTTAACACTTGCTATTGATCCTAATGGGACTGTATTCCCTAAATTAAGAGATTTACTCTGATCGTCGGTAATCTTAATTACATAATCATTACCGGAAAAATCTTCTGGCCTAGTCTTTCTTATCAACTTTACGCCACCTGCATTAATCTCACCCAATGTTATATCCTGATTGGGGCTTTTAGAGAAAAGGAGTACACACGTATCTACATTTGCCTGATCAAATACACTGTTGATCGCATTGTAGATGGATAGGTTGCCTGTATTTTTTAATAAAAACTCACGTAGTGGTGCGAAAGAATTAATAGTGAGCCAATTGTTAGGAACAATAAAACCAAGCCAGCCGTTCTGTTTAAGGAGATTGTGGGATAACTCTATGAATAATAAAAAGGTATTAATCTGGTAGTTAGCTAATTTGTACTTGCTGTAGTAATAATCTTTTTCCTGTTGAGCAAAATTACCTCCTCGCGCAAAGACATAGGGTGGATTGCCGACTATTACATCAAACCCACCCGTATTCATTATTTCTGGAAACTCCCCTGACCAGTTAAATGCTCTGATCCCTGCAATAGCGTGATCATCGATTAAACTGTTGCCACATCTAATAGTGTTTTTGAGAGTGGCAAGTTTTTTTCCTTTTTGTGCAGTCTTTAACCACAACGAAAGTTTAGTAATCTCAACGCTTTCTGGGTTAAGGTCGACCCCGTAAATGTTGTTATGTAGGATGTCCTTAATAAGGCTTTCCTGATCGAGTAACGCCGCTTGTCCCCTAAGATCACTTAATACATAAGCTACGCGCCTGTTCTCTGTGAGGAGATAGTCAAACACTTTTACCAAAAACGCGCCACTACCGCACGCCGGATCAAGAACTTTAATCTTTTGGAGCACTTGTTGGTACTCTTGATACACCATCAAGGCACGCTTTTTATATGTCTTATCAAGAATGTCTTCTTTAAGCCCGTGCTTTTGCTTGATTGCTGCCTCCTGTTCTTCAAGGTACCGGCCAACGGTATTGTTGACGATGTAGCTGACAATATATTCGGGAGTGTAGTAAATACCTTCCTTCTTTCTTCGAGAATCTTTTTTCTTCTGCTCAACTTGTTCAACTGCCGCTTTCAGTGATTCCAAATCACTAATTGATTGTTCAAAGATATGGCCAAGAATATTAACGGTTAAATCATCGGAAAAACTGAATCGACCTAAGTCAACAAACTTCTTAGTAATTACATCATCAATCTTTAATTCATTAAGCTCCTTATCCTCTTTAAAAAGTTCACCATTATATCCATCAGGGATACCCAGCCTTTCGCTGCCGTGATCAACGGCCGCGAAAAATTTAACGAGCGTATCCCAAATACCACTTTCAAAAGGTGAGTTCTTTTCTGCCCATTGCACTACTTCCATTAGCTTGTTGTCTGGCAGTAGCCCCAAATCTTCACAAAAACTAACAAAGACGATCCGATCTATAATTTTCTGCGCTTTCTCAATAGCAAGAGTGGCCGGCTTGTCAGGATTATTTTTCTGGATATTACTTATTAGCTCGTGGCGTAGTTGCCGGTATTGCGTATAAAACTTCTTTGAGATTTCCTCTTCCTCAATCCTGATGGCCGAGAGGATTCTTTCTGTGTTGCTTTGGCCAGTCTTGGCAATAAAATTTTGGCGGCATAAGAGATAATAGAATTTGCGGAATTGGTAATAATTATCTTTTGGATCAACTAAATCTTTCAGCGTAAATTCTTCGTAGTCGAGTTGGTTATCACGGTAAATACGCATTTCATAAAAGTTTGTTACCAGCACAAAATCACACCGCGTATATTGTGGCTTGTATTTAAATGCTTGCTGTACGGGGGTTAAATTGCCTTCGCGCTGCTGTGGCTTATCTAACGACGTATTAACGTCTTTAATCTCGCATACAGCGTGTACGTGCTTCGTATCAGGGGAGAAATAGCCCAAAGCAGCATCGGGCTTTTGACCGCTCGTTTCAGTTCGCGCCTTCGGGTCAATCGTATAGGACTCTTTGGGAAAACTAATGTGATCTAAGACTTTAATAAATACATCATTATTAAAAGCCTGTTCGCATTGCGACTCTGTTTTTTGTTGGAGTTCACCACTCTTGTAAGCGTCATACCAACTCGTCAATATTTTGAGCCTTGCATCAAAATCAGAGATATCAAAATTCTCTAGTGCTTCCGTGATTGTCCGATCTTTAAAAAGCCGCGCCATATGTTTAATCGTGGCTCCTTAAAAGCCGGCCTACTGTCTTATAGCCGATTAATTCTTGCTCTTCTTTATTCTCTATATTCACGGACGATATTGTTAGCTAAGTTAACATTTGCTAACAATAATATACTGCACAGATTAGGCTTCTGGCAAAGTTTTATTACGTTTAATTTTCTTCGGAACAGGGGCGTTGGCTACTTAAAATACTTGTCTATCACCGGTTTATCTCGTACCGCGTTCTTTCGTTTCAGCAATTCCCCTTTTACGACCCTATATGCTATCTGGAATATGTACACTGCGCCGAATATCTCTAGCCCGAATCGTACACCCTCCCAAGTACCACCAAAGAACAAGAACATAACTGCTAAGGATAGTAGTATCGCCAATCCAAGCAGAATAGGTACTTGCAAAACTTCAATGACTTTATACATATCCAGCAAATTTCCTAAAGAGATCAGTAAAGGCAGAAACAAAAACTAGCTCATTCTCTCGTTTTAGTCCTTGGGCATAGCTAGAAATCTTTTTCCAAATTGGCTTTAAAATTCTTTCATCTTTTTTATTAAATTCGTCCATTTCAGTCCACAAAGCATTACATTCGTCAGTACGGTCTAGGGTGGTGATAAAAGTTTCCTTTACGTGATCAGCGTTTTTAAAATTTACATTCTTTAAACTCAAAATCAGGAATAATATAATTATTTCGTAGAGCACATAAAACGCTTCTCGATTAAACGATTTAACTTTATTTTTGATGATGCCGCTATCTGGATGAAATAATATATCTATCCCCTTATTGGCGGTTATGAGCATCTTAATCAATATTTCTTTTTCAGTGGATGCTTCCAAAGCATTCAGTTGCGAGAAGATATCATTCAATACGGGAACAGCGTTTTGATTGAAGTGGAGAGTATCGCCTTTGAATACTGAAAGTAACCCCATACCGATTCACTTAGTTAGAATCCTAATCGCCGTATCAACCCCGTACTTCGGTGCTTCAAAAATACTTTGTAATTTCGAATAATCACCGACCTCGCGGTAATACTTGGTCATTCCAGCAATTGATGTAACCAGAAAAAGTAGGGCGGTGTCCGACAAGGATTTAGCCAGATATTGAAAAAACATTACTGTTGAAACAGGGGCATAATACCCTTCACCAACAGTATCCATCTGGGTTTGAATGACACGAGTACCGTCCGACTTTTCGTAAAGCTCACCGGCATATGTCTTTGTTACACTGCCGAATCCTGACTTTACCAACTCTTGTCCGGAAGATAGTACATTTGCTCGTTTAGGAGAGCCATCATTAAACACAGAAACGCCGGCGGTAGTGATATGTTTAACCAGTGCATCAGCCGGCTCGCCACGGCCTAGATTAAAGAGCATCTTGGCGTAGTAAAGCGTAAACATTTGTACAAGATCACTTTCCCTGCTTGCATTCGCCATCGCCTCACTCATATATTCAACTGACGCTTTGTCTTCACCGTAGAATTGGATTATGACCGCGCCTATTTTCTTGGGTGAGCCCGTGTTAGCCTGATCTGGTTTTGGTGCTGATTCTGGTTGTGATGAAATATGGCGGCCGTATCTTACAAACCAGTAAGCGGCCATAAGCGCAAAGATTATCCCTCCGAGTACAATTACATCAAGGAAGGTTGAACCAGAAGCACCATCACGCTCTGATTGATTTAGGATTTTGGAGAAAGCGAGTAGAAGAAACCACCAGTTTCGACGTAGAAAACGAGAAAAATTGTACGGCTTGTTTTCCTTATTGGTTAATCCAACAATAGCCGGTTCTTTATTCTTCATACTTTATTTTCATCAAGGGTTTAAAGCTGGCAGAAAACACAAAGCCCACCGCCAGCGGTGGCCGGAGCCACCTACGCAAGTTTCCCTGCGTAACCTTGATGAAGGGCTGAACGATGGGTTCAGTATCATCAAGGCTTCTAACACCATATCTGTGCTCATTTAAGAGCATCAGGGTTAGGTGCTTGGCACTTATCGTGCCGTATTAAGTTGTTAAGTATGGTTTACAGCGAATATCACCATTAAGCAAGCGCGGCGCACTGCGCTGGGGCTGTCCTGTCTTACCGGCACTATTTCTTTTTCTGGGCAGCATTAACAAGCTTGATGACATCTGTTTTTCGGAAGCGTCGATCTTTCCGCACACCAATCCGCACCGCTTTTAAAATTCCCTTCCGATCCCAAGCCCTCAAACTATTAGGGTGGACTTGAAGCAGTTGAGCGGCCTGTTTGAGAGTAAGAAGTTCGGGCAATTCCAAGTCTTTTAATGTGATCTCTGGCATTTGCTTACTAAGTTACCATTAATTACCATTAGCATACAGCCTAGAGTATAGGCTGACAATAAAACCTAAAGAATAAAAAATGTTAGATTTAATCAAACTCAACGAGGAGATTCTTAAAAAAATTCAGATTCTCCTTAGCATAGTGCGTAGCTCTATCAACCTTGATGGTGGAAAGTTGGAAAGAGTAATCATTCCTAAAGTTAATTTTGAAAACAAAGGCTTATTACTAAGCGACGTTGAAACGCTACTGAATCGAATTGAACGAGAAGAAAACGAACTGCTTAGTATAGTGCCGCATAGCCCCCGCGATCACCAACCACGCCCATCGTCAAGTGATCACTTAATGATCGAGGCAATGTATGGCGTTCCCGCTGATGAGCATTATGCAGAGAAGAAGCAAAAATATAATGAAATCTATTCAAAAAGTTTTGAGATAAAAATACCTGATCATAAGAGGCTAGATGAATTTGAAGAGTTGATAGATTCCGAGATAAAAAATCAGAGCAATCTTATTTGTGGAGAACTGCGCTTTAATTCTAGTACGGGCGAGGTTGAGTATTTTGATCTAAAAGATCGATTACTGCCTGGCACAAAAGAATTTTTATTATTGCGTGCATTATTGGCAAAAAAAGGAGAGTGGATCAGTTATGAAGAAATCGTTAGGGTTATTGATCGAGATGAGAAAAAGGCGATGGTTAAGTCTGATGGTAAGAGAATTCGTTCTCTAGTTCGTAACATCAAAAATAAACTTGGAATGACGGATGCGGGAGCAAAGAAGCTTGGTATTACTCCACCACTGCCCTCCCTTTTTTCAGAAGCTAAACAAAGAACCAGAAATGGTGTCGCGATGACGTGCAATTAGGGCTTATTTACGGGGCTATTTTTGCGCCTAAAATCAGGCGTTTTTTAGTTATCCACAGCCAGTAGTCCATATCACGTTCCTATCACGCCTGACGCTATGCGTTCTCCATTATTGATGCCACGACCCATTATAGACCGGCCACGCGCAGGAACGGACAATGAAGGCACGGTACAAATATGGAGAATCAAGTCAAACAAACGTGGCAAACAGATGATTTCTACTTATCAGCTTTTTGCCTTGCGTCGGGAGTAAAACTAGCTGATCTCGATAAATCAAATCCTCGACAAATTTTCTTTGTCTTTAACGATTTTAAGGGCAGAGAAAATTTAGAGAGGGATTTTATTTTTGGTCGCACCACTGTTGATCCGAAAAAGTACGCAGCCGCGATCAAAGAGTTAAAAAATCTAATGTACTCCAATGGTTAGTCAGGAGTTACTACGGGAGTTACAGATGATTATTCGTGAGGAACGAGGAATCGATTTAGATATGAAAACCGTGAGCGCATTTGGCAATACGTGGGTGGATTTCTTCGCAACATTGGCGAAAATAAATCATCGAATAATAAAGTATGAAGAAGATAAATCAAAATCATAAATCTCCATTCTTTGAATCTGAATTATCGGAAGATGAGAGGTTAGCACTCACTTTGCTTCGGGATGATCCTCGCATAGCAGAGCATATAAGAAAAATGTTGAATGAGTATATTCCGATAGCTCCCGTTGATCAACGAACCCTACAAGTAGCCATTGACGCCTACTTGGTACTTTTGGCGGCTAAAGGAAACATACGGGAGTGTATTCGGTTACTAAAAGAGGAAGTGGGCGCAGATTGGCCTAGGTTTTTTCAGGTATGAGCGAATACTTCTTAAAAAAAGAAATCTCGCCGCCCAACAAGGCAACTACCTTGTTACCTCCTAGTACAAACTATCAACCAACGACTCTTTATGATTGGGCAAAATTCTACCGCGATGAATTACACTGGTCTATCATTCCGATTATTAAGCGTACTAAAAAACCACTTGTTGAGTGGAAAGTTTTTCAAACGAGATTAGCAAATGATGAGGAGTTAGACCAATGGTTCAAGGGGAAAAGCAATCTTGAAGTAGGTATCGGTTTAGTAACTGGAAAATTATCAGGAGTAATTGTTGTCGATGAAGATACATATAAGCAAAAAGAAGGAGCTCCGGCGATACTATCAACGCTAAAATCAAAAACAGGACGGGGTGGAATTCATCATTTCTTTCAGCTCCACAATGAGTTACGTAATTCTGTAAATGATGAATTGGCTGTCGACATACGAGCAGAGGGTGGTTTTGTTGTTTTGCCTCCTACAATTCACCCCAACGGAAAGCAGTATGAGTGGATTGATCAAGCGAGGTTCGGCCATATTCCAGAGCTACCGCCGGCAATCCTACAGGCAATTTTGCCCGCTAATAAACGGGCAGCCAATAACGGCAACGCTAATTTTAGAGAACCCCTAAAGGCTCAAGACTTTATTGGACTCAACCAAGGCAGTCGAAATGATCGCTTGCATCAATTCGTATGCTCTCTTTTAAATAAACACCCAGAAGGCGAAGCACGAACCTTAGCGTGGGCAATGAACCTCACTTTCAACCCACCCTTAGGAGAGAAGGAGTTTAATACGTTGTTTGATTCAGCGATTACTTTCATTAGGGCAAACCCCAAGAGCAGCTCTTATTCAAACAACAAAAAAGAAATCGATAAGCAACGGGATAAATGGCAATTTTTTAGTGCCGATGACTTAAAGGAGAAGGATTTACCGCCACCAGAATTTACTGTTACCCCTTTGGCCGTAGAGGACGGAATCAATATGATATCGGGCGATCCGGCATCAATGAAGAGTATGGTACTCGTTCATATGGCTATACAAATCACTAAGGGAGAAAAAGTCTTTGGTAAGTTTGACTCCAAACAATCGGGTGTGCTGGTTGTTGATGATGAAAATGGCGAACGTGAATTAAAGAAGCGGTTTAATAAATTAGGAGCGTTTAGTGCGTCTTTGCCGCTTCACTACATTGCATACCCTGATCCACCAATGGCATTTGAGCTAGCCGATGTTCAATACTTGATTACCAAATGCAAAGAAATGAAAGCATCGGTTATTATGTTTGACTCTTACGTTCGATTTTTAGATGGGAAAAGTGAGAACGAATCATCTGATACCTCTGAAATTAACCGGACTTTGAAGGAGTTTGTTAAGACTGGTATCACTGTCATCTTTATTCATCACCATCGCAAAGCCGGTCTTGTTAAGGCTAAGGGTGGCCAAGAAGCACGTGGTAGCAGCGATCTTCTTGCAGGCGTTAATTCTCACCTAATTGTTTCGAAGAAAAAAGATAGCCTTGTTATTAAACAAGTAAAGCTTAGAGAGGATAAGGCACTTGAACCATTCGAGGTAATGGCAGTTGATAGTGAAAATAAAACTAAACTTTCATTCGAATACGTTGGGGAAGTAAAGCCAGAAGCAGACCTTCTCGAAGAAGCCAAAACAGCGATTTTAGATATACTTTCCCAAAGCGATAGACCCTTGTACACAAAAGAAATTAGCGACGCGGTTAGTGAGGCAGTGGGGATAGGCAAGAAAACGTCAGATAACGCCCTCAAAGAATTAGTTTCTGAAAAGTCAGTTGAGCTAGACCCCAATAAACACGAAAAAAACAGAAATTATTACTACCTACCAGACGATAAGCCGAGCAACGATGAACCCGTTGACGAGATTCAGAAGGCACTAGACCAGATATGAAATCGCATCAATACACCTCACCAGACAGTTACGCAGTATTTCTCCCCTATAAGGGGAGGAAATACTGCTCTACTGCTGTGGTTATGAGGCTAAAGAACCAGTTGCGCAGTTCAGTTGCGCACATCAATAATCAGAATAAACGGCTTAATCAAGGGTGCAATAGATTCAGTCGCGCAGTAGCGCAAAGAGGAGGTGATCATTAGAAATGAGCCAAAAGATCAAGTTAGGCTTAAAGCATCGTGAGTTGTATCGTGAGTAAGCTTGGTGTGGGATATAATAGAGTTGATGGAAAACAGCACAAAACAGAGCTATGTGTGGCAAGAAGTGGAATTCATTGAGGCATTTACCAACCCATTATCATCAACATTTGCCAACGGCCGACGATCCGCGCTGCAAGTGGGATATAGCCCTTGGTATGCCCGTAATATCCGCTCACACTTCCCACCTCACCGGATTATGAAGCTGCAAAGAATCGTTGAGGCTAGAAGGGCGGTTACAGGCGACGAGCAAGAGAACAAAATAATATTTGAGTACGTTGATAAACCATTGACGCGGCGGATCGTTCGCAAGAATCGACGAGCCCTACCATCACACTTACAGCCTACCCCCTTTGAACAGGTATCGCGCGAGCTCGATGAACTGCTTGGCCCGATAGAGTGATTATCACTTATTGACTAGTTTCAAGAGGTCGCTAGAGCCTCTACTAACAGGATATGCTCAAAAAAGATGGTTAATTTGTAGAGTAATATTAAGTAATGTAGTGCAAAAATGATCAAAATCGCTTCAAAATCAATTAAAATGCCTTCAAAAAGTTACCTTTATGCGCTATAATATGAACGTGATCCAGCTAAATACAAAAGCCCAGAGTTTTTTATTTGCGTCGCTACCCGTAAAGGGGCAGTCTGCTAGCGACGTATTCCTCTGGGAGTATATTGCTGGATCACAACAGGCTGTCCCTTTTAGGTTATTGAAATTATGAAAGTTGTTGGATTGGCTAGGGTATCTTCAAAGGAGCAAGAATCGGGCTACTCCCTAGATGCACAGGTAAAGCTCAATAAGGAGTATGCCGGCGGCAAGGATTTTACGATTGTTAAGACCTTTAGAATTACTGAATCGGCAAGTGGCAAGCAGATACGTAAAATCTTCAATGAGATGCTTAACTTTGCTACTGATCACAATATCCCCGTGATTATTTGCGAGAAGATTGATCGTTTAACCCGCAACTTGAAAGACGCAAACACAGTTAATGAATGGGTTAGGGAAGATAAAAAGCGAGAGGTTCACTTTATTAAGGAAAACTTTATCCTCAATAGCAATACGAGAGCGCACGAAAACCTAGTTTGGGATATGAAAGTGGCAATTGCACGTTTCTACTCCAATAATCTTTCAGAGGAAATCCGCAAGGGGCAAAAAGAAAAGATAGCCCAAGGCGGCTTTCCTACTAAAGCGAAGCCTGGCTACAAAGGCGTCGGAGAAAAAGGCCACAAAGTTGATGTTATTGATGAGGCGGTAGCTCCTTACATTATTCAAATGTTTGAGCGGTATGCTACTGGCAACTATTCCCTAAAGGCTTTGGTTAAAGTGATGTACGAGGAGGGGTTAAGAAATAGAAGTGGAAAAAAGATAGGTAAAACAAGGATGCACCAATTACTTGCTGATCCGTTCTACTATGGAAAATTGCGCTGGAAGGGCGAAATTTATCAAGGAAACCACCAGCCAATTATTTCAAAAGAGCTTTTTGACGCTGTGCAGATCAAATTAGACCGCAACCTTTCTAATCCTCAATATCGGAAACATTTACCTATATTCAAGGCCAAGATTAAATGCGAGGAGTGCGGCGGCCTTATAACGTGGGAACTCCAAAAAGGCCACTGGTACGGCCATTGCAATCATTATCGAGATTGCGGTCAAAAGGCTTATACGCGGCAGGAAAAAGTCGAAGAACAGCTTTTCCCATACTTTGATAAGGTAGCCCCTAAGAGTGATCGGGTATTAAATTGGCTAGAACGAGCCTTAAAAGAAAGTCATAAAGATAAGATTCAATATCATACCGCCCAGCGAGAGAAACTGAATACGCAGATAGCAACCATTGATCAACGTATGGAAGGGGCGTATGAGGATAAATTAGATAAGAGAATCACGGCCGAGAAGTACGATGAACGGAGCCGTAAATGGCAGGAGGATAAAGCAGATTTACTAAAATCACTGCATAACCTAAGCGATGCTAACCAACAATATTATCAAGTAGGTTTTGCTATTCACGAGTTGGCACTTAAAGCCAAAGCAATCTACCACTCTCAACAAGCAACCACCGATGATAAGCGATTATTGTTGAGCAAGCTCTTTGCGGATATGTCTTTAGATGAAGGCAAGCTCACCGGCAATTACTCTGCTGCCTTTGAGTTTTTAATCACTTGGATACCCAAAGTAAACAAGATTTTCGAACCAGAGCTAAAAGTGGCAAGCAATAAGGCGTTAGCAACCAGTACCGCAAAAGAGCTCCAAAAGGCTATGGCTGGGGTAGCTGATCAACGACAGGATTTTCGAACCGATAAAAACAAATCTGTTGAGCCACAAAAGGTATTATCAGATGCAGAAACGAATGTATTGTTCCCGGGCAGGGATTCGAACCCCGATTCAGAGCTCCAAAGGCTCTTGTCCTGCCGTTAGACGACCCGGGAATGTGGCTCGACAGTACCAAAAATCTGTAGTTTCTACCAGCATTACAAAAATAAAATGACCCAATCTCAATTGAGACTGGGTCACAAGAAGTCGATAGCAGAGAGCAGTGCGCCACTAGCGCTTTTTCTTGGGTAGGTGAGAGCCGGTAGCGGCAAATCGAGTCTCCATGGCCCGCTGACGTCGATTGGCTTCGTGCCGCGCACTCTTCTCGCGCTTTCTTTTCTGCTGGCTGGCACGGTACTCTTCAAAATCAACCATACTCTGAGTGAGATTGGAGAGTTCTTCCGACAGCGCCTCCAATGAAGGAAGCTTCTGCTTCGCCAACGCATGAAGCTCCATACTTTGGAACTGCTTCAGCAAGTGACCGCATCGAACGGTGTAGCGCTTCACAGCGACGATCCTCTCGTCGGGGTCAGTTCCCCGTTGCTTCAGAATCTCCCGTGCAGCTTCAATATCTCCACGGATATCGCTGACGAGCTGCTGGGCCTCGTAGTACTGGGCCAATCTTTCACGCATCTGTTCGATCGTCATCTTGGGCTTGTCGTGTTGACGAGCCGCTTTTTCCTCGACGTGTCGACGTACGTTGGGATCCGCAAATCTTGGGCTCCAACGGAGAGTGGGGGCAACGGCTGAAATCATGGCACTGCTCCTGTTTGAGAAAAGAACGGGTGTACTATCCTACCTCTCACGACCATCGCGAACGATGACCACGAAGGGTAGGAGCCCGTCTGTCTCACGACAGTCGGGCGTAGTTGGAGGGATCTCTAGGATCTCGGGATGAGCGCCTTGATGAGATCAAACTCGCGCTGAGCGGCAGGTGGTAA
Source organism: Candidatus Anderseniibacteriota bacterium (assembly GCA_016197005.1). Classification (GTDB taxonomy): domain Bacteria; phylum Patescibacteriota; class Andersenbacteria; order UBA10190; family UBA10190; genus JACPWO01. The sequence goes on from JACPWO010000001.1 coordinate 163,316, forward strand.
TTCGCCCCTGAAACCGCTGTACATGATCCGCTCTCGCAAATCCGGCGAGAAGTGATTCATGCGCCGTCTCGGCATCCGAAATTTGGCGGTCCGGCCAACGTGTGGAGAGGTGCGTAGCATTGTAGAATCCTTCCAAGCCTTCCGGGAGAGGCGCTATAGGAGAGGGGACAGATATCGTAAATCCCGTCATTTACGAAACATTGCATATTATCACAATACTATGGTAATGTCAAATATGAATACTAATGAGGAAAAATTAGCACTAAAGCTCCCAAACCTTTCATATGACCTCATTGTTATAGGCGGTGGAGCCGCTGGTATGATGGCTGCCGGCCGAGCAGCTGAACGTGGCAAACATGTGCTCCTCTTGGAAAAGAATAACTATTTAGGAGAGAAACTAAAGATTACAGGTGGGGGGCGCTGCAATGTTACCAATGCCGAAGAAGACGAGCATACACTTTTACGCCATTATGGGGAGGCAAAGCAATTTCTTCACTCTCCCTTTTCTCAGTTTGGAGTAAAAGACACATTTTCTTTTTTTGAAAGTCGAGGACTCCCACTGGTAGTGCAAGCAGGGAAGCGAGCTTTTCCGCACACCGAAAAAGCGGTCGATGTATTTCGTATCCTTAAGTCCTATCTAGACAAAGGCAATGTTGAGATTCGAACAAACAGTGCAGTTACAAGCATAGTACGTAAAGAAGGCCACATTGAAAAAGTTGTAACGAAAGATGCAGAATTTATTGCGTCAACATATATCCTGGCAACTGGTGGAAAATCTCACCCAGAGACTGGCTCAACAGGTGATGGGTTTTTCTGGCTCAAAGAACTCGGACATGAAGTGCATGAACCAACTCCCACGATTGTACCGCTGCGAACAAAGGATGCCTGGATTAAAGCACTCGCTGGAGTTTCAGTAGAGTTTATGAAGATAACGTTCTTTGTGAATGGAAAAAAGAAACTTTCTTTGAAAGGGAAAATACTTTTTACTCACTTTGGTTTATCTGGACCTCTCATTCTAAATACTGCTGGGAAAGTAGCTGATTTGCTGCATGAAGGAGCAGTCACCGCTCGAATTGATATATTTCCAGATATGGATTTGGGAGCACTTAACAAAAAAGTAGTAGATACTTTTGATACCAATAAAAATAAACTCCTGAAGAATGTATTTCGGCACATTGCTCCGGCTGGTACCGGGAGTGCTATTCTGGCGCTTCTGGAAACTATTAACCCAGACAAAAAAGTGCATAGCGTTACAAAAGAGGAACGTAAGCAGATGGTGGATCTTCTCAAGGCACTACCGGTACACATCACGGGACTGATGGGATTCGATAAAGCAGTCGTTGCCGATGGGGGAATAGCTCTTTCCGAAGTACACGCTAAAACGATGCAATCACGCCTATTCGATAACTTGTACGTAACCGGGGACTTACTGCATATAAACCGACCTTCCGGTGGATACTCGCTTCAGCTTTGTTGGACAACCGGGTATGTAGCTGGAAGTAATGTGTGATGCACATAATTTTACAAAAAAACACCCGTGCGTTTCCGCCGGGTGCTGATTTAAATTACTTCATTGTTTCGTCGACCACCTGCTTGATCGTTAGCCGAAATATTCCGGACCGACGAACGAATTCATCCAGTGAGAGTCGACTAGAATCCTCAATGAGATCTAAAAGGCCATCTAGGTCTCCTTCATAGATAGTTGTTGTGTTGTCCGAGTTCATGTACCGACTGGTGCTAATAAAAGCTCGATGACCAGCGATCTGTGCAGCACTTTCCAGTGATCCTCCGTGCTCTAGAAAAAGCCTAAGGCCCGTGGCACGAAGCACGCGGGGAGTAATGTCTCTTTTAATTCCAGCGCGACGTGCAATACCTTTGATTGCTCTTTGAACACTCCGCGGGTGTAGACGATCGCCTACAACGCCGTTAACTCCTTTCTGGAGTACCGGGAAAAGAGGATCAGACGCCTTATTGAATGGAGTATGCGCTAAATACTCATCAACGTAAGTTTCGACGAGTGTATTTGCGGGAATGTACCGTTCAAACTTGTTCGTAATATGGAACCACCGTCGATTGTCACGAAATTGATAGTCTGCAACGTTCAATTCAAGCATAGCCTCTGTCGAAAGAAATCCATGGAGTATCGTGGCCATCATGGCTCGATTTCGCAACTGCACAAGTGATTCTCCATTACTAGCCTTAAGTAGTTGGGCAATCTCTTGAGCACTCAATCGCGCAGTGGCCCCCTCATCATCCACCTTTGAACGCTTGACTGATGCTACAGGATTTGCCGGAAGGAGCTCACCTTTCACAAACCAGTCAAAAAAAGTATGGATAGCTGCTAACTGGAAATTCGTATATCGAGGCTTGTACTTTTGATCCACCACTGAAACGAAGGCTTCAACTATTTTGTGATTCACTTGCGATAGGACAAAATTCTGCTTATCGCACCACGATAGAAAATGTGAGATGGCTCTTCCGTAAGTATCACGCACTCCATTACTCTGAATACGTTCGTAGAAATAACTTTGGAATCTGGATACAAACTCGGGACCAGCCCGCGTAACTGATTGGGGACAGTGGGTAAGCAATACCATTACCGTCCTCGGCAATTCTTTTCGATCGCTCATTTCTCTATCTCCGGTGAGACTATAGTTTTGTTATCAAGGAACCGTTAATATTATATACATCTAATTTCATAACTAGTCAATAATATTAAGTTGACAAAGATGGGTAAAGTTGGTAGTAAAGTAATGACCGGGTGCGGTCTTGTTCTGTAACAATTAGAGCAAACCCTAGAATAGGACAATGAGAATGTCTTCTGCAACACAGCTCTCTCTCCGACGAACCTATCAAGAAATCGATATTGATCTCATTGATGATCCTGATATTGAGCTACGGCAACATATCGAGGAAGAATCATTGAATGAATTGTCAGCATCCATCGCAGATCGCGATATGCTTAGTCCAGTGCTTGTAACAACTAGACCAAATCGAAGTCGATATGTTTTGATTGCCGGCGGGCGTCGTGTCCGAGGTGCCAAAAAGGCGTCTAAAAAGCATGTTCCTGGATACGTCTATGAAGATGTACCAGCTAACGAAGCGCTCGAAATGGCTCTCATTGAGAACGTACAACGAGACAATCTTGAGCCGATGTGGGAAGCTCGAGCTTATGCAATACTCAAGGAAAAATTCAACACCTCAGTTGAAGACATTGCGAAGCGATTACGTAAGCGAGTTCAGCATGTAAAGGAACGTTTGGCTTTACTTGGGCTACCCCTCGATATACAACGCAAGATTGAGGAAAAAACAATCCCTACAACCTCTGCTGTAGCTATTGCAAAGATCAAGGATGAAAATGTTCAGAGAGCGATGGCAGAGAAAGCCGAGCAAGAACATCTTCCTTACAACGTTGTGAAAAGAATGGTAGAGGAATCTGTTTCTAAGGTCCGCCGGCGGAAAAAACGGCGACAACAACCGACCAGACAACCTGGTAGCCCTTGGGGAGAGCGCAAGAGAGATCAAGCAGAACGTCACTTACAGGAGACCGTTCTGAAAGGCGAAGAGTTACTTCGCCAGTTAGGACAAATTGATCTTGCACAGTGGCAGAAATCTGATCTTCGAAAGTTGCAATCTGGAGTCAATGCAATCCAACAAGGACTAAGTAAATTCCAAGTTCAAGTTTCAACACTCCTTAAGTGATAGATCATTACCCTCTCACGGAAGAGGGGGTTTTAATAGTCCACCCTTACCAATAAGTAGGAGGATACGATGATTCAGCAAAGACTACCATACCTTGGTTGGTTAATTCAGCGCGGTAGAAGAGTTGGGATTATGTGTCCTACGGTCATTTACCTTTATTGGGAGGATGCAAGGCGAAAGAAATCTTTCGTTGAAACGGCACTAACACTGCTCGAAAGCGAAAAAATACCTGTGATAGCAGACAGGGATTGGAAAACTGCTGTTCCAGAGTCTGAAAAACATGTACATGAGCTTGAACAAAGCTATGGAAGGTCAATCCATGGACTGATCCGGAGGTATGGAAAAAGTGGTCGAATTTACATCGACACCATTTCTCGGAAGTACAACTTAACAAGTGATGAAGTTGTCTTCTATTTGAGAGAGATGTCACTGCCCGTTCGGAAACGTGAACCATTGCTGTTAAGTGACTTCTGGGAAAACCCTAGTAATTTTCCTAAAGCACTTCCACTCCGACAGATTCTGGTATTCTTTCGAACACATCGCGCTGGGTCTCGAGAAGCGATAGAGTATTTGACATCTCACCATCTTCGCCTCCCCGCTGGCATGGGGTGGCAAACCAAAGAGAGCTGGGGATGGGATAGGAATGACGCCACCCAGGAAGGGTTTCTCGGCTTGCATAAAGCCGCCAAACATTACCGTCCTACGAGGAAGGCGACTTTTGGTTCTTATGCAGTCTGGGGAGTGAGACAAGCAATACAAAGAGCGCGTTTTGTTTGGAAACGCAATTCAGGTGAGGAAACCTATAGACTTTCGGGAACGTTTCTGTGGGAAGTAAGGAATTATATTAGTATTTTTCCACATCTTCATCATCGCTTTCCACGTCCCACTGACATTGCTGAGAAGTTTGAACTAACCGTAAACCAAGCGCGGCAACTTCTCGAACCCAAGCTATCTGCCACTACCCCCACCGAATTACGACGACTCCTGGGAAATATTCCTGAACCCTCTTCAAAAGTAGAAGAGGAAAGTGTTGCCGGGGAAGATCTTGCTTCGCGGATTAATGAATGGCTGCTCATCCTTCATCCAAGATCCCGCGAAATTATAAAGTTGCGTTATGGTCTATTAGACGGTCACGCACGCACCCTCGCAGAGGTTGCTCCAATCTATAAACTAACACGGGAGCGCATAAGGCAAATTGAGGAAAAAGCAATTAAAAAACTCCGACGAAGATTTCGGCAAGAAGGGGTATTGCTAGGCTTTTTCTGAAATTGCATCAAGCACATTGTCACCAAATGTGCTTTTTTATTATTGTCAGAAATAAGAAGATAATTATATAGGCGCTTGTAGCTCAGTGGATAGAGCATCAGCTTCCGGAGCTGAGGGCCGCAGGTTCGATCCCTGCCAAGCGCACATTTGGTATACTAATTATGTGATCGCTTACATTATTATCTTTCATTTAGTTGGTGTTATCCTCGGAGCCGGTGGGGCCGTTCTTTCTGACGCCATGTTTTTCAGCAGCATTCGCGATCGAAAACTCACGAAGACAGAACTACGTTTTATGCGAATGGGCTCACACTTTGTATGGGCAGGTCTCGCCATTCTGGTTACTACCGGCACTATTATCTTTTCCTCCAACCCAGAATTCTATATGGCATCTACAAAATTTTTAGCCAAAGTAACAATTGTCAGCCTGATCATTCTGAACGGTATCTTTATTCACATCTGGCATATTCCACGCTTTCGTCGTCATGCTGGTCACCATCTCCCGTCCTCGGATGAATTTATGCGAGCCCGTCCTTATCTTATGGTCAGTGGTGCCTTGTCGACGACCAGCTGGATATGGGCGTTTGTTTTAGGATCGCTTTCTAGCCTGCCATTTTCCTACAGCCTCATTATGACAGCGTACGGCGCTAATCTTATTTTTGCTGGGGTGGTGGCTCTCCTCCTCATGAACCATCTTATTCCACATCATCGTCACACATGAGTACTGGTGCCTTATCGGTTACACAATTTATCGAGCTTGTTAACACTGTCTTTGACCAGGTCGGTGGCGTTACCGTCGAAGGAGAGGTAAGCGAATACAAAGTCATACACAACAAATGGGTGACGTTTCAACTGAAGGATGAGACGAGTACGCTGCCGTGTTTTATGACGGTGTGGCAACTTAATACGCAAATTGAAGACGGTATGTTGGTACGAGTTGTGGGTTCACCTAAGCTTCGCCCGAAGGGATTTTTTAGTTTCGTGGTGCAAACCGTAACCCCGGCCGGGGAAGGTGCTTTGAAGCGAGCATTCGAGCTGCTGCGAAAAAAGTTACTCGAGGAAGGACTTTTCTCGCCGGAACGTAAGCGTCCGCTGCCGCTTTTCCCTAAGCACGTTGCGTTAATTACTTCGGAACAAGCGGCTGCGTACAGCGACTTTTTAAAAATACTTCGCCAGCGCCAAGGAGGACTTACCATTTCCTTCATTAACAGTCAGGTACAAGGGGAAGACGCACCGGCTCAGCTCATTCAGGCGCTGGTCGTTGCTAACACTGAACTACAAGATCTCGATGTCATTATTATGGTACGAGGCGGTGGTAGTATGGAGGACTTGCAGGCATTTAATGACGAGCGACTTGTGCGAGCGGTGGCCGCTTCTCGAACACCCACTATTGTCGGTATTGGGCACGAACGAGACGTCACGCTTGCTGAGTTAGCTGCCGATGTGCGTGCCTCTACTCCCAGTAACGCGGCAGAAATACTTGTACGTTCTCGCGACGAACTTTTATCTTCCCTATACAACCTGCAGCAACAATTGGCTGCCGGTGTGCGCGGCGCCCTGCAGGAACAATCTTCCGCTATCCTGGCTTTTATTCACGCTCTATCCTCTCGTACTGCCCAGGCAACATCTAAAGTAAAAAGTAGAGTAGAAGCCATGGAAGCAGCTCGCCGACGTTTTCATGAACGGCTATCTCATGATAGGCAGCGCCTAGCTGCAGCTACCCGCATCTTATCTTCACTTTCACCTCAACAAACGCTGAAGCGAGGATACAGCATTAGCCGCAGTAAGGGTGGAAAGGTTATTAAACGCGCGGCTGATCTGACACCAGAGATGGAAATTGTTACTACCGTATCTGAAGGCGCCTTTACGTCGAAAGTGACGCAGATTGATTCGTAAGATAAACTTACCTATATGCCAAAGAAGGAATCTAAAACAGATACGTTTAATTTCGGAAAAGGATACACCGAGCTCGAAGCAATCGTGCAAGAGTTCGAATCTCGTGAAATCGATCTAGAAAAAGATTTGCCTAAATTTGAGCGGGGATTGGAATTAGCACAACGGCTCAAACAGCGCTTATCTGAAATTGAAAACAAAGTCGTTAAGATTGAAAGTAAATTTAGCGAACCTGGCACATCCGAATGAAACGGATCTTGATTTTGGGAGGGGGCTTTGCTGGAGTGGAAACATTCCGCCGCCTACATAAGCAACTTCATCCGGCCGGTAAGCACAATGTTGAGCTGCAGCTGATTAATCGTACCAACTACTTTACGTTTTCTCCCATGTTGCACGAAGTAGCTACCGGAGCGGTTACTCGTGAACAAGTAGTGCAACCTCTACGCGAAATTTTAGCGTGCTGTGGCAAAGACTTTCACCAAGCATCAGTTAAACAAGTCGACCTTGCTCGAAACGTTGTGGTAACTGATAGCGGGGAGCACCCCTACGATATCCTAGTGGTCACTCTTGGAGTTGAACAAGGATTCTTCGGTGTAGCCGGTGCTGCTGAAAACGCCTTAGCACTGAAGTGGCTGCCGGGAGCGCTGAACATACGTAACCGTATTATTAACTCCTTTGAGAAAGCCTCGGAGATGCAAGACCGACATGACACTGCGGGCGTTCGTCGCTTTTTACGTTTCCTCATTATTGGTGGCGGCGCCACCGGCACTGAACTCGCCGGTCAAATATCTGATCTAGTGGTTCACGAAATGCGATCATTCTACGGCGATGTACCCCAAAGCCTTTGCAGCCTGGAACTCATTCATGCCGGGCAGCGGCTACTTGAAGTCTTGTCACCGACCGCTTCCATAAAAGTACAGCGACGCCTGGAAAACCTCGGAGTCGATGTTCGTTTAAACGCCCGCGTGGTAGAAGTAGGAAAAGATTTCGTTAAGTTAGCAACCGGTGAAAAGGTTGAGAGTAATAACATTTTCTGGACGGCGGGGACTGAAAGTACACTGCCAGGTATTTTGCCCAAAGAAGTACTAACCGAACGAGGACTCGCTATGATTGAACCAACTTTTCAGCTCACCGGACACGAACATGTATTTGTCCTGGGCGACTGTGCGCAGATACAAGACAAAGCCTATGCCTTTCCTCCGACTGCTCAAGCGGCCGTCCAGGCCGCTCGTATTACCGCCAAGAATATCTTAGCGCAGCTTAATGAGAAGCCTTTGGTTAAAAAGAAATACAAAACGAAAGGAGATATTATCCCCATTGGAAATTGGTGGGGATTGTATGAGAAGAAGTTCTTACGCGTAACGGGCGTAGGAAGTTGGATCCTGCGTCGTATTGTGTTTTTGAAAACGATGTATGGGTGGACGAACCGAATTGAAGTTGCCTTTACCTGGCTCGTGGCACTGGTCTTACCACGAGATACTTCAGAATTTTAGAGACGTGGGCAGATTGCCATTTCAGTACTGCCGGGCCATAATCAGCACATGAACTACAAAACCCTATTAGCCGTATTCGCCGTTTTTACTCTTATTGCGTCGATAGCTCAGCCGTCACTGGCTGCTACGTTCGTACATGACGAACGGGAAGTTACGACCGTCTCTGATCCGGTCGCAGATGATCTCTACTTGTTTGGGAATGTGCTGTCTATTGAAGCCCCAATAACGGGAGACGTAACCAGTGCTGGTAAATCGGTAGAAATTACAGGATCTGTTAGCCAAGATATCTATGCCGCTGGACAGTCAGTTTCGATTATGGGAGCAACTGGTGACGACGTCCATGTAGCCGGCGAATCAGTTCGCATTACATCTGAGGTTACGGGAGACGTGTTTGTTGCTGGCCAAAATCTAACCCTTACTGAAGATTCTTCCGTAGGTGACGATCTGTACGCCGGTGGATCCGACATCATTATTGCCGGTAAGGTAGGCGGAGATGTGCGCGTAGCTAGTGAACAAGTAACTATTAAAAGCACCGCCCGAATCGATGGGGATGTTCAAGTCGCAAGCGATAAAGATCCAATCATTGAAGAGGGTGCCATTATCGGTGGCGAACTCAAACGGATCCATAGCGAAGTTGTCCGACCGAAGCCCGTTTTTCAAGCACACCTGGCTAACTGGGTACGACAAGTAGTCTCTCTGTTTGTTGTCGCCTTACTCCTCCTCCTTATTTTCCCACGAGTAACACAGAACCTGCTCACAACCATGCAGCAGTCACCACTAAAACGTCTCGGTGTTGGTTTCCTTTGGATGGTTCTCCTTATACCTACTGCAATACTCCTTCTTATTTCAATCATTGGCTGGCCACTCGCGTTTGCTTTAATTGCTGGCACAGTTGTAGCCGGAATTATTTCTACCGGAGCAGCCGCTTTGCTGGTAGGGCAGTGGGTCATGCGAAAAACTTCACCAAACAGCACAAGTAATTTGACCTGGACCCATGCTCTTCTCGGCGCCGTCGTCTACCAAACAATCCAGCTTATTCCAGTAGTGGGTTGGCTGGTTGCCTGTGTGATCGTACTGATTGCTTTAGGTTCTATTGCTCGCCTTCTTATTCCACAGCGAACATCCACACCGTCACCAACTGTTTAAAACATTTGTGATACAATAGCGGAAGGTAACGTGTACCTTCTTTCACTTCAACGAAAAGGAATACGTATGGAGCTGCTAGAAGTAAGGCGAACTGTCAGTTCACCAATGCAGGATCCACGGGTCATAGGAGTCATTGGAAAGCATCCTCTTCAGACTTGCGGCAGCGGTGCCACAAACCTAGCATATGTGTGCGATCACTATGCAGGAGCTCCACACGAAGATTTAGGGCGATATTATTTGGCTCCGGTTCCAGAGCGACAATTCCCCTCTGAACTCACAGCACTCAAGGACCGCACCGACTTGACCATCGCAGAAATTGAGGAAACTTGCAGTACGATGGAACGTACTCATTTCTACTGGAAGGGTCCTCATTAAGAAACTTTTCCTCACTTGATTGCGTCACCCGGCAGCTAGCTGCCGGTTTTTATTGTAGTTTCAGGGATCCTTCGCGGATAACAATGGGAATACTTTCTTCAAGTCGAATAATTGTGCTTTGTCTGCCCGGTTGTAAATTTCCACCGTCTAAAATACAGCCAAGAGATAAATCATACGTTGTCTTGCCGGCACGTTTAATATCACCGTGTCGAGTATCTGTTGGATCAAGTAATCCAGGGAATGTAGTCGTAACACATGTTGTGTCGTAACACGCTTCTTGTCCTGAAACATTTGCACTTGTGGCAGTCAGCGGTACTTCCACTGCTTCCGCTAAACTTGCCATTAGCGGATGATCAATGACTCGCAATCCTACACGACCATCTTGGGCTATATGTGCAAGTGAATCCTTGGGTGTAAGGATAAGCGTAAGAGCCTGTCCGTCATATTTCTGTAGAAACTGTATTTCTTCGTTTGTTATATCAAAAAATTCTTCCCACAAACTTTGCTTGAGGAATACAGTAAACGTTTTTTCGTCAGGTCGATGCTTCAAATTCCGTACGCGCTGGAGAGCATTCCCCTGAAGCGCATCGGCTGCTAGCCCATATGACGTACCTGTTGGAACAGCCACTACTCGACCCTCAGTAATAATATGGACCGCTACCTTTATATCTTTGGTTATGGGGGTGAGATCAGGCATACTTAGAACTAAATGAAAATTCCTCGCAGCACGATTATATTCGCTGTCTTATCCCTCATCTTGGCAGCCTCCACTAGTTTTGTCACCTGGCACTGGTGGTACGCTGAAGACGCTGCGATCGTCCCAGTATCCGACGACAGTATCCAGCTTGGGTTACCTGGCGTAGGTGGAGCGACCGACGATCGTCGCTTTACGGCTCGGTCAGCTCTCCTGTACGACACAGAAACTGACTCCATTGTCTTTCAGCAAAACGGATTTGAGCCCCGCCCAATTGCCAGCCTTACTAAACTTATGACGGCAATGGTAGCCCTCGACCACGGTATTACCTGGGAACAGGAAGCAGATATTGCACTGAACGAATATGGTGTCGGCGGGCAGCTCCTTCTTCATCCTGGTGAGAAGGTAACAATGCGAGATCTGATGGCAGCTTCCCTCGTTAGCTCTGCTAATAACGCTACTCGCGCCTATGTTCGTGCTCTTGGGATACCGGAGGAAGTGTTTGTTCAAGAAATGAATCGTAAAGCTATTGCCTTAGGACTGGAGCAAACTCGTTTTGTCGATGTTACTGGTCTAGATTCAGACAATGTTTCAACTGCTTACGAAGTAGCAATCCTCGCCAAAACAGCCTTTACGCAATATCCTATTATCGCTGAACTTACATCTCGACCAGACTACACCTTCACCGTTTTAGGATCAGGTCGTGAACATACGATGCGAAATTCAAATAAGATTATCTCTGAATGGGGAGATCCGCTCACTGGAAGTAAAACTGGATACATCTACGAAGCTGGATATTGCTTAGTGGCTCGCGGAGCCGGGGAAGCCGCCCATGAAATTTCTGTTATTTTAGGTAGTCCTAGTGAGAGCGAACATTTCGCGGACACCAAGCGAATCCTGAATTTGCCACAGGTATAAAGCAGTGGCACACTAGCACTATGGCTGACTTTAAGCCGAATATTTATCCGGTGATGTATTGGGCCTTAGCGTATGGGGCACTGGCAGGAGTTCTGCTGTTTGTCGTCTTTCTCCTGTCGCAATACATTACAGTGATTTGGTTTCCTGTTTTTCTGGTTGGTCTCATCTTTGGTGGTTTCCGCAATTACCGCACGCAAAAGCGTGCCTTTGAACAAGGCCAAGGATTACCCCTGCAATCTAAACCGGTTATGCAAGAATTCCGCGAAGCTATTTCAGATATCACAACGGCGTCTCAAGAAATGATGGCGGAGCAGTCAGCGGAAGATCAGGCAGCAGCACAAACGAATGTCGAGCAGCCGCCAGCACCACCTCTACCACCAACACCGCCACAACCACCACTGCCGCCGCAGTAACAATTAGCGACGTCGTCCAATTCCGCGATAAGTAATTCCGGCAGCTGTAATACTGTCGGCATCGAGTGCATTTTTACCGTCAATGACAATTGAAATTCCTTTTTGAGTAAGCGCTTCAGCCGTAAGTCCATCCATAAACTCAGCATGGTCAGTTGCTACCATAACGACGTGGGCGCCTTCGAGGGCCTCATCGAGGGACCGTACGGTCGATTGATCCAGTACGTGCGGATCAAATACACGTACAACATAACCAGCTTTTTCTAATAAATGTTTAATTTCGAAGGCAGGACTCTCGCGAGTATCATCAATATTCTTCTTATAGGAAAGCCCAAGCATCGCAACCGTCGTATCTTTCGGTTGTTTTTGGAGAGGAGTAAGTACATCGGATAAAAGAGAAACAGTATAGGCAGGCATACTGTCATTAATGTGACGAGCTAGTTTCAAAAACTCGTGATTAAACCCTGCTTGACGACCACGTTCAATCATATAATACGGATCGACACTAATGCAGTGACCACCCACACCATTCCCTGGGAAGTGCGGTAGAAAAGAGAATGGTTTGGTCGCAGCCCCGGCAATAACGTGAGTGATATCTATGCCGAGCTTATCAAATGACTTGGCCATTTCGTTTATGAACGCGATATTCACGTCTCGAAATGTATTTTCCAAAATCTTTACCGCTTCCGCTTCCGTCATCGTTGCCATCTCCTTCACAGGAGCATCAAGAATGCTTTCATAGAATTCTCGACCGCGTTTGGTCGCCTGGGGTGTTAGCCCACCAATGACCCGTGGAATATTACGTACTGTCCATTTGGCATCACCGGGATTTACTCGCTCCGGGCAATGCACAATATCTACCGCGAGATCAGTACGCGTAGCTAAAATAGGCAAAACTAATGTTTCCATAACACCCGGATTAATCGTGGATTCAATGGACAGAAGCTGACCGCTTGTAAGGTGGGGCAGAATAGATTTTACCGAATTAGTAAGAGCAGTGAGGTCTGGCTCCTTCTTTGGCGTCACGGGTGTCGGTACAGCCACAACAACTGTGTTTACAGTCGCGACGACCGAAGGGTCAGTAGAGGCAGTAATGAGCCCCGGTGTTAAATCACGGGCAAGCGTAGCGTCTTCGATAGGAGGAATACCTTGGTTTATGAGATCAACTTTCTTAGCATCAATATCATAGCCAACTACAGTAAAACCCTTTTTAGCCGCCAAAACAGCCAAAGGTAATCCGACGTACCCCAGTCCCACGACGGCGATAGAACCCTGTTTTGTCATAGCTCTCTTGTGTATACTACCACTATGGCTCAAGTAACAGTCTACACTACGCAAACGTGCGGGTATTGCAAGGCCACCAAGCAATATTTAGGTGAGCATAATATCCCATATACCGAAATTGACGTCGGGGTAGACCGCGACAAAGCACGCGAAATGATTGAGAAATCAGGCCAAATGGGCGTACCAGTTATCATAATTACCAAAGAAGAAAAAGAAGAAACTATTATTGGTTTCGATCAAGCACGGCTGGCAGGGGCGCTGGGCATCGCATAAGTCTATGGACAATAAGGAATATGACATCACGATCGTAGGCTATGGGCCGGCGGGAATTACCGCCGCAATTTATGCTGCCCGCAAGCGGCTTTCGGTCGCTCTTATTGGTGAATTACCCGGAGGGGAAGTACGTAACTCTGGCGATATTGAAAACTGGCCAGGGGATGGTGCTACTGACGGCAATACGTTGGCAGATAAACTTATCGCCCATCTCAAAACTCACCTAGATGCAGTTACTATTTTTCAGGAAAAGGTAACAAAAGTTGAGAAAGCTAAAAATGGTTTTACTACAACAACTGAGAGCGGAAAGACACTGGCAAGTAAAACTATTATTTATACCGCCGGCCGTCACCCCAGACTTTTGAACGTACCCGGAGAGGTTGAGTTTAAAAATAGGGGAGTATCATATTGTGCTACCTGTGATGCGCCGCTTTTTCCCGACAAGGATGTCGTAGTTATTGGCGGCGGAAACACCGGCGCCGAAGCGGTCATTATGTTTCAGAAAATTGCCCGCAAAATATACCTGCTCCACAACACTGACAAACTCGCGGCTGATCCAATTTTAGTAGATAACTTTAAAGACGATCCGAAAGTTACGATTATATACAATACAAAAACGACGAAGATTAAAGGAAAAGGAATGGTAGCGAGTTTGACGTATGAAAATAGTAACGGGAAAGAAGAAACTATTCCCGTTGAAGGAGTGTTTGTAACGATAGGAGCAATTCCCAACACTGCGCCGGTTAAAGAACTTATACCGCTTAATCCGCTCGGTGCAATTCCCGCTGATCGCTACGGCATAACAAGTATACCGGGCTTTTTTACCGCGGGTGACGTAACCGATATTCGTGATGCCCAAATTGTGGTCGCCGCCGGTCATGGCTGTTCGGCAGCATTGTCCGCCGGAGATTATATTAGTCGGTTGCAGTAATGACTAAAGCTTCTTAGAGTAAGAAGCTTTCTTCGTATGCTTACAAAACGTTTTCCCGCCTTATCTCATCCGCTTCTGTTATCAATCTTTTTCTTTGCGGGTCTTGAAGTGGCATTTGCGTTGCAGCGCCTCGTTATTCCCGTCATGCTGACACTTGTTGGTATTGTTATTGCCGGAATTGCTTTCATTCGCTACGAAGAGTTGGGAAGGTTTAAGCCTTACCAAATGATTTTACCGGGCATTGCGGTAGCTGCGCTCACGGCTTTCACGTTATTTCTCCCCGTAAATGCCTGGCTGCATGTTTACATGCTATTTGCGGCCGCCTGTTTGTACTTGGTACTTACCCTTGGTGCAAAACAGGCCTACCCAACATGGAACCTTATTATCTCCCTCATTATTTTGCTCATTGCCTTAGCTAGCATCCTAGGCAGTCGCTTTCATTTATATGTCCCAGTCGTCTTAGCTCTCGGTCTGGCTTTTGCCATTACGACACTTATTGTGGCGCAAACGATGGTTCGTTACCGCGAAAGTTCTCCCGAAGCGTGGCTCCTGTCATGCGTCATGGGTTTCACCGCAGCGCAGCTGTTGTGGGTGTTGCAATTTTTACCTCTCCACTTCATGGTACAGTCCGGGGTTATTCTCGCCGTTCTCTATGTCGGGACGGGACTGGCGGCAGCGCAAGCAGAAGGCGCCTTAACAAAGAAAGTAGTCCTGCAACATATTGGCCTTAGCATTACCGCCGTAGCCACGCTATTATTAACAGCACGCTGGCAATAAATTCATTGGTATATGAATCAGCCACAATCTAATACAGTTATTCGTTTGTCACTACGGTGGGTACTAGTAGCGCTTTTGGCTATGCTGGCCGTCGGTATTTTAGGGGGCATGATTGGTTCACAACTTAACAATCCACGCACGCCCCTAACTCGCCAGCAGGATCAGTTAGTTACTACGGTTCAAGAAGTTACCATCTCTCCTAGCAAAACTTCACAGACTATTGTGCGCGATCACGAACGATCGGTACTCCTCCTCGCTCAGGGCAGCTTTGCAAACCCGACTATACTGGGCACCGCTACCGTCATTACAAATGACGGGCTCATCACCGCCTTCCATCCACCGGTGCGCGGAGAAGTATTCGCCCTGGATAGTGGGGGTAATCGCGTCACACTGGAAGCAATTGGCGCCGATACATTGTTTGGTCTAACGTATTATCGCATCCGTGATGGTGTTATTGCTCCTCTGAATATTAGTGAGAGCGATCCGGCGGTTGGTGCAGAGCTCCTTTCTTTAAGTCGTTCACCGGAAAGTCTACAACCAGAAGCTGAGCACCATGAGCTGAGTGAGAAAACACTCGCCGAAACTGGTGACCCTGTTGGCTGGCAGCAAGTTGGTCTCATTTCTATTTCCGAGCAAAACCTAGCCGGCACCATTCTCGTCGATGATACCGGCGCTATTTCTGGTATATACACTGGCCCACAAAGTAGTGAGGCAGGACGAATTCTTTTACCATCAGATATTCGAGCAAGTTTGAATCGTATTGCTTCGGGCAAGCGAGAAGAAAATCCGTTTGCTACCCGTGGATTTAGCGTCCGATCATCCTTTACCAGTAGTGACGAAAGTCAGCCAATTGTGTTTACTCTTACCGTTGATAGATTGCAGCCAGGAACGCCCGCATCTGAGCTTCTAGAAGTAGGGGATATCCTTACGGCGATTCAAAACCAGCCAGTATCTTTTACCAACAACGCTGCTTCCATGCTTTCAATAGAAGGGGAATTATCCTTAACCGTTAGGCGAGAGGGAAGAGAAGTGGTGGTAACGCTGCCATGACCGTTCGGCCGTACACCATTGCTGCGATAGCGTCTGTGTTCGTTTTTTTTATCTTGCTCTCACTCGCTCAGGAATTGAATCGACAGTGGCAAGTAGAACGAGAAGTACAGCGCCTGGAACGAGAAGTAAAACAAATGCAGGCTACAACCGTAGAATTGCAAAACCTCAACCAGTATTTTCAGACTGATGACTTCCAGGAACGTCTCGCTCGCGAGAAATTAAATTTCCGCGCTCCCGGTGAGCAGGTTGTTCTTATCCCTGAGCAGGAACTACGCAGTGAGAAAGATACCTCACCAGTAGACGAAGAAAGCGCTGACCTTTCTATTCCTCGTAAATGGTGGGAAGCATTCTTTAGTGAACGTGGGTATTTATGATGATACGGAAACTATTAATTCGAGGGTTTTTCATTCTGCTTGGTGTTGTCGCGGCAGCCTGGGTAGGAACATGGGTTTGGCTTGTTACGTCAAAAGATATTTTGAATCACCCACTGGCGAGTCTCCCTATATATCCACTAGCCTGTACAACTCGAGGCTGTATTACGAGTGCATCCACTTTAAATTTTCACCAACGGGCCGTAGCCTTTAGTTTTGCTTCGCTAACCGATGCGCCAACTTTTGAAGAATCTCTTTCTACTGTTATTCGTCGTCATCTGGCAAAAGAAGCTTTTCTGCGTTCGCCAGTAACACTGGCTGATGCCAAGAGATACCGAGAAGAAATTTTACATATTACGAGCGAAGATAAAATAAAAGAGGTTGCAAGTATGTCAGTGGCACAATATGACGAAGATGTGCTAGTACCTTTCTTGCAGCAAGAAGCACTACGACAACAACATTCTGTAGAATCTACTGAAGAGCTCTACGGTATTTTAAGTTCACAGCGTCGAGTATTTTTATTGCCATACTACTTTCGCTGGGATACAGATAGGGGACAAGTAGTTTCCAAATAAGCGGGATTAGTACAGTGGTAGTACGCTAGCTTCCCAAGCTAGATGCACGGGTTCAATTCCCGTATCCCGCTCCACCCATTATTTGCTATTGACAAGGATAGATAACTTGTGCTATAATAGAACTGTAGGCGTCGTGCCTGCATTTTTGTCCCGAGCTCGCAGAGCGAGCTTTTAACAAAGCAAGGAGGCTGAAATGAGAGGCTCTTGGAAGAGTATTGCACTTACGCTCGTCCTGGCAGCAATTGGAGTGGGGACATTTGCATGGGGATACGAACTAATCCTCAATGATCGCGAGCTCCATCTGCTCATTCCTATTGAGCTTCTGTCCTTGGGAAGTTGGATAAGCTTCGCCTGGACAGTGACAAAACCGTAAAAACTTCAACGACACGGGTACCCACAAGGTCCCGTGTTTCTTTTTGTACAATCCAACCCGCCCAGGAGTCCTTTTTATATACCGTTGCAGGAAAAACAAAGTAATTGCACTCTTATATCGATATGCAAAACAATTTTTTCTCAACAATTATTGTCGGTGCTTTAGCCGGCCTGGTTGTAAGTTTAATCGTTGTGAGAACAGATGGCTTTCGTCAGCCTATCTCTATAGAAACGAATCAGAACACTTCAGGAGAAGCTCTACCTGAGAGTGCACAGCGCAGTACTCACGAACGCAGTGTTATTGAAGCGGTAAAAACAGCTGAACCAGCAGTTGTTTCCATTGTTATTACCCAAGATGTTCCAATCGTTGAACAGTATTTCGAAAATGTACCTTCGCCTTTTAATAACTTCTTTGGCTTTCCATCCCTTCAGGTACCACGGCTACGCGAGAAGGGAACACAGGAACAAGAAATAGGTGGAGGTTCTGGATTTCTCATATCTGCTGACGGCATGATTGTGACGAATCGGCACGTAGTTGATCAAACCGAGGCTAGTTACACTGTCTTTTTAAGTGATGGCACAAAACATGAAGCAACGGTGACTGCTCGAGATCCCGTAAGTGACATTGCTATTATGAAAATAGAGGGAAGTAACTTACCGCACTTAGAATTCAGTGACTCGAGTCATCTAGTTGTTGGACAAACTGTGATTGCTATTGGAAATGCGTTGGCTGAATTTCAAAATACCGTTTCGGTTGGGGTAGTGTCAGGCCTGGCTCGATCAATTGAAGCAGGAGATGGCCTAGGACAAACCGAACAACTTGATGAGGTTATTCAAACGGATGCCGCAATTAATCCTGGTAACTCTGGTGGACCTCTTCTCGATCTTACCGGGAAAGTGATTGGGGTAAATGTGGCTATGGCCCTGGGATCAGAAAACATTGGTTTTGCTATACCCGCCAACTCAGTAAAATCTATTGTCGATTCAGTCCAAGAAACCGGTAAAATTTCGCGGCCATATATTGGTGTCCGGTATGTAGCGGTAACTCCGGCAGTAAAAGAAGAAAATAACTTATCGGTTGATTCCGGTGTCGTCATCGCCGGCGGGGACGGCGAGCCAGGAATTGTCCCGAATTCTCCTGCCGCCAAAGCAGGACTCACAGAAGGGGATGTCATCTTAGAAGTAGATGGGCAGGCAATTACGCTGAGTCGCTCACTAGCCACCATCATCCGTCAAAAAAAAGTAGGCGATAGTGTTTCCCTGAAGGTTTTGAGTAACAAGCAGGAAAAGAACGTGCAAGTAACACTAGAGGAGTTTCCGGAATAATATGCCACGTGATTCTTTTCGGGATCGGGTACTACGTATTGTTCGAGGCATACCCAAAGGACACGTGATGACTTACAAAGATGTGGCAAAGGCCGCTGGCAGTCCAGGGGCTGCTCGTGCTGTTGGTAGTGTTATGAAGAGTAATTTTGATCCTTCAATTCCATGTCATAGGGTTATTCGATCTGACGGAACAGTCGGAGAGTATAACCGCGGAAGAAGTAGAAAACGAGAGCTGCTGAAAAAAGAAAAAGCATTGGCATAAAAAATGCCCAACACCTGGTGTTGGGCGGAAATGAGCGGGAATCTATTGGTGATTGACAGCATCGACGGCCATTGCGAAGCACGCATAGCGGAAATTTTCGATTGACCACCCCTGAACTGCTAAGTGACCGCGTGCAGCCATTTCCGTCATGTTGCGGTACTCCCGAAGAAGTAGATCGGTTGCCCGTATGCGAGCGCCCAAGTACATCTCCGCGATGTCTGCGTGACTGGACTTTCGCTCAGCAATCTCTATTGCAAGATCTCTTGCTGTCCGACAATACAGATCCGCCAATGAATGAGTTAAACTGTCGTTCAAATGGAGCACTGATGCCTCCGTGCACGAAGTGATGTGTTAAAGATCCTCTCATGGGAACCATTCCCACCCTCTATTATCTTAAAATATTTAGTCTTGTCAAAAATTCCTGACAAAAGTGGCACTTGTGAAAGCTGCTAAGTAAATAGCTTGACCCTTCGAAATGTCTTGTTTGCCAAAAAGAAACATCTCGCCCAGGATAAGGGAAATGGCAGAATAAACGGGGCTTTAAGTAAACGGTACAAAGAAGCCAAAATATTTGTTAAAACCAGGCCGGAGTAGCTCAGTGGCAGAGCAATGCTTTCGTAAAGCAGAGATATGGGTTCGATTCCCGTCTTCGGCTCACATTCGCGCTATTATATACATATGCAATCAACCACAGAACATATGAGGGATCTAACTCGGCGACTAGAACAACTAGTCGACCGTCTTTGACGTTGCGACTCTTACCCAGAAAGAAAAGGAGCTTTCTACTAAACAACAAGCGCCAGATTTTTGGAATGACCGAGTAAGTGCTGAAGCACTATCTCGAGAACTAGCAGATATTCAATCTGACCTGAGATTCATTGAAGAAACACAGAAAAAGATTGCCGACAGCCAAGAACTTTTGACACTAGCAGAAGCAGATAAAGACGAAGCGGCTCAAACCGACGTATCTCGAGAGTTGAGCGAGATAGAGAAAAGTATGGCGGCAAAAGAACAGCAATTGCGATTCAACGAGCCGTATGACAAACATGACGCTATTATCACTATCCAGGCTGGTGCCGGCGGAACTGACGCGCAAGATTGGGCGCAGATGCTAGAGCGCATGTATTTACGATTCGCTGAGAATAACAATTGGAAAACTATTATGTATGACCGATCAGCCGCCGAAGAAGCTGGTATAAAATCGGTTTCTTTTGAAGTTAGAGGAAAGTATGCCTATGGAATTCTTCGCAATGAGCACGGTATTCACCGATTAGTGAGGCAATCACCCTTCAACGCTGACCATTTGCGGCAAACTTCTTTTGCTCGGGTAGAAGTAGTACCAAAACTGCCGCCGGCTGAAATGCCTGAGATTGATCCAGAAGACTTAGAGATTAATACCTTTCGCGCTTCAGGCGCCGGTGGTCAACATGTGAATAAAACAAGCTCGGCTGTCCGGATTACGCATAAACCAACCGGCATTGTGGTACAAAGTCAGGCCCAGCGCTCACAAGGACAAAATAAGGCACAGGCCATGGCTCACTTATCTGCCAAGCTTCAAATCCTTGTTCAAGAGCAACATGCCTCCCACATCAAAGAACTCAAAGGAGAGCGTAAAGAAGCGGCCTGGGGTAACCAAATCCGCTCGTACGTACTTCACCCATACAAGCTCGTGAAAGATCATCGCACCAACATTGAGGCAAGTGATGTTGAGGGAGTCTTAAACGGCAATCTGGATCCATTTCTTCATGTGGTATAATTGAAAAGCTTTACATGGCCCAATGATCAGCTTTTCAAACGTTTCCAAGCTATATAGCGAAGACGGCGCAGCATTGCGCTCTGTTACGCTGAAAATTCCCACGGGAGACTTTGTTTCTATTGTCGGACAATCCGGGGCAGGGAAGTCTACATTACTCAAGCTCTTATCCGCTGAAGAGCGTCCAAGTGAAGGCAGCATCATTATTGATGGCTGGGATATCACTCAAATCAAAAAATGGCAGGTGCCATATCTCCGGCGCCAAGTTGGTGTTATCTTCCAGGATTTTAAGCTATTACCGAAACGGACTGCTTTTGAAAACGTCGCTTTTGCGATGGAAGTAGGTGGAGCGAAGACGAAGGAAATTCGCGACAGCGTCCCCCAGATTTTGAAACTAGTAAATCTTTTGGAAAAGGCAGAAATGTATCCAAATGAAATGTCTGGTGGAGAGCGCCAACGAGTATCCATTGCCCGAGCTCTGGCCTACAAACCACAAATTCTTTTAGCCGATGAGCCGACCGGGAACCTTGATGCTCTACATTCCTGGGATATTGTGCAATTGCTCATTAAGATAAATAAACTTGGGACTACGGTTCTACTGGCAACGCACAATGATGACGTCGTAAATGCGTTAAAGAAACGAGTAGTGACGCTTAGCAAAGGTCAGGTTGTATCTGATCAAGAAGCTGGAACGTATAAACTATGACCATGATAAAGACATCTTCTTGGAGAATCCTTCGCAATGCGCTGCAAAACTTTCAGCGCAACATTTGGCTGTCTCTAGCAACAACAATCATTATGACTCTCACGCTCATCATGACGAGCTTTTTGTATTTCTTAAACGTTTTGGGTAGCGAAGTGCTTAACACCATCGAAGAAAAAGTGGATCTGTCCGCTACTTTTAAAGACGACATTGCCGAAGATCAAATCTCAATCATTGCGGAAGACATCCGCTCTCGTGCTGATGTACAAGAAGCACGTGTTGTTACGAGTGAGCAGGCTTTAGAAGATTTCCGCGCTCGACATGCGGATGACCCCTTTATTGAAGAATCTCTGCGGGAGCTAGAAAAGAACCCACTTCCATCCACCCTTTTTATTATCGCGGCTGATCCACGACAGTATCAAACGATTGCCTCGGAGCTCGAAACTGAACGCTATGAACCATTTATTGAAAGTGTGAACTTTGAAAATTCTCGCACTGTTATCGAGCGTCTTATCGCCGTTATGTCAGGTGTTCGTAACATTGGTCTCGTTACAACCGTAGTACTGGCTTCACTCGTTATCATGATTATGTTTAATACGATTCGTCTGGCTATTTACAGCTTCCGGGAAGAAATAGATATTATGCGATTAGTAGGTGCCTCCAATTGGTTTATTCGTGGTCCCTTTATTATTGAAGCTGTAATGGTGGCGCTTCTCAGCGTCATTGTGAGCACCTTCGTATTGTATCCCGTCCTCGAAACAATAAACCCTGAAGTACAGCGTTTCTTCTTTAGCGGTCAGGCCGAGCCCTTCAGTATTTATTCTTACGCTTTATCTCATTGGACAACGGTTATTGGTCTTGAGGCTCTCCTCGCTGTTGGTCTGGCTGTATTTAGCAGTCTCGTCGCTATTCGTCGCTATTTGCGTTAGAGCGCTCGCAATATCTCTGAGAGAGTAACTGGGTGTTCTTCAATTTTGATGAGCGCGGCTTGAGAAATGTGGTCATAAAGAGTTGGGAGATACCGAGAGGACTTCACCACTATTTGCAGTTTCTGCCCTTCAAATTGATCGGTAGGAATGAGACGAACTTCTACTATTCCCGGCAGCCGGCGCAGTGATCGTAGAACGTCATACCGCAGACTTTCTACCCATGCGTACACCGTGCGTTCGCAACCAGCGGCCAATGCCAGCGCATCACGATCGCCAAAGTGAGCAATGGTACCGTTATGTAAAAGCATAAGCGGCATATTAAGTGCTTCCGCATCAATAATAGAGCGAGTAGCCAGGAGAACAGTGCGGTCTCGCAGTACTCCATCTAATAGTTGTTTCACTGCCAGTGCACCTAGTTGGTCAACTACGTCATCAAGTAATAGCAGAGGAGCGGGTGACATAACGGCGCGGGCAATATTTAGTCGCAGTCGTTCCGTCGTAGATAAAATTTCTACTTTCTTTGTAAGCATGCCGGTAAGTCCCACTTGCTCCGCGATAGCCCCAACTCGAGCGGGTACTCCAGACAAGCTATGACTTATTCCGTAGGCATGGAGTGCAGCGTGGACAGTATCTCCGCCTGGCTCGCTTTCTTCAACCGACACATATCCCGCGGCCATACCCGGTGCTTCATGTGGAGGTTTTCCGTTTATGAATATTTTACCGCGAGACGGTGCGAGTGTTCCGGCGAGTGTACGGAGAAGCGTAGATTTTCCTGAACCGGCTCCACCAAAAATGACTACTTGCTGACCAGCGGTTAGCTGAAAACTTACATCGCGCAAGACAGAGTATGGCTGTGACGTCCGTCCAGTTAACCGGGCAAGAATAGAAGTGGGGGACGCAAGATCAACAAAGACGTGACGCACGTCAACGAAGGATGTGGCGCTCATGCAGGCCAGTATATCATCCCGTGTATTTGAGAGCTACGAGATGCGCGCTTGTTTCAGCTCCTTAAGGGCTCGCTCTTTGTTTCTAAAGCCAAGAACTTCAATTTTCTTTTGTTTTTCGCGGGCTAAATCAATAAAAAGTTGTTCTAGGCGTTCTCGGTACTCAGCCGGCAAGTCTGGCAAATCATGAAAGGCGGCCTGCGTTTGATCAGCCGCTGGAATTGTGAGGAGTTTATTATCTACCTCGCCTCGATCAAGGAGTTCAATCATCCCAACCGCTCGTACAGGAACAACGGTTCCTGATTCGATAGCGGAATTAGAAAATACCACCGCATCAAGAGCATCGCCATCACCACCACGCGTCTGTGGCACGTAGCCGTAGTTGTATGGCCAACGAAAGGTTTCACTAAAGACGAAATCTAAAATAATTTTATCTTGTGCTTCATCATACTCATACTTATTGCGACTACCATCTGGAATTTCTATGACAACATTAAAGACGTCGAAGGTGCCAAATGGGATATTTTTAAAACTCATTGTTGAAGCTTACGTGTATATATTTCAAAGCACCACTCCTATAAGAAAAACCAATGCCATCGCTGTTTTTAAATTTTACTAGTTCCCGAGTAGGGATTCGAACCCCAATTTCCAGGTTCAGAGCCTGGCGTCCTGCCGTTAGACGACCCGGGAATGTACCTGGGTTATACCTTTTTTGTACTTGCCTCGCAAATGCGGTAAGGTAAAAAAATGACGGAGAACGAGCTAGAAAAAATACTTGCACGCCAAGCCGATAGAGTTGCTAAAGAATCTAATGAACGGATGGAGCAGTATGTTGGTGCAATAAAGGAAGATTTTGATCACAAGTTAGATGCAATATTGGAAATACTGCCTAATATCCAACGAAAAGTGGATATTACGTTCGATAAGGGTGGAGAAATGGTACCGGATGTTGAGCTGACAAAGGGGATTGTTCAAAACCACGAGACCAGAATTAGAGCACTGGAAGGATAAATCACGCATTGGAGAAATGATAAAAATAATACTCAGTATCCTCGTACTGATCGGTATAACCATCGGCTTTTTTCATTGGCAGAGTAAGCAGAAAGAAGCTGACATTACCACCTTTGAAGAATGTGGTGCCGCCGGATACCCAATCATGGAGAGCTATCCAGCGCAGTGTCGTACCGCTGATGGTAAACATTTCGTGCAAGATATTGGGAATGAACTAGAAAAACAAGATCTTATCCAACTATCTGACCCCCGTCCCGGACAAACAATTACGCATACAGTACATGTCACCGGACAAGCACGTGGTACGTGGTTTTTTGAAGCTTCTTTTCCCGTTCACCTGCAAGACAGTCAAGGGAATACACTAGTAACGGCGGTCGCTCAGGCGGAAGGTGAATGGATGACTGAATCATTCGTGCCATTTTCTACTACGCTAACTATTCCACCCTCTTTTAGTGGAAAGGCGACGTTAGTTTTAGAAAAAGATAACCCATCCGGCTTGCCAGAACACGCTGACGCCCTACGCGTACCGGTCATTGTTGAATAGGCATGAAGATTACGAAGATTGGACATTGCTGCCTCCTTATTGAGGATCAAGGAAAAGTGATCATGACCGACCCCGGGGCGTGGTCAACCGCTCAAAATGAGGTGCACGGTGTAGATATTATTTTAATTACCCACGAACATCCCGATCACTTTCACCTAGAATCCCTAAAAACAGTACTGGCGAATAATCCGCAAGCAGTTGTTATCACAAACAGTCGAGTTAAAGAGCTACTGGCTGAACAAAACATTCAAGCCACTGTCTTGGAAGACTTACAAAAGAAAAATATTGGAGATATAGAAATAGCTGGGTTTGGAACCGAACATGCCACTATTTATTCCACGTTTCCGAATGTGATGAATACTGGCTACTTACTACAAAATCGCTTCTTTTACCCTGGTGATGCATTCACGAATCCGCATATCCCCATTGAAATTCTAGCAATGCCCATTATCGGTCCGTGGATGAAACTATCCGAAGCAATTAATTGGATAAAAGAGATACAGCCAACTGTCTGCTTTCCAGTACACGACGGTATGTTGCAACCACGAGAGTGGATATATAAAGGACCAACTACTATTTTAAAAGACAGCGGAATTACGTTTGAAGTTATTGAACCAGGAGTTTCTCGAAATTTCTAATATCTCTCTAGTACTTCAAGGGTAGCTTTTTCTCTTAGGAAGGAGTTTAATAAAGCCATAAGCACTTTGATAAGTTTAGGAGGTGAGCGATATGAATAAAGGACTTCACGTAGTAGCATTTGCGCTGGTAATCATCGGCGGGCTTAACTGGCTTGCTGTTGGTCTCTTTGGATGGGACATTGGCCAAATCTTTGGTGGTATGGAAGCCATGGCATCGCGCGTCATCTACGTACTCGTCGGCGTCGCCGCTGTGTACCTCGCAGCTACTCACAAAAACGATTGTCGAGCTTGCGGAGGCAGCTCGATGGGTGGCGGAAACATGATGAACAAATAATCGAACGAGTAATTAAGAACATCACGCCTTGTATGCACAAGGCGTGATTGTTATTGTGAAGCTATGCACATATTTATCGCCGCGGATCATAATGGATTTGCTATGAAAAATGACTTAGCAGAATGGCTCAAAGCAGACGGGCACACAGTTGAAGACTTCGGCCCAGTCGAATTTAATAAGGATGACGATTATCCAGATTTCGGGATTAAGGTTGCGGAAGCAGTAGCTGAAGACCCAACTAATCGCTACGGCATTCTATTATGTGGATCAGGCGTGGGGATGGCCGTAGGAGCCGATAAGGTACCTGGCATTCGTGCTGCCTTAATCCACGATCCGGCTATTGCCGCCGCCGCCCAGCGCGATGATGACATAAATGTTCTGGCTCTCGGCGCTCAGTATATTGATATCAATACCGCTAAAAAAATAATTACGAACTGGCTCACCACACCCTTTTCCGAAGAGGAGCGACACAAGCGTCGGATTGGCAAGATTACACAATATGAAAAGTCACGCTGATATCGAAATAGTCCCAGCTATTCTTCGAAAAACATTTGAGGGAGTAGTGCTTGACTGGGAAAAAGTCAGGAGTGTCGCCGCTCACATTCAAATTGATGTAACTGATGGCATTTTTGCCGGTGATGGAACATTTCGAGATATTGCCCGCCTAAAACAGTTACCAGAAAGCCAGAAAATAGAGCTGCACATGATGGTGCAACGCCCGGCTGATTACATGGAAGCAGTCATAGATTTACTGCCGGCTCGCTGCATTTTTCACATTGAATCCTTCGCTGGGGGAGAAGATTTGGAAAGTCAGTACGAGATGTTACGGAACAGAACCAGCGGCACTGAGCTCGGGGTAGCCATTAATCCCGATAGCCCCAGCCAATACCTTGAAGAATACCTACATGTGACTGACTATGTTTTGTTTATGGGCTACAACCCGGGATTTGCCGGACAAGTGGTGAATCCGATCGTCTTTAGTAAAATTGGCCAGTTTCGCGGCAAACACCCTGATATTCCCATCGCAGTTGATGGACACGTCGGCTTTGATACCGTCGAAGATTACGCCAAAGCTGGTGCCCGCATCCTGTATTCCAATTCCGCTATCTTTAAATCTGGTGATCCGCGAGAGAATATTCAGCAATTAAAATTAAAGGCTCAATCAGCAGTCCTTAAGTAAACGTCGTGAGCTTTCATTGTTTTTGATATACTAAACGGAATGAAGCGACTTACTGAGGAGGGGGATTTAATGCGCATGGCGACAACCGTGCGCAAAGATATCATTGAAATGCTGGTAAAAGCTGGCTCAGGTCACAGTGCTGGGCCACTTGATTTAGCAGATATTGCTGTCGCTCTGTATTTCAACATCCTCAATATTGATCCGAAGAAAAAAAATGATCCGGCACGTGATCGCCTGTATGTTTCTCCCGGCCATACTGCTCCGGTGTGGTATGCCACACTCGCACGAGCTGGATTTTTCCCGGTTGAGGAATTAAAGACGCTTCGTAAACTTGGCAGTCGCCTTCAAGGACATCTTGATCGCCTCACCACACCCGGGGTAGAGAGCTCGGCAGCCAGTTTAGGTCAAGGACTTTCGATTGCCTGCGGTTGCGCGTACGCCGGTAAATTAAATCAGCTGGCGTACCAAACCTACTGCATTCTCTCTGACGGGGAACATGATGAAGGATCAGTGTGGGAGGCGATCTCTTTTGCTGGACATTACAAATTAGCGCACCTTACCGCAATAGTTGATCGTAATAACATTCAAATTGATGGACCAACTGAACAAGTGATGACAAAAGAACCACTACGGGAGCGATACGAGGCGTTCGGGTGGCACGTCATAGATATTGATGGACATAACATGGAAGCAATTCTTGATGCCTGCAGTGAAGCCAAAGCAATAGTTGAAAAGCCGGTATGTATCATTGCTCACACCATTCCAGGTAAGGGCGTCGACTACATGGAATTTGATTACAAATGGCATGGCACTCCACCAGATAAGAAACAGGCCAGGGAGGCATTGAAACAACTGCGTACGCTTGGTGGGAAAATAGAATCTTCAGATATCTAACTATGCCTATACCTAAATCTGCACATCTTAAGAGAGACACCCTGAGCCCTGACATTGATCAAGTACCAACTCGTGACGGCTATGGTATTGGGTTGGTTGAGTTAGGAGAAGCAAATGAGGACGTCGTGGTTCTGTGTGGCGATCTATCTGAATCTACCCGCAGTAATAAATTCCAGGAAAAATTTCCTCGTCGGTTTATTCAAATGGGAGTAGCAGAACAAAACATGGCGGCCGTAGCAGTGGGACTTGCTCTTAATGGAAAAATTCCTTTCGTATCTACCTATGCCGTATTTTCTCCTGGTCGAAACTGGGATCAAATTCGTATTTCTGCATGTTATAACAACGCTAACGTAAAATTCGCTGGTGCCCACACTGGCGTTTCCGTGGGTCCAGATGGCGCCACCCACCAAGCGCTGGAAGATATTGCCTTGACGCGTGTATTACCGCGCATGAAAGTATTTGCGCCGTGTGACGTGGAAGAGGCCCGCAAAGTAATACACCTAGCGGCGCAACTTGAGGGGCCGATATATTTCCGCCTGTCCCGCGCTCCAACAGCTGCTTTCACCAGCGAGAAGACACCGTTTGCACCTGGCAAAGCGCCGGTATTTTACGACGGCAAGGATGTTGCCATTATTGCCGCTGGACCCATTCTGCATTCCGCTCTTCTGGCCGCTGACCGATTAATCGAGCGTGGAATATCCTGTCGGGTTATTAACGCCGTCAGTATTAAGCCCCTGGATGAAAAGACAATCCAAGATGCTGCTCGACAGTGCGGGGCAGTGGTGACATGCGAAGAACATCAAATATATGGTGGGCTGGGAAGTGCGGTCGCGGAGTTTCTTGCGACCACCCATCCGGTGCCAATAGAATTCGTCGGAATGAAAGATTCCTTTGGAGAATCGGGTACGCCCGAACAGTTGCTCAAGAAATACAAAATGGACACTGAGGCAATTGTAGATGCAGTGCGCAGAGTTGTTCGTCGCAAACGGAGCTAATGGCCGCCACTTCATCAAAAATTATTGCTAGCCTTCTTGCTTTAGCCGTCATTGCCGGTATTCTCGGCGCACAGTGGCTATCAAAGCGCGATGCCCAAATTGTCGATGAACCAATTGCCAATGTTCAAACTATCATTACGGAAATTCTACTGGCTCGTCTGGCCGATCCAACGCAACGTGAAGAGCCTAATCCCGTCTTAACCAGAGAGCTACGGTATACTACCGCTGATCTACTGGCTCTGCGCGTAACTACTCGTCCAGATATTATCCAACCAATCCAGATAGGCGCCCGGCTCCTCACTCCTGAAGGACGTATCGTCGAACTTGATCCGCCCTCAATGACGCTCGCACCCGGACAAAGTACGTTTTGCTGTTGGCAGGTAGCAGAACCGGCAATATATACGCTGCAACTTTTCCGACCCGAGGGAATCGTGAGTACGATTCCGCTTGAAGTAAGAAAAGCACCAACGACGACTGTTCCAAAAGCAAATCTCTTTTAATATGTTTGTCGAAAAACAAGCTAGTCGGTTCTCGCGAAGTCACCGCCAGAAGGTGCAGCTTATAACCTTGCTAGTGCTGCTGGTCATTCTCTGTTTAGATAGGTTGTACTGAACCATATTACAACATCAAAGTGATCACTACACAAGAGCCGCTGCTCTTGACAATACGACTATTGTTTCTACACTCTTTTATATAGAAATATTTCTGGCCCGCCTCTCGCGGGCTTTCTTAATGTCTTAATTACGTATGGATACATTACTTACGAAAGTGAAATCCGTTGAAGCGGAAGCGGCAAAAATGATTGAAGCCTTACAGCAGGCAGAGCATGCCAAGCTTGCCTCGCTGCGGTCAGCAGAAGAAACCGTTATTGAAGAAACACGCCAGGAGGCGGAAAAGGAAGCTCGCGCAATTGTGAAGGAAAAAATGGATACTATGACTGACGAGGTAAACACGATTAAGCAGCAAAGCGAGGGGGCTACGCGCGCTGTACATGAAGCGGCGGAAAAGAATCGAAAGGATGTACTAACCCTTTCTCATAACCTATTTAAGAAAGAATACAACGTATGATAACCCCGATGACGAAAATCCAGATTGCTGTTCCTCGAAAAGACAAGGAGGCATTATTGCAATTCCTCCAGGAAGAAGAAGTAATCCATATTGCTGAAAACGAAGAGTCAGCTCCACCAATTGCCAGCGACACGGCTTACCAATTAGCTCAAGTACAATTCGGTCTTGAGTTTGTTGATCGTATTCGCCGACGACTTAATGAATACCCGAAGCGAAGTCTAAAAACGATGTTTTCCTCAAAACCAGCGGCTACCTTACCAGAGCTTGAATTACGCCTGAAGACAGTACGAAGTGCGGATCTGCTACTACAAATACAGAAAAGTAGTGATGAGTTGGTTGAACTCGATGGCAAAGTTACTGCCTTATCTCAGCACATTTCCAGCCTTACTCCTTGGCAAGCCTTACGACTTCGAGCGGAGGACTTGGGCATTACCGTGCCAGTTGAACACGCACTCGTTTCAATTATCACACACGAAGAGTCATATATTTACGACGAACTGAGTAATATTCCAACAAGCTTGTGGCAGGAAGTCGGCCGTATTCAAGAAGGTAAACAAGTACGATTATACGGAGAAGTTATTGTGCACAAAAAAGACGCTATCGCTCTCCAAAAGTTTCTCCAAATGCCTGGAGTTGAGCAAGTGGAACTGGCAATTAATGGCTCTACTTTTGCCGAGGAACTACAAAAACTGCGGAAGGGGAAAACGACGGCGGAGGAAAAAATCCAGCAGATCCTAAAAGGATCCCGACAGTTCTTAACGAAAGAAGACGATCTGAAATTCGCCTACGATGCGTTACTGCACCAACAGGAGCGAGAAAATGTCGAGCAACATATGGCAGTGATGGACCACTCGGTGGTACTTACCGGCTGGCTGCCAAAACCATGGCTCGCGAGTTTCAGCAAACGCACCAGTGCTCGTATTGCCGACATTGCTATCTCAGAAGTACCACTCACTAAACAAGACATACCACCAGTAGCACTGACCAACCGCTCATCAATCCGTCCTTTTGAAGTTGTAACCAATATTTACGGCAAGCCCGCCTATCATGAAATTGACCCAACCCCAGCCTTATCCATCTTCTTCTTGTTAGCTTTTGGTTTGGCGCTAACTGATGCAGGGTATGGCTTAGTAATGGTAGTTAGTATGTTTGCTGCCGAGCGTTTCTTCCGGCTTAAGAAAGAAATGCGAAAAATGGTTCGTCTCTTGTGTTATGGTGGTATTTCAACAACCATTCTTGGTGCACTTACCGGTGGCTGGTTCAGTATCGACCTAAATACACTGCCAGCTGGAACTATAAAGGATGTATTACTAGGCATAAAGGTTATTGATCCAATTGCTCAACCTATGGTTCTCCTCGGAGTTGCGCTTGGTCTTGGTATTCTACAACTCCTGACTGCATGGGGTGTCCGCGGATATTACAACTGGAAACAAGGAGAAATTACAAAGGTACTAGTTGATGATCTTTCTTGGATTACGATGGTAGTTTTCCTCCTAGGATGGATTGCAGCAAAACAACAGATTATTCCCGCTGGAGAAGACTTGCTTCGCTGGGCAGCAATCGCGAATGCTACGTTTCTTGTCGTAACACAGGGTCGCTCATATAAAAACCCTCTCCTTAAACTGGGATCCGGCGCAATCAGTTTGTACGGTCTCGTCAGCTTCTTATCTGATACCCTAAGCTACTCTCGTCTCTTAGCACTCGGTCTCGCAACCGGTATTATTGGGTTGGTTGTGAATCTAGTCGCCTCCCTGGCCTTTGAATCAGTACCAGTTGTTGGCATTCTTCTTGGTATCGGCGTGTTGCTTGTCGGACACATCTTCAATCTAGGCATTAATGCCCTGGGCGCATTCATTCATTCCGGTCGTCTGCAGTTCGTAGAATTCTTTCCGAAATTTATAGAAGGTGGGGGAGTACCATATATGCCTTTTGGACGAATCAGCCACTATGTTGATAATCCAAGGGAATTCGCTTAGTGTAGAAAGTTATTAAATTATTTAACTCATAACTACTTAAAAACATATGCCTTACGGAATACTTTTGGCACTGGCAGGCGCGGGTATCGCCGCAGTTCTTGCTGGAGTCGGTTCAATTCTTGGAGTGCGCACCGCTGGTCAAGCCAGCGCCGGTGTTGTATCTGAGGATCCAGATAAATTTGGTAAAGTTCTGTTGCTCACGGCCTTGCCGGGATCACAGGGAATTTACGGCTTCTTGGCCGCAATCATTATTGCTAATAAGATTGGTCTTCTAGCAGGAAACGTTGTCGACCTTACGGTTGGCCACGGTTGGCAAATCGTCGTGGCCGCATTGCCGGTCGGAATTACATGTTTGCTTTCTGCTCTCTATCAGGGACGGGTAGCTGCAGCTGCTGTTAACATCGTTGCTAAGAAACCTGAAGCTGCCGGTAAAGGTGTCATCTTGGCAGCAATCGTTGAGACATATGCAGTATTGGGTCTGCTCGTCACGATTCTACTCGTGAACGGTCTGACATTCTAGTAACCTTATGTCGTTCGAAGAGCTGCGAGAAGCGATTTTAAAAGAAGCTCAGCAAGAAGCTGAGCGAACTGCCGCGTCGCTAAAAAAGACAACTACAGCTGAACAAGACCGTATTATTCAGCGAGCAAAAGCGCTCGAAGAGACTATCTTGCACAATGCCGAACTCGAGGGAGGACGACAGGCTCAACAACTACGACAGACGGTTGAGCTAGAGAGCAGGTCTCATGTCCTTGAAGGCAAAGAGGAAGAGCTTAAGAAAACGCAGCAAGTCTTCTTACAGGAGATACTCGTTCAAGATGGTGACGACCTCGTTGCCGCTCTTCTTACGCTTGTACCTGAAGAAGATGGTGTCATTACACCAGGAGAAAAACATGCCACGCTCGTCAAAAAGCTTGCGCGAGGCAAAAAAATTGCCGATGAAACTATTCCGAACGAGGGTGGGTTTATCTTCCGTGGTAAAACAACGGAACTCAACGTTACCACCAGTCACTTAGTTGAACGTCTCTTTAAAAAACACCGAGCGCAGATTGCCTCGATGCTTTTTAGCTCCTAGCTTCTATGCCGCAGGCAGATATCCCTTACATTATTGGTGTTATCCGAGAGAAAGAAAAAGAACTCTTGGAAGACGACGAGTATGTCCGCGTTATTGACGCGCCAACAATGAAAGAAGCATATCATGCACTGGCGGACACGCCGTACGGCATTCACCTGGCGCAACATCCGGATCCGAGTCGAGCACTACCAGGGCGGCTACTGACAGAATACGACTGGCTTAAGGAAATGCTTGGTGACAGCCACCCGATTATTACCTTCATCTCCGCTCCCTATGACGCGCTGCACCTGGCCAGTGCCTTACTTGATCTGCCACAAACAACGCACTTTGGCAGCGGCGAGAAAAGACTCGGCACCATGAGTGACGAGCTCCTCACAACAACACTGTGGCATGATACTGCCTTTGATAGCATTCCTGAAGAATGGCGAGAATTTCTTAAAGAAAGTCGAAGCAAGAGCAAGCGAATGAAAACGGAGATCATTGAGAGTGTTCAAGCACAACTCATACACGTTATGCAAAACCTTGCCACCACGCCGCTAACACAAAAGCTTACGGAATTGTATGCCAAGCGAATTGCAGAAGAAACGAGCATTCGACCGGACAACCTGCCGGAGGACCTTAGTAAATATGAACTCCAGCACGACAAAGTCGTGCTAGACGCCGTAAGACCTTGGAGAGCTGACCCAATTAACAGTGACGCTATTATCGCTTGGTGGTATGCCCTGGCAGTTGAAGTAAAGACCCTTCGTCTTCTTTTGTCTGCAAAAGCCAGTGGCTTTGCGCCTGAGCACCTACGAACACTCACTCGACCTGTATACCTACAAACTGTATGAGTACATCACAAGCAATTGCATACTTAGGACCAGTTGGAGCCGGATTCGGCTTCCAGCTCGCTGGTATTTCCGTATACGAGTTTGAATCTGGTGGTACCATGCTGACGCGCCTCAAAAAACTTATAACTGAAGGCCGCACCGACATTTTATTTGTCGACGAACAGTTGGCCAGCGATCACCTCGACGCTATTGCACGACTTAACGAGAATCCTCGACCAGCAATTATCTTGCTGCCAAACCCGACCAATCCTCAACAGATCGCATCTACCAGTCTTCGGCGTATGATGGTGAGAGCTATTGGTTCAGATATTTTTTCCTAAATTATTATTAACCTTCTGCATATGAAAAAGAATTTGATCAAAGGCACAATCGTGAAAATATCCGGACCACTAGTAACTGCCGACAATATGAGCGGTGCTAAAATGTTCGACGTTATTCAGGTTGGCCACCAGAATTTAGTTGGCGAGATTATTGAATTAAAAGAGGACACTGCCTCTATCCAGGTCTATGAGGAAACATCTGGTTTGAAACCAGGAGATCCGGTGGTCTCTACCGGTGAGGCACTATCGCTAACACTTGGGCCAGGAATGCTTAACTCCATTTATGATGGTATTCAACGGCCACTCGATGTAGTACGAGACCAAGTTGGCGCTTTTATTACGCGCGGTGTTCAAGCTGATCCACTTAATATTGAGACGCAGTGGGAATTCACTCCGGTTATAGAGGCAGGAAGTCAGGTAAACGGTGGTGATATCTTGGGCACCGTGAAGGAACAAGGCATTTTTGATCATAAAATCATGGTATCGCCGACTTTATCGGGAACACTGAAGACTATTGAGACCGGAAGCTTTACGGTTCGGGAGACAATTGCGACTATCGTGGACGCAGACGGTACGGAGCACGCAGTTACCCTCGCACAACGGTGGCCGATCCGCCGACCGCGACCTGTCCGTGAAAAATTAATTCCAACGATTCCACTTTTGACCGGACAACGCGTTATTGACACCTTCTTTCCAATTGCGAAAGGTGGCACTGCTGCTATTCCTGGGCCATTCGGATCAGGTAAATCCGTAACACAGCAACAGCTGGCTAAATGGTCTGATGCTGACATTATTGTGTACATCGGTTGCGGTGAGCGAGGAAATGAGATGACGGACGTACTCCTTGAGTTCCCAGAATTAGAAGATCCTCGAACTGGCCAAGCCCTCATGAAGCGCACCATTTTAATTGCGAATACTTCAAATATGCCCGTGGCGGCTCGTGAAGCGTCGGTATACACGGGTATGACGATGGCTGAATACTACCGAGATATGGGATATTCCGTGGCACTGATGGCAGATTCCACTTCTCGTTGGGCAGAAGCATTGCGCGAAATGTCTGGTCGTCTCGAGGAAATGCCAGGCGATGAAGGCTATCCAGCTTATCTTGGCTCTCGCACAGCTCAGTTTTACGAACGAGCAGGAATTGCCAGACTCCTCGGTTCGGATGACCGCGTAGGATCACTTACTGCTATTGGTGCCGTTAGCCCTCCTGGTGGTGACTTGTCTGAACCAGTTACGCAAAACACACTGTCCGTAGTAAAAGTATTCTGGGGCCTTGAAGAACGATTGGCATATCGCCGTCACTATCCAGCTATTAACTGGCTCACCAGCTATACCTTGTACGGCGAGCAACTTGCACCATTCTTCCAAAAAGAAGCCAGCGAACAATGGGCGATTATGCGTACGAGGGCAATGGAAATCTTGCAGAAGGAAGCAGCTTTAGAAGAAATTGTTCGTTTAGTTGGTGTTGAGGCGCTATCAAAGGAAGAGCAGATTCTCTTGCATGTTGCTCGCATCATCCGCGAAGACTTCTTGCAGCAAAATGCCTTCGACAAAGTAGACACCTACACTTCTCTTAAGAAACAGGGACGGCTCCTGAGCAGTATTATTCGCCTGTACGACTTAGCTTTAGCACGCCTTAAGGAAGTAGAACTAGAAGTAGCAGATTTCCTTGGGCTATCTGTACTGTCGGAAATTGCTCAGGCGAAGTTCATTCCGGAAGAAGAAGTTCAGAAGAAATATGACGAGCTAGACAAGAAGATTGCCACTGACGTTCAGAGTCTTACTGGCGATCCAGTTAAAAAAGAGGCAGTAGCCGCTTAACTTTTAGAAGACCTTTATGCTTAAAGAATACAAAACAACAACAGAGGTTACAGGACCACTCCTTATCGTTAATAAGGTAAGCGGAGTGGCATATGACGAGTTGGTAGAAGTTGAGCTGCCAAGCAAAGAGATTCGTCGCGGCAAGGTACTCGAAATTGATGGTGATACTGCCGTTATTCAGATGTTTGAAGGAACTTCTGGTCTTGATGTCCCAAATACCAAAGTTCGTTTTCAGGGAGACGTCCTCAAACTTCCTGTATCCCGCGACCTCCTTGGTCGAACCTTTTCTGGATCGGGAACCCCCATCGACGGTCAGCCAGCTATTGTCCCCGACGAAGAGCGAGATATTAATGGTGCCCCGATTAATCCAGCTGCGCGCGCCTATCCTGACGACTTCATTCAAACCGGTATATCAACCATCGATGGCATGAACACATTGGTGTTGGGTCAGAAACTCCCAATCTTCTCCGGCGCTGGGTTGCCACACAACCAATTGGCAGCACAAATTGCTCGTCAGGCTACTGTGCCATCAGCTGCGGGCAAGATTGAATTTGCCATCGTATTTGCGGCTATGGGGATTACCTTTGAGGAAGCAAAATTCTTTATCAACGACTTTACCAATCGTGGCGCTATTGAACGCTCAGTGCTGTTTATTAACCTCGCTGATGACCCAGCCGTAGAACGTATTGCTACCCCACGCATGGCCCTAACTGCTGCCGAATACTTGGCCTACAACCAGCACATGCACGTGCTCGTTATCATGACGGATATGACAAAGTACGCTGATGCCTTGCGTGAAATCTCTTCTGCTCGCCGAGAGGTGCCGGGACGACGAGGATATCCTGGGTATCTGTATTCTGATTTAGCAACTTTGTACGAACGAGCCGGAAGAATTCAAGGAGAAGAAGGTTCCATTACGCAGCTACCTATTCTCTCTATGCCAGAAGACGACAAAACCCATCCGATCCCTGACCTTACCGGGTATATCACCGAAGGACAGATTGTATTGAATCGTGACCTCTACCAGAAGGGAACATACCCACCGGTCCAAGTACTAGGCTCGCTGTCACGCCTCATGCCAAAAGGTATTGGCGAAGGTAAAACTAGAGAGGATCATTCCGGCGTAGCTAACCAGCTATTTGCTTCCTATGCCCGCGGACAGGAAGTGCGAGACCTGGCCACCATCTTAGGCGAAGCGGCTTTGTCAGCAACAGATAAAAAATATTTGGAATTCGTAAAACGCTTTGAAGAAGAATTTGTAAAGCAGGGCCGTGAAGTAAACCGGACCATTGAAGACACCTTGAGTATCGGTTGGAAGCTACTGTCAATTCTGCCGAAGAGTGAGCTGAAGCGTGTTAAACCAGAGCACATAGGTAAGTATGGCCAGTCGAGTTAATCCAACTCGCATGGAGCTGCTGCGCTCCAAGAAACGCAGCACACTCGCTAAGAAAGGACACAAACTGCTTAAAGACAAGCGCGATGGTCTTATGCAGGAGTTTATGAAGATCGTCCGGGAAGCACGGCAGCTACGTGATCAAGTTGATGCCAAGCTGGCTGAGGCAATGCAACATTTCGTATTGGCGCAAAGCACTATGCTGCCAGAAGCAGTGGCGCTGGTTCGACGTCTAAAGCCTTATGGTATTGAGCTATCGGTAGCCGAGAAGAACGTGATGGGCGTACGCATTCCTGAATTTGACATTACCCTGACTGAGACTGATGAAAAATACAGCAATTGGGAAACGTCCGTCGAACTTGATGCCGCCATGAAGCTATTCCGCGATCTGTTGCCGCTATTACTCAAGCTGGCCTCGATTGAAAAAGCAGCTGAACTGCTGGCGCAGGAAATTGAACGGACGAGACGGCGAGTAAATGCGCTTGAGTATGTCTTAATTCCACAACTCAAGGACACAATAAAATACATTCGCATGAAACTCGATGAGCAGGAGCGGTCCGCCATTATCACCAGCATGGCACTGAAGGAAAAATTAGACTAAGTGCACAGGCAGTAAAGCTATTTGCATAACCAGCACCATACTCAGACGACGGAGTGTTGGTTATTTTAAGAAGTAAAAAATACTCCTATCATCTGGATAGGAGTAAAAATCCTGTTCTAAATACTTACGCCGATGCACGAGTGAGTACGGGCGACGGATGACAGGGAAACTTGAGCCAGTTCGCTGGAAGATCAAGTGATTTTACTGACTGCTGAAGCACTTCAACGTTGCGGACATACACCCAATTTCGATCTACTGCTACGCGGTCCACATCCGTTGCGACCTCTAAAGCAGAGAGTAGTTCATTCTTACCGCGCTGACGCACTACTTTCTTGGTATACATTTGTTGCGGGGAGAGCTGGCTCCATTTATGCAACCAGACAGTGTACGTAAATGCTCCCATGCGCCATCGTCCGTCGCTAAATCGCTCTATGGTCCCAGTGTGCTCACAGATGATCCAGGCCGCGCTCAGGGAAGCGTGATCGATGGCAGAACTTACGATCACCGACGGAACCTGGAAGAGCGGATCGTATCCGTTTCCATTCAGCATGTGCTGCTTCCACGCCTTGACGTCATCGACAAACTCACTGATCATCTCGCCCCAAGTACTCATGTATTCTCCTTCAGTTGTAAGGTGCGGGTAAAAAAACAGCCCGCTTATGCGGGCTGCTCTAAATGCACTTCGGTTTTTTATGTGTAGGCATTTTAACGAATATTATAGACTCGCCCGAGACGGTCAATTCGATTTATTCACATCCCGCATTCCGACGCTATAATACTCGCTCCGGATCAACATCAACAACATCCGCTTTTAGACTACTATATGCAGATACGAGCTCTTCGATCTGGCCAAACAGAAGTATGTGTTGCTCGTGAACTTTTGGCTTCTTATCTTTCTCTAAACTTTGATACGGACCCAGCGCCCTTGCTGGCGCCTGAAGCTTTTTATCCAGTAACGTACGAGCAATTTCCGCTCGTTGTCTTGCCTTCGTCTTTGTTTTTTCCCTAAACGTCAGTCGCACCATATCGGAAAAGGGAGGATAAAAATATTTTTTCCTCTCCACCAAAATATCCGCATATATGTTTTTCACGGTGCCCGTAAGAGAACGCTGCACGAGGTTTTCTTGGCGAGTAACGATTATTACTTTTCGCCGAGGTTTCAACAGACTTTGCAAACGACCCAGAAAAATAACAGCTCGTTCGCTACTCCGAAAATCTGGGAAGGAAAGTGTGCCTTCGGGAAACATCCAGATTACTCGATCGAACACGGTGTCACCGACAGCTGCAAACAGGCCACTTGTACCAATAAGAATATTTTTGCGAACAAGCCGCAGTGTCTTTAGTGCTTTGGCGACTGAACTCTGTTTTTGGTTATGTAAAATCAAAATGTTTTCCTTATGTCGCGCCCAACTGTGAAGATCATGTACTAGTGCAGTGGGTAAAAGAAAATTCTTACGCTGATCATTCAGTGAGAGCGTTAGGATTCTTGGGCTCAGTGGAATATTTCGCCTGGCACTCGACAGACGGTGCCACATCTCAACCGAAGGGAATGATCCTTTTTCGTCTAGATCAGCGCCCGTCTCTTCGGCCAAGATACGTACCAGACGCCTATTATCTTCCCGTGGGTATTGATCCCATAGTTTATGTGTTGGTAACTGCGGTTCTTCCACCGTTATAGATGCGAGATTACGCCAGGGCAAAAAGAGTGCCTTTTGGGTACCAACTATAGTGAGAGCGTTGCCGGCAGCTACTTCTTGCCAAATAGTATTCCGCGTTTTCACTCCTAAGCCAGCATGGTAAAAAGTCGCTTTCGGAAAACGATTCATCATCCAGCGTTCTGGTACGAGAATAAGATGTTGTCTTCCTCTAGTAGGCTTAGCTACGGTAAGCGTTAAGGAAGCCGGTAAGAAAAGGCGAAGGGTATACCCTAAGCCACCTCCGGCCATTGCTGAGATCCTGGCTCCAACCGCTAGTTGCTGGGGAACGAGCTCGGTCGAAAATATTTTGTGTACTGCCTTTGTTGGATACGGCGGCTTCGTAGTAGGAGAGATAACTATCCCGACAACTGTTTGTCGACCAAATGGTACTGAGATAACTGCACCTGCTTTTAGTTTTTTAGTGGTTGAGTACGTAAATACTTGCCTCCCTCGTGACAGCGGAATGGCCGGAGCTACTTCAACATACATACTAGTCAAAATAGCTGACAGAAAATCGGTACATGGTCACAGCTTCTCCTGAACCTATATTCGCTTCTCGCCAGGCAGTCGACAGTTGCTCTTCACCTGTTTCAATACCAGACCGTTGCGGCAAGAGCGTGGCAGATTTACTTTTATCCGAGACAATATGTAAGCCATAGAGAGCAGGGTTTAAGTGCTTGTCACTCGTAATACGTTCTAGTGGACCTAAAATAGCAACCGAGTAAGACAGGGAAGCTAAGTCGCCCCGACTAATGTTTCCACCCCGGACATGTGACTGAATGGCAGCAATCGTATTCATAATAATTTCTTGGGCCAACATAGACTGCTTTGGAAGTGGCGTGCCGTACATAGCTCGTAGGCGTCGACCTGGACTTTCGTACAGGGTTACGTAACACGCCCGTTGCAATTGCAAGAGCGTAGGGAGTGGGTACGGAATAGCGACCACCTCGCCATGTAATACGAAATGTTCGGTGGCTTCCTGGGCGAGGCGGAGAGCTGAAGTAGCAGGGAAAACGGTCATCTAGTAAGAGTACGAAGAGGAAAGGGGTTTGAAAACTCTATTTAGCTTCCGTACGCTAGTACTATGACGATTGCCCCTTCAGCTCGAGCTCTCCATATCCGCACCACGGCGGCTGTCCCCGAAATGTCTCGTATCTTTTTAGCCATCCCCATTCCAGCTGCAGCTTCTACGGTTTTAACGAATGCGACGGAATCATATTTATCCGAAGTTAAAGATATAATGCCGAACGAAAAGTGGCATATAACCATGACGTTTTTAGGAGAAGTAAAAGACTTTAGTCAGTACTTACCAGAGATTACGGCAAGCCTGCCCCAAGAGTATGTCTCAGTTGTGAGCGTGACACATATTGGACGCGGAAAGAAAAGCGACCAGCTGTGGGCTTACGTATACAAGACACCGGCATTGGAACATATTCGTGTCAGCATAGAAGAGCGTCTTATCAGTCTTGGAATTTCCATAACTAACCAGGAGCAACAATTTATTCCACATATTAACCTGGCTCACCTGAAAAAAGCAGGAAAAGTTACTGATACCCCGTGCTCGCTTACATTTCCGGTGCATGAAATAGGTATTTATCAGTCAATTCCCGACGGACAGACAGTTCAGTACAACCGTCTCGGTGACATTGCCCTCACTCCATGATAGAGCGCTTGCCAATTGGTAAAACGACGTGTGACTACCTCGAAGCAGAAGAGTTTTACCGACTAGCCAACGGATGGCTGGGAAGCAATAAATTTACTCACGTCGTAACACTGAATCCGGAAATGGTCATGGAAGCAGAAAAAAATATTTCTTTCCGTGAAGCGCTAAACCGCGCTGATATTCGCATACCAGATGGTTCCGGTCTTATTTGGGCACGCTGGTACCTGCGCTCGTCATACTGGAATCTTCTGCCTAGTCTATTTGGATTCTTGCGTCGTCCGGCACAACGTATTACTGGAGTCGATGCGTTGTTTGAGTTATCTCGTCTGGCTCACGCGCATCATAAGACTGTGTATTTATTAGGGGGAACAATGGGACAAGCAGAGAGCACAAAAAAACTCTTAGAAAAAAAACTACCTGGTATTGTCGTCTTTGTCGCCGCTCCGCATGCATTCGATATGGCTGGACCGAAAACTATTTTGGCTGACATTGTTGCCAAAAAACCGGACCTTCTATTTGTTGCGTATGGTGCCCCAAAACAAACGGAGTGGATTGAACGCCATCGATCCGACCTCGCTACTATTCGCTTGGCCGTAGGGATCGGCGGAGCCTTCGCTATCTTAAGCGAAGACACTCCAAGAGCTCCGAGAGTATTACATGAACTGAATTTAGAATGGCTGTGGCGTCTACTACTTCAGCCCGCTCGTTTACCTCGAATTTGGCAGGCAGTTGTGAAATTTCCGCTCCTAATGCAGAAGCAAAAAGAGCGTGCTGTGCATAACTCGTTCTGACGGCACAATCCGTCCAGAGCTGCATGTGATAGTATGGGAATTACTGTACTTCCCATCCTTCATACACTCTTTTCCACGTCCCTTCTTCTTTTCCTAGTTGGGGGTTTTTAGAGCATCAATTTTTTAATCCTTAGCAAACAAACACCTGGGTATGCCCATCGAAAAAGTAAAAAAACGTAACGGAAACATCGTCGATTTTGATCGTGATCGCATACAGACTGCTGTTCATAAAGCATTCAGTGCGATTCATAAAGAAAAGCAAGACGAGTCTGATGTTATCACTAATGAAGTGGTGCGAACGCTAGAAGCATCGTTCCCAGGCGCCAGTATTCCGAACGTCGAAGACATTCAAGATGTTGTCGAAAAGAAAATTGCCGAGCGTGGATATTTTGATGTCGCCAAGTCATACATTTTGTACCGCAAAGAGCACGAACAGAAGCGAGAAGATGAACAACATGAACTCCTTAGTAAAATTAGTGCGCGAAAAATTTCTGTTACGAAGCGTGATGGAACAAAAGTTGCCTTTGATTTAACTCAAGTTCGAGCAGCGATTGAGCGCTACTGCGGCGATGACCTTAAGCCTTCGGTTATTGATCAGATTATTAGTGAGGCACTAACGAACGTATACGACGGTATCTCCACATCTGAGATTAACCAGGCTCTTATTATGTCACTGCGGGCCCGTATTGAGCGTGATCCACTCTATTCCTATCTAGCTGCTCGCGTTCTCTTAAATGACCTCTACCGCGATATTATTCGCACTGACGAAGCTGATAAGAACTTTGAAGAAACCTACCGCCGTGGCCTTATAGACAGCCTCAAGCTTGGAATTGCTGCAGAACGGCTAGATAAACACCTCCTCGACTTTAATCTGAAGAAGTTATCTGCTGCGATTGACGTTTCGCGTGACCGACTCTTTAACTACATGAGTATTGAAACACTGCGCGGTCGTTACCTTATTCGTGACCTCGCACAAAACATACTAGAAGTACCGCAATATTTCTGGATGCGGGTAGCGATGGGTCTCGCAATGGGGGAGAAGGCAGA
This sequence comes from Candidatus Anderseniibacteriota bacterium, assembly GCA_016197005.1. Lineage (GTDB taxonomy): Bacteria > Patescibacteriota > Andersenbacteria > UBA10190 > UBA10190 > JACPWO01. The sequence continues at coordinate 206,642 of JACPWO010000001.1, forward strand.
GGTACGAGACGCGAAAGCAATTGAGTTCTACAACGTGTTGTCCTCCTTGCGCTATGTTGCGTCTACTCCAACTTTATTCCACTCCGGAACGAATCATCCTCAGATGAGTTCCTGCTATCTCACCACCGTTGAAGATGATCTTGATCATATTTTCAAAAGCATCGGCGATAACGCTCAGCTTTCTAAGTGGTCAGGTGGACTAGGAAATGACTGGACGAATATTCGAGCTACTGGTGCCCAAATTAAAAGCACCAATGTTGGTAGTCAAGGAGTAGTTCCATTCCTCAAGATTTCTGATGCCACCACAGCCGCTATTAACCGTAGCGGTAAACGTCGCGGTGCTACTTGTGTCTACCTCGAAACATGGCACTACGATATTGAAGACTTTTTAGAACTACGTAAGAATACCGGCGACGAACGACGTCGCACCCACGACACCAACACCGCCAATTGGATTCCAGATTTGTTTATGAAGCGAGTGTTGCAAGGCGGGGAGTGGACACTGTTCTCACCAGACGAGACGCCAGAGTTACATCATTTGTACGGCCGAAAGTTTGAAGAGAAATACGAAGCATATGAAAAGATGGCTGACGAAGGCAAAATCCGTTTATGGAAACGGGTACCGGCCGCTCATATGTGGCGCCAGATGATCAACATGTTGTTCTCAACCGGACACCCTTGGATGACGTGGAAAGATGCTTCGAACATCCGTTCACCGCAAGATCATGTCGGGGTTGTCCACAGTTCAAACTTGTGTACTGAGATCACATTAAATACATCGCGTGATGAAACAGCAGTGTGTAATCTTGGCTCTATTAACCTAGTAAGACACGTTCGCGACGGGCAAGTAGATAAAGCCATGCTGGCTGAGACGACCACTACCGCCATGCGCATGCTTGATAACGTTATTGATCTCAACTTCTATCCAACCAAAGAAGCGAAAAACTCTAACATGAAGCATCGTCCCGTGGGACTCGGAATTATGGGTTGGCAGGATATGTTGTACGACTTAGGTATGCAGTTCGACAGCGAAGAGGCAGTTGAGCTATCTGATGAGATCATGGAATTTATTTCCTACCATTCCATTGGAGCCTCCTCACAGTTGGCGAAAGAAAAAGGAACCTATGAGTCATACAAAGGATCGAAATGGGACCGCAATCTGTTTCCAATTGATACCGTTGACGTTCTAGAAGCCGAACGTGGCGTAAAGATAGAAGTTGATCGCACCGCTCGCATGGACTGGTCTCCAGTCCGAGCACATGTCAAAGAATATGGTATGCGTAACTCTAACTGCATGGCTATCGCGCCGACTGCCACTATCTCGACTATTGCCGGCTGCCTACCTTCAATTGAGCCGATCTACAAGAATATTTATACCAAGTCGAACGTAACTGGTGAGTTCACGGTGGTTAATCACAAACTTATAGTTGAACTAAAGAAACTAAACCTGTGGAACAGGGAGATGCTCGAGAAGATTAAGCATTATGAAGGTAGTATTCAAGATATCCCAGAAATTCCTCAGCGCATTAAAGACAGATATAAGGAAGTGTTTGAGATTAATTGGGACTGGATCATCCGACATGCTGCTAAGCGAAGCAAGTGGATTGATCAAAGTCAGTCACTTAATCTATTCATCCGCACCGAATCTGGTAAATCTATTTCCGACATGTATCTAGCAGCTTGGAAAGCGGGATTGAAAACGACCTATTATCTTCGCACACTAGCAGCATCCGGAGTCGAGCAGAGCACCATCGACATTAATAAGAAATTCGCCGCTCCCACCGCTTAAAAACTCTAAACCACTAAATCAAAACCTATGGTAGTAAATACAGACGACAAACGCATTCTTAATTGCGGTACCACTGATCCTAACAAGATCTTACCGATGAAATACTTGTGGGCTCGTGAGCACTACAAGAAAGGCGTATCTAATAACTGGGTGCCAGAAGAAGTAAACATGCAGAAAGATGTTGAAACCTGGAAGAGTAAAGACGCACTAACGGAAGACGAGCGTCGCCTCATCATGTGGAATATGGGTTTCTTCTCCACGGCCGAGAGCCTAACGGCGAATAACCTCGTACTTACAATCTACAGTCACATTACTAATCCGGAGTGTCGTCAATATTTACTGCGCCAAGCATATGAAGAAGCAGTCCACACTGATACCTTCATTTATTGCTGTGATACCTTAGGACTTGATCCACGCGAGGTATACAACATGTACAACACCATCCCCAGCATCAAACGGAAGGATGAGTTTGTAGTAAATATGACCAAGTCTCTCCTTGAACCTAACTTCTCGACCGAGGGAACAGAAAACATTCAACGTTTTGTCCACGATCTCGTTGGTTTTTACGTCATTATGGAAGGTATTTTCTTTTACGCTGGGTTCGTCGCTATGCTGTCATTCCTGCGTCGTAACAAAATGGTTGGTGTAGGAGAACAATTCCAATTTATCCTTCGTGACGAGTCCGTTCATTTGGCTTTCGGCACCGACTTAATTAACACTATTGTGACTGAAAATCCAGAAATTTGGACCGAGCAATTCAAAACAACTATCACGGAAAATATTAAGCAGGGGGTAGAGCTGGAAACGGCCTATGCCTTTGATAGTCTACCGCGTGGCATTTTGGGCCTGAATGCTGACACGATCGCCGAATACCTAAAGTACATCGCCGACAGACGTCTTGAACGCATTAACCTCAAGAAAGTGTACGGGACAGAGAATCCATTCCCATGGATGAGTGAAATTATTGACCTGCGTAAAGAGAAAAATTTCTTCGAAACGCGCGTGACGGAGTACCAGACCGCTGGAAACTTAAAGTGGTAGGAAATCATGTTGGACTACCCTGACAAAGTGGATAAGTTTGGCCTACAGAATAGTACGGGTAGGAGTATACTTAAAAGATCATTTATTCTTAAACACAAACACTCCGATATGGAGGGCAACAATAAAAATCAGCCGCACCGGGATGATGATTGGAAGCTCGAAGGCCAAGGCCAAGAGGGCGATCCAAACCTCAACGTTTGCGAAAGCTGTCAGTAAGTTTTTTCCTTACTACCCAAATACCCCGCTTCACGTAAGCGGGGTATTTGGCATACTAAGGGGATGACTCACCGCGCACCCCGCATCCCAACCCACGCTACAAAAGCGTTTGAAGGGACCATCTTTACTACCTGGCAATGGGAGCAGGAAATGTTTGATGGTACCACTCAGATATTTGAGGGGGTAACGAGACCAGATTACGGCACCGCTGTGGGAGTGCTACCAGATAAAAATATTTTACTTGTGTGGGATGAACAGCCTGATCGCAAAGGCGTTCTTACTTCTGCCGGGGGACGACTGGAAATAGGAGAGAGTGCAGAAGAGGGGACAAAGCGAGAATTTCTGGAGGAGACTGGCTACGAGGTAGGCAAACTTACCGCCTGGTTTAAATACCGACAGGGAGGAAAAGTAGAATACTATAATCACTTTTTTATCGCTTGCGACCTCACGAAGGTGGCGGAGATGAAACTGGACGCTGGAGAAAGGATCGAACTTAAAACATTTTCGTTTGAAGACTTTCTGCGACTTGGAAGTGACGACTCAAAAGATATAGGCGGTCCAGTGCGAGATCCAATACTGCGTATTCATTTACTTGAAGCTAGCCTCGACAAGGATAAGCGAAACAAGCTATACAGCCTATTATATGATTAACATTCGCGTTCGAGTTGCCCCGAGCCCTACCGGTAATCTGCATGTTGGTACAGCACGCACGGCATTGTTTAATGAACTCCTCGCGCGCCAGCAAGGTGGAAAATTTATTATTCGTCTAGAAGATACGGACAAGGAACGTTCGAAGAAAGAGTTTGAAGAAAATATTCTCGAGGGACTTAGGTGGCTAGGACTGACGTGGGATGAAGGCCCAGATATTGGCGGAGATTTTGGCCCGTATAGACAATCAGAACGAACCGCTGTGTACACCGCTGCTCTTCAGCAATTATTAGATCAAGGTAAGGCTAAAAAGGGAGAAGGCGAGACGATTGTACTGCTAGTTGAACCTCAAGAAGTAGTATTTAAAGATGAAGTTCGCGGAGAAGTAAAAGTACATACCGATAGCTTCGGCGGCAATTTCATTATTGCTCGCTCACTGACCGATCCGCTTTTTCACCTGGCGGTAGTCGTTGATGACGAAGCCATGAAGATAACCCATGTTATTCGCGGTGAGGATCACCTCCACAACACTGTAAAACATATCCTCATTCAACGCGCCCTAGGGTACGCCACCCCTAGCTATGCCCACTTACCACTCTTACTTGATGAGAAGCGAGCCAAACTTTCTAAGCGTTCGGGCGAGACAAGTCTGCTCGTGTATCGCGATCGAGGTTATCTGCCTGAGGCAATGCTCAACTACTTAGCACTGCTTGGTTGGAACCCCAAAAACGATCGAGAATTTTTTAGTCACCAAGAATTAGTAGAAGCCTTCAATCTAAGCGGCGTCCAAAAAGCCGGTGCAGTATTTTCGATGCACAAACTAGATTCTGTTAACAAATATTACTTACAAAAGCTATCCCCCCAGGAGCTATGCCTGGCTTCACTCCCATTTCTTGAGAAGGCAGGCATTACTACGAGTGACACTCAACGACTTGAACAAGCACTCACCGCTGAACAGCCCCGCGCCGCACATCTAACTGATCTTGCGAGTGCGGTAGAGTGGGTGGCTGACAGTTGGCCAGGAAATTATGAGACGGCACTTCTGATATGGAAGAAAAGTGATGCCGCAACAACGAAAACGCTTCTGGAAAAAATGACTGCGAAGATGCAAGAGATATCAGAAGAAAAGTTTACAGAGAACGATTTAGAAAAAATACTTTTAGAATGGATTGACGAAGAAGATATGGGTAGGGGAGACACTCTCTGGCCCCTGCGAGTAGCACTCACGGGCCGCAAGCATTCACCTGGTCCCTTTGAAGTAGCATCAATTCTTGGAAAGGGAGAAGTAGCTCGACGCCTACTGCTTGCTCAAGAGAAATTTGGTAGTCTGTAACTATGGCTGTACATCACCGAAGTCGAATCGTGCGGGCAATTTATATCTTTATTGTCCTCTTCCTGTTGATTGGAATGGTCGGTTTTTCATTAGTTTGACCAAACCGCGTTTCCTGTGGCCTAATGAGGGTAATGAGACGGGGTTTTAGTATCCTTCTTGCGATTTTAGTAGTTGCTGGCACTACCAGTCCTGTTTTATCGAACGCAAAAACAATTGAAGAGCTACGAGACGAATTGAAAGGGAAACGGGACTCCTTGAAAGCTACTGAAGACAGAATTAAGGCTTTTCAGTCAGAAATTCAGGAAAAGAAACACCAGGCTCGTACCTTAGCCGATCAAATTGAACTGATTGACGATAGTGTTGAAGAAATGGAGCTAGACATAACAAAAACAGAACAGGAGATTGAAAAAACTCAGGTTGAAGTTGAGTCAGTAGAAGAAGAGATCCGGCTTAAAGAAGAGGAGATAGCTCACCAAAAAGAAATTCTGTCTGAATATATTCGGCAACTGTACCGACTTGACCAACAGTCGACGGTAACAGTGCTTCTTAAATACCAAACATTTTCCGAAGCGATGAATGAAGCAGCCACTATTCAAGAATTGCAGAACCGGGCACAACAGACACTGGTGACTATCCAAAGCCTTCACGAAGAGCTGGTTACAAAGAAACGGGAACTTGAAGACTTTAAACAATCCCTTGAAGCACTCCATACTCGTCAACAAAGACAGCAAGATATTTTAGCTACTCAGCGTGAATCAAAGCAACGAATACTTAGTCTGACGAATCAACAGGAAGCGCAATATCACAACTTGTTGCAAGAAGCACAACAAGCTCATCAAGAGGCTGAGGCTTCTATTAAAGAACTCGATTCGAAGATCCGAGAAGAACTGAAACGGCAGGGAATTGGTAACTTACCTTCAATTGGTACTCTCGACTGGCCGATCGAACCGATCTTTGGCATCTCGTGTGGGTTCCACTGCGCTGGCTATCCATATGAATACTTAATTGGTCCGCACTCCGCTATAGATATTCCAACCCATGTTGGCACCTCAATCAAAGCTCCAGCCGATGGATATGTCGCGCGCACTCATGACTCAGGAGGACCGGGGTACAGCTACATCCTTATTATTCACGGAGACAACATCTCTACTGTATACGGACACGTCTCCGGATTCGCGGTTAACGAAGGACAGCTTATCACTCGAGGAACGGTGATTGGATACACGGGTGGCGCTGCCGGAAGCAGGGGCTCTGGCTTATCTTCTGGTCCTCATCTACATTTTGAAGTACGACAGAATAACGTACCGGTTAATCCAATGAATTTCTTAAACTAGTCTCTATGAGTACTGATCCAGATGATGTATTCGAATCAATCTTTATGTGGACCTTACCATTTTGGGGTCCATTCTACGGGATTTACTACATCATTCGTTTTATATGGAAGGAAACTCACTCCAAACGACCATAAGTCTATAAACAGATAATAAGTACCCTTCAGCGCTCTAAAAGAGCGCTGAGAGCGTTTAAATGCTCTCGTATGGCTCTAGGTACTTAAAAGCCCTTATAGAAGCACATAGAGGGTTAAAAGAAGCTAGATGCTAGGTACGAAAGAGGTATGTAGAGATATCAAAATTAAAATAAATTAATGAATATTCAATACATAAAGGCGAGTGTAAGTACAAAATTATTTAGCAGAGAAGGGAAGATGACGGAGAGAAGTATATATGACTCGGAATGACGATGCGCATAACATGCGCAAAGGTCAAAAACAGTGTGACGGAGGGGTAGAGGAAAGAACTGAACATAGTCGCACAATGTATATTTTACGACAAGAACATCCGTGAAACTTATCCACAGGTTAGACCATGTTTCACTGTTTGTGGCAATAACTTCTCAAAATGAATTTTGGAATTCATTCTTTGCTTTATACAGGCCACTGTAACAATTGCGGAGTAGTACAAAGTACTCCCTCCTCTTCCCCACTTTTGGAGGTAGGGGTCATTCCCCTATTTTCTCTTTGGCGCAGGCACTTGGTTCATATCCTGCCTCCTCCGCTTCCCTACTAGAAGCAAACCATACTTTATTTTCCTCGTTTATCCTGGCCGCCGTAGAACACGTGACGTGGTGATATAAGTTTGAGTTAACACTGGCAACAAACTGACCCTGCTGAGCACCAGCTACGGCGGGCGTAGTGATGCGAGAGGGCTCCTTTAAGGCAACTCCTTCCGCCTGGAGCGCTTGAAGCTCCGTGAGCGATCCACCCGAACTGGCACAGTCTGTACACTGCCGATCCTGGAAAATGATGGGTTGGGCGGTGGCATATGGCGAGGTAGTACGACCAATTAATATGCCAGCTAAGAAGAGGCAAAGCCCCGCCATGATGCTGCCAATTTCTTGCCGGTGCTGCTGAAGGGTGATCCAAACTTTTGTCAGATCCATACGATTCAGTGTACCTTAGACCCCGTATGCATATCTATTACTTTCAGCTTGGTACTCATTTCCAGCTATCTCGCTTGGAAATCGAGAAAGTACTCCTGAAACTCAAGGTAGAGGCAACTCCTGATATGGTTGGGCAGTTTTTACGCGTCTCTACTCCTACTGAACTTCCGGACACATTATTGAGTCAATTAGGGGGCACCGAGCGGATTCTAAAACATATGGCAACGTTTTCTCATCAACCCGAGCCAAACGACATCCTGGAGGCTCTCGCTCCCCTACCGCCGAAGTGGAAGATTGGACTGAGCGTACTCGGCGCTTCCAGTCCGCTGAATTTACAGCGTTTGGGAATAGATATTAAAAAAGCTGCGAGGGAACAGGAATCTAAAGTAGCCTTCATTATTCCTGCTGGACGGAGCACTCACCTTAACGCCGCCCAGGTCATATTTAACCGTCTCACGAAGGATTCCAACGTTGAACTCTTTTTGTTTCCACATAAAGACGAGTGGGTAGCGGCAAAGACGCTCCACGTTCAAGACATTCAAGCCTACGAAAAGCGAGATACCAGACGTCCGGTCCGAGATCCAAAGGCGGGAATGCTGCCACCGAAACTGGCTCAAATTATGATCAATATTGCCACTGGAAGTTTGCCTCCAGATTCTGAAGAAATAACAATTCTCGACCCATTTTGTGGAGCCGGGACTGTTTTGCAAGAGGGTTGGCTTATGAGATACCGCATGCTCGGCAGCGATGCGGACACAAAGATGATCGACGCCTCCGAAGCGAACTTGCGATGGCTGGCAGACAATTTTTCGGTAGATACTACTATTCCCCCACTTCTCCGAATTCATGATGTACAACATCCGTTTCCAGTTGACTACAACGGGATTGTCTCTGCTATTGTCACTGAACCATATCTGGGGAAGGCACGGAGCACTCCCCTACTCCAGCAAATTGCTGACCGCGACATCAAAAAGCTTATTAAAATGTACAAGCTGTTTTACAAAAATATGCATTCCGCCCTTATGCCAGAAGGCCTTATTTTAGCCGCGCTGCCACAAATAAAGACGTCTTCGGGGTGGGCATATTTCCCACCGGAGTTTATTGACGAAATAAGCAGAATCGGTTACCGTCTACAGCAGCTCTCCTCTACCCCTCGCGGAACTTTAGTGTATAAACGTCCAGATGCGGTAGTTGCTCGAGAGCTTATAATGTTTCGTAAGGCGTAAGACTGCCTACAATATACTCACTCCTAACTAGATATATGGCACATAAAAAAGCAGGTGGCTCAACAAAACTCGGACGCGATTCAGCTAGTAAACGACTAGGTGTTAAGATTTACGGTGGTCAGCCGGCTAATCCTGGTGAAGTTATTATTCGCCAGCGTGGCACCCGTTATCGTCCTGGCGTAAATGTCCGCCGAGCTGGAGATGATACTCTGTACGCTGTTACGGCTGGTACCGTTGAATTTTCCCATCGCAAGGTTAAAAAATTTACCGGTAAACTCGAACAAGCTACATTCGTGAGCGTGCAAAGCAAGTAGTAGCACCTAAACTACGGTGCCGCCACTTCTTGGCACCCTGACAATTTCCTTTCCCCCAGATACGGAGGATCCCGTGTACGAGAACGTAGACCCTGGCTTTGTGCAACGCATGGAAGACATGGCTCTCCAATGCTACACAATGAAGGTTAATAAGGTCGAGTCGCGGACAATACGTAATGTTTTCTTGTGCGTTACAGTCGGAGCTCTTGTTTTCACTAAGACCATCTCTCTTTTGTTTCAACCGCCGGTTAATCTAGAGCCGTTTATCTTTGGTGCCTGCGCTCTCTGTCTAATTCAAGTTGCCTACGGAATACAAAGGGTTATGTCAAACAAGGAATCAATAAAAACCTTGTCGGATATCAAAGTGTATCTACGTACGTGTGTACTATCTCAGGATGATTCCGCTCTTCTCGAGCAACTGGCCGATTTCGTCGCTCGAGGAAATACCAAGGCCATTGCCAGTACTCTCAAGAGAGCAAACGACAGACCCGCTTTGCAAAAATCTCCCCTTCTGACACTGATGTCAGAAACGTTCCTTTCTTAGCCGCCCCACTAGCGGCTTTTTTCTTATTAAACGCTGGTTACTAATGAATCCCGGATGATTTGTCAGTTCTTTTTGCTGTGTTTCTTAGCAGCAGCAATAAATGCATTAAATAAAGGATGTCCGTCGAGAGGACGAGAGGTAAATTCAGGATGAAATTGAACCCCAACAAACCAAGGATGATCGGCTAACTCAATAATTTCCACTAGTCGCTTATCTGGCGTTGTGCCAGCAATTACGAGACCAGCTTGTTCTAGTTTTTCACGGTATTCATTGTTAAATTCGTACCGGTGTCGATGCCGTTCCCGAATTTTCTTTTGACCGTATGCAGCAAAAGTTTGTGTATTTAGTTTAAGCACACAATCCCACCCTCCAAGGCGCATAGTCCCACCCTTATCGGTAATTGTTTTCTGATCATCCATAATATGGATAACGCAGGTATGTTCCGGAAAGGTATTGGCATTTTTTCGCACTCCCCTACTTCCCTTTTCCCGGTTGTCTACAAATTCTTCGCTTGTTGCTTGCGGGAAACCAGCAACGTTACGAGCAAATTCAATTGTGGCCAGCTGCATCCCCAGACATAAACCAAAGTATGGGATTTTATTTTCCCGGGCATACGTAATAGCGGTTATCTTCCCTTCGGTACCGCGCACTCCAAATCCTCCCGGAACAACGATACCCGCTACATCTTTTAACATCTCAGAAGATTTTTCTACTTTCTCCGCATCTATCCAGCGTAAATCTAAATCAACACCGTTTTGCCAACAGGCTGCTTTAAGAGCTTCAACCAAACTCGCATACGTGTCCAGCATGGTGGTGTACTTACCCACCATCGCAATAGGTAGTTTCGCTTTTTTCTTTTTGATCGTTTTTATAAGAGTATTCCAACGGGTGTGATTGCGTCGCTTTGGCTTGAGTGCCAATTTTTTCATAATGGCTTTATCCAACCCACGTCGTTCCATTAAAAGTGGTACCTCATATACGCTCGGCACTGTGGGCAGAGGCATGATCGCCTCGGGCTCAACGTTAGTATACAGGGACAGTTTTCGCACTGCATTCTCTTGGATGGGATAATCTGAGCGAGCTACCAATACATCCGGCTGAATACCAATATTCCGCAACTCGCGTACGCTGTTCTGGGCTGGTTTCGTTTTTACTTCGTCAGAAGCTTTTAAGTACGGCAAAAATACCACGTGAACATACAGGACGTTTTCACGACCTTCGTCTAATAGCATTTGCCTAGCTGCTTCAATAAAGTGAAAACCTTCGTTATCTCCGACCGTTCCGCCAATTTCTACAATATCAATATCGCAGTTGCTAAGACGCGCGGCATGACGAGCTCGTCGCTTTACTTCTTCAGTAACTTGAGGAATTACCTGGACTGTTTTACCTAAATATTCTCCCGCTCGCTCCTTACGAATAACCTCCTGATAAATTTCTCCAGTCATGACCGAGGAATCAGCTGTCACATTCTGATTTAAAAATCGCTCGTAGTGCCCTAAATCTAAATCTGTTTCCGCCCCATCATCCGTAACGAATACTTCTCCATGCTCAGCTGGATTGAGCGTACCAGCATCGACGTTAATATATTGATCAAACTTCTGCATGTTTACAGTAAGTCCTTGATCTTTAAGTAGGTTACCAATAGAAGCAGAGGTAATCCCTTTTCCTAAACCAGAAAGTACTCCTCCTGTGACGAAAATATACTTAGGAGATTTCTTAGGCATTTTCCTCGATTGGAATAACGGTAACTTTTAGTGAGAATTCAGCTTCTGGTGATAGAGAAACGAGTACATCATATGAGCCAACGTGCTTTAGGGGTTCTTCCAGCATAATTTGCTTTGCTTTTACGGTAACGCCGGCTTGTTTAGTAAGCTCAGCAGCAATGTCGGCGGCTTTGATACTGCCAAACAACTCTTCACCCTCATTTACCTTTCCGGAAATGGTTAATTCCGTCCCCTCAAGTCGCTCCGCTTGCTGGCGAAATTCTTCTAGTTCTTTTTCCTGAGCAGCTTTTTTTTGATCATGTTTTGCGCGGGCCGCTTTCCCCTCTGGTGCTTCGGCTAGTGCAGCTTTGCCGGTAGCGAACAAAGCATTACGGGCGTATCCCTCGGATACTGTTGCTATCTCCCCTACCTTGCCGATACCAGCCACGTCTTCAAGTAATATGACGGGGATTTTTTTGCTCATATTTGTTTACTGTGTAATCTTCTTTACTTCTTCAACTGCTTTTTGGAGTTGTTCATCTTCTTCGGTATCCCGGTTATCTTCTACACCGACTGTTGGCTCAATTCCTTTATCATCAATTGAAACACCTTTGGGTGTAAACCATTTCGCCACCGTCACTCGTACACTTGAGCCATCGCTTAGTGGAATAAGTTCTTGAACTGAGCCTTTACCAAATGTCTTTTCTCCGACCACGGGAGCTTCTTTCTGTTCATGTAAGGCTCCAGCAATAATTTCGGATGCCGAAGCGCTACCTTGGTTGGCAAGGATAACAAGTGGTATATCTCGCAGGTTAGGATTGCCCTTGGTGAGGTGCTCCGTTTCCGTATCGCCGCGTTCAGATACCACGAGCGTCCCGGGGTTCAAAAAATGTGAAGCAATATCGACAGCTGTCTGTAAAAATCCACCTGGGTTATTGCGTACATCAAGAATAATACCGGCTGGTTTTTGTTGGGCTAACTTTGAGGCAATCGCAGCAAATTGATCTTCGGTATCTCCGTTAAAGGTAAGGAGTTCAATAAGAGCAATGTTGTCAGCAAGGTTTTCTGAGCGGACACTTTCAATGGTGATGGTATCTCGTCTGAGAGTAAATTCTTTCGTCACTACCTCTTCTCCATCCTGACGAGCAATAGTAAGTTTTACTTCTGTGCCTTGTTCACCACGAATATGTTGCACCACGTCATCGACAGTCATATCTGACGTTATTGGTTCGTCATCGATTGAAACAATGATGTCTCCCGCCAAAATACCAGCCTGCTCGGCAGGTGACCCGGCCAAAGGAGCAATAACGCGAATGAGGCCATCACGAGCCCCAATTTCAATCCCAACTCCGGAGAATTGACCGGAGAGTGTTTCTTGAAACTGCTCACTATCTGCCGGATCAGAAAATACAGTGTATGGGTCGCCAGTGGCCCTCACCATGCCAGCCACTGCTCCGTAAAAAAGATCTTTGTCATCAAGGTCGCCAATGTAATTTTGATGGAGCGCATCCCAAGCTTCCCAGAATGTAGGGAAGACGAGTTGGCGCTGTCCTTCATCAGTAACAGCTACTAAAAGCGGCCCGCCAACAGGAGCGTTCACGGGAACAACATAGCGACCAACAAAAAGACCAAAACCGACCGCCAGTACTACGGCGGCAATACGCCCGGCGCTTCCCCTTCGCTTGGGCTGCTGTGGTGCAACTTGATCCATCATTACTTTTCCGATTCTACCTTAATATGTAGGTCTTTGAGAAGCTTGGGATCTACTTCCGACGGAGCATTCATCATAAGATCACGCGCTTTTCCGTCCTTCGGGAAAGCATAAATTTCACGAATATTTGGTTCGTTCAGCAAAATCATAAGTAAACGATCAATACCTGGAGCACATCCGCCGTGAGGAGGGGTCCCATATTCAAATGCTTTAATCATTGCACCGAACTTTTTATCGACTTCTTCTTTAGAATAGCCAGCAATCTTAAACGCTTCATACATAACATCTGGTCGGTGGTTACGTATAGCACCAGAACTAATCTCAAAGCCATTGAGCGCTAAATCATATTGATACCCCAAAATATCTAGCGGGTCTTTTGTCTTTAATGCTTCAATACCGCCTTGTGGCATTGAAAATGGGTTGTGCGAGAAGTCTATCTTTCCTTCTTCTTCGTTATATTCGTACATCGGGAAATCTGTAATCCATACCCAGGCGGCTTGCTTTGGGTCTCGCAGCTGTAATGCTTCGGCTGCTGCTAGTCGCACCGCTCCGAGCGCTTTGCTTGCCTCGATGAACGACCCAGCACCAAAGAATATAATGTCGCCCTTCTTGGCTCCCACGTTGATTACAATCTGTTTCGCAACGTCTTCACCTAAATGTTTAATAATTGGCGAGGTAAGTTCCTCCTTAACTAGAATGTAGGCCAACCCACCCGCTCCATTCTGCTTGGCAACCTCTGTCAGCTTATCGATCGTGCCTCGCGTAAAGATAGCTCCGCCTGGTATATGTAACGCATGCACAACTCCCTTTTTCAGAGCTTCATTAAATACTTTGAATGACCCTGTTTTAGCAATATCGGAAACGTCCGATATAAAAAGCTCGAAACGAATATCTGGTTTATCGCTACCATACTTTGTCATCGCCTCGTGCCACGTTATTCGGGGGAAAGGCTTTTCCAGAATTTTCTTCTCACTAAACGTTTCGGTGAGTTCCACCATGAGCGGCTCCACTGCCTGGAACACATCTTCTTGTTCGACAAAAGACATTTCTAAATCAATTTGGTAAAAATCACCGGCGTGGCGATCAGCTCGAGGATCTTCATCACGAAAACATGGCGCTATTTGAAAATATCTGTCTAAACCTCCGACCATTAACAACTGCTTGAATTGCTGGGGCGCTTGCGGCAACGCATAGAACTTGCCTGGATATAGACGACTCGGAACCAGGAAATCTCGTGCTCCTTCCGGAGAGGAGTTCGCTAAAATTGGGGTTTGTACTTCCGTAAAGCCGGCACTGCGCATGTACTGTCTCGTATGGTCTATAAAGTCGCCTCGCATTTTAAGCATGCGTTGCAGACGAGGATGACGTAAATCTAAAAAGCGGTACTGGAGACGAAGCTCTTCGCCAGCTTCTACTTTTTCGGCAATGGGAAACGGAGGTGTTTTTGACGGTCCAAGTATTTCGAGAGAAGCAACTTCTATTTCAATTTCCCCTGTAGCTAAATCTGGATTCTGCATTTCTTTCGGCCGTGCAACTACTTTTCCTTCAACATGGACGACGAATTCACTGCGAAGCGTGTCAGCTGTTTTAAAGTCGCCACCTTTTTGGGGATTGAACGTAAGCTGCGTTATTCCCCACTTATCCCGAAGGTCAATAAAAATAAGGCCACCGTGGTCACGACGAGAATGTACCCAGCCAGATAAATGGACAACTTCTCCAGCGTGTTCAGCCCGCAGCTGCCCGCACGTATGTGTCCGATATTTATTCTTGGTAACAATTGCCTTTTCGGCCGGTTTTGACATGGCCTTAGCGTACTTAAAAGCCCCCGCTTCAGCAAACTTTGTCCTACAAAAAATAGCCGAGTAATTCGGCTATTTAGTAATTCCGAGGGGACTTGTAGCGACCAACGTCACTAGAAATCCCCTAGGTGCCTCTCCCGAATAAACGGGGTCGGCGGTCGTATGATCCTAGGGTGCGCCGCGCTCCTTCAAACGCGGCTTCATTGGAGTAATGAACACTGCATACAAGTATGCATTCGGTATATTTCAAGAAATCAAAAATACCGACTGCCTACTTATGTGATAGTTGTCAAAAAGTTCCAGAAATTTGGAACCCTCTAATATACAAAACCAGCTTAGATGTGGCAAGGCGGTAATCATCGCGTGAGCAGTAGGTCCACACGAGCACTCCTAGGCGCAAGGCAAGGCAAGCAACATCTTGCGTAAAGCAAGAGAACTGTCCTAGCTTTATTGCTCGGAGCAAATCCTTAGCTAAAAGAAGCCAAGGCCCTCCTTACCACGTCTAAACCGGTTGAACCAGGCACAGACGCATATTTCAGAGAACTGATTATTATAATCATAATGGCTCTTTTGTCAAATGTATTTTGTAATTTATATTTTGTGCAAAAAGAAAGGCGGCCATAGATGTTTCGGAGACATCCATAACCGCCGGGTTTACCTACTCTCGGTTGACCTCACCCAGCCGCAGCGAGCTGAGATGGCCTGGACTTGGACCGGGACTTCAAGCTATGTGGCAGTCGGAACTGCGTAATAGCTGCTGTGGCCAGATCCCAGTCAAGAATGGTTCGTTGCTCGGGAATTCCATTCGTGTCGAGCGAGATGATGCCCTTGTGGAAAGCAAGCATGGGCGAAGTTTTCACATCAATTCCCAGACGATCGCAGATCACGGCCCAGCAGTACTGCTCATCATCGGGGCTGTCAAAGCCCTTGCATACTCGCCTCATTGCTGACCAAAGGACATCCTTTCGAAACCATTGCATTCTACTTCTCCTAAGGAAAATGGGGTTGGAAACTGTCAACCGCAAGAACGCTAGTTCCCGCACAAAGCATGCATCGCGATCTCAACACGCTGTCGGTGATTTCGCGGCATTTTGAGAGGGCGACGGCCGGCTGCGGCCAGTTTCTCTCTGGAAGTGCTCAACCAGACATCGCGTTGTAATACTCCCTCAGCAGCGCGCGACTGCACAACTTCCGCGACCACTAGCTCGGTGTCGTTCGAGATTTCTGACCAGCCTTTTGACTGACCAATTCCCTCGAGAACGCACAGTGGTAAATCCCGGTCAGCACTGCGTAGCCGTTTGTTTTTCCGGCTACAGTACTCCCGAATTTGACCCGCAGTCACCACCAAGCTATCGACACTCCTTCTCTGCTTCCTCACACCGTTTTGTCCCGACATGTCCTTACTCCTTTCGAGACTCTCTTCAAGTAAATAAAGTGTACGGTGCACCTAAGCGCACATGCCTGTCCACAGGCATGAAGAAAATATACTCTGGTTTTGTTTTTTGTCAATAATCTTTGACAATATTTCAACCTACTCTATTAGGTGTTTCGAATGCCGACAAATATTACCTTTCCAGACATATATCAGCCATTAGATTTGTGCGGCAACGAATTTTCTTGGTGCGTCCACCAGGAATCGAACCTGGAACCGTTGGCTTAAAAGGCCACTGCTCTGCCGATTGAGCTATGGACGCATACATATATTCCCCTCGTTAAGTTTTGCACACGACGGACTAGCACTCAACGTAGATATGATATACTACACCCAGCTTTAATTCTCAACCTTAAACATAAAAGATATGAGCAGAACATTGCGTTTGGAAGTCTCGGCAGGCATTGTCGCGGCTATCATTGGTGTAGCTGCAGCCTTAGCTGCACTCCCCTCCTTCGCTGCTAGCGAAGACTATCCGTTTAATATCCGAGGCATCGTCCAGTCGGTCGATAAGACCAACATGAAGATCGTGGTGCAAGGCACTAAGTCTTCGGCGAAAGCAGTTGCCGAAACTCAGAGTAAAGAAGTTCAATATAGCCTCAAGAGTGTAAAAATCTGGAAGTGGGAAAATGGTAAACAGGTTGCTCGCAATATTAGCTTCGTAAAACCAAATGACGAAGTAGTAATGATTGGGAGAAAGGTTAGTGGCACTTTCGTTGTCGATAAACTCACAATCAACGACCGTAAATTTACGGTCGTAGGACGAGTGAAGGATTACAACACTGCCGAAAACTGGATTAAAGTGCGAGTCGGTCGTTCAACGTTGCAACACAAAGGTGTTGTGAACACTGACATCAAGTTCTACTACGATGACGACACTACTTGCATGCGCTTAGGCAATGAAATTGATTGTAGTGAAATTGCAAGCGAAAATCAGGGTATCCGTATAGATGGAGAACGCTCCAGCACCGGTGGCAAATGGAATGCTACAAAGATCTGGAACCGCTTCCCTATCTAGCTAGCTATCTGTTGAAACAAAAAGCGGCCGCTCGGGCCGCTTTTTTGTAGATTAAGGAATATTTTTATCGTTCCATGTCTTTTGCCCAACCATCAAGAATTTCAGGTACTTTGCTAATGGAATCAAGGGTAATGTAGTCGTTGTTAAAGGGATCTACTTTCATATAGTTCCAAGTACCTCGTGGAATATAAATAGCTTTTACTCCCAACTCCAATGCTGGGTTAATATCCGTTCGGATAGAGTTTCCAATTGATGCAATAAAGTCTTTATCGAACTGCTCTACCGCTTCCCGCAGAACCTTTGCCTTATCCCCATCCGGTAAGAAGTGGATTGTTGAGAAATATTTTCCTAGATCAGTTGAATCTAGCTTGCGCTGTTGAATATCGGCAGCTCCGGCGGTCATAAGATGTAATTCGTAGCGGCCATAGCGTACCAGCTCATTTAGCACTTCTACTACATCCGGAATTACAAAGTACGGTGGATCATACGTTTGGATGATCATAGCCGTCAGCAACTGCTCAATATGCGGTTTTGGCGTACGGCCTCGTTCCTGACATAGCTCTCGGTAGCACGTTACCCAAGTGTTAATGAGACGCTTTGGCAAATACTTCTCGTGCGGTGGAATTTCTTCCAACATCTTGTTATCGATGCTGCGAGCCCGTTGCAGAATCTCATCGATTTGTGGAGCACGCGTTTCGAACCCCAAAATAATAAAACGCAGACACTCACAAAAAATCATTTCGAATTTGTAGCCTTCATCCACCAGGGTGTCATCTAAGTCGAAGAAGACCTGCTTCTTAGTAAATCTATTAGTCATAGTATCGGGAGTGTAATCCAACCTCTAAATTTGTCTAGAGCCACTTTTTTCGCTTTGGTTTGCTTTTTCCACCGTCTAGTTCTTCTAAGAGCTTTCTCTGTTCCCGTGAAAGACGCCGTGGTACGTCTATAGTCACCCGGACAATATGGTCGCCCTTTCCGCCCTCAAGACCGCGAAAACCCTGCCCGGAAAAGCGAAATTCAGTCCCTGGC
Organism: Candidatus Anderseniibacteriota bacterium; assembly: GCA_016197005.1. Classification (GTDB taxonomy): domain Bacteria; phylum Patescibacteriota; class Andersenbacteria; order UBA10190; family UBA10190; genus JACPWO01. Next base: position 224,884 of record JACPWO010000001.1, read on the forward strand.
TGAGTACCAGCAGGAATATCGAGAGATTCTTGTCCATAGAGCGTCCGAACTGGGGCCGTAGTTCCTAGAGCAGCCTGTGGAAAAGAAATGACTGCTTCGGAGCGCACATCATTACCGTCTCGACGTAACGCTGGATCAGGAGTGACGTGAATACTGATATACATATCCCCGGCTATGCCACCATGGGGTGGAGCCTCTCCTCTGCCAGAAAGTCGGATCTGTTGCCCATCCGAAATTCCGGCCGGAATATCTACTTCCAGCTCTTGAGTTTGCAGTGTTCTTCCTTCGCCGTGACAACGACTGCAAGGTTGCTTCGCTTGCTTTCCTTCACCCTGGCAGGTTGGGCAGATAGATCTCGTGGCAAATACGCCGAGCGGTGTTTGCCTTGATTGCGTAACTACCCCCTGTCCACCGCAGGTAGCACAAGTTTCGATTGGAGTCCCGGGCTCAGCGCTGTTACCATGGCAGCGCTCACACTTCTGATACATGCGCGGCGCAACTGTTTGTTTGGTTCCTTGTGCAGATTCTAAAAAAGATATCGTGACATCAACTGCCACATCAGACCCACGACGAGTGGCTGGACGCCCACCACGTCCGCCGAATCCACCGCCAAACATTGAACCAAAAATATCTCCAATACCGCCTAAGTCTTCAAAATTGATGTTAAAACCACCAAACGGGTTGCCCCCACCTGGTTCTTCAGAAGTCTGTCCAAACTGATCGTACTGTGCTCGTTTTTTCTCATCGCTTAAAACTTGGTATGCTTCGTTGATTTGTTTGAACTTATTTTCATCACCCCCCGCTTTGTCTGGGTGATGGGCATGCGCCAGCTTTCGATAAGCTTTTTTAATATCTTCTTTTGTGGCATCCCGGCTAACGCCAAGCACGCTGTAATAATCGTCAGCCATGGGTTATATCTCTACCCGCTCAGCAGTTACTTGTGTTTGTTCAATGCGGACAAGACCTGCTTTCTTCGCCATCCACATAAGAGCACCAGCTAAGAAGAGCGGTATCCAGGAAATAAGGGGAACGGTCGCCCGGATAGCGAGAAGACCAATGGTAGCCATCACAATGACGGCGAGGATTCCATTACCGGCTGTTACTCGACGTAAGAAGTCATTGCTGTACATCACTGCAACCTTCGCTACGGTTTCGTTGCCGTCTAAGTCTTCTAGTTTGAGTGATCGAGCCAGTTCTTGGCGTGCTTGTTCGAGTTGCTGGGGCGGGAGCGATGAGAATGAATCACCCAGCTGCTGGCGTGCCTGCGCCGAGATAAGTTCATCGACCGTTGCTTGTGGGGTATATCCTGGCAGCATGTTGCTAATAACGGGTGCGACGGGAGCCAGAATGGTGGCAGCTACTTCTTCGGATAGACCAAACTTTCCTTCTCGGAGTCCTTCGCGCAAAGCCGGTACTGACAACGCAAAAGCAGCAACGGCAATACCAGCAATAAGGAGACCAATACCGGGAATAAGAATGTAACGAAGTTGTGTACGAAGGCGTTCAGTAGACTTTCGGACAATACTATCTTGAGCAGCGAATATAAAGAGAGCTAAAAGTGCACCGCCTACTAAAGATGCAACTGACAGCCGACCGACTATGAACATGGTAACTAGGCCAGTTACTATTATCGACAGGCGTCCCCCAAACCACTTAGCGAGGAATAAACTAGACAGTGAAGTTATCGCAGCCCATAACAACACTACTGCTACCACGCCCCAAGATAATCCGAGCGTCGCATTTAAATTCACAACTGAAACACTTACGATCAACGCTACCGCGAGCGTGGTAAGAGCCGCGATGATAACAATCCCGACTTCTTTTTGGCGAGAGGGCTGCATGCGCCTTTAAGTATACGCCAAGAAGGAATTACTTTTTCTCTTCAGCCTTACCGTCAACGACGTCGGGTTTTGTTGGGCCTGCCTGACTAGTTTGTCCGTAAATGTGCTGACCCAATTTTAGCGCTTCTTGTGATAAGGCTTCAGTTGCCTGTTTCAGAACGGCCGTGTCCTCACCTGTCTGTGCTTTCTTGAGAGCCTCTAATTTTTCTTCGATACCCTTTTTAATATCTGCTGGTGCTTTATCTCCAGCTTCTTTGAGAGCCTTTTCAGTAGCATAGACAAGTTGCTCAGCCTGATTCCTTACCTCTACCGCTTCTTTCTTCTTCTTGTCATCAGCCGCGAATTTTTCGGCTTCGCTCTTCATACGGGTTACCTCTTCATCGGAGATACCGGATGTGCCCTCGATTCGGATTTTCTGTTCTTTACTAGTGCCTTTGTCTTTGGCTGAGACACTCAATATACCGTTGGCATCGATATCAAAGGTTACTTCAATCTGTGGCACTCCTCGAGGTGCGGGAGCGATACCATCCAAAATGAAACGTCCCAAAGACTTATTATCCGCTGCCATTTCCCGCTCTCCTTGTAGAACGTGGATTTCTACTTGTGGCTGACTGTCAGCAGCTGTAGAAAATACTTGGGATTTTTTGGTCGGCACAGTTGTGTTCTTTTCAATGAGAGACGTACGAACACCACCTAATGTTTCCAACCCCAGTGTAAGTGGAGTGACATCGAGAAGAAGTACATCCTTAACGTCTCCCGTCATAATCCCACCCTGAATAGCAGCACCGGCAGCTACGACTTCATCTGGGTTAATATTTTTGTGTGGTTCTTTACCAAATAATTCCTTAACCGCGGCCACCACCTTCGGCATACGAGTCTGCCCACCTACCAAAACTACTTCGTTAATTTCGCTTGCAGAAAGACCAGCTTCTTTTAAGGCTTCTTTTGTGACGGTAATTGTTTTATCTATAAGGTCAGCCGTTAACTCTTCCAGCTTCGCTCGAGTCAACGTTAGCACTAAGTGCTTAGGTCCTTCAGGGCCAGTGGTTATGAATGGCTGGTTAATTTCAGTTTGGTTCGAACTTGAAAGCTCATGCTTAGCCCGCTCAGCGGATTCTTTGAGACGCTGCAGAGCCATTTGATCCTTACTTAAATCTATTCCTTCTTGCTTCTTAAACTCGTTGATGAGCCAATCAATAATCCGTTGATCGAAATCGTCACCGCCCAAATAGGTGTCTCCGTGGGTTGCTACAACTTCAATTGTGTCAGCGCTTACTTCCAGAACGGATACGTCAAACGTTCCACCACCTAAGTCGAAGACAACGATTTTTTCTTCTTTCTTCTTATCCAAGCCGTAGGCCAGAGCAGCTGCAGTTGGCTCATTTATGATACGTTTTACGTTAAAGCCAGCAATGGTACCAGCATCTTTCGTCGCTTTGCGTTGTGAGTCATCGAAATATGCGGGAACGGTAATAACAGCCTCTTTAATTTCGTGTCCAAGCTTACTTTCAGCATCACTCTTTAATTTTTGGAGCACCATGGCTGAGATTTCAGCTGGACGAAGCCATTTGTCACCAAACTTTATTTCAACACTACCATCACTTCCTTCTCGCACATCATATGGCAGCATTGCTTTGGCTTTTTGCACGGCCGGATCAGAAAAACGGCGGCCAATGAGACGTTTGGCAGAGAAAATTGTGTTAGCAGAATTTACAACTGCCTGGCGCTTAGCTACTACACCCACGAGCCGCTCACCATTTTTAGTGGCAACCACCGACGGAGTCGTGCGATTACCTTCACTATTTTCAATAATGACCGGCTCGCCTCCTTCAACGTAGGCTACCGCTGAGTTTGTTGTTCCTAAATCAATTCCTAATATTGTAGACATAATAATTTTATAAGTTAATATTCAAAGCTATTTTCCTACTCTTACTTTAGCTGGTCGCAAAACGCGATCTCCCATTTTCCATCCCGTTTGTAGCACTTCGACGACCATACTACCCTCTTCTTCTGCTTGCCCCACCGCTTCATGGAATAATGGGTTAAATGGTTCTTTATTCGCCGTTATTGGTTCAAGCCCGAATTCAGCAAGTACTCGTTCAAAGTCTCGAGCAATATGGAGAACTCCCTTTGACCAATTATCCGCCTCTTTTCCTGTTGGGGCATGAGCTATTAGGGCGTTGAAATTATCGGCAACTTGTAAAAGAGGTTCTAGTACCTGTGCCTTAAACCGCTGTTGTTGAGACATCCCCTCATCCGACAGCCGCTTTCGGAGATTTTTGAGCTCCGCTCTCGCGCGCTGCCAGCCAGCTAAATATTCCCGCTCCTGTGTAGACGCTTTCCCATGAAGTTGTGAAGAGTATATGCTCATAGATTTATTTATTACTCATAATACTGGCCATCGCTTCCAGTAAGGGCATATGCCGGGCGTACGGCATACGTTTGGGACCGAGTACAAGCAACACCGCTTCTTCACCATCCGGTAATGTAACAGTCCGCGCTAGAACACTGGTATATTTCGCATTGTAAGCGGGGTTTTCTTCCCCGATATACACGACAACTTCATTGCGAGCCTGCTCGACAAACTCAGTGATATGGTCATCCAGAGTATCGGTAATATTTGTTACCTCTCGAACTGTTTCTATATCCTCTCCCTCCGGTTGATCAAAGAGACGTGATAATCCAAACTCGTACACGCCTTGTCCGGTCGTACGTCCGCTAGCAGCTAGTGTTTTGGTAAGTCCGGAAAGCAATTTAACAGCGGAAGGCATTGATGCATCAGAGGACTCCGCTAGGTTGTGATACTGCTCGGCAAGCGCTGCCATCCGTCGTTCATTCAAATCTCGCACAATCAGCTTATTTACATACCAGCGATACCCTTTATCTGTAGGAATACGTCCGGCTGAAGTATGCGGTTGCTCTATATATCCCTCTTCTTCTAGATCGCGGAGCATACTGCGGATCGTGGCGGAACTAGCAGTAAAGCCAGCTTGTTCCTGCAAACGAACACTGCCGACGGGTTCGGCGGTCGAAATATATTCGATTATGAGCTCATGTAAGAGCTTAGAATAGCGAGAATCCATGGTTAGCACTCTACCAAGCAGAGTGCTAAAGTGCAATATTTATGTGGCAAGGGGATGAACCACCAATAGAGCTTTAGCCGCATTGGTAGGGTTGATAGAAATGTCGTGAATAGCGTAGTTCGGCAAACCCAACGAGAAGGTATTCCAGGCTTGCCCACCATCCTCCGAGCGATATACGACGCCATTAATGGCCACGAAGATGCGATTGGCATTCGTGGGACTGGTACGAACCACGACAGAGTTAAATGTTTCCGCTACTTCTACCGGAACAGAAAGTTGCAGCCAGCTTTGTCCACCATCACGAGTAACCACGGCGCCATCATTAACACCGACTAACAGTGCTTGTGGGAAACCAACGATATATGACACATCAAGAACGTCTCGTTCTCCCCCGCTCAGAAACGGTGTTTTCGGAATACCAATAACAGCCGGTACTTCTATGGCTGTTTGCGTGTTGTTCGTGATACGGAGAAGTCGTTTGGATTCTGTTATGACAAGAAGCTCTCCTGGAGTGTGCGGCGAAACAACTAAGGTACGAATACCCATTTGCTTACTCCCAATTGCGATTGCTGGTCCTTCCGGTTGAACGGTATAGAAAGTACGCCATACTTTGGCTGCCTGTTCTCCAATAAAGAGAGACCCTAAGCTCGTACCACCATAAATCCGATCTGCGTTAAAAGGATCAGGCTCGAGCGTTAAAACTACAGAAGAAGCACTCTGACCGTTGCCACCAACAAGCTTAAAACTTTCCTCATTAACTGGGGTTGGTACCGTAAATACAGCGTGCCAACTTTTCCCTTCATCGAGACTCCGTACAACATATCCTTGTCCACCAGCATCTCGCCCAGCAGCGACAAGAACACCGCTTTGCAAAGCAATAACGTCAGTGGCAAACGTCAGCGGAGTTGGAAAAATCTTCCAACTTACACCATCATCGTGAGATATAACGATTCCCTGTTCACCGGCAGCGATATATATCGATTGGGGGTCGTGAGCCGGTCGATGAATATTTTGCAGTGGAAACTGCGCAATGTATTCGCCTTCAGTGGTAGTAACTTGTACTGACTGTTCAAAGAGTGCCCCAGCACTTTCTGATCGATATACTCCCCCAGCAGATGGTGGTGGTACTTCCTTACTACACCCAGACAACCCAACAGCCGCGACTAGGGCCACTGGCGTAATTATGCTGTAAAACTTCATGTGTTATGATTGTAGCATGTCGTTTAGCAAAGTTCCGGTTAAACAATTTGAGTGGATTGACACCCAGCGCCCTTCTAACGAAGAAATAGCGACGTTTGCTCGTGAGGCAAAACTTCTTCACTCCGATGTGGAATTTTTATTAGAAGATCAACCGCGACCGGAAGTAGCAGTACGAGCAGACTATGTTTTAATTTTAGTTCGTGTCCCCGTGTTTGATAAAAAGACACGCGTCACCAGTGGGGCTTCGGTTGCTTTCATTACGACGAAAGACCGCCTCTATACCCTTCATACTCAGCCGGTAGTAGTTCTGGAACAAGTGAGACAAGAAATCGAGGATCATCCAAATGACCACGAGCCTCACATTGGTGAAAACACTATTAGTTTGGCGCTCTATATTATCGACAAGCTTGGTGATAGTTCATTTCGCAAACTGACACGACTCACCAAGCATATCGATATTGCCGAAGATGCAGTGTTTTTTGGTAATGAACGAAAGATGGTGGAAGAAGTGGCTATTTTAGGACGTGATGTACTTGATTTCCGAAGGATTGTTCGACCACATATTAGTTTGTTTAAAAATATTCCGGATATTTTGGATGAAAATACCGCCTCGCAGTGGCGACGAGTCGGCGGCCAGATGGAGCAGCTATGGGAGTTACTTGAAAGTTTGTATAACAGTGCAAAGGAGTTACGCGAAACAAATGATTCTCTACTCCAACATAAAGAAAATGAATTATTGCGCTTGCTTACGCTGTATTCCATTGTCGCTATTCCTGCTCTTCTTCTAGCTGGGTCTTACAACTCAGGAGCTCCGACGTTTGAAGTAATTTTCTGGGTGGTTCTTCTTTTCTTAGTATTTTGTCTCGGCTTCGTGTTCCTGCGTGCCAAGCGAAGAAAGATAATCTAGTGTGAAGGTTCCCATTTTATATAATTCGTTAACCAAGAAAAACGAAGAGCTACAGACGAAGGAGCCAGGAAAAGTCCGCATATACAACTGCGGACCCACTGTGTACAAACGACAACACGTTGGCAATATGCGCCGCTACCTCTTCGCAGATTTTTTGCGTCGTAGTCTTGAATTCTTTGGCTATGAAGTTCGTGAAATCACTAATATTACTGACGTAGGTCATCTTACTCAAGATGAAATCGATGCTGGTGAAGATAAGTTAGAAGTGGAGGCTAAAAGACAGAAAAAAACACCCCAGGATATTGCGGCCGAACAAACTGACTTATTTCTTCACGATTTACAATCCCTCAATATCCAACCAGCACATAAATACCCAAAGGCCAGTGAACACATTAAGCAGATGCTCACTTTGACGGAGGCATTACTAAAAAAGGGACATGCTTATCAGACAGCTAGCGGTGTATATTTCGATGTCACTTCCTTTCCAGCGTACGGTGCTCTCTCTGGTAACACACTCAATAACATTGCCGCTGGTGCTCGTGTTACTGTTCGCAGTGAAAAAAAACATCCGGCTGACTTTGCGCTCTGGAAAACTGACGATCCGGAACACATCCAACAGTGGGACTCTCCCTGGGGACGAGGGTACCCTGGCTGGCACATCGAATGTTCGGCAATGAGCTTAGAATATTTAGGGTCAGATATAGATATTCATACGGGTGGTGAAGATAATCGCTTCCCCCACCATGAGAATGAAATAGCTCAGTCGGAAGGCGCTACTGGTGAACCATTTGTCCGCGTTTGGATGCACAATCGTCATCTTTTATTTTCTGGAAAAAAACTAGCGAAACGAGAAGGACTGCAAATAACACTGGATACAATCCGGGAGCGTGGGTATTCCCCCCTCGCCTTTCGTTTCTTTGTGTTTAGTAGTCATTATCGCTCTCCCCTAGAATTTTCCTGGGAAGCCATGAATGCCGCTGAAGGGAAATTAAATACGTTTCGTCACTTTCTACGACGATTAATGGAACTGCCGAGCACTCCCCCTATTGGTCAGCAAATGCGTGGATCAGAAGCACTGCGAAAATTTGCCGAAGCGTTAAGTCAGGATTTAAATACTCCCCGTGCCTTAGCCGTCGTATTTGATTTCATAAAGCAATCCAATGCCGCCCTCGACGCTTCTCCTGATGGCGAAACAGCGGGCGAAATTGAAGCGACGCTTAAGAAAATAGATAGTGTTCTGGGAATCTTTGAGCAGCTCAAAGAGGAAATTAAGACTGAAACTATTCCTCTAGCAGTTAGAAATTTAGCTCGACAAAGAGAAGAGGCGCGGCGTGCTAAAAATTTCGAAAAAGCTGATGAGCTGAGAGCTGCTATCGAAAAAGAAGGATATACACTGGAAGATACCTCGTCTGGGCCGCGTTTAGCTAAGCAATCCTAGGTAGGGCTATTTCTTCACACGTTATACACTCCTCGGTCGTCGGTTGGGACTGTATACTTTGAAAACTATGGCTAGGGCACGCAAAACTCCTCCTTCTATACTACGCACTCCTCCTCACAACACCGAGGCGGAAGAATCTGTGTTAGGCAGTTTACTGATTGATAAGGACGCTATTGTAAAAGTGGCTGACTGGCTCGCGGTCAATGATTTCTATCGCTCAAAGTATGGAGCCATGTATCAAGCCATGCTTGATCTCTATGCCGCGGGTGATCCCATTGATGTCTTATCTGTTATTAACCGACTCAAAGAGAAAGAACAACTGATTGAAGTTGGTGGTGAAACAGCCGTCACTCACCTCGCAACCGTCGTGCCAACAGCCGGTAACGTTGTGCACTACGGCCGTATTGTGCAGCGCAGTGGAACCCGGCGTCGCCTTATTTCCGCAGCCTCAGATATTTCTGAAATTGCGTACAACGAAGAAGAAAATATTGAGAATATTATGGATGAGTCGGAGCGAAAGTTATTCGCTGTCTCCCAAAGTCACAAACACCAGAAATTTATTCGCTTGTCCGATGCGCTCGAAGACGCCTTTACCCGTATAGACAAGCTCCATAAAGGCGACCACTCTCTGCGGGGCGTCCCAACCGGTTTCTCTGCTTTGGATAACAAACTGGCTGGCTGGCAAAAATCTGACCTTATTGTTTTGGCCGCTCGCCCGAGCGTTGGAAAGACTACCTTGGCTCTGGATTTTGCGCGACACGCGGCCCTGGCCGGCTCAAAGGTCGGAATATTTAGCTTGGAAATGTCCAAGGATCAATTAGTAGATCGTCTGCTCGCCTCCCATGCTCACGTCAATTTATGGCGTCTGCGTACTGGCAATTTAGAACAGGGACGCGGCGACTTTGATGACTTTGAACGTATTGCGGAAGCCATGGGTGAACTTTCTCAAGCTCCCATTTATATTGATGACCAAGCTTCCGCCAACATTATGGGTATGCGAACTATGGCTCGCCGCCTGCAATCAGAATATGGCCTTGATTTACTCATTATCGATTACCTTCAACTAATGGAGTCGAGTAGGTACAAAGATAACCGCGTACAAGAAGTATCGGATATCTCTCGTAATCTTAAAAAGCTTGCCCTGGAACTCAACGTTCCTATTATTGCTCTCTCTCAGCTTTCTCGAGCAGTTGAAATGCGCACCGATCAGCGACCAAAACTTTCTGACCTTCGTGAATCGGGAAGCATTGAGCAGGATGCGGACGTCGTGATGTTCCTTCACCGTCAACCGTACGATAGTGAGAATGGTGAACGACCAGAAGTAATGGAAGTAGATCTACTTATAGAAAAACATCGTAATGGGCCGACCGGAGAGGTTCCTCTGCACTTCCACACTAAATACGTCACCTATACCGAGGTTGAAGAAATGCGAGCCGAAGAAGCTCCAGCAGTATCTCAAGCGTAAATAGCTAACGCTGGCAGGCTCTATTTGTATAGTCTAGTCTTTGAATATGCCTTCCATATTACCTAAAGCCGTTCGTGATCTAGCTCAAGAGTTATCTCGCCTCCCAAGTATTGGTCCAAAAACTGCGCAGCGACTATCGCTCCATCTTTTGCGTATGCCAGAAAATGTTGTCCGTCACTTTGCTCAGACAATAGAATCCCTTCATCGCAGCGTGCAAATATGCAAAGAATGTTTCAGTCTAGCTGAAAAAGATTTGTGCATTATCTGTCGAGATACAAGTCGCAATCGTTCCATTATTTGTGTCGTAGAGGGGCCTCTCGATGTAGAAGCAATTGAACGAACCGATTCTTACCGAGGACTGTACCACGTGTTAGGCGGTGTCCTGTCTCCAATGGAGGGTGTAAGTGCTGACCAATTAACAGTGGATGAGTTGTTTAACCGGCTCAGACAAGAAGAAGTAAAGGAAGTCATTATTGCCTTAGGACACACGATGGAAAGTGACGCTACCGTTAGATACATCATGGCCGGGATAAAAGATTTGGATCTCCACGTGACGCGACTAGCACGAGGACTTCCTACCGGTGGAGATATTGAATTTGCTGACGCTACTACCTTGTCCGCCGCTTTTGAAGGGCGACGGAAGGTATAAACAAAAGATCGCTACTTGGTAGCGATCTTAGTGATTTCAACTTTGGTATACCACTGTTTGTGGCCGAAATATTTCTTCTGGCGTTTCTTTGGTTTTACTTTCACACCGAAAACCTTTTCATGACGGCCGTGCTCCAAGATTTTACCTTCAACCTTTGCGCCACTTAAGAATGGGGTTCCAATATTCATTGTCTTATCAGTTGCAGCCATCAAGACTTCTTCGAAAGTTAATGATTTTCCTTCGTCAGCCACTACTTTTTCCAGCAGGACAACATCGCCCTCTTTAACGAGGTACTGTTTTCCACCGTTTTGGAATACTGCTGTCGTTGCCATATGTGGGGCCAACTATAGCACAAGGGCCTTAAAAAGCAACCTCGTCCCCTACTTGAATGCCTAAGATCGCTGCCTGCCCGGCGGCTAGCTCTAGAGCTCCATCAATAGCCTGCGAATGACGGTATCGAGCAAGATCCGAATCAGCTACCCCTATCTCAGCCGGAACACTTGCTTCAATACCGGCTACTTTCCCATCGCGAATCCAGAGGATATCGATAGGAATAATCATATCTTTCATCCAAAACGTCGCCGTGGAACGAGGAGTAAAGGTAAAATACATTCCCTTACCTTCAGGTACAGCCGCACAGCCACTTAATCCTTGAGCGTGCTCTTCTTTCGTATCGGCGAGGGCAATAGGAACTTGTATGTCACCAACTTGTACGTGAGTTTCAGAAAAATTGTGACAATCCTCTCCGGCAACTTCCTCTTCTTGGTTCTGCGTAGACCGGGTAGGTGTTGATCGACCATTAAAGGCAATCGCCACAATAAAAGCGGCAAGAATGATGACAAGACTACCAATGATGTACCGGTGCTGTGGTTGCATACTGACTTTTTAGCTTACGGCGCCTTATCCAAAGACGCAACCCCGAAGCGGCTACCCCTAAGGCACTGACAACGAAAAAAATAAGTTTGGCTTGCGTTGTCAAAAGAATACTAGCGAGACCCAAAAATGCGGTAACAACTAAGGCAGCTGCTAAAATAGTACGCTTGCTAACCCCCGCCTTTTGCCAGCGGTGATGGATATGATTAACCGTGTCACCAGACGTCACAGAATGGCCACTAATGATGCGTCGCAGGACAACAACCCCTACATCAACAATTGGTATCGCTAAAATAAGGAGCGCGGTAGCTATCTTTCCTCCGCCACCTGACGCAACAATCGCCAGATACATCCCAATAAACCAACTCCCAACCGTGCCAAGATATACCTTGGCTGGTGGAGCGTTCCAAATAAAGAAAGCCGCTAGCGCAGAGGCTCCAATACCGGCTAGACCTAAGGTTGTACCACTTTGAATTGAAGGCAGCATAGCAACTGCCACCAGGGCGATGTGGGCAATGACTCCGACGCCGCCAGCGAGTCCGTCCATGCCATCAAGCCAATTAACTGCATTCATAAGGAGCACAATCCAGGCTATCGCTAAAAGATCGGCCGGTAAGGTTAAGGGTCCTACTTGAAAAAGTGTTAAATTCAGAAGTCCATCGGCAAAGGGATGACTGACATACGGAATAGTCCAACCACTGACTACTACAATAGCGGCAATCACAATCTGCCAGATAAGTTGCGTACGAGCCGACAGTTTCATAATCTCGTCGGATTTCCCAACAATAATAACGAGAATCGAGGCAATAAGCAGACCCCAGCGCATACCCCACTCAGGAATGACAAACCAGGCGGCAGCTACTACCAAGGCAGTCAGCAACACACCGACGTATGCTCGCCCACTTTTTATCTCGCGGGATATGAGAAAATTCAGCAGAACAAATATTCCCAGCCATACATAGCCATAAGAAGCGGTAAACAATGTCGTATCAAGTGGCAACATGAACTTTCTTTCGAGATTTCTGCATCACGTTAAAGTGAAGATCGCGCCCAAGCAGGAGACGAGTTTCCGCATCCAGAGCCGGGAAGGCAGATAAGATCATTGATATAATTGGCACCAATATCCATTGCAGCACAAATTGAATATGACGCCACCACGTATAGTGAGCTGGCCGCGGTGGTGATAGTAGCAGTGTTAACGCAGCGGATATAACCAACCCACTCATCGCAATCGACATAAGGGTCCTGGCAACAAACGGCAAACTATATGACAGAAACGTGGCGTGAAATTCAGGACTACCGAAAATGATAGGCAGCCAACCTAATCCGGCCACAATGATGGGAGCAGTCGCCCACGAAAAATGCCCTTCTAATGTGCGAAACAAGTACGGAAATTTTCGATCGAAAGGAATCTCTCGGTTCCGCAGAAAACCTTCCATAATGTAGGGAAAGTTTTCAATTCCCCACGCCCACCGTCGTTTCTGCCGATACTGATTCTTAAGTGTCTTCCACCAGCTATCAGCAAGCGCGGCATCCATAGAAACTGTTATGTAGAGTGGCTGAGCGCGATAATTACCAGCGTAATGTAAAAGTGCCTGCCAAAAGATACGAGAGTCTTCAGAAATAATGTCTCGTTGCCAGTACCCAACTTCTTGTAAAGCTAGTAGGGTCATGGAATGACTAGAAAATGTTACCAGACGCTCTGGCCTGGTACTTTCAATCATCTGCCAGAACGTAGAACCCATGGCAATGACGCGTGAGAATGATGGCGCATCCCACAAATTATTGTTGTACACCGGGATCGGCTGGTAACTCGCCTGATATTTATCTTCCTGTTCTAAAAATACATGAGTTAAGTACGCAAAATACTGCGACGGCAACACCGTATCACTATCTAGGTTACTAACTAGAACGTGCGGTACGGGAATATTGAGATCTTTAGTTTTTTCTTCTAACTTTTTTATTGCCCAGCAGGCATTTGCACTTTTCACTCGTTTTTCATTGGGCAGCCCATCAGGATGAAAAGTAGTGAGAAATGTTCGGAAATATGAACCAAATTCCATGGTCAGAGCCTGAGCTCTTTCTTGAGCGTCCGTTCCGGCTCGTTCTTCAAAACCAACAACCACATGAAGGTTTTCAGCAGGAAACGTTGAAGCTTTTAAACTTGATAGTGTTGAATGTAGTACCTCAAGCGACTCGTTATATGTTGGAACAACAATGTAATGGTGAATATCATCCCAGCCCATCTCCGCTTTCGGAAGCTGCTGTAGTTTTTCCATCCAATTAATAGTGCGGTGGGCTTTGAGTTGGCGGTAGGCGTATATGAGATGCGTACTCATATAGACGATACGAACCAATACATATACGTCGTACGCAATAACAAAAATTGCGATCCAGTACGGAACGAAAAATGATAGGAGTGTGAGGCTTATAAGTGTTCCCCACGACAACGCTCCCGGCAGTATTTGCCAGAGGCGACGACGAAGCGAGACAATGTCGAATTCAATAGCAATCATCGATTCATAATGAGAATAGCCGTGAAAGCTGCCAGAAGAAGAGCTTGAGCGGCAACGGCAGCACCCATAAGGATAGCGGCCGATAAATAATTTGTTTTCCTAAGGACGTATGCCAGTAATCCATCAAGTACTACTAAGGCAGTACCTAAGACGGGCAATACCAGAATCTGATGCCCTTCACCAATAAAGTCAATCCCCACCCCCACGTTGTAATGGAGAATAGCCGCAGGCAAGTCACGAGGGAAAAGAGTGAGCGATAAGATCCATAAAGCAGCGTTTAACAGAGCACCTGCTCCCCCTGTTAAGAGAAGTGGGCTACGAAACCGAGCAGCAATATTAAAACTCCTTTTCATACTCGGCGGCTACCGCGAGAACTCGCTCCACATACCAACCGTTTACGTGATACTCCCAGTACGGCCCAGAAACATAGCGAGCAAGTGCTTCACGTTCCGCTCCCCTAGCAGCACCACGATCCGCGAGGTACACCGCCGTTCCTACAAACGCATCAGACAGCTCATAGGGATTAACCGGAGACTTTTTCATAAGTGCCTCCACCCTTCCCTCTATCCCTTCCCAGGTAGCAGGCATAAACTGCGACGGTCCAATTGCGCCTCCCCACCCTTTTCCATTACTTGGGCGACGAGATATTTGTGCTTTAGAGCGATCAAGTCCTAATTTATCTGTAATGCGAATAAAGGCATCTCGGCTGGCAGGTTGCATATCATCCGGGAATACGCCACTTCCAACATTATTACCTAAATTTGATTCCACTTTAAGAACAGCCATAACAAGCGCCGGGCGAACGCCCGTTAACGTACCGGCGTTTCTGGCCATGTCTGAAGCGCTGCCTAATGTTACTTGAATGTTGCTACTTTTCAGTGAGAATATCTGGTTCGCAATTTCTTCCCGTGCCTGTTTTGCTTCCGCTAGCATTGCGTTCACGCGAGACTCTTCTGCTGTTTGCGAAACAAGTTCGGCTTGTTCTGCCTTTTCTTGGTCAGTGATTTCTTCCTGCTGAACAGCCAATGTTTTTTGCAGTTGAGTAAGACTTGTTTGCTGCTCCTGCAAACTTTCTTGTTTACTCGAAAGATCCGCTAACTGTTCATGGATTTTCTTGGTGGCGGCCGCTACTTGTTCTTGTAAATCCTCAAGCGCTGCTCCTGCTGCCATTACTTCACTCACACTAAAATTACTAAAAAATGTCCGAATAAGGGAGCCTTGTTCTTGTTGGTACAGCGTACGAATGAGATGCCGAAGGTATGCTCGCTGTTCTTCTAGGTTCTCTTGCAGATCTCCAATATCTTCGGTCGTTTTTTCCTCCTGCGCCGCAACTGTTTCTATGGTTGCTTGGGTACGCTGAAGTTCAAGACGAGCTTTACTTAGTTGTCGTCTTAGTTCTTCAACTTGTGACTTAGTTTCTGCTACTTCTCCAGCTACCTGCTGACTATCCCCAGTAAGTTCTTTAATTTTCTGATCAAGTTTAGCAACTTCTTTTTCTTTTGCTTCAATTTCTTGTTGGGTGGCCGCACAAACAGTGCTGGGCATTACTGCCAACAAAGCCACTACTAGCAAAAAACCGAGACGCTTCATTGTCCTATCCCCAACCCCTTTGCCCACTGGTGCCATTCACCGCCATCTTCATTTAATCCCGCCACTGCTTCCGTTGGGCTAATTATTCTCACCGCTTCCACCTCGCCAACATCAAGTAAGTGCTTGTCACTGGTAATGATAACGTCAGCGTCGCCACCAACCGCAGCCTCAATAAACTTTAAGTCTTCCAAGTCATCGATAATAACTTCCGTAGACTCTGCCCGTACATCATGAAGAGAAGATAGGAAGTTCTCGATAAGCTCACTATCTTCTGGTTGGTTTACGAGTTTTCCTACTATGTTCTTATACTCTCGCTTTACGGCGGGGGTAGCTAAGGCCGTAATTTCTCCAGCCACAGCCGCTTCCAGCAACTGAGTCGCAGCGCTGAATGGGTCACTTGTACTGTTAATTAAAACATTGGTGTCTAGTACAACACGCACATGCTTAGAATCCCCTATTAGAGGATAAGAATCAAGGATGGGGATAAATCCTCTCCTCGTTTTGGATATGTTTGTTACAATTGTGTTCAAAGAAACATCCCCTTATGCCTTATAGCGATCTTACGAGGAAACAGAGTGAAACACTGAATTGTATTCGGCAGTGGTTAGCTGAGCACAACTACGCCCCAAGTTACCGGGATATTATGCATGAGATGAACATCAAGTCCCCCGCTACGACCTATAACCACGTGCAGGCATTGGTAGAAAAAGGATATCTTCACATGCCGGATGGACTCTTACGGTCCGTTGAGCTTACTGACAAATCAAATATGTTCCGTAAAGGCGTTGATTTGCCATTAGTTGGAGCAATCGCTGCCGGCGTTCCTATCCAGGCCATCGAGGGTCGGGATACCATGACGGTTCCGCTCGAACTCCTGCCCAACCTCAATTGTTATGTACTCCAGGTAAAGGGAGATTCTATGATTGAGGCCGGCATTTTAGATGGTGATTACGTCATCATTGAACGAAACTTCTACCCTAATAACGGCGAAGTTGTGGTTGCACTGTTGGATAACGAAAATGCCACTCTAAAAAAATATTATCGTGAAGAAGGTCGAATCCGCCTGCAGCCAGCCAATAAGAAAATGCGCCCCATTTACACAAAGAATCCGGTTATCCAGGGAATAGTTCGCGCCGTTCTGCGTAGATACGACGAAGAGTAGCTTCCTCTTTTAACTAAATACGAGGTATCCTCCTTACGTGGATATAAAAAATAGTATTGTTTTACTTGCGCTGCTGGGACTAGGACTTTTATTTGCCTGGCATAAACGAGTGCTCATTATGCCATTTGTCGTCGCTCTTCTTACGTCCCTGGCCTGGACTTTTTACTATCCTTATGAATACGCCGACAATAATTTCCTTTTATTTGGCAGAATTAATATGTATCCGCTGGTGCTCTGGACGGTCAGTCTGGTCGCGCTGTATTCTCTGTATCTTCGTCTCCCTAAACGATACCGCCCGATAGCCTTTACTATGCTTTATTTTACGCTACTGGGAGCAGTGGAAACCATTGGCTACCATTACTTAAACATTCGACTTACCAGTAACTACACCAGTCTCCTTGGGTTGGGAGTTATTCACGCTCCTGTCTCAATGAAAATATTTTATGTAGTAGCTGGGCCAGCGTATATCCTTCTCACCCGAAGTATTGCTCATGCAATGGAAAAAAGAGTGAGCGAAGAATAAAAGCAGATCTACATTCTACAAAAAGCATCTAACAAAAATATTTTTATTTGACAAACAAGAGAAATACCGATAAAACTATAGCTTATAGTTTGTCCCCTATCACTTCTATGGAAAGAGAGTGACGAATGCCTCGCATATGCAAATGTGGCAAGAAAATAGAACCCGCCTATCGTGATGTGGGCGCATGTGAAGATTGCTTTGCTGAAAAAATGGCTGATCCACACACATTGATCAGGATGGCTAACCCCGCCACTCCTCTCCCGCCCTCAAAAGATTATCGGCCTCACCACTCTCGATATTTTCGAGGTCGTCGCCATTAGCCCAACTATCCCGTTGGGCATTTTTATACTTCTTCGCTATCCTCTCCGGCCGCTAATTTTGTGTACGTATCACCGGTATCTATTTGATCCAGTCGATTTCCGAGTTTATCCAGCCGTCGTGCTGAATCATCAAAACGGTTCTTGGCATTCGCGAGATGTTTTCCGACAGTTGAAAACTCTTCAGAGAATACTCCAAAATCTTGGCGTAGTTGTCCTAAGTGTTGCATGATTTCTCTCGCCTGTTGCTCTACCTTCATTCCCCTCAACCCTACTAGCACTGTCTGCAAATATGCTAAGAAACTATTTGGAGAGGTTGGGATGACATGGCACTTCAAACAAAATTCCCATAGACTTTCGCCGTCAGACGGCTGAATCATTGTTTCGTAATACACACCTTCAAGCGGAATATACATGAAGGCATAATCCAGGGTCCGTTCAGCGGGGACGATATATTTTTTTGAAATATCCGTAATGTGCTTTTTAACATCCCGGATAAATTCTTTGCGGAATCGTGCTTTGCGATCAGTTTCTTGTTCATTGCTATAGATTTCGTAATTTGCCAGCGGAAACTTAGCGTCGACGGCAACAATATAACCATCTTGTAGTTTAATAGTTGCATCAGCAATTTCACCGCTACCTCGGAGTATGTATTGTAGGTCAAACCGGTCAGCTGGCAGCACTTCACTGAGGAGATTCGCGAGAAGTACTTCACCAAAACTTCCTCGGATCTTGGGGTGCTTGAGCATTGTTTGAAATGAGACAATATCTTCACTTGTCTTCTGAAGCTGACTTGTTGCCTGCTCTAACTTTCCCAAACCAGCGCTTACCGTTCGGACGGTACGTTCGGCAGCACTTACTCGACTAGCTAAAAAGTCTTTCGATTCATTGACCGCGTGGGTATGCTCTCGTAAGCGTTCGTTTACCTCTCGACTCATATGTTGCAACTGCTGACTGAATAATTTTTGTAGCTCTAAGACACTACTGTCAGTTTGCCCACCCCGCCGGGTGCGAACTAATAGAAAAACGAGAATACCGCTTGTTATAAGGCCGATTCCGGCCGCTATCATCGAAATAACTTGTTCCGTCATAGGGTCACTGTAGTATATCAACCATGCAGCTTTGTGGCACGGTTATCCGCGGAGAAGGTCGAGGCAAGGATTTAGGCTTTCCGACCGCTAATATTGAGACTTCGGACTCCATTCCAGATTCGGGAGTATATGCCGGGATCGCTACCATCGGTACCGAGCAGTATCTCGCGGCTATTCATATTGGCCCGCGGCCAACGTTCGATGACCTACGACCAACACTGGAAGCTCACCTTCTGGATTTCTCCAAGGATTTGTATGGGAAAGAAGTGTGTATTGATATTCGCCAAAAACTGCGCGGTGTAAAAAAATTTGATACCATAGAGGCATTACGGCAGGCTATCGAAAACGACTGCGCTGCCGTCCGTAAACTTCTTCGTACTTAATACTATTTCGTGCCAGGAACTGTTCACCTTTTAGTCGGTGCTGCAATCGCTACGCTGGTTCCGAATGTACCAGTAATGGTGGTGTTGGCGTTTTTCTCCCATTACATCTTGGATTTAATCCCCCATTTAGATCCTGATACTTTTGCTGATGACCAGCACCCCTATACCTGGTGGCAAAAAGCCACTCTTACGGTGGATGTTATTCTAGTATTCTCTCTTCTCCTCGCACTGTTTTGGCTGCGACAAGAACCGTTTCAGTATTTGCTGGGAGCGGTAGTGGGACTTATGCCAGACATCCTCACTCCCCTGGAGAGTTATCCGGCATTTACTCCCCTCAAAAAAGCTCATGAACTACTTCATTGGAACAAACGACGAGCACGGTGGTGGTCGTGGTATGTCCCAGCCTTACTACTCCCGGTAGTTATTAGTACCGGCGCTCTCCTCATTATCTGGGGAGAACTTAATACATAAAATTTTCTTTCCTAAGACCGGAAAGTGATTTTACTGGGCCGCAGCGTAACGTCGGGCAACTTCATCCCAATTCACTACATTCCACCAGCTCTCAATGTACTCTGATCTATTCGATAAAAATTTTATGTAGTACGCATGTTCCCACACATCCAATCCAAGGATTGGTGTTCCACCTATGCCAGCAATTTCTTTACCCATTAAAGGGCTATCTTGATTGGCAGTTGAACCGATTACAAGCTCACCGCCATCAACCACAAGCCACGCCCATCCTGAACCAAAGCGAGTTACCCCAGCTTCAGCAAATTTCTTTTCAAATTCGTCAAAACTGCCAAATGTGTTTTGTATATCTGCTGCTAGCCCTCCAGTTGGCTGCCCACCCGTACCTGGAGCCATCAATGTCCAAAACAGTGAATGGTTGGCGTGTCCCCCACCGTTGTTTCTGACAGCAGTGCGAATATCTTCGGAAACGCTCGTGAGATTAGCAATTAAGTCTTCAACTGATTTACTGGCTAAGTCAGGATGACTTTCTAAAGCAGCATTTACTTTGTCGATATACGCCTGATGATGTTTGGTGTGATGAATCTCCATTGTTTTCGCATCAATGTGTGGCTCAAGTGCGTCATAAGAGTACAGCAGTTTCGGAAGCGTATACGGCATAAGATAGTTCGTTAAAAGTAATATCTTCACCATACCCACTCCGCCTTCCCTTCTCAAGGCGTTCTCCGCTAGGCTTAAAGGATGTCCGGCACTACTCATCAAATGGTTGCACTCCTGGCTGCCTTCTGGATTCTCACTCAGTATCCCATCTCGCTCGGGCCCACTCTCGCCATTTTTGCTATTTTCGCGGTAATGATCGGGGCGCTTACCCCCGACTTAGATCAACCCTCAGCTAATCTGCTACGTCGCACCATTGGTGGAAAATTCATTCACAAGTTATTTACTGCTTTCTCAGGCGGTCATCGACACTTCACCCACGCCATCGTTGGTATTATTTTCATTG
Source organism: Candidatus Anderseniibacteriota bacterium (assembly GCA_016197005.1). Taxonomy (GTDB): domain Bacteria; phylum Patescibacteriota; class Andersenbacteria; order UBA10190; family UBA10190; genus JACPWO01. The sequence goes on from JACPWO010000001.1 coordinate 245,393, forward strand.
GCTTACTTCTACGCTGGCTTACGACTCGTTATCTTCTCCCTGAATTCCATACCTCGGCGTTAGCGTTATGGTATGCCTTTATGATTGGCTACATTAGCCACCCGATTGCCGATACTTTAACAGATCATGGCGTGCCGTGGTTGTGGCCACTGCCGTGGAGTATAAAGATACCACCCGGTCCAGAGCAGCTACGAGTTACAACTGGTAGTTTTGTTGAGAATATTTTAGTGCGAGGTGCTCTTTTGATTGCTATTGGATTTCTACTTACTACTCACTGGGTAACCCTTTTAGCCCTCTTTCAGTAGCTGATATACTTAGGATAGCCAGTAGACACACTCTGGCATCGTTCCTTTCACGCCGGAGGTTCAAATGATCGACAAGCTCGTTGGCTGGGCTTCGTTACTGCTGCTAATTGGCTTCACGGGTGGCGGCTTCGTAGCTGCCATTGCAACTGTCTACGATGGGACATACCAAAAGCACCATGTGGCGATTTCCGTAGCAACGTGGTTCTTAGCGACGTTGGGAATCACGCTTTACTACCATCGCTTCGTGACGCACCGCAGTTACCGCTTCTCTACAGTTGGGAAATATGTTCTTCGTCCCTTTCTTGCATGGTTTGGCTTATTGAGTTGGCAAGGACCGCCAAAAAGATGGTGTGCGGTTCACCGACACCATCATAAGCACTCAGACCAGGACGAAGATATGCATTCGCCGCACGCCCCGTACTCGAAGTGGTGGGGTGCCCTCTGGGCACATACCTTCTGGATCCCCTACGCAGTACCAGAAGAGCAGCCGAAGGACTTGGATAAGTTCGACAGAGTAATGAGTCGAACTGAAGTCTACTTGTTACTAGGTCCCGGCAGCGGTGTCGTGCTTTCTTATCTACTGGGTGGACTAGTGGGTATTGCATGGTATCTGGCTTCAGTATTCGTAAGCACCTGCATTTTGACATGGGCAATAAACAGCTTGTGTCACTTGGTGGGCAGTCGAGATCTGGAAACCGGAGACCTAAGCACGAATGTTCTGATTCTAGGGTGGCTTACGGGCGGTGAAGCACTGCACAATGGTCACCATGGATTTCAGAAATCACCTCGGTTTGCGCATAAACCGTGGGAGGTGCCATTCGACACCGGCTATCTCGCATTGCGAGTATTCGAATTCCTGGGCTTGGTCGATACGTTGAAAGTGCCTACCGCAGACCAGGTACTGAAGAGGCTACGTACCGCCTAACCAAGACATGAATAAAGTTCCAGCTGGCTCACTACCAGCTGTTTTTCTTTGCCAAATTGGACAGTATATTCGAAAACAGTTAAAACAAACCTTACAAGGCCCGTTCGTCTAGTGGCTAGGACACCAGGTTCTCATCCTGGAAACAGGGATTCGATTTCCCTACGGGCTACAAGTTTAAAAACTAATCTTACAAAAAACCCGCACTACCACCCTGCACGATTGTACGGGTTGCATACCCCTTTTCTTGAGCGCATCAGTGATTGTTGTTTGTACGCACATAAGAACGAGAAATGTACACTTCAACTCTCGCTATCAGGAGCAGAATCGGCGGCAGGAAAACTGCATGTACTGAGACAGTAGCGTTGCACTTAGGATGTTAATCTACGTCTATAACTTTTCTTTTTACGTACCAGAAATGAGAATAGTATCGGTTGATTTAATATATTTGCTCATCCATTTTTTTGCCTCAGCACTCGTTTGGAAATGATGGGTATCCGCATCGTTTTCCGACGCATGAATAGCATCTCGCGCAGTTGCGTTAGTATCCCCCACAACCAGAATCATATCTGCGTACTGAGGAGAAATGGCAGCAACTGAAGGAGGTGGATTTTCTAAAACGGCAAGACGACGATGTTTGCCAATTGCGGCTAGCGTTTTGAGTCCCGCTAACATACTTTCCGGGGTAGAGGCAGCGGTATCATCTAGGAGCTGCGCCCCTTCTTTCGTCTTTGAAATACTTAAATATCCCTTCGGCGGCATGAATGACTGTAACCGTTGAGCTATTTGCAACAGCGACCGCCGTGTCACTGCTACTCCTGCCGCTATTTCGAGCGCTGTAATAACGGGTGCTATCTGGTACCGAGATACTACTCCTGGCACATTGAGCTCTAAAATAAGACCTTCAACATCTATTTCCAGCGCAAACCCACCTCGAATCAGTCGAGCAGCGCGGCGAAGAGTAGCTCGTACGCTACTCTCTTTCCGAGAGGGTGCTCCTTCGCCAAAAGCTGCCTTTAAAGCAGCATCAGTGACGACTGCATTCCACGCATCGGTGCGACTGAGGTTAGTTTGGAACTTGGTATTTCGTTTTTGGACCAGTTTCATCATATGAAGGAGGGATCTGATAGTAATTTAGCAGCTTTTCCGATAAATCGCGGAACATTGGGGCAGCTGTACCGGACGCGAAGGAAAGGCCAGCTGGGTTATCTAGTTTAATTAGTATTGAGAAGCGAGGATTTTCTACTGGCCCGAAACCAACAAATGAAATAATTTTACGATCTTTCGAGTACTTACCAGTCTCGTCTGATACCTGGGCTGTTCCCGTTTTTCCAGCCATATAATACCCTGGCACTCGAGCGAGACCAGCTACGCCGTTTTCAATAACGCTGACCATCATCGCACTTACCTTGTCAGCTGTCTGTTTAGAAACGACCTGACGAACAGCGGCCGGCTCGGTTACTTTTTCTTCTAACCCCTCTCTAATACGAGATACAATGCGAGGCTGCATGAGCATGCCGTCATTTGCAATAGCGTTTATAGCATTGAGCGCTTGCAACGGAGTTAACGCCACACCTTGACCGAAACTGGCAGTAGCAACGGTTGTAATATTCCAATTATTTGGTTCGGGTAAATTCGTTTGGGTTTCTCCATCAAGTTCAACTGCTGTTCGCTCGCCCAATCCAAAGCGACGGAGATAATCGTAAATCATCTCTGCACCCATTTGCTGACCGAGCCATACCATACCGATGTTGTTCGATTGTTCGAGTACCTGTGTCATTGTTTGCACGCCGTGATGCTTACTATCGAAAGTATCAATCGTGTATTCTGCTACTTTTACTGGTCCACTATCGGTGAAGGTTGTATTTGGCTCCACCAATCCTTCTTCGATAGCTGCTGACATAATAACCGGCTTTAAAATGGATCCTGGTTCGAACAAGTCCGATACCACTGGATTGGTTTGTACTTCGGGGTGGTTCACCGCGTAATACGTATTGGGATCAAAGGTTGGATAGGTTGCCATGCCAAGAATAGCGCCATCTTCTGGATCCATCACAATAATGCTGCCGCGTTCCGCACCATACTTCTCTACCCCATTCTTTAGTACTTCCTCAGCGAATGATTGGACAACACGATCCAATGTGAGCACTATGTCAGCTCCATCCTTAGCCGGCCGAAATTCGCCTTCGGCTACACCAATGAAATTGCCGGCATTATCTTTTTCGGCAGATAACCACCCTAAGTCTCCTCGTAAAATTGAATCATAAAATCCTTCTACGCCGTATCTACCCACTCGCCCACTTTCTTCAAAGCCGACGTATCCGATAGCATGCGCCGCTAGTTCACCGTCAGGGTATATTCGAATTTCCTGCTCTTCCAAGACAATACCGGGCAAGTGCTTTTCTTCTAAGTACGCTCGGAGTTCTTCGTCCAATATCTCGTGCGGGCGAAGAATTGGTTCATAAGGATCAGTTCTTTTATCAAATTTCACTTCAAATTGTTGGATAAGATCATGAATTTGTTCATCTTCTGATTTTTCTGGTTCAGGATTTTCGATCGGGGTAGGAGTTGGCGTAGCAGCAACTGTACGCAGCTGTCCGGTGCGTTCAATAATTGCTTTAGTCCGCTCGTCCTGTCGTTTCCGATATGCGAATAAGGCCGGAGCTACTTCTCGAGCCACATAATGAGGATCGTCCATATCACGTGGGACAGCGTAGGTTATCCATCCTTTGTCGTTACTGGCTACCGGAAAAAGATCCAGCCCTTCACTCATGTAAATAATTCCGCGATGCGGAGAAAGCTCGGAGGCGCGTTTTCGCTGCGCTTCTGCCACATTTATATAATGTCCGTGACGCACGGTCTGTAAATACACCAAGCGCACACCTAAAATACCCATAAGGATGGCAGCGGACATAATTAAAACGCCGATTCTCCATCCGCCAGTATTCAAAGATGATTGTGCCATTACCTCTTATCCCCCTCTCTTAGGTAGTTAATCACCGAGCGCTACACGATCAGATAAGGTAGCTAAGTAACTGACGCGATCTGCTTCAACTAAATTAAGTTCCTGGGTTCGCTCTTCAACTGCTTGTAAGCTACGGAGTTGAGCGCCTTCGAGCTCGAGTTGTCGTTGTTGATCACGTAAATCTAAAATTTGTGCCTCAAGTTCTCGAATATTCGTGCCTTGAGACGCCGTCCCAACAACTTGCCTTAAATATAGAAATCCAAGCATGCCAACAGTTACTAAGGCCACCATGCCTGCCACTAACGTAACAGTAGTATGACTGACACTGCCTCGCTGCGAGTTACCTTTACGTAATGATACGCGGAAATTCCGCCGCGCTGGACGATATCTTGCACCAATAGATTGTTGAATGTTTGCTGTCACGTGTTTGTGTGATCCCGTCCCCCGACGAGATAAGTTAGTGTTAAGTGTTTAGGGTTACATTTTTTGGGCTGCTCTTAGTTTGGCTGAACGCGACCGTGGATTTCTTGCCTTCTCCTCTTGTGTAGCTACCATTGGTTTTTTAGTGAGAGTGGTAAGGCTTTTGGTCTCCTTCAGGAAGCGTTTTACGATCCGATCTTCGAGGCTATGGAAGCTGATAACAACCAGGCGTCCGTGGGTTTTGAGGTGAGAGACTGCTTTTGGCAGCCCCATCTCCAAACTTTCTAGTTCCCGATTGACTACTATCCGTAGTGCTTGAAAGGTTCGTGTTGCTGGATGAATTCGTCCCCCCTCATATCTACCCGGTACGGCTGCGATAATTTCGTCAGCGACCGCAGCAGCGGGAAGGTTAGGCGACATTCGCTTTAAAGCAGAAGCAATGCGACGAGCATATCGTTCTTCTCCATACTGCCGCAGGATATCTGCTAGTTCCTCTTCCGGGATCCCCGCAATAAGCTCTGGAGCATCTGGGGCATACCCGAGACGCTGCTCCAGCCACTTAACTGACGGCAAGCTAGAAGGAGGAAGTTTTGGCTGTACCTGCCCCACGGTCGAGAATTTCATCGCCAGTGGTCCAGTTGATCGAAACGATATTCCTCGCTCGCTGTCGGATAGCTGATGGCTACCAACACCGAGATCAAAGAGGATATGATCAAACGTTTCATTCCCAGCCACTTCATCGAGGTAGGCGTAAGAGGCAGCCGTGAGGCGCACCCTACTTCCATACTGCTGCAGGCGCTTTTTCGCTTGGGCAAGCGCACTGTCGTCGATATCGAGGCCGAGCACCTGTGTGTCTGCAGCAGCTGCTAAGTACATCTCAGCATGTCCGCCTAGACCAACGGTGGCATCAAGCAAATGGGTTCCTTCCTGCGGAGAAAAAAGATCGAGTACTGGCTGAGTCAGGACTGGGGTGTGACTTGGTGTCATACTCCCAGCTCCCCCATTGCTTCAGCAATATTGTCGCTCTCTTTTTCAGTAGCTGCCTTGTACTCACTCCAACTGTCCTCATTCCAGATTTCCATCCGGTTATAAAGACCAGCTACGACTACATGTTTCCCCAGGTTAGCGTAATTGCGCAGATATTCTGGCACCATGACGCGACCCTGGCTATCAAGTGTGGCATCCCAGGCACCAGCTAACATAAGTCGAGTAAATGCTCGAGATTTTTTACTGGTGAGCGGAAGTGCGGCGAGTTTTTGCGCCAAGATCTCCCACTCTTGCTTGGGATATACAAATAGACATGTATCAAGTCCACGAGTGACTACGATTCCCTCCTGCAGCTTCCGCCGAAATTTTACCGGCAAAGCTAATCGTCCTTTTTCATCCAAACTATGAGCGTATTCTCCAATAAACATAAGTATGTACGCTCAATTAGGAATCGATTGTAAAGTTCACCCCCCACACCTGATCGCGCTCCCTCTCCCTACTAAGCGTGATCACGTGTGGGGCGTAGAAGCATACTGGGCTTATGCACAGAACCCTCCACTTTTCCCCACTCTTTTCCACGTGTATCCACTTTACTCTTGTGGCCTACCACTTCGCAACACGTAAAACCACGACTTTTGCACATCCGCCAGCGAGTGCGAGGAAACCTATCTTCAATGACAAAAGGACTCACCCCAGGTGAGTCCTTTTGTCAGCAAACTAGTTTGATCGGGTACGCGCCACCCTTCCCTCATGCAAGATAAGCTGCACGGCCAGGAATAGTCCGGCTCCCAGTGTGTTCATTAAGAGATCTAACGACGTATCGTAGGCAGGGCCAACCGTCTTCGTGAAGAAAATATGATCAAGGGCCAACTCTACAATCTCATTCCCCACTCCCGCTAAGGCGGTAAGTGATAATGTTAGGATAGCGGTGTAGTATGGATGATCTTCCCATACCTTTTGCGGTAAGTATTTAAGAAAAAACGTCCAGACGATGTACGCTACTAGTACAAATGTCGCCAGGTGCTCCGCGCGATTTATGATCGGTACTTGTTCCTGACTGCGTACTAACAGCGACACCGCATTCAGAATGAACACCGCAAAGACAAGTGGGAAAGCGTAACTAAGATCTATGCCCCGTCGCAGGAAAACGGCATAGATCTTTTCGCAAGTGAGGTAAATGAGCAGTAGATATAGGCTCCAGACGAGTGAAATATGTTGCAGGACAGAAAAAGTCTGCGGAAAGAGATGAGAAACTAGGATCGCCAGGAAATATAGTATGAACAATGCGCGGCAGACAAAAACAATTGCGCGCGGCTGCAAGAGAGCAGGCTGACGATCAGTGGGATTCATACCACTTTCAATTGCTTATGCGGTAACTACGCCGGATGTCGAGCGCTGCTTGTCAAAATCTGGCTGGAGCTGTTGAGGAAGCTTGTTGATCAGTTCTTTGTAGGCACCTCCGAAAAACTGACGGAGAAAAACGTCACTGAAGTTAAGACGATACTGGTATTCATTAACTGTCATCGGAGTATAACTAATTTCCCGATTAATCTGCTGCTCTATTCTATTTGCAAACTGTTGAAGCTTGTTATCTTCAATCGCTCCTACCACTAACAAATCAGTTGGTGCAGATTTAGCAGCAGTGAAATAGCCAGATACTGCGGCGTAATGAACGTCACCCACATTTTCGAGATGATTGAACAAAACATCCTGAATACCCGGTCCGGCCTTTTGCATAATCGATCCCAGTTCTGAGTACAAAATAAAATCTTCTTTTACGGTGTAATACTTACGACGACGCTCGTCGTACGTATCAAGCATGCCAACGTTTTGCAAAATAGTGAGCTCACGACGGACAGCATTCAGTCGTTCTCCGACAATACGAGCAATCTCCCGAACGAAGTAGGGACGTTTTACTCCAGTGGTGAATAGCGTAATGATTTTGACCCGGGTACGAGAACCGAAAATCTTTTCTAGAGGAAAGGTTTTTTTTGGGCTATCCATAAAGTCTGAAGGAAATTGTAAACGTCGGCCCTAGATAAGGCAAGCCAGGAAAAAGCATTTGAACATGATATACTGGCTGCCATGGCAAGGGATCAAGCTCTGCCCGACGCACAGGAAGTATTAGTAACGCGCGAGGGCGTAGCGGGAGAAACATACCTATTTGAGCCAGGTACCGGGGAAACCCGACTAGGCTGGCTTTTTGCTGCACTCCAGACGCGTGATCGGGAAGGTATTGGTAGTGAAATCCTGGATACTGTTGCCACCGCAATTCAGCGTGAATATTACCGTGATCCCCGTCGAAGTGCTGCCTCCAGCTTTGAACTCGCTCTTCACCAGGCCAACCTCATTCTTCATGACATGGCCGAACAAGGAATGCGAGACTGGATGGTAGATTTTCATGCCTCCGTAGTTGCTCTGGCTGGTAATGAATTACATATTAGCGTGGCCGGTGAAGGTCAGGTACTGCTTGCACGCAAAGCGAACTTAACAAATATTTCGGTTGGACTTGCTCATTCACCTATTACCGATCCGCTCCAAACATTTTCTCAAGTAGCGAGCGGTATCGCGGCACCACGAGATACGCTCTACGTTGCTGGCAGCCCCCTGTCTTCTATTGTAGCTGAGACGGAACTAAAGCGACTGGCTCTAGAAAACTCCGCCAACATTATTGCCAGTCGACTTACTCAGCAAACGAAAGATACGTCGAGTACCACCTCGCTCGCGGCGGTAGTAGTAGTGTTTGCCCCACAATATGCGGCACGAGAGAAAGATACGACAATGAGCGCGGCGCCAGCTGGTGGACGCGCAGTTAATCGGTCGTACCTTACCCCCAGACAGCCCCTCATTATTCACCGTGGCCTGCCGCGGCAAACGTTATCCCTGCTGGGTAAAGGCAGTAAAGCTGCCTTTAACTTCACTCGTGAGCGCGTATGGCCGCACGTAAAGAGCGGATCGCGCCAAGGCGGTCGAGCACTCCTCCAGGTTTCAAAAGTTACTGGGAGCAGTCTTAAAAACGTTGCCACCGACAGGGCTGGCAGAGTGCGTTTCAAGCTGCCAAACCCGACTCAAATGGGTAAGTCTGCAGCGGTTGGTACCGCTCAGTTTACGTTGGGGCTGCGGCAACGACTCACTACCCTTCCGAAGAGCAGCAAACTGTTTGGCGTTATTTCTCTTATTTTACTCGTTCTCTTAGGGGGAAGCCTTTTACTCTTACAACAGAAGCGAGCATCCGATGCCGCCATCCAACAAGCGAGCGAAACATTACAAGAAGCCCGAGCAAAAGCAGAAGCAGCGAAGACCGCTCTCATCTATGATAATCGCGACCAGGCTAATGGATTACTTGACGAGGCAAGTACACTTACACAGCAGCTACAAGGGAAAAATATTTATATCGAAGAATCTCGCCAGCTGCTAACAGAAATCGAAGAACAACGTGATCGCCTGCAGCGCATTAGTCGTGTCGATAGTGCGAAGGTAAAAACAATTGGGGACTTTGAAGCCAATATTTCGAAAACCCCTCAGCGTTTATTCTTTGTTTCTGACGCTTTGTATGCCTATCACCCGGAAAATAACGCCATCGTTCGCATGGCGCTTGATGGTACTTCCCAAGTAGTACAACAAACCAGTCAAGGAATTGGCTTCTTCACTGAGGGGATTGTTCATACGCCTGATAAGACTATTACCTTAATAACTGACCCAGCCGGCGCTGCCCTCTTTGATACCAAAGACAACTCGCTCTCAAAACAAGAAATATCCTTTGCTTCTACGAAGCCAGTTATAGCAGATGCGGCGGTATTCGGGAATCGCTTATATGTCCTTGATCGATCAATTAATAACATTCTGTCATACAACAAAACGCTCCGGGGGTACTCAGCCGGCACTCCTTGGATAACTGACCAAAACTTCCCGGTTCGCACTATCGTCAATATTGCGGTAGACGGAAATGTATATACGCTGCACGAAGATGGCAGTATCCATAGTCTGTTTAAAGGTGTAGCTGCCGAATTTAACCAGGAAGCAGTCTCCCCTATTATTCCGGCAACTGCCCGTATTATTACTACCGACGAATATCAATTCATATACGTCATTGATCCAGCCAACAAGCGCATCGTAGTCTACGACAAGAATGGTAAGCTCATCCGCCAACATGTCGTTGACGTCGCTTCTGAATTCTCTGATGCCACTATTTATCCAGACGAGACGAAAGCCTATGTCCTGGACGGAACTCGAGTACTCGAAATTTCGCTAACGGAATAAATACCTTACGTAGCCTTTAAAACTGGCTGACTGGAACCGTAAGCTGCTGACCGCCCTCTACTCTCCCAGCAATAAGTTGCTGCGCAATCCAGTATTCAACTTTGTCCTGAATAAGTCGTTTCATTGGCCGAGCTCCAAACTCAGGGTCGTATCCAGTTGCTGCTAAATAGTTTATAAGCTCATCAGTAACAGCAATAGTGATGCCATGCTGTGCATCTAGGCGAGCATTGAGACTTGTCATCATCCGAATTGCTACTTCTCGAATATGCTGAGCAGAAAGCGGCACAAAGGTAACAACACCATCAAACCGGTTCAAAAGTTCTGGTAAGAAAATACCCTTTTGCAAAATATGCTCTCGTAGCCTCGTATCAAAGTCGGGTGGAAATGTTCCGTCATCGGTAACACTGGTGCGAATAAGTTCAGCGCCAGCGTTACTGGTAGCAATAATAATACTGTGTACGAAAGAGTACTTGCGACCGCGCGCATCAGTAATATATCCCTCATCGAGTAGAGGTAAGAAGAGTTCTTGAACGGCAACGCTCGCCTTTTCAAACTCATCAAGCAGAATAACGGAAAAAGGATGTTCGGCGACGAGTCCAGTCAGGCGCCCGATCGGTCGACCAACCGTACCAATGAGACGTTCGATGGCGTCGCTACCTTGAAACTCTGACATATCCAGCCGCTGCAAGTAGCTTTCAGCACCGAAGTAAGCCTCCGCCAGTGCCTTTGCCGTTTCTGTTTTTCCGACTCCTGTTGGACCCAAGAACAAAAATGTACCGATCGGATGTTTGCCACTGCGCACACCGGCTCGTGCGCGAATCATAGCTCGCGAGACTGCCTCAACTCCCTCGTGCTGATTAACTACACGTCGGTGAATTTGATCAGCGAGCGATAGGAGCCGCCCAGCCTCCTCTTGCCGCACTTTCCCAAAATCAATCCCCGTCTTGCGCGTAATGACTGCATCAACATCTTCGGGGAGAATTGTCACTGTCTTACTCCCCTCTGCTTCAACCACAACTTCTTCCAAAACATCAAAAGCTTTTTCTGGAAATGGTATGTGCGGCAAAATACTGGCGGTACTTTTTACAATTTCTTCCAGCGTCCGATACGGTAAAAACACTCCACTCTTCTTTTCCCACTGTTCAACCATCAGAGCTAAGAGTTTTAATGTTCGTTCTTCACTAAGCGGCGGTACTTCTACAATTTCAAATAAATGCTCCAGTTCGCTGTTACCAGCCAAACGCTGATGATAATCATCCAACGACATAACTGCTACTACTCTTACAGTTGGTGAAGAAAAGAAAGGCACCAGTACGTCGGTTATATTGGCCACTCCTTCTCCGCCCCCTAAGGCGCCACTTAAACCGTCGAGGACAACAATGACATTCCCCGCTCGTTCCATTTCGTTAAGAGCGCGTGAGACAATTGCGATCTGCTGCGGCCTACTATTACCTCCACTAATCAGTTGGCTGACATGAACATACAGAACTCGTTGCGATTCCAGGGCCGGATGAGCAGTTCCAGCGGCAATACGACGCATTACCTCTTTTATGACGCCAATTCTTCCCACTCCTGGTTGTCCGACTAACAAGACATTACTCTGCCGCCGACGAGCTAAGCTATTAATAAGAAGATCTACTTGCTTCGGATGGGCCGCACCAATATCCCAGGCACTGCCGCGAGGGGGACGGGAAAACTGGTCAACCAAAGGTGTAAACCCCGCAGCCCAGGAAATACCAATTCCGGTAAAATCTAGCAGGTTCTCTTCTGACCACCAGCGTAAACGTTGGTGGTGCCACGCGCGGCGAGCCTCTTCCCACCATACCGCGAAACGAATATCTTCTTCCTGTAATTGTCGGCGACGCAGAAACATGTGCATCTGCGGATGAAGCAAGAACGCTGCCAATGCATCAGTGGCGGATATATATGAGTATTGACTACTCTGGGCGCTTATGGCTGCATCTTTGCCCATATCATCCCAGGAGTAGTTCGGCAGTACAGCTGTGGTAATTTCAGCTACAACTTCTTCTGCACTGAGCTGCAAACGCTTCAGTACCATTTGTGCAGCAGATGTCCGTAAAACATTTTTGCAGAATGATTCGAATTCCTTGCTGTTTCCTTTTTTATACGTTTGGGCAGCAAGCAGTAATCCAAAATCTGCCGCATCCGCTCCATTCTTCGTGGGCAACGTTGTTGATGGTAACCGGCGAGGTACAAACGTGATGGTATATACAAATAGCCAGCCAGCGACCAGGGCTACTGAGGCACAAAGACCACTTAGTACAAAGAGAGAGATAGGTAAAAATCCTTCCCAAAAATATCCGGTGATAGCACCGGCTACAGCCGCTGTAACCGCCCCAATTAGTACAAATGCAGACACAACACTAAGCGCCTCATTTGTTTGCACCGCCTGTAATCGACGGCGTGGATTAAAGATTTGAGTTAGATTCCCTCCGTCCGCCATAGTGTTAGAAAAGCGTCTGGATACTTACAAATAACCCAAGGGCACCAACGACCGGCCAAGCAATAAAAACGATGACTGTAAGAATACTTGCAACTAGAACGAGCAACGCAGCGATACTATAAGTCGCTAAAGTAAAAGTGCGCACAACGAATCCAATAACTCGCGAGATCATATTCCACGCAAACGCGAGCGCCAACTTACTTAAGCCAGCTCGTTCGTACGAGACAACATCCTTATGCCAGTGAGAGACAAGCGTACGGAGCATCAGGGGCACTGAAAAAAGTCTCAGGAGCACCCGCTGTATATTCCACGCAAGCGTCAGTAAAAAAGTGGGTGCATCCAATATATGCCAGCGAAGGAGACTAAGCATTTCTGTATTGTAGCACGCAAAAGCCGGGCACTGCGCCCGGCCTTTGTCCTCTGGCTTACTTACTTTATTTGAGTTCTACTTTGCCGCCAGCGGCTTCAATTTTCTTTTTCATTTCTTCAGCTTCTGCCTTTGGAACATTCTCTTTGATAGGGGCTGGAGCTTTGTCAACGAGATCCTTGGCATCTTTCAAACCAAGACCAGTTACTTCTCGAACTGCTTTGATGACAGCAATTTTCTGTTCACCAGTAGCAGTGAGTTCAACTGTGAAAGATGACTTTTCTGGAGCAGCTTCTCCGGCTCCGCCAGCGGCTGGAGCAGCCATCATCGCCATTGGGGCGGAAGCAGAGACACCGAATTTGTCCTCAAGAACTTTGACGAGTTCTGACAAATCGAGCACTGACATTTCTTCTACTTGCTTAACGAGATCCTTGAATTTAGTAGGAACCTCTACTGCCTTTTTGTCTTCATTTGTTTGATCTTTGGTTTCTTCTGCAACCATAGGTATGAATTAAAAATTTATAAATTTAAAGTTATTCTTTTGATTCTTTAATTGCTTGCAACACATACACCATTGAACGAGGTACTCCTGACAGAACCATAGCAAAACCACGCATAGGTCCGGCCAGCACGCCAACGAGTTGCCCAAGGAGCTGCTGCCTGCTTGGAAGCTTCGCCAGCGCTGTTGCCTGTTCCATGGTAATAACATTGCCTTCCAGTACACCTGACAGAATCCGCATCTGATCTTCATGCTGTTTCGCAAATTCATAAATGAATTTAGCCGGAGCGACCACATCACTTCCCCACACCACCGCTACCTGATCTTCATGCTGTTTCGGGTCGAAATCTACTTTGGCATCAGTTAAAGCAAGCTTTAAGAGACGCTTTGGTACTACCTTCATTTTGCAACCTGCTTCATGGAGTTTATCCCGAAGATCGGTCATATCTTTCAAGGTAACGCCGTCAAAACCAACGAAGACAACTGACGTAGCTTCAGATACATCTTTGCTAACTTTTTGGATGATTTCTTCCTTTTGTGTACGAGTAAGTGACATGGGTGAGAATAAAAAAATCGGGTTATCACCCGAATGCGTAAAAAACAGCTAATTGGCTGTCTTCCTCTTAGGGGCTTATGTGAATGCCCTAGGTCTTCGGATGACTGGACTATTTATCGTATAAACAGCGTATAAATGCAAATTGACAAAATAACAGGAAAGTTGCCTTACTTCCTTTTCTAGGAAAAGTGTAGGCAAGAGTAATTTTAGCCACACCGCTAGTCTAACCAACGTTACTGTAAATGCTCTGCCTTATTCCGGTTATGTTCGTCGTTCGTCTCGGCAAAAATGGTCTCACCCGACGGAGCAGATAAGTAGTAATAATATTCGGATGCTTCTGGTTTAATCGCGGCCGTCAGTGCACGCAGACCGGGATTGCTAATTGGGCCGGGCGGTAGACCACGGTATTTTCGGGTGTTGTATGGCGAGTCTATCGCCAAATCTGCGACCGTAAGACCGGCTGTTGGCTTATTCAACGCATACCGAATGGTGGCATCAACGTACAGTCCTTCACCATCATCAAGTCGTTTCCATAAAATACCAGCCACGACCGCCATATCATCGTCAGTTTGCACTTCTCGTTCTAGAATACTGGCCATGTTGACCATCTCATCCAGCGTTCGATCAGTTCCAGCCGCTAGGCCACTCTGAACAATCCGTCGATCAAAGTTTGTTAGCATACGACGAATAACATCGAGCGAAGTGTCATCTTCAAATACCCGATACGTATCTGGAAAAAGGTACCCTTCGAGTGTTCGTCCCTCTGGCAACTCACCTACAAAAGAAAATTCTTCAGCAAATTGAGCCGGACTGGAGACTGCCTGCATAAATTCCTCTTTCGTGCCAATACCACGTTCGGCCGTTCGCGCTGCTATTTGTTCGAGAGTAAAACCTTCGGGATACGTCAGGGTTAGTTCATTCTCCGTAGTATCTCCATTAATGAAGCGCGTAACGACTTCGCTGACTGGTTGTCCAATTGTTAAGTGATACGTTCCAGCCTGAATTTTATCCGCTGCTTCTTGCCGCCAGCTGTAGTACTTCCAAGGTAGCTCGCTACCAGTAAATCCTTCCGCCGCCAGTGCGCTCCACACGGCTCGGGAGGAAGTACCGGATTCAATGGCAAAATCTCCGTCCTTTTCAAGGACAGCCCCCGCGATGAGCCAACGAAAACTAACAAGTAAGACGACGAATAGGACCAAACCGATGATTCCGTAAAATTTGCGAGGACTTGTTACTTGAATAGCCATAGACAGCTTTTAAAGATATTCTTTTTTACCCTCCCTTTCAATCCTCTCCACTACTTCCTTTACTTTATGGGCAGCGTCAGTATCACAAACGAGTACTGCCTTATCCGTTACCACCACCACGGCGTTATCAATACCTATTAACGAGACGGCTTTGTCCGTTGTGTTGTAAATAAAATTATTTTCCGAATCCACATGAATATGATGGCCGGCTGGCATATGATCTCCCACTTTTCCAAAGATTTCTTTTACAGTTGCCCAATTACCAACGTCACTCCAACCATAGTCACCCGTAACAGCAATAATGGTTTTTGTTTTTTCCACGAATGTTTTTTCCAGTGCCACCTTCGGTAAGTTTTCATACACTTGTCGCCACTTATCCGTATCTTTGCTGGTAATTGCTGACGCTAGCTCTTCGCTCGCCTCTTTCCATTCAGGGCTAAGCGTCGTTACCTGAGACAGTAAATAAGTCGGCTTCAGCGAAAAGTATCCTAAATTCCAGAAGTAACCTCCGGCGGCCACAAAGCCTTCAGCTGTTTCTTTATTTGGTTTCTCAATAAATTTTTCGACATGATATACGTTTGGTTTTCCTGCGAGAGCCTCTCCCACTTTGAAATACCCAAGAGTGGTATTGGGATTAAGCGGAACGTGTCCCGCAATAATGAGCGCCTCAGGATATTGCTCCAGTAAAGCTGGAACAGTTTGTAAGTCCTTGAGAAATACTTCTTCATTGGCAAATACATGATCCGACCACAAGAAGGTGGTCGGCATATCACCTTTTCCTGATGCAATCAGATTAAGACAGACGTTTAAGAAAGCGGCGGTCGTATCACGTTTAGCCGGTTCTAGTAAAAGATGATCGGTTGTAACACCAGGTAGTAACTGCTCTATCTGCTTGGCATATTTTTCCGATGTGGCCACAAAAATATTTTCCGGAGATGTAAGAGCTGTGGCTCGTTCATAGGCATGAACCAACAAAGGCTTACCGGTACCTAAATCCACAAACTGCTTCGGATTGTCCCGAACTGATAGAGGCCACAACCGTGTCCCCCCACCCCCCGCCATAATGACGACGTTCATGATTGGAGTGTACCGAGCATGGTAAACTATTGTCCATGTCAGTCGCTGCTCGTGCCGTTCATGGAATCAACGTCTGCGTTATTCCCTCCCCATATAACGATGATCGTCCGCTCGCTTTGCGGCATCGCTCACTCGCCACAGTCTCCGGGGCGCTTTTGGCAGTAAAGCTCTTGGCCGCCCTAGCGATAGCTTTTGCTCCCACTCCCGCTGAGCTTTCCGTCATCACCACTAACCGTATTATCCAACTTACTAACGCTGAACGACAAAAAGGTGGCTTATCTGCTCTTACTACGAATAGCCAACTAACAGCGGCCGCTCAAGAAAAATGCAAACACATGCTTGAGGAAGATTACTTCGCCCACATTTCCCCAAGTGGTGTTACCCCGTGGTTTTGGATAAAAAAACATGGATATACCTACCAAGTGGCTGGGGAAAACTTAGCAATTGATTTTACTGAAGCTGAAGACGTGGTAGCTGCCTGGATGGCCAGCCCCTCCCACAAAGCGAATATTATGCACAGCGAATATACCGAGACCGGGGTGGCAGTGGTGAGTGGTGAATTTCAAGGAGGCACCTCTATTGTTGTTGTACATATGTTTGGATTACCAGCTGGCGCAACAGCTCCGTCCTCTACACCCGTCCCTACATCTACACCAGCGACTGCCGGCACTCAACAAAAAATATCCACCCCCACTCCCTCGCCCACCACCACTCCACTTCCTACCACCCCGACAGCAGTACCCCCGAGCCCGTCCGCTGTTCCTCTCCGCACGCCCCGCATTGCGCTGGCCGGTACCGCGACGGCCGGAGCGACCGTGCTCGTTTCAATTGAAGGCGAAGGTAACAGTGCCATTACTGTTTTAGCGAACGGACAAGCCGCCGACACTATTAACTTGCCGCCGACTGGCCAAGCCACAGCTGCAATAAATATCTCTTCTATTCCAGATGGAGCTGTAGTCCTTCGCGCCTATGCCTCAGGCTTTGGCAGACAAAGCGAACTATCTGAAGGAGTAGCTATAACGAAGGATACGACTGGGCCAGCGCTGGCCTTTGCAGATCTTTCCTTTGTGATTTCTCCGGCCTTTGATACCGCCCAAGCAGCGGTGAGCCTGCCAAGCGTAAATGGCTCACAAAGCATTCAACTCATCGATATTCGTTCTACAGAAACACTCGAAGCGCGCGATGAGCATGGCAACGTTTCCGTTGTAGATACGACGTCGCTTAAGCCCAGCTTCGAAGAAACCGCTCAAAGTGCAGAGCTGCGAGCGCCCCAACGACTGCTCCAGGTGTCTCGTCACATGTCAGTAGTTGTCCTCATCGTCTTACTTGTCCTGCTATCGATGGCAATAATAATCCGCATTCACGTCCAACACCCTGCTCTTATTATGCACGCGTCGCTGGCTATTCTTCTCTCAAGTGTTCTGTTTCTGATCTAATTTTACACCCAAAAGGATTATTGAGATTTTGCCGTTTTAGGTGGTAAAATCCACGTGTGATGTGGAATATTGGATTTCCAACCGAAGGAGGTGTTAACCATGGCTGACGCACTTATCGTCGCAAGTAAAGTCCGTGCTCACCTCAAGACTCAAGGTGTGAAGATGTCTGGTGAACTTCCGGACGCACTCAACAAGAAAGTTATGGCCCTTCTTAATGATGCCGCTGCACGCTGCAAGGGTAACAAACGTTCTACCGTAAAACCTCAGGACGTATAATGATAGGGCTAGAATAGCCCGAAAAGCCCCAGGATTGCGATTTCTTGGGGTTTTTCTTATAGTAGAAAAGCCGTAAAAACCAAATAAAATTGACAAATAAGGCAAATAAGGTTAATATTACCCGTTATTTATATGAAGACCTTCCCTCTCTTTTTAGCCGTTTTTGGCTTTGCCTCCCTCTTTTTCTTTGGGCTGGGCGTTGTTGCGTTAATGGTCACCCCAGTGGTTGCCAGCTTAACGGTGGGCAAAGAGGCATACCAGCCTCTCCTGCCAGTTAGCGAGGCTCGCGAGGAAGGTTTCCTGGATGTTAAGGAAAACCCCGGAAAACAGATGTATCCTGCCCTCACGACGGAAGGACAAAGCTTGCCTCAAACAAACCGTATTGTCATTCCCGCGCTTGATGTCGATGTCCCAATCATTATGAGCCCTTCGTTGGAAGATGTTGATGTTATCGCCACTCTCAATGAAGGTGCGGCCTTGTATCCCAACGGTGTACTGCCAGGACACTTAGGTAACCTCTTCATCTCTGCTCACAGCACTGGCGAGCCATGGAAGGGTAAATATCGTTTTGCTTTCCTGCGGATTAATGAGCTACAGCCAGGAAACGTTTTGCATATTGATTACAATGGCACTCGCTACACCTACACCATGACTGATCAGGAGATTGTAACTCCAACTCCCGATTACCGCGTGGTATCTGATCGTCCGGTGCCAACACTTTCGCTCATGGCCTGCTGGCCAATTTGGTCAACCCAAAAACGCATGCTTATTCACGCTGACCTCACCAACGTCACCAAACTGACACAGCGTCCAGCTTAACTCTTTTTGTTAACAATTCTGCGCTTTGCGCCAACCGGCCTCCGTTGCCTCTTTTTCCGTACAAAAATATTTCTCTCCCTGCGCCGCATCTATTTCTGTCCGGCCGTAACTACCACAACCCGGAAGATGATAAATCTTCTGGCCACTACTAATATTTCCTTTGATAGTGCAATCTCCGGACGGTAGCGGCAGCGGCGTACTGGTACCAGTTGCCCCACACTGCCCGCTCCAGATCCCCCATTTCATCTGCCGAGCAAACTCTTCAGCTGTATCTAATTGCACTTGATAGGCGACGTCCGGTGGATATTTAGAAGCCCGCGCAAATCCTTCGCGTACTAACACATCGTTTATAAAAACATCATCAACGTAGATATACCGAAGTAATCGACCCAGGCGATCGGTTTCACTTACGTCCTTTTCTAAACGAACGCGCTTTCCCTCAACCAGTGTTTTATTTTTCTCTGAAGCTTCTTTTCCTAGACACTCAACTGGCGTCCCTACCTGAACTGACTCCGGTGTATCGATGCCGATATACCGCACGCGTCTGCCACCTACTAATACGACGGTGTCACCATCAACTACACGCTCGACGACAGCAAATTCATCCTGAGCTCCAGCTACTTTTGTTGGAGCTGGAGTCGGAGTTGGAGTACTTACAGGTGTTGCGAGTGGAGTGGGAAGAGATGTAGGAAGAGTTAGCGGTTGTAAAGAATTATCAGTTCGTAAAATAAAGTAGCCGGCAACTATTATAACCAGCAGCCACAGACCTTTCTTTAAGAGCGTCGCTTTTTTCGAGACCGCCATAATGAGTAACCAAAGGCGGCAGCGCCAACAATGATAAGTACCAAACCAATCTTAAGCCTACCTTCTGCTACGCGAGCGTCACTTGCCAGCTCATCTATTTGTTGCGGCGCAAGGTTATACCGTACTTCTCGAGCAAAATATTCCTTTTCTGGTGAAGCAATACGAACAGATACACGAGGAGTTCCGACAATGTCTCGCGGTAAGGGGAAGATGAATGTACCCTGGCGAATACTGTCGGCAAGTTTTAACCCTTGTTCAGTGTGGCTGGCCAGAACTCCGTGATCGTCACCTAACGATACTACTACATCAGCATCAAATGTCGTCTCAGCATCGGCGGCTCCGACAAAATCTACTGCCACGATAGCTTTATCATTTGCTTTACTTCCCATCCGATCTATTCGTGTCCATAACACATCAGCATCCGCTCCCCGCACTACCCAACGATACGTTGCTAAACTAGAAACTTGTCGGCCACTACTTCCACGAAGCCACAGAACACCAAAATATACTTCTGGTTGATCGGCGGCAACAACTGGCATTTTAAAACGTGTCGGCTGCCCGGCTCGAAGTGTTTGTGGCCTTCCTATTACCTGATTCAACCGACCGCGGGCTTGGTCAAATTCATAGATATCCAGCACGGGAGTAACCGTTATCCCCTGCTCGGAAGTAGCCTCCGCTTGGATTTCAAATGAAGATCCAGCCGAAACATTTGGACCAGACAAAGGTTCAAGCACTGTATCTTGGTACTCAGGAATATCGAATGGTCCTGGACCAAGCTCAATGACATCAGCGACAGCGGAGCCAGTGACGGTAATAGTTGCGTCATACCATCCCAAATCCCGTCCCCGCAGTGACGTCATCATTAGCCGCATCCGATAAGCGCCATTTGGTAGCCCAGGTAGTTTATACGTAACTGGCACTGCCTTTGTTTCCTGTGGGGCCAAGGTAATATTTTCAGGGAAGACTTGTACGTCGTATAAAATTACGCTGCTCTCCTGAATAGCTTCTTCTGTTCCCTCAGGCAGACTCATGAGCTCAACTCGGTACCCTAAATCGGCAACCGTACTTTTTTCGCTATTAAATGCGTTAAAGACGCCAGTTACCGTTTGGGTTTTTGCATCAAAGGTCACTTCCGCTTTGGGGATAAAGACGCGGGGTGGATGGTAAGTGTTATTTAAGTCAATCTCTCCCCGATTGCCAAAAGGTGAAGTACTTTGAGCGTATGCGAGGCTAGGTAGCAATAATCCGATCGCGACTAGCGTAAAGAGTTTCATAGCAGCAGTGTATCAAATTCTTCTCCCTAACTAAACAACCCTGCTGTACGCAGGGTTGTTATTACAGGTTTTATGGAGTTATTTAGAAGAATCGGCGGGCTAAGAACGCTAGGCCGCTTGCTCCTCCAAAAAGGTTAAAGAGAGCGAAAGAAGCAGTTCCACCAGTGCGAGCGGTTACCGGCACCTGAACAATTTGATTTACAATGTGCCTTTCAATTATTGTCTCAGTCACGCCAGCCACTTCTGGCTCTCGTTCAACAATTGTGGTGTCTTCATCTTCATCACAAACGTCATGGTCATCAGAACACGCTTCGATAGTGTTGTGAAGATTAGCTCCATTAGGCGCACTGTCTTTTACCGTAGCGGTAATGTGGTAAGTCTTTGACTCATTTTCATCTAAGTGAATTCCCGTCCAACGAACAGTTTGTCCAGAGATAGAACCACCGCTGCTGACAGATGTAATTGTGAGGTAGGATGGGACATGATCTTCTATTTCGACGTCATGGAGGTCTACGTCTCCCGTATTCTCGACTTCAATTTCATACGTCAGGCTGTGCCCAGGACGCGTGATATCTCGATTGTCCGTCTTAGTTACTCGAATGGCTGGATCGCCTGGTGCTGGGGTAGGTGTAGGAGTTGGCGTGGGTGTAGGGGTTGGCGTCGGAGTTGGTGTAGGCGTCACAGTTGGCGTTGGAGTCACAGTCGGAGTTGGTGTCACCGTGGGAGTAGGAGTTATGGTTGGCGTTGGTGTAATTGTTGGTGTAGGCGTAGCGGTTGGAGTAGGCGTCGGAGTTGGCGTGGGTGTAGGGGTTGGCGTTGGAGTAGGAATGCCAGCAAAATTGAGCCAAATGTTAACTGCTGTTGCTCGATTAGTGGCAAAGGCTTCGTCACTCAAACTAAATGAAGTGGTTGGAGTAAACTTGCGTAACCACTTCCCTACCACCTGCAGGGTTACTTTTGTTTCTCCTGCTTTGAGACTTGATAGGTTCAGGATGTGACTACCGGTTCGACTAGCGAAACAATACAGCGTGCCATTACAGAACTTCTCGCTATACACATCATCAGTGAGCATGATCCAGTTGCTCTGAGCTGTGCCCTCGTAGTTACTGTGGTGCCCACCCATTTGGTCAAAACGACTCAGGACCCGAGCATTGAACACGATGTTATTACATACTAAAAAGTCGACTCGGTAACTAAACGGAACGGCTGTTATGTCATATGTACCGGCCGCAGCATTGTGGATTGGAGAATTTACGAAAAGCTGAATAACAGGTTCATTACTGAGACGTTTTGGCAAATCATCATATCCTGTTGTAAGGCGTGGATTAATAACGGTAATACCATTTGAGCCAGCGCCAGCAGCTTTTTCTAAGTTGGCAGTAAATAACAATGCACCGAGCACCATCAGGGCACTAGCTAAGAGATACGGAAAGAAACGGAGGTTCTGTTTTACTAGGCTACTCATAAATACGTCAGATAATTAAAGGTTAACAAATTAGAATACGAAGGAAATCCCCGAACTGTCAATCTCATTTACAACAACAACCCGGCACTGTGCAGGGTTGTTGTTGAGTCTGATCATCTTCTGAACTTAGAAGAACTTGCGGAGAACGAAGGCTAGACCGCCAGCGCCACCGAATAGGTTAAGGAGAGCGACCGAAGCCAGACCGCCCGTTTTGGCCGTAATTGGAACTGGAACGATACCATAACTTGTGCCAGCTACATCTTTGACTACTGTTTGCGTGATAATGTGCTGAACAGTTTTATGAGAAGTTCCAGCTACCTTGCCCGCGTTATCTACACTGGTCGAATCACTATCTTCATCACAGACATCGAAGTCATCTGAGCAAACTTCTACTCGGTTCGACAACAGGACTCCGTCAGGAACATTGCTTTTAACAGTGACGGTAATAGTGAATGTCTTGGTGTCGTTTTCTCCGATAGTAATACCGTCCCATGTAACTTTCTGACCAGCAATTGTGCCACCATCACTAGCTGACTTGATTGTTAAGTAGGATGGTACGTTGTCTTCAATGTGGATGTCGTGAATATCTACGTCACCCGTGTTCTCGACTTCAATTTCATAGGTAAATGTATTGCCCGGTTTAACGAGATTCTGACTGGCTGTCTTCGTTACTCGAATATCTGCGTCATCAGGATCGGGAGTTGCCGTTGGGGTAGGCGTAGGAGTTGGCGTGGGTGTCACGGTGACCGTTGGAGTTGGAGTTACCGTAGCAGTCGGGGTTGGAGTCGGTGTCGGAGTTATAGTCGGCGTAGCAGTCGGAGTCACCGTAGGCGTCGCTGTGGGTGTAGCTGTCGGGGTAGATGTCGGTGTTGGAGTAACAGTTGCAGTGGGTGTTGGAGTTGCGGTTGGGGTTGGAGTAGCTGTAGGTGTCGCGGTCGGAGTAACTGTCGGGGTTGCTGTTGGTGTGACAGTAGGAGTCGCCGTTGGCGTAGCTGTTGGCGTAGCTGTAGGAGTAGCAGTTACAGTCGGCGTGGGAGTCGGGGTATCAGTAGGTGTTGGAGTCGGAGTAGCGGTAGGCGTAGGAGTTGGCGTGGGTGTAGGGGTACCAGTAGGAGTAACGGTCGGAGTCGTTGTTGGTGTAGTGGTTGGTGTTGCAGTCGGCGTGGCTGTAGGAGTTGGAGTGGCGGTTACCGTCGGAGTTGGGGTTGGAGTACCTAATACTGACGTGTCATAAAACAAAACATACTCGTCAATCCTTGGTCCAGCCGTCAATACAAAGCTGGCAACATTTGGAGCTGAATCGTAAATTGTTACCTCATCTTTTAAAATACGACCGAGTTTCTCTCGTCCGTTATTTGGTCGCTCACTTCGTTCACGGCGAACACCATTTGAGCCACCGGTAAATGTAGAGCCATCAAGAATGATGAGACCGGCGGCACCAACTTTCCCGCGAGCAACATCACCATCAACTTTAATCTTGATCCAACCAGGGCCACGTTGCAGGGCTAAGCCGGTTGGATATACTGGTTCGGATTCAACAATAGGTTGGCCGCCAGTCGCGACTGGGAAGGTTTCGTTATCTTGGACAATTTGACCGCTCCCTAATTTTACAGTTGGCGTCATAACGCTCCGTCGAGTGGAGAGAACGGCACTAAAATCTACTCGAGCGTTAATGACTGGTGTCAAAGCTTCGGCAATATGTGTTTGGACAGATACGAACGCAAGAATTCCGACAACAAGAAACGCCCCAGACAAACTGATAAATGGCGTTGAGATTCCAATCTTCTTTGCGAAAATTTTCTTTGACAGTATTTCCTTAAACATGTCTTATATTTAATGAGTAAAACAGCTGATTATCTTACAAAGCACTGCCCCTACCGTCAAATGAATGACGCGTATGTTGCTACTATACCTACTCCCTCGTGGCGCGCTAGAGATAAAACGGCTTTGTTGCCAGGTAGTCTGACAGAAATTTTACTGATCCCAGAAGGTCCGGCCGGTTTTGTAAGATTCTACATATGACGGAACAGTCGGAAAAACTGGTTGGGGCAGATTATCCATGTCATACCAAGCCCAGCCTTCACTTTTGTTTGGCTCCATTAATTTTGGCTCTCCGCTTTTCCAATCTGCAGCAAAAGCCAAGTCAACATAATGCTTAGGGGCAAACTCCTTTAAGTTGTAGAGCCTAAGAAAACGAATGTTATCTATCTCTAAATCTGTCTCTTCTTTTACTTCTCGCCGCACTACATCTTCAAACGATTCCATATATTCCATATGTCCTCCTGGCCACGCATACATGTTTTCTCCGTGGGATCCCTTTCTTACTCCCAGTAAAACCTTGCCATTTTTAATAATCATGACACCTATACCAACTTTGGGACGATTTTGTTCGGTCTGGTTATTCATGAGAATACTCTAACAGTTCATCTAGCACTTGAGGTAACTCTGTCACACCATCTCCCTCGGTAAAATGTCCCATGTTATGCATAACGATCACTTTCGCATTCAGCTTTTGCTCAAACATTTGCTTGTTCTCTTCCACTGCCCCAAAGTCATCATTGTCTGAAATAAAAACTGAAAACTTTTGAGTTGTTTTTAAGATCTTTGAAAAATCAATGGGTGTTTTCATCCATGGTTCTGCTACTAACTCTGTCTCTTCGTCTTCAAGGTTTTCTAATATAAACCAACCAGCAACAAAAACACATCCACCTACCTTTTTGTCTGAATGTTTTTCTAAATATCTCATAATCGTTTGGCAGCCAATGCTATGACCGACAAAATATGTATGCTCATCAAGGTTGCCGACAACCGCTTCTAATCGGTCCACCCATTTCTCAATGACAGGTTCATCATCACGAGACATTAGAGGCACATTTACTTCAAATCCTCGCTGCTCCAGTTGCTGCTTAAGCCATGGAAGCCAGTGTTCGTCCGGCCTCCCGCTCCAGCCGTGAACAATAAAGACTCGATTATTCATGTGGTAACTATATATGATTTTAGGGGAGCGTCAGCAAAGTACTTTCCACCAAAAAAGTTCTTGATCATTTCGTCGTGGGTTGGAAAGATTGCAGCTGGCAATTTACTGGGTTCAAACCACCCCAACTCGTAACATCGATCCGGTTCAAGATTTTCTGGCTCTCCTATAACTTCTTTTGCTAAAAATCCGAGCTGAATATAGTGACCACGGCTCCCGTTCGGAGTGTTAACCAGTGTTCGAAACTCCAGTTCGGTAGTAGGAGCTATTAGATTCGTTTCCTCCTTAAGTTCTCGAGCTGCTGCATCCGCTATATTTTCTCCTTTCTCTAAGTGGCCACCAGGGAGAGCCCAGGTACCATCGCCGAATATATTCTTCCTTTTCCCGAATAGAAGCTTGCCCTCACGCATTACGAACACGTTCACGCCAACATACATTGTATCGTAGGTATCTGTAGTCATTTATTCTAGTTTATGCTTCCTTTTTTACTCGCTCAAGTTTACCTATTTCTTAGATAAAAGAAGTCACTGAATATTTTGTCGAGATCTACAAGATCTGTATATTCACTTACCTGGAGACGCGGGTTACCCGCTATCATAGCAGAAAGATGTCGATCGTTTGCCGGTCGGAAAATACATATGATCTTTTTACCTAATGATTCAGCCATAGCAATTTCGTATCCGACGCCAAGACTGGGGCTTGTTACTTCAGCAACGACTGCATCAGACTGGGTTAGCCAGTTCACATCGCGAGCAAAAATATCCGTATCCTTCCGCGCTGTTTCTGTCTCTACAACTTTTACATTACCTACATGTTCAGTGAGAACAGTTCCGAATTTTTCCAATTGTTTAATAATCTCAAAGTAAAGCGCTTGATCCTGCCTACCACCTCTAATTGATCCAGCAAAATATATTTTCATAAATACGGTATATTGTTTTTACTATATCTATGAACCAAAAACTCGTCATTTTTGATTTCGATGGCGTCATTATCGACTCGTTCAAAACGGTGTTTGATATTACCCGCCTAGAAAGACCTACTCTGACTGAACAAGCGTACAGAAAATTATTCGAAGGTAATATTAATGATGTAAAAAATCTCAGTCCTTCATCGCAAAAAATAGATTTCTTTGATATATACAGTAAAAAAGCAGCGTCCCTTTTACTAATTCCTGGGGTTGTCGAACAAATTAAAAAAATTTCTGACTACTACGATCTTACGATTGTATCTTCTACTACGACTCCTATTATTGATAATTTCCTAAAACAACATGATCTTAGGGATTACTTTAAAGAAATACTGGGTAACGATGTTGCCTTCAGTAAAGTAACAAAGTTTAAAATGTTATTTAAACAGTACCAGATCTTAAATACTGATGCAGTCTACATCACAGATACTCTTGGCGACATTCGTGAAGCAACACAGGTAAACCTTCCCTGCATTGCCGTTACCTGGGGATTCCACGATGAAGACTTATTACGTAGTGGCAGCCCAGCTCGTTTAATAAATAATCCAAAAGAACTTGTACCAAAAGTTTTTGAAATTTTAGCGTAGCGTTGTTCTTTAGTAGTTACTATTAACGAATTTGACGTTTCTTCTTGCGTACATAAATATATTAAATATATGAATCCTCGCACAAACATTATTGAAATGCGTAAGCTTGCATACCTGAAACATTGGCTAACACCAGTGCCGGGTT
This sequence comes from Candidatus Anderseniibacteriota bacterium, assembly GCA_016197005.1. Taxonomy (GTDB): domain Bacteria; phylum Patescibacteriota; class Andersenbacteria; order UBA10190; family UBA10190; genus JACPWO01. Next base: position 272,209 of record JACPWO010000001.1, read on the forward strand.
TTTGTGCGTACGGAATATATAAACATTAGATTCTAGTTACTATTTTCCTTACTCATAAACCCCCGGCAAATGCCGGGGGTTTTAATTTCCCCACGTTAGTTCTTTGCAAACAAGAAAGGTGCGAATCATGGCAACGTCTAAAAACGACCAGGCAGTTGAACTTTTGATTGAGCAGCTAAAAAGTGATCGTCTCAAAAAGGCAGTCTTTGAGCGACTATTCCCTGGACACGGGGAAGCCGTTCTCGCCCTGCACGGACGGCACGACTTACTATCACAGATCAAGTACCAGGTAAGTCTTGGCCCACCCCAATCAATCTCACCCTGTAACTGCATTAACTGCGGATTTGGAGACGTCTGATGGAAACAAACCACGATCGCATTGAAAAATTGTATAACACTGTTCAATGGAATCCACGGTGGGGTCAGGAGCCAGTTTTTACCTGGAGGTCGCTACCTCCACGGTCAGCAAGTTCGAGAATGGATTCGACTGAATCCACCAGTGAGCAATCTGACCGAGGCGGGTTATCATACCCGGAACGCTTCTCTTCCCAGTCCTCAATTGATCTGATGCATTAGCAGTCAGTCATGTACGCACGCTTACACGAAGCGTGCGTTTTTCTTTACAATTTGTGAGAATGCGTAGTTGCTTATAACTTTAGTTCAAAAATGTTTGGTGGCTTCGCTTCTAAATCCGAATATCTAATCCAAGTTGGCTTCACTTTAAACCAGCGCTGATCGGATCTCTCGGCAAACTTTTTTGAGCGAGGATTTTTCTTAATATGTAAATCTCGGTACCGCTCCATTTCTGAACCTTTAATTTCTATAGCTTCGCCTTCGTACTGTACTGTAAGAGGTTTTCCAGGATCGTTACCAAGCGTAATTGCAACATGGGGTCTATTGATCAAGTTGCGGTACTTTCGAGACTGATTAGAAGTACCAAAAATAAGGTCCAAATTACCTGCCTCTGTTATGGCTACCAATGCAGATTCCGGCTTACTTTGCTCATTCACAGTCGCCACAACTCCTAAAATCTGCGTCGCGATAAATTTACTAATTAACCTCTTATTGTCTTCCATTGCAGGGATACTTAGATCAGCTTAGAACTTTATTATGCCTGATGGGTTATTAACTCCCATACCTTGATGGTCTTTAAGTTTATGCTTCGTTTGTATAACTTTGTATATGAGGTAATGGTGCACACTTTGAACTAAGAAAGGAAACGACATGAGTACTCCTTATCAAGAACACCCCGACTCTAATGTGAGTCAGGCCCTAACTCGTCTCTGTGATGCGTTGTGCAGTTGGGAACGAGCAACTGGAAGAACTTCGGTACTTGTTCTTCGTGAGTCTGGGGGTTTTCACTTCCGAGCTGATAGTGGCAAACCTCTGAGCTCAGATAACGATGACATTCCTGACGAACAACTATTTCGGATGCTCAGTCAGGAATAAATCAAGTACTTAATGCAGTCTTTTGTTGACCGCAAGCACACCTGCATCTTGCGGTTTTTTCTTTGCATTAATTTTCTTAGCAGGGATATTTAGACCAAGTTAGAACCTATTCCTTACGGTGCCTGTTGGATAGATGTAGTGAAAAGACTTGAAAATGATCAACTATTATGGTATAGTTGTCTGTGATCCACGCTACAAATCCCCAGGAAGATACCAACCTTATCGGAAATTCTACCGAGGTTTTTGTGACGTACTACAATAGAAATATTCCGGATGCCTTTCCTCATGCTACTCGCAAGACGCTAAATGTGTTTAAGGCTCAATATCCATCGTTATTCAAGGAAAACGGAGAATGGATTATCGACAAGCACCGAAAAAAGTATATGGATTGGCTCGCTTCCTACCACGATTCACAAGTCACGCCCTAAATTCTCAGTACGTAGCTTGCCATAAGAGCAGAAGTATTTAGACCGAGCTAGACCCTACTGAGACTTAATCCAGTTCTTAAATTCAACAAAGTTTTTATACAAAAATCCCCTGCCTCCTTTTTTCTCATATAGCTCAATTACATCAGATTGGTTATCAATCATTAGTGATTTTGAAATATTCTTTTCTCCTAGCTTTTCTAAGGCAATATCAAACAATCTTCCGTTCTGTTCCTTTTTAAGAAAACCATAGTCAGCGGAATTTACGACTGCATCAAATTTTTGACTAAGGTTGTTATTTTTGACCGTGATTTCGGAAAATACATCCATATTATCGGTAACTAACCCAACTTTAGTGCCTTGTTTCCTTAGAGTATTTATGAGAGCTAGTAATTGATCATCAAGCTTCATGAGTCTTACGCTTTCCTCAAATGCCTCCTTGAGAATCTCTACATCTATCCCTGTTCTACTCGCAATATCATCGTTTACTTGATCAGAGGTAACTTCTCCCCGCATCCATCTGCGGACGAGCTCACGGTTACCCTCAAAAACATTCTTTGCGATCCAGTCAGCAATTTCAGAGTGTTCTGGTTTGAGTGTTGTTGTATAAAAATAGTCAAAACAAAGTACGCCGTCAAAATCAAAAAGAATTGTTTTAAAATTCATCAGCTCGGATATATAGACCAGTTAAAATTTTCAATCAAAAGATATTACTAGAAAGCCATGCTTTTCTACATCGGCCTTTGGCCAAAACTTTACATCATTAGTTTTTAGAACATGAGTTACTACTTTCTCAATTTCTCTTCCGGTATAGCTCTTAGTTTTTGGATCCCATTCTTTAAGAAGAAGTAGGTCACCCGGACTGCATTCCCAGTCAGCTAACCTTAACTCATATTTTTTCTCACCATCAAAAATTCTTTGGAAATACTCAGGCCAGACTTTTTTCTCTTTTTTCATATATGAAGTATTGCACTAAAGTTACGCCCCACATGATTATGCCAATGGAAAATGAAGCCAACGGTAGCCATGCACGTGTCAAAGTGAAAAATCCGATTGATGAGGCGTAAAACGCAAGAGCGATGAGGATTGTCATCAAAGGTTGGCCGGATCGTTTTTCCTGGTAGTTCTTTTTGATTTGCGCTGGAATACCGACGAGTACAAGAGCCAGAGAAAAAATACTCACGAGTAAACTCAGTGTGAATTGAAGATCCATGCGGGTCTAGTTTGATCTTTGAACTTTAGCTACCGTGATATCCACGAAATGCTCGAGCGATGGCCCTATATTGTCCCATATATTTAGCTTGTTTATGACCTTGCATCCAAACACTCCATTCGTCATCTTCGATTTGGGGATCAATCCCCGCTAAAGCAGTCCAATTACTCCATAAGTTTGCATAGTGAGATGCTTTCTCGGAGTGATCCTCAACGAACTGAACCAACGCTTCCTTTTCGTAACTATCAAAAAGCTCATCCATTGCACCGGCCGTTAACCTTGACTCATCACCCATTGCCTTGATGCGCTCCCGTATCTCCGAGTGTATTTGCATAACATCCGAGTCATCTTCCCAATTTTCTTCTTCGATAATGCGGTTTGCCTCTGTTATCCAACCAGCTTCGTTTGGTTCCTCTGGTGAAAATGAGAATCTTGGAACTTTTTCAAAACCCATGTCTTTATATTCATTCAACTTTTTATTTCCAGCAAGTCCAGATGAGAAGAGCTGAGCTTAAACACATTCTGACTATTTCTTTGGCAGGGGTATCAGGATTCGAACCCGAACTTGAGCTTTTGGAGAGCTCCGTGCTAGCCGTTGACACTATACCCCTAATATTGTTTTTTAAGTTTCCTCTATTGTGAACTTTCTTGCAAGAAGCTTGTAAAAACTTTCTATTTCTTTGTATAAACGTACATCATAGTATCTAACGGAGATGCAACCCGGATAGCCTTCTTTCTTATTTTTACCAGAATTTTTCTTCCGATATACATAAAATTTTTCTGAAGGAATTTTGGTTAACTTTGACCAAAATTTAATTTGCTTTTCTTGATTATGATAAGAATGAAGATGCAGCTGTGCACGAAATTTATTTTCTTTTATCACAAAGCAGGCACGTAGAAGAGATAAAAAGAGCGCAATCATTTCTGGGTCAGAATTCATAAATGCTACTGATCCACGCCCCTTCTCTCCTTCCGACCAATACAGAGCAGAACATATTAGCTTTCCAAGGGGCATGCTTATTGTGAGGTTACTAAAGTCCCTTTCTGCTTTCTGGTGAATTACCTTGTCTCTATTCCACTTTTTTTCTAGTACCATTTTCCTTCCTCGCTGATTACCTATTTCTTTTCTTTTTTCAATTCTTCTTTTTGCTTTCTCTCCCAGGACTACATTCCCTAACCACACAGAGCAGGTGCTTTTAGAGATTCCAAGCATCTTGCTTATCTCTGGATATGTTCTTCCAAGCTTTCTTAAGGAAATTGCTTTTGCCTTTAATGCGGCTTTCATAAACCAATGAAGGAGGTTATATAACCTCCTTCATTGTATCATGTTTAGCTTAATTTATTTCTTAGCCTTTTCTTTGTGAGTCGTATGAGCTCGGCACTTCTTGCAAAACTTTTCCAGTTCTAGCTTATGACTATCAGCCCGACGGAGGTTCCGTCGAGTGTGGTAATTAAACATTTTGCACGTAGTGCACTGGAGACGAATAACGTTATCTTGAGACATAGTTATGATTTTTTCTTATCTAATCTATCTAAGCCGATAATTTTGACACCATAATAGACTACGAGCGCAATTACAAGGAAGTCTACGAAAACTGCCATAAAACTGCCCCATTTGACCTCAACTGCACCCAACGTCCATTTCATCGCCGCGAGCGTTTCTCCCCGCCCAATAACGATGCCAATGAGAGGATTTATGACGTCTTGGACGAGAGAAGATACTACTTTTGAGACAGCACCACCTAAAATAAAACCAACGGCCAGACCAACTACTCCCTGCTGGCGGACAAATTCTAAGAACCCCTGAAACTGATTTTTAATAATAGTGGCAGACATATTTTTGTGATCGGATCGTAGGATATTTTGCCTAATCGGTCAATGATTAAAAACTAGTTTTGAGTATCCATTGTCCCGGCGGATTCTCCCATTCATATAGTTTCTTCGGAATAGGATCAGCGACTCCACTTCCTTCTAACCTTCGCCACTGTCCGCCGGCTGGCTCGTATTTTGCTAACACCGTCCATTCAGGATAGGTAATATCCCGCACAACCAAGAGAACACGCTGTTCTCCTTTTTCTTCTGTTTCAAAATCTATGAATACGGTATTCGGTTTATCGGTCGACATGATCCGCTCTAGCGTTGCACCCTCGCCAATCATTCCGGAGGATTGTTTCTCGATAAAGGAAATGAGTTCCTCGTCGGAAAATGTTGAGGAAACATCAAGGAAGGAATTAGTATCTTCCGTCGCCGGTCTCACCCATGCCACGTGTACCGAATTTATCGAAGGCAATTTGCTTTGCAGGCGCACTCGACCAGAGCGGATGTCCAAAATATACAATGAGGCGCCTCGTATTCCTTCTTTCATAGTGTAAGCGATGTACTTTCCACCTTCATCCACTTGAGCCGACATCAGCACACCCTGATGACGACTAATGGGCTGCGCAGTATTGTCATGCCACTGCCAAAACTCTATTCCCGTCTCAGCTTGAACAGCGTAGATAAGTCGGCTTTCATCGAGCCATTGGATGAAAGGTACTCGACCACGAACGGGCTGCTGACTGCTCGTGCCACCATCATGTGCAATTCGCAGCATGGTAAATCGACTATCGGCATTTTCCGCATATGCCAAAACGGTGCCACTTGGACTTATATCCACTACCCCATGATCAAATACATCTTCCAGTTTTTCTATATCCTCTTTCAAAAACCGTGCCTTTGTTAGTGGTGGTTTTGTTCCGGCAACAATGAGTTCTAATTTTTCTTCACCAGCTTCTCCGCTATCTGCCACAAACCACATCGCTGTTCCCGCTTTATTCCATCTCAGGCGCGTTACAATATCGTTTTTTATAAGATTCTCCGCTACCACCCGCGTACCAGCGGCTACCTTGTCGTATGTCCACAGCTCTGTTCGCTGCTCTTCTTCCCGTTCATCAATGTTATCAAGCCAGTAAGCCACCTCTTTACCGGTAGAACTAATAAGTGGACTACGCGGGGTAACCAGTTCAGTTGGGGCAACGATGAGCTCAGATTCCTTATCTTCTTGTTGTTGGCGAAGCGATCCGTCACTCGCCAAGAAATACCAAGACTGGCCGTCAAATAACATTTCATGTTCAATGTTTGGTAGACGTACTGGTTTGCAAGTTGACTCTTGGCAAGAAAAGAGTTTTTTACTTTCGCTTGTCCCATCACTTTCTACCAACATGACATCCATCGCTGGAATGGTTACCGCAACGTCCTGTGCTGGTAGTATTTGTGGGGTGGTAGGACGCGTGTATTCAGCCAGACCACTGTTGCCTTGCATAAACAGCCAGATGACCATCCCAATTGCTACTGCCAACACACCCAAAAGAAGGGCGGTTAAAACTTTAAGGATTTCCGGCGTCATACGTAATCGTAAGCGTAGCAGGGCCTGGACTTTTGATCGATAGCTCGTATGCTACGTTATACATAAATGCCGATGTGGCTCAGTGGTAGAGCAACTCCATGGTAAGGAGTAGGTCGCGAGTTCGATTCTCGCCATCGGCTCAAACAGAAGTAAACCGTTTTACGTTTTTACCTTGGTGTTCAACTTCTTCAGTAAAGTTTGTGTATGTCCGAACCCACATCGAATCTTTATCAAGGTTGCGGTACACAACCAGAGGCTCAAGCGTATCTTCCTGTACCGCCAGCGTTACAATTTCATACGTCCCACCTTTTTTGTAGTGCGTGAACCTATCCCCTGCTTTCAGTGGTAATTTCTGAAGTTGATTTTGAGCAGAGTCTTTGTCGGTCACTTTTTCGCAGCCAAGACGGCGTCCAAATCTGCCTTCATTGCTGCAATTTCTGGCTTGGCCATGTGCTCACGAACAGGTGCAAGTAACTGAATAAGCTCATGAGCAACGGTATTTTTTAGATCCATTGGGTGAAGGTTGCCTGTTGCATATGTCTTCTCTAGTTCTGCATAAGATGTGAATTCCAGATTACCTCCGTGCTCTTCTTTTCGCTCAATCACAAACGGTTTTGATCGATTCCAGAACAACATTGTCTTCGTCCAATTGAGAATGGGGTTATGGTCGATCTCTTTTTCTGGTGCAAATGCTTTCTTAATCTTGTGTTCGATATCCTTCGGATCATCATGAACGAAAATAGCGGAATCTGGATTAGATTTGCTCATCTTATCCTCCTTATTCTTTCCATTCAGACTCTGCAACAGTGGATGATGAATGATGATCGGTTTTGGTTTATCTGGCGCTATCTTACTGGCAGCATCCCGTACCACGACGTGAATCTTTCGTTGATCCATCCCCGCATGAGCAATATCTATATTCTGAAAGAAAACGTCAGCGGCTTGCATCGCCGGATACATTGTTCGAGCGTAATCTACGTCTTCTCCTGCTTCCTTCCCTGTAATGTCTATACTCCGGAGCATACGTGCTAACGTCGTATGTTGTCCGACTTTAATAACCGTACCCCAGTAGCTTTCCGGATCTTTGTTGTACCACTCACTTGCTAAACGAAATTCGATATCTTCAGGGTTACCGCCAACTGCTACGTAACTGGCTTTCATTGCTTCCGTAAAATATCCTCGACCAATAGTGGCTGCTGTCTCACGAGTACCATCAAGTTTGTTGTTAATAGCGGAATGCCAATCTGCCAGCCATACGGTACACTTCACACCTAAGTCAGTTAAGTCCTTCATAACGAGAGCGCTCATAATGCCTGTTCCCAAGTGAACATAGCCGGAAATTTCAAAACCAATGTAATGCGTTAGCTGACTTTCGCTCTTAAGTCGCTCTTGTAATTCCGTAGCGGTAATAATCTCGGCGTTATTACTGATAAGGCGATTTATTATTTTTTCCTTGGATTCACCCATATAGAAAGTAGCGTAGCTTAGAAAAAGCCCGCGTGCCACTTCGACATGCGGGTTATGAGCCTAGTCTTGCCCTATTTCAAGGTGCACTTGAAGACTTTCCCAATATTCTTCAGATTCTGCCACCTGCACAGGGATCACAAGAACGGAGAAAGAATCAATGCCGATTTTTTTTGAGGAACCAATACGCGTCAATTCCTCGTCCGGACCCCAGGAAATAATTTCCTCATTGTGCACCGCAACATAATTCCCTCGAAGAGCAGCATTTCTTTCGGGGTGCGTATTGAGAAAAGTCTGGAACCAAGCAAAGTCGTTACGTTGTCGCCGCAACATGTCGTCAGAAGATTCCCCCTCACTCTCAGTCACTTCTGGATGAACGGTTACATGGATATCAAGATCCAATAGTTTCCCCAGAGCCTGTAAGACTTGGGCTTTTTGAACGACATCTGATGATTCTCTTGTTGCCATTACGAACTCCTTGAAAGGACAAGGGAACAAAATCTACTTTTCTTGAGCCACCTGTCGGATTTGAACCGACGGCCTTCACTTTACAAAAGTGTTGCTCTACCGCTGAGCTAAGGTGGCACTATATTTCTACTGCTACTAATCGCGTCCTTGCCTTGACAGTAACGACAAGTATACTATCAACTATTCGTCTGTAAAGACGTACCCGGGGATGGCAGATCGGCTTATGCAGCGGACTGTAAATCCGCGAAGGTAGGTTCAACTCCTACTCCCCGGACAGAAACACACGGTTCTTTGAAAACGGAGGTTCGAATGCATGACTTTCGAGTTGGTAAAGTCCACTCTTTGGCAACCGACGGGGGAAAAGAGGTGATTGTTTGGAATACCAAGCTGCTGATGAGAGGGCTATTCAGTCGCCGAAAAATCCTCCCACGAGTAATACGAGCGCATTCTATATCGCAGGGACTCTCTCTTAAACCGATCCTCCTCATTGCCCACGGGACTGTTAGAAATGGGCGCTGGTACTTCAGTGATTCGAGGAAAAGAGTTTCTTTGATACAGCGGTGGATTGATAAACATGACGGGAAGACTGGAGCACTTCTCCTTTTCAGTTGTAATCCCTCTAATCTTGAAGTCCGCTCCCGATTTTCTCTGGTTGTACATTTAAATCGGGTGGCTAGTTTATTGGACTTGTTTCGCGGTGGGTGCGTACGACTCTATCACCCACAGCTTGGTTACATTGAGGACAACTATTACCGCCTACACTCTATTATTCGCTCATAACCATCCAGGCAACTGTGATGGTTTTTTCTTGCCTTAAAACATGAGCAGCACTGGATAGATACCAGCCTGCAATTCACAAAGACGTTCTAATTGTTACTGCCAAACCGCGAGGATAACTCCAACCGCAAGAAGCGTTACAAGGTAGTATCCAATATTTAGTATCCAGAGCGTCCAAGACTTTCCCTCCCACAAAACTGAGCTAATTGTTATTGGCACTGCAAATCCAAGCCAACTCCAGAACCCAACCATCAGTCCCGCGGTTACACCGGTTGTTTCGGTATAGGCACTGGCAAATGTAAGTGAATGAGACAACACGTAGGCCATGAGAAATGAAGTGAGGGCAGCCATCGCGTATAACTTCCCCATCCCCTTAGCTTTTCCTTCAGCCATTTGCTCCGGGGTAAATTTCATAAGTGCAATCCATTTCTTTCCAAATAGTGGGCCGTACCACAACGTTCCTATAACCATATTAACAACCGCTGAAGTAATAACAGCGAGATAATTTACCGGTACTTCCATTGGCATATGAATATGACGTTTAAAAAAATTAATGTTTATATAAAGTTATTATCAAGATAGATCGCAAGACAGACAAAAGCTAGTGAGATAGAATGACCGTGTACATGCTTAAAAAATATACTCAGAATTTCTGGCACTGGTATGAGCGTAATTACAAGCTTAATGTCAGTATCTCGTCTGGATTGTTTTTATTTCAACTCATTCACCTGGTTTGGCTCACAGCTGATGTCGTCACGTTTCGTTTAGTTGGACGATCGTACTTTGAACCAACTGGGGTCTGGGAATTTCTTATTGTTTTCGTTGACTATCTAGAAATTCCCACTCTGATTAGTGTTTCCTTCATTTATATAAATGAGCTGCGAAAAAAATATAGTTTTAAAAGTTGGTTCCTTCTACTCCTCCTTAATTCACAGTGGTTTCACATCTTCTGGATTACTGACGAAGTTGTTGAGGAAGTATTTACGGGAAGTGGTCATACGGTCCTCCCCTTTTGGGCCGCCTGGATTGCTATCCTCATTGATTATCTAGAGTTGCCGGTCATAGTTGATCTCGTCATTCGATTTGTTAAAGCAACCCGCCAACATACGGTCCAAGAGTTTATAAAAGAGGAGTTTCTGGAAGATTAAGGCGGAATATTTTGCAACAACATTTTAATAGGCTGTGCTGTGCATTTTCTGGTATGTAACTCTGTAAGAGTTGAGTCAACTGCAAAATAAAAAAAATTCCAGAAGGTTGCAAGTTCATACGCGAAGTAGCTGCCCACATAACGCCCGTTGTTCGAGCTTTTGCATACCCTCTTGCATAATTCCCCGCCCTTACCTATATTTATCAGATTTCTTATGACTGACCGAAGCCGCAAATTCTTTATCTTCTTCGCTGCCATTGTTCTGGCTGGCTTAATTGTTGTCGGTCTCCTCCTGTGGTTTACTGACTCTCTTCCTTTCTTCGCAGATGAAGAACAGCCAGAAAACAGTGCCGAAACAATCGTTATCGATGAACCAACCCCACAACCAACTTCCGTCGCTCGCATTACTCCAGAAGCAGCTAGTACTGACCGCGTCCCTGCTTCTTCGTCTCCTATTGCTGGTACCACGACAACGGCAGCAACCGGCCCCGCCGAATTTGCCCTTACGCTCGCAACTGCAATTTCACTTCTCGGCCTGAGCGGTAGCCTCTGGTTGTTTAAGCTGGCTTAACTCTTCAAGAACCGATCGCTCCAGTACCTTATTGTCCATGCGCTGGGCAATATTTAAAAGTTGTTGGCGAATAGAAACATTGGTTGGCTCTTCGTCCCGAGCTTTTTGTAAACACTCGACGGCGAGAGTCATTTTGCCAGCCTTAAGCGCAGCCGTACCAAGCGCGGCATTTAATCCTGGGACAGTGGCATCAATTGATTTCACTTGGCGGTAAACCTCCAACGCTTCTCCCCACTGACCCCGGCCAATAGCAGAGCGACCAAGTAACATGTAGGCCTTTACGTCGCGGGTGTGCTGAACAATATATGGGAGCAAGATATCTTCTGCCTTTTTAAACTTTCGCTCTTTCAAACAAACACTTGCCTGACCGAGCGGATCTGTCGCCTGAGGGGTGGCCGTCGCTTTTTTCCGTCCCAAGAGTCTGCTTACGGTTGAAGCTTGATCTTCGGTAGGCTGAGGTGAAGCTGGCTCTTCAACTACCCGATGCAGAGTCGGTCGCGGCTCTTCCAAAACTACAGCTTTTTTTTCTATCTTGGCGGCTCGTTTTAAAGTTCGGGCTGCTTGGCGATCTTTAATACCAGATTTAAGACGACTACCGGCTGAAGCGAAACCACCACGCAGACGACTGGTAAAGGCGGTCGCACCCTGACGAACACCAAGTAGACGACTACTTAGTAACTTAATTCGTGGGCCTCGCCCTTTGAGTACTTCCTCTGCTGTAACTGTCCGGTCAGACATACTGTGTGCCTTTATCTCCGCTGACAGACGATCCCGTTGAACCCGTACTACTACTCGCGAAAACATTGAGATAATACCTCCAAAGGAGGCAAGCAGTAATAAGGGTGGAAGGATATCGTAAAGCATGTTGAGGAGATTTCTGTATTAACAGTATCAATATACTAAAAAGCCGCCAAGATCGTTTCAGGCGGCTTTTGTTAGTTTCCTGTGGAAAAGCTAGATACTCAGTCGAACAAAATCTTTGATCGTGATATTTTCACCAATTTCCTGGATAGCAGCTTGGACTAACTGCTCAATCGTTTTATCCGCTTCTTTCACAAATGGTTGGGTTAAGAGAGCCCTTTCTTCGCGGAACTTCCGGAGTTTGCCTTCAATCATCTTTTCGGCAATTTGTGGCGGTTTACCAGCGGCTTCAGCCTGTTTCTGGGCTAACTCCCGCTCAACGGCAATCTCGTCTTCAGGTACATCGCTTGGGTTTACGACCGATGGCGACATGGCGGCTACATGCATTGCGATGTCTTTCGCTAAGGTTTGAAATCTATCACTTTTGGCCACAAAGTCCGTCTCACACAACACAGATACAAGAGATACAATCTTGCCGTTGCTATGAACGTAGACACCAATTGTACCTTCATGAGTAGCGCGGTCAGCCTTTTTAGCGGCGGTTGCTTTCCCCTTTTCACGAAGCCATTTAATAGCTCCTTTAAGATCTCCGTTTGCTTCAGTTAAGGCTTTCTTGGCATCAACAACACCGGCCCCCGTTTGGGCACGTAGTTCCTTCACTTGTTCCATTGATATCGCCATACGATTACAACGCTAATTCTTTACCATGAGCGGCGGCAATAGATTTAGCAATAACGGAGACAATCAGATCAATTGAGCGAATCGCGTCGTCATTCGCGGCAATCGGATAATCAATAAGTTCAGGGTTAGCGTTCGTGTCAGTAATAGCAATAACAGGAATACCAACACGTTTGGCTTCACGAATAGCAATTTGTTCGTTATAGGCACTCGCTAAAAAGAGAGCGGATGGCAGGGTCTTTAGGCTCTTAATACCCTCCAGAATGCCTTCCAGACGCTGAATTTCCTTACGACGAACACCTTTCTCTTTCTTTGTAAGCTTAGCTCCCTGTCCGGTTTTTTCACTGCGCTGGAGCTCTTCAAGCTTCTCAATACTCTTGAGAATAGTGGAAAAATTCGTCATTGTGCCGCCGAGCCAGCGACGAGTGACATAGGGTTGTTCAATAGCTTCGGCATACTTACGGATAATGGGCTGTGCCTGACGCTTGGTACCAACAAAGAGAATTTCACTACCCGGGATGGAGGCGAGTTGAAAAACGTACTTCGCGGCCTCTTCTAGCTGAGCGCGAGTCTGTTCTAAATCCATAATCGCTACGCGGTTACGCTGCGTGAAGATAAATGGTGACATTTTTGGGTTGCGTTTGCTGCGCTCATGACCAAAATGGACACCCGCTTCAAGCATCGTTACTAGCTCTGGAACAAGTTTTGTGACTTTTTCGGACATATTAATTGATAGGAGGATCCTACAGGACTCCCTTGATTTTTGCAACCCCATCAATTACGATGGGCCAACATACAGCTATGAAAACAGATATCCACCCAATCTATCACGACAAGATCACAGTTACCTGCGCCTGCGGGAACTCGTTTAAAGTAGGCTCGACCGCCGAAAAGCTGAGTATAGAGGTGTGTTCTAACTGTCACCCTTTCTACACTGGCAAACAGAAGCTCGTAGACGTCGCCGGTCGTGTCGATAAATTCCGTCACCGCCAAGAAGTAGCTGCTACCAAGAAGGCTGCCGACAAAAAGGCCAAACCGGTGAAAGATACCAAGAAAAAAGCTACTCCCAAGAAAAAGAAAGAAAAAGTTACCAAGCTGGGTTAGGTAGACAATAAGCCGTACACTAATATTAAGGCTTATTGTTTTTCGTTATGAACACGCCAACACCTGACAACCTACGTGCAGATATTGACCGGATTAATGCCGAAATGGCGGACCCGGCCATGGTGCGTAATGCCCCAAAAATGAAAGAGTTATCAGCGCAATTAAACCGCACTCGTGATCTTCTAGAACTCCTAGAGCGCCTGGAAAAAATTAAACAAGAATTAGTTGATCTAGCTGAGTTACAAGAAAGTGATGACAACGAGATGAAAGCCTTAGCCGAAGCGGATATCCCTCGCCTGACTGCCGAACAAGATAGCCTCCAGGAAAAGCTACAGGATCTTCTCATACCACCTGACCCTCGGGATGCTCGCGACATTCTTCTGGAAATTCGAGCCGGAGCGGGCGGTGAGGAAGCTTCCCTTTTTGCTGCTGAGTTATTCCGCGCCTACACTCGCTACGGCGAACAGCATGGTTGGAAAACTTCCTTGGTAGATAAGTCCGTAAGTGAACAAGGTGGTTTTAAAGAAATAATCGCCGAAATATCTGGAGATAGTGTCTTTGGCACAATGAAATTTGAACGGGGTGTTCACCGCGTACAGCGAGTACCAGAAACAGAAAAGATGGGTCGTATTCATACTTCGACTGTTACCGTTGCCGTTCTTCCTCAGGCAGAAGAAGTAGATTTTGAAATTAAACCGCAAGATTTGCGAGTAGATACATATCGGGCTTCGGGCGCAGGTGGTCAGCATGTAAATAAGACCAGCTCTGCCATTCGTATTACCCACATCCCAACCGGTGTGGTGGTCGCCTGTCAGGAAGAACGCAGTCAGCATAAGAATCGCGAAAAAGCGATGAAGCTTCTCCGCAGTCGTCTACTTGATGCAGAAGAAGCCAAAAAAGCGAAAGCTGAAGCGGCTGAACGAAAAAGTCAGGTTGGAACTGGAGATCGTTCAGAAAAGATTCGAACCTATAACTTCCCCCAGGATCGGGTCACTGATCATCGGATTAAAGAAAACTGGAGTAATATCCCCGGTATCCTAGACGGTCAACTTGAAGATGTATTCAAAACACTCAAAGCAGCCGAACGCAGCGGATCAACGAGTAAATGACAATCCAGCAAACAATTTCTCGGGCGCGTACATTGCTCGCGTCTGCATCTGATGCACCAGACCTTGATACCGAACGGCTACTACTCCACGTTCTTAAAAAAGCTGACGCTGCCTGGATCTATGCCCACAACGATACAGAGCTTACGGAAGCCCAAAACGATTTTTTCCAAGAACTAATTACGCAGCGAGCTAGCGGCAAACCACTCGCATATATTTTAGGAGAGGCAGAATTTTATGGTCGACCTTTTTATGTAGATGAGAATGTCCTTGTTCCCCGCCCGGAAACGGAAGGGCTTATTCACGAAACACTGAAATACGTTTCAAAAAACGCGAAGGGTAACAATACATTTACGATTGCAGATATAGGGACCGGATCCGGATGCATTGCGATTACACTCGCGTTAGAGTTGCCTGCACATTTTACAATTATTGCCATAGACATTTCTCCCGAAGCATTAGAAGTAGCAAAGCGAAATGCGGTACGGCACCACGTCATAGATAAAATCAAATTTATTCAAGGTAATATGTTGGAACCCCTGAAAGATCAGCGTGTTGATCTTATTGTGAGCAACCCACCATATATTCCGACCAGTGAATTAAACGTATCTCTAAAATCTGATGCCTTGGATACACGTGGTTTAGTATTTGAACCTCGATTGGCATTGGATGGTGGAATAGATGGACAAACGTATGTGAAGCAAATAAAAAAATCCGGCGTTCCCTTTATTTTGGAAACAACCGGTGGTCTAGTCTCGCTGCTTAGGCGAGAAGGTTAAACGACAGTCTAGAACGAACCACTTACCTCGTATCTCTCCCCTCCCGAAGCTAGAAACAATTTGCTGTCGATCCTCTCCGCTATATCCAGTGAGGTTAATTCGTACGTCTCCGCGATGAGACGCGCAGATGGTCCTTATTAACTCTTTCTCAATAGACGGACATCGCTTGCCCGCATTCACACTGGCAATGTACGTCAGTTCAGAGACAGCACTATCGAACTGAGCTATTGCCGCTCCCAGAAAAACTCCTACCGTTGACTCGGCAATATACGTCTTAGGTCCTTGCCACTGCTGAGCGGACAGCTGTGCCAAATTACCAAATCCACTCCATTTTTCATTTGGATATTTTGCGCTAAATAGCTGCTCGGCATTTGCAAAATCGATGCCGGTCTCACACTGGCGGACAACGATATTCATACTTTCTTTCTCCTGTGAAAGGGTACAGTCAGATTTGGCTCCGCCCTTAGCATACACGAGAGATAATAAAAATACCTTCGGTTAGAACCAAAGGTATCACGCAGCATCACCAGGGATACTGAGGTAAGCGCTGCAAACCCGCCTCAATCAAATCGAGCACATCATGTACCACGTATCTGTGCTGCTATGTTCCCCAAAACGCAACAAAACAGCCCCGTCAATTCGGGGCTGTTCAACTTTAGTGTGTAGGTTATTTCTTCTCTTCTGATTTAGGTTTAGCTTCAGGAGCGCCACCTTCAGCTGGAGCCGCTGCACCTTCCGCAACTTCCCCTTCTTCTGGCTTGTCTTTGACACCTTCAACCGCTTCCACATCTTCCTTAACCTCAGCCGCCAACTCAGCATCAAGTTCTTCTTGAGTCTTTGGTTCTTGAACGAGAGCAATAACCTCATCAGCTTCCGCCAGGATGGTTACCCCGGTTGGAACAACAAGGTCCTTTACGTGAAATATTTTCTCAAACGTATCGAGAACAGAGATATCTACAGAAATATTCTGTGGTAGATCTTGGGGGAGGGCTTCTACCTCAACTTCATCCATTGGACGTACCAGAACACCACCTAAGTCTTTAATAGCTGAGGATTCTCCAGTTACGACGAGCGGTACGTTGGCCTTTATCTTCTCGTCCATACGAACCTGGTAAAAATCTGCGTGAACAACGTCATTTCGTAGTGGATGACGCTGGATGTCTCTCAGAATCACCATATGCTCCTGTCCGTCGCCTAGCTCGAGGGTAATAAGAGAGGTGTAGCCGGTTTGTTCGTATACTTTCGCAAACTGGCGAGCATCAATCTGGATGCTTTGAGAAGTTACTTTATGACCATAGAGAACAGCCGGTACCAATCCGTCACGGCGGACAGCAGTAGCTGTTTTTTCTCGTACAGTTCCCTTTAATTTTATTTGCTTTCCCATTAGAGCTGTATCGTACTTATTTCAGGAAAAAAAGCAACTATAAACCCCGCTGGCATGCGGGGTTTAGGTGGGGCCTTTCTACCCCTTACTTCATTTCACGACTGAGCCGTGTTTTTTCAGGGACTGAACGGCATTTTTGTCTTCTTTGAGTGTCTCGTAAATGTGAAGGATATCGTCACTGGAAACGGACTTGTTACTAAAGAATTTCTTTGTATCCTCTTCAGTCATATCTGTTACGAGACCCAGGCTTACAATGCCAAGACCAGTCATGGCAACCATGGCTACGATAGAAGATTCACATTTTGAGCAAGTGACATAAACGACGGTAGCTTCATCTTCCTCCCCAATGACTTTAGCGCCATCAAGGTCGTATTCAGCGCTGCAGAAGGGGCAGCGGGAGACGAAGTGCATGTTGTCATCGAACTGCATACTACTATCATAATAATCTAAAAATGGCCTAAAGTCAATTCTTCCTACCCCCATTTAGAACATAATTAGTAGTCAACTGAGGCCACTAATCTCATGGGGCGCGGTCTGTACGAAGCGGCTGTAGGCCCTAATAGACTGAGCTAACCCCAAGAGGAAGAACGTAGCCAGAAGATTCGATCCCCCATAGGACAGCAGAGGGAGTGGAATTCCCGTGACTGGCAGTAAACCAATATTCATACCAGCACTTACGGTAAAGCTCGCCAGCATCACAATACAAATACCAACGGCCAGAAGTTGCCCAAATTTATCCTGGGTACTTTTCGCGATCCGCAGAATACGAGATAGAAGCGTGGCGTACAAAGCAATCAGAATAGTGACGCCAATAAACCCAAGCTCTTCTCCTAAACTGGCAAGGACAAAGTCGGTATGCCGCTCCGGCAAGAACTTAAGCTGGGATTGTGGGCCGTGTCCCAGCCCTCGCCCGAATACTCCTCCTGACCCAAAAGCAATCATGGATTGAGTAATGTTGTAACCGGCGGCCAGCGGGTCAGCGCCAGGCTGAAAAAAAGTGCGCAGACGATCTTTTTGGTAATCCAGAAGCAACCATTGCCAGGCTCCTCCTCCGAGAAGGATACCCAGGAGCCCAAGTACAGCTACATACCGCCAAGGCAGTCCGGCAAAGAGCAGCAACCCACCCCAAGTAGCAATAAGGAGCGCAGCCATACCCGCATCTGGTTCAACAAGCACGAGGCCCGTTGGAAGAGCTAGCAAAAGCGTGCTGAGCGTAACCGCCCGCCATCCAATGGTGCGGTACCGAACTAATAGCCAGGCTAAGACCAGGACGAGCGCCACTTTCATGAACTCCGACGGCTGCAATTGCCAACCAAAGAGCTCAAGACGGCTTACCGTACCGCGAATAAGTTCACCAGTGGTGGTTACTACAAGTAACCCTACAAGCCCTATCCCATATAACCAGGGGGCCCATCGTTGCCAGACATGGTACGGGATGCGGGCTACGCCAACCATTACGGCAACACTTACAAGCAGAGCGACTGCTTGGCGCAACGCCAAACCAGAAGTAAGGCCACTACTAGGAGCGGAACTAATGAGCATTCCGAGTCCCATCAGTACGATCAATAAACTAGCTCCGAGCAGCACCCAATCAAGAGAGGCTGCCCATTCTCGCCATGTCATCGCAATGTCCCCGAGTTGCCTAGGGTTTCGACTAGATTTTCTTCGTTAAACATATCCGTACTAGGGAGAGCAATAACATTTCGAATAGGCTCACCCGTCGTCGGCCACGTTACGGTAAACTGTCGCTGCTCCCCTACCAGGAGGCGGCCTAAGAATGTTTTACCAACAGCAATGATCTGGCGCTGAGCATTGAGACCAACCGCTACGACTTCTACTTTCTCCCAATCAAACGTACTGGCATTCGTAACCAAACCTGTCTGCGTTTCTATGGGGATACCAGCGATATCGCGCTGGGATCGACCCTGGAGGAGTGTCTGAAATTCGGGCGGATTGAGTCCATTAGGCAGTGGCTGGAACGTTAAATCCCCTTCTGCCGGCAAGAGTACCTGCAGACGCCCGATGGCAGCTTCAACCGGGATTGGAACGTCAATAGCGACGACATACTGGAGCGCTCCTGGCAGCAGATGTGTTTTTTCTGTATGAGAGAGAATTTCTTCTCCAGCAGGGTTGAGTACTTTAAACGTTACGACATAGCTGCTGAGACCAGCTCGAGAGTTAGGGTTGCGTACTTGGGCCACGATATCCGCGGTACGGCTGCCGTCGGGGCGCTGATGCACAATAATAGCTTCCTGCTCAAGTTTAATTGGCTGGTAAGGACTTGGCGTAACGACTGGAGTCTTCTCAGCGAATAGACGAACTGAGAATGGAACAATCAGTGAAAAAAAGATGACTAGTACTACGACCAGAGAGGCAACGTATCCAATTTGCTTCATGCGTCGGTGCGAATTCATCTCCTAAGTGTAGCTCAACTACCAAGCAAAGCTATGAGTTTTTAGATATACTAAAAAGCCACTTTCACCATGTCAGATTTCACCCACCTCCACTTTCATACCCACTATTCCCTGCTCGATGGTTTAGGAAAGATTGATGACATTATTAGCCGAGTCAAAGAGCTCGGCATGGACTCTATCGCCATAACTGACCACGGAGCTATGTATGGGGCAATTGAGTTCTACCAGGCAGCTACAGCGGCTGGAATTAAGCCCATTATTGGTCTGGAGACGTACGTGGCTCCCGAAGGACATAAGGAGCGACGTGGTAAACCACGCCACCTTACGCTCATTGCCCAGAATATGGCGGGGTATAAAAACCTTATTCAACTAACAACCAAGGCGCACTTACAGGGATATTACTATCGTCCCCGGATTGACTACGAACTCCTAGAAAAACATAGCGAAGGATTAATCGTTTTATCTGGATGTCTTAATAGCGATTTATCTAAAGCAATTACGGAACGTCGTCCTGACGACGCCGATCGCATCATTAAGTGGCACCTAAATGTGTTCGGCCCTGATCGCTTTTATTTGGAAGTTCAAGATCACCCCACGATTCGCAAGCAAACAGTTGTAAACGACGCCCTCATTACCTTTTCTAAAAAATATAATTTATCGCTCGTCGCCACTAGCGACTCCCATTACGTTAAACCAGAAGACGCCCACGCTCACGATGTTCTCCTGTGCGTCCAGACTGGTAAGATTGTTACCGACCGCGACCGCATGTCGATGCTCGACGAAGACTACTCTCTAAAGAGCCCTCAAGAACTTAAGAAAGCGTGGGCATCTCATCCGGAAGCAATCGATAATACTCAAAAGATTGCAGAAATGTGCTCTCTCGAGCTCGAATTCGGTGTCCATCGGCTTCCCCGATATCCACTGCCAAAAGGAAAACAACCTGATCAGGAGCTCCGTCGTATATCTCAAGAGGGATTAAAAACTCGGTACGCTAACAAGCAACCAAAAGAAGCACATGCACGTCTCGACTACGAACTTTCGGTTATTGAAAAAACCGGGTACGCCTCTTATTTCCTCATTGTTGCCGACTTTGTAAACGAAGCGAAAAACCGAGGAATTTTAGTAGGCCCGGGTCGTGGGAGTGCGGCTGGAAGTTTGGTGTCGTACTTAACGAACATCACAAACGTTGATCCGCTTAAGTATAACTTGCTGTTCGAGCGTTTCCTTAATCCTGAACGTGTATCCATGCCAGATATCGATTTGGATTTTGCTGACGATCGGCGTGGCGAAGTCATTGATTACGTACGAGAAAAATATGGACATGAGCACGTCGCTCAGATCATTACATTTGGAACAATGGCCGCTCGAGCCGCTATTCGCGATGCCGGTCGAGCACTTGGGTTTCCGTATTCTTTCTGTGATCAAATAGCGAAGGCCATTCCGCCGTTTACGGATTTCAATGCTGCCCTTACTACCTCAGCTGAATTTAAAAGCTTGTACAACGGTGACCCTCAAGCCAAACGCCTTATTGATACTGCTCGTAAGCTAGAAGGAGTAGTTCGTCACGCTTCTACTCACGCCGCCGCGGTTGTTATTACCGATAAGCCCATTACTGAGTACGTTCCTCTCCAGCTATCTAGTACATCTGACGGCGAAAAAGATACGGTCACCCAATACGCCATGGGCCCCATTGAGGACTTAGGACTCCTTAAAATGGACTTTTTGGGTCTAAAAAACTTAACTGTTATTGGTCGAGCCTTAAAGCTGGTACACCAGCACCGCGGTATTAATCTCGTGCTCGATACTCTCCCGATGGATGACGGTCCTTCTTATCGTCTCCTCCAAGAAGGAAAAACAACTGGTGTTTTCCAGCTTGAATCGGCTGGTATGAAGCGGTATCTGAAAGAACTTAAGCCAACCGAATTTGAAGACATTATCTCAATGGTGGCGCTTTACCGACCAGGGCCGATGGATTCAATTCCAGACTTCATCGCCGCCAAACACGGACGTAAAAAGATTACCTATCTCCATCCTCTTCTCCAGCCAATACTAGAAAAAACATATGGCGTCATCGTTACCCAGGATCAGGTACTTCAGATTGCCCGAGAATTTGCTGGCTTTTCTTACGCTGAAGCCGATATTTTACGTAAAGCAGTAGGTAAGAAAATTAAAGCGTTACTTGATGAACAGCGCACTAAATTTGTTCAGGGTGCACTCACGAACAAAAATATTGATCAACCAACGGCCGAAAAAGTGTGGGACTTTATTGAACCGTTCGCTCGTTATGGATTTAATCGAGCACATGCTGCTTGCTATGCACTGATTGCTTACCAGACTGCTTACCTGAAGGCGAACTACCCAGCAGAGTTTATGGCCTCCCTCCTCACCAGCGATGAGGGCAATACTGATCGCCAGGCAATTGAAGTAGCAGATGCTGTCGGAATAGGTTTAACTGTTTTGCCACCGGATATTAATAGAAGCTTGGTAGATTTCAGTGTAGAAAATAATGCTATTCGCTTTGGTCTAGGAGCCATTAAGAACGTTGGACTCGTTGTTACTCAAAATATTATTAACGACCGTGAGAAAAACGGTTCGTTTTCAGATATCGCTGACCTTTTTGCTCGCATGGGCACTCGAGACTTTAATCGCAAAACTGTAGAAAGCCTAACCCGAGCGGGTGCACTCGACGAGATGGCGGAGAGAAACCAGGTACTAGAAAATGTTGAACGACTGCTTGAATTCAGTCGCGCGGCTCGCGCGCAACGCGAATCCGGTCAGCAAGACTTGTTCGGTGGTGCAGGCGAAAATGTAAAACCAAAAATTACGCTTTCTCCTTCTCAGCCTGCTTCTAAAGAAGATCGACTGAAATGGGAGAAAGAATTACTGGGGCTATATGTCTCGGAACACCCACTCAAGAGCCTGGCACCTAAGCTGGCTGGCCTTGTTATTCCCCTCGGAGAGTTGCCAGCACACAAAGGTGAAAAAAGTGTGCGTATTGCTGGAGTTATTACTCGCATCAGTAAGATCATTACAAAGAAAGGACAGCCAATGGTGTTTGCTCAAATGGAAGACTTATCCGGAAAAGCAGAAGCACTCGTGTTTCCTTCTCTTCTCGAAAAGACGAGCGATATTTGGCAAGACGGTGCGCTGGTCATCGTCACCGGAAAAATAAGTGATAAGGATGATGAAGTAAAAATACTGGCAGATAAATGCTGGATGTTAACCGAAGAAAATCTTACTTCTCTTACTCGCCTTAATAGTTCCTCCTCATCTACTCCCCTCAAATCTATCTCCATCTATGTTCCGCCAAATACTCCTCGTGAGAAGCTCGCTACTCTCCAACAACTGTTTTCTACCCTGCATAGCGAAGGTGGCACCCCGATTGAACTTCTTATTAGTAATGGCGGTCGCATTAAACGTATTACTACCAAGTTTCGTATTCTTCCGACTCAGGAAAACAAAACGCAACTGTCTGGCGTTATTGGAAGTGAGGCAGTACGCTTTGTCAGATAAATTCCTATGTCATTTCAGCTAGAGTTATCTCGCCGCGCCTTCCTTATCCTGCTGGTAGTAATTGGATTACTCCTGATTGGTATTGTTTTAGTTGTCTTTCTACCTTCCGCTAAGGTAACGCTCATTCCGGCTCAAGAGACACGTTCCGTCACCCAGGAAATAA
Source organism: Candidatus Anderseniibacteriota bacterium (assembly GCA_016197005.1). Lineage (GTDB taxonomy): Bacteria > Patescibacteriota > Andersenbacteria > UBA10190 > UBA10190 > JACPWO01. The sequence continues at coordinate 295,110 of JACPWO010000001.1, forward strand.
CCTTAGCAAAAGATGCTGAAGGACCAGATTTCGTTCGGTTTGTGCTGCCGGCCCACATTGTAGAAACAGAACTTGAGGAAACAAAAACTATTACTCGTGAAGCAAAAGATGCCAAGGAAGACTTTGCTAGAGGAAAAGTTACTCTCATAAACGATCAGGACGAAGACCAACCCTTACTCCCCAAAACTCATCTGCGTCATGAGGCCTCTGGCAAACAATTCTTAACAGATGCAGCCGTTCGTATTCCCCCTAAGGGTCGGGTAGATGTTACTGTTACCGCTGAAGAAATTGGATCGGGTAGCAATGTCGCCGCCGGTACATTTATTGTCGACAGACTCCCCCTACCAATGCAATCTGTTGTGCATGGAGAAAGCACCCAAACGTTCAGTGGTGGCCTCGTGACAGATGCTGTCGTATCCGAGCAAGAAGTAACAAAAGCGAAGGAAGAAATTTCTCAAGCCTTAAGAGAACGAGCGGTCAGTGAACTTACCTTGAAAGCTGGTGGCGCTTCCGTAAACCCTGACCTCGTGCACTTTGAGACAATCCTCGATGAATCTTCAGCGGAGCCTGGAAGCAAGGCTGTTTCTTTTGAAGTAAAACAGAAAGTACGAGTCCGTGCCTTCGTTGCCGACCAAAATGATTTACTCAGCCTCACCCTACTAGCCTTGCGCTCAAACAGTACCCAAGAAGAAGAATTTGTCGCTTACGATCCGGCTTCTTTCACCGCCACCATTGGTCGAGCAGATTTTGAGCGAGGCCAAGCAAGAATTACCGGAACGCTGACCGGTACGTTTGCTCGTAAAATTGAACCAAGCGTTCTTTCTGGCGAAAGTATTATTGGGCTCGGTACTCAGGAAACCATTGAACATTTTGAGAAGTTCCCTTCTGTTGGAAAAGCAGAAGTGCAGTTTTCTCCATTTTGGGTACAAAGTGTTCCTTCACGCCGCGCCGCCACGGAAATTAGTGTGAGACAGCCACAGCAGTAAAGCCCTTGCTTCGTGCTATTATGAGGTGGTACAAAACACTGTCATGGCTCAGCAGCATACTCAAGAAGAATTAGACCACCTCAGGCACTCCGCGGCACATTTACTCGCCGCCGCTGTTTTGGAATTATGGCCTGATGCCAAACCAACGATTGGCCCAGCTATTGAGGATGGTTTTTATTATGACTTTGAATTCTCTTCCCCCATCTCGGAGAAAGACTTCAAGGCCATTGAAAAGAAAATGACCCAGCTTCTAGCGGATTGGAAAGAATTCACTCACAAAGAAGTAACCGCTACAGAAGCCAAGTCTCTTTTTGCAGACAACATATATAAGACTGAATTAGTTGATGAAATTGCCGAGCGCGGCGAAAAAATTACGCTGTATACCGCTGGCACATTTACCGACCTGTGCCGAGGCGGACATGTAGCTGAACCAAGAAAACAGTTACAATACTTTAAGCTCCTTACACTGGCAGGCGCATATTGGCGAGGAGATGAGAAAAACGCGATGCTTACTCGCATTTACGGCACCGCCTTTCCAACGAAGGATGCTCTAAAGGCACATTTGGTGCAGCTTGAAGAAGCAAAGAAACGGGATCATCGAAAACTCGGTAAGGAATTAGACCTCTTTGCTTTCTCTCCCTTAGTCGGCCCAGGCCTCCCAATGTTTACTCCACGCGGCACTGTTATCCGGGAAGAGTTACTTCACTTTGTCCGAAGAGCGAAAGAAAAACGCGGTTACTCTTTTGTCACGATTCCCCACATCGCGAAGACGGATTTGTATATTAAGAGCGGACACTTGGGAAAATACGACGCCATGATGCCAATCATGAAAGATAAAGACGGCAATGAATTTGTGATGAAGGCCATGAACTGTCCTCATCATTTTGAGTTGTTTAACTCTCGTCCTCACAGCTACCGCGATCTCCCCTTACGTTTTGCGGAGAATACAGCGGTGTACCGCAATGAAAAAAGCGGCGAACTATCTGGTCTCGTCCGCGTTGCCGCCTTAACTCAAGACGACACTCACCACTTCGTGCGCCATGATCAAATTCAAGCGGAAATTGAAATGATTTTGGGACTGATGAAAGAAGCTTATAACGTGTTTGGTTTTAAAGATTATCATGTGCAGATTTCTATTCGTGATCCCAAGCATTCAGAAAAGTATTTTGGTGACGATGCTGTTTGGAAAAAAGCTGAAACTATTTTAGTCGAGGCGGTAAAAGCTTGGGGCGCACCCTACTTAGTTGAAGAAGGTGAAGCTGCTTTTTACGGACCCAAGATAGATATTATGGTGAAGGACGCTATTGGTCGCATGTGGCAACTCACAACCGTTCAGCTTGATTTCGTCCAAGCTGAGAACTTTCAAATGCGATACACCGGACAAGATGGTCAAGAACACGCGCCGGCGGTGCTCCACGTGGCTATCCTCGGCTCGGTAGAGCGGTTTATGGGCATATTAATTGAGCATTATGCAGGAGCGTTACCTCTCTGGCTTTCCCCTGTTCAAGTTGCCATTCTCCCTATTTCCGATGATCAATTAGAATACGCCAAAGGTATTGCAGCTACGCTTAAAGAAGCTGGTATTCGTGTTGAAACCGATGAGCGCTCAGAAAGTATTGGCAAAAAAATACGCGAAGCCCAAACAATGAAAGTTCCGGTTATGTTAATTGTTGGTAAAAAAGAAGTTGAAGACGAAACAGTTGCTGTCCGCTTACGTGCTGAAGGAGATAAAGGTGCGCAAAAAATTGGAGACGTCATAACCACTCTTACCGAACATATCCGAACACGCAGTTAGTACAAACAATGAAGTACTCGCTGCCCAATAGCCAAAACTTGAGTAATACTCGCATAGAGTCTGATCGCCTTATCCTTGTACCCATTTCGCTAGACCACGGCGATGTTATTTTCCAAGAGTTTACCGCGGAGATTACTACATACATGTACCCGACTCCTCCGAAAACTCCTCGAGACACTGAAGAATTTATTGAATCTTCTCAAAAGAAAATTGAGGCTGGTTCTGATTTAGTTATGGCGATACTTAACAAAAAGACTCAAGAATTTCTGGGCTGTGTTGGATTACATAAACTCGATCGAGACACAAAAGATCCGGAGCTTGGTATTTGGGTAAAAAAAATCGCTCACGGAAACGCCTACGGACGAGAAGCGGTGACGGCGGTAAAAAAATGGGCTGATGAAAATACGAACTACGAGTACATTCACTATCCTGTTTCCAAATTAAATATTCCTTCTCGAAAAATTGTTGAATCGCTCGGTGGTAAAGTAGTCCGTGAGCTTACAAAAGAAAATCAAAGAGGAACTATCTTGGATGAGGTCGAGTATTTAATTTACCGACCAGAACGCTAGAACTGTAACGGAATTGCGCTAGGTGAAGGTGTAACAGATTTTTCTTCTACCTTGTCTTCAGAGCCAGCAACCTCGCCTTCTTTTTGAGAAATATCTTCAGCGATATCTGCGAGCTGTCTACTATTTTCCTCGGCTTCCTGCTGCAACCCCTGGATGGTAGCTAGTGCTTTGCTGGCTTCATCAAATGCTTCCTGGGATATACCTTCTAGCTCTTCTCGTTCTCCTTCGGAAAGTTTCCATGCTTGTTCACGAGCTTGTTCTACACTTTTAGCTAATAACTTTGCTTGAGGAACAATTTTTTCTGAGGAAGCTCCTTTTTGTACTAGCTCGTCGAGGCGAGTAGCATCTTGGCGGACGAATCCTAACATAACCTCCATTTTCTGAGCCGGATCTTGAGCAGAATATAATTCGGTGTATCGTTTAACGTTTACCACTAGTGACCTTCCCTGTTCAAGCAGGTTTCCGTTTACGGCCATACGCGTGAGGGTACCTGGAGCACTTACGAGCTTATCGAAATGAAATTTTACCTCTACTACTCCCGTCAAAAGCGCCGCTGCAATTACAGCGATTACTAATAGAAGTTTTACCATAGGTATAGTATATAGTAGCCCTTATGACAGAAAAACTGCATTTAAAGGTCATTGTAGGCCCTACAGCAGCCGGTAAGACCGATTACGCTATTCAGATCGCCCAGCAGACAAACGGGGCTGTTATATCGGCAGATTCACGCCAGCTCTACGCCGGCATGAATAGTGGAACTGCTAAACCTCAAGAGGCCTGGAATTCAAACGCTCATGATATTTTCACCGCCGATTTAGTTAATGACATCCCCCACTATCTGCTGAACGTTCGAACGCCAAATAATCCGATGACACTGACAGAATGGCAAGAAGCTGCTTTTCATATCATTGATCAAAGTCACAATCCTCTTTTAGTCGGTGGTACCATGCTGTATGTCGACAGCATCGTTTTTAACTATAGTGTTCCCAACGTTTCCCCTAACGAATCTCTTCGTGCAGAACTTGAAACCCAATCGACAAACGACCTCTATGCTAAACTTCTTACGCAAGATCCAGCTGCTAAAGAATTTATTGAACCCCATCATAAACGTCGCATTATTCGCGCTCTTGAAGTTATTACCGCAACTGGACAACCTTTTTCTTCTCTGCGCCAGAAGCGTGAACCAAAATATATTATCGAGATAATCGGACTGTTTCCTGGGTGGAAAGCCTTAGAAAAAAACATTACGGAACGTGCTGAGAAAATGTTTATGGAGGGACTATTCGACGAGACGGAGCAATTACGCCAAAAATACGGAAACGAGCTTCCGCTTTTACAGACTATGAATTATCGAGAAGCAGCCTTAGTGCTTGATAAAAAATTAGATAAAAAAATGGCGCTAACTGAAATGGTTCGCGCCAATCTCCGTTACGCCAGGCGGCAAATGTCGTGGTGGCGCAAGAGAGAAGATATTCACTGGATCACCAGCCACCGCGCACCCGTATAATTAGAGTTGCGCCAGCTGCGCAAGCCAGGGCAAAAATCATGAGAATCCCGATAATACACGAGAGAATCTGGCTACCATCAATTTCCTCCTCTTCAAACCACCGAGATGATCGGTGTCGTCGAGATCGAGATTTTAGGGTAATCCATTCTTCTGGGACTCGACTTCCGTCAATTTTCTCAACACTCGCTCGGGATACTTCAGGTTGCTCGCTCATTGGTCGACTCCACATACGTTTGTAAATAGAGTGTGACTGCCGGGACGCCGTACTGACGGATATCTCTGATAAACGAGCACTCAAGATCAGGGTAACATGCCAGATCTTCAAGTGAGCGCTGCAGACGAGTAACGTCTTGATCGCTCAATGCCTGCAGAAGGCCATTGACTACAGAATATCCTGCCGGCTCTTCGCGATCAATCTCTGCCAGATCATCACTCCACTGACCGATGTAAAGTTGATACGATTTAATCTCCCAATAGCGGGCATTGGCCATTGCCACATGATGGATACCAATGACCAGATGAACGAGAAATAAAAAGGATCCGACAAAAAAGGAGTGTATGTGGTCCAGAAAAAGCAGCCCGTGCGCCGCCGCTGGCAGTGACTGAGCCGTCTCTTTCACCAGACCCATGGGTTGTTGCTGACTGGCGTAGAGCGAGCGGGCGTCAACATAAAATGCCACCGCTTCTTGCCAATTTGTAATGAGCATGTCCACCTCCTTGAAAAGACCCGAGGGACAACGGCTCGATTATGCTCCTCCACTACTCAGTGGTCAATTTCTTTTTGAGGAGTTCAGTTATAACTTGTGGGTTCGCTTTTCCCTTAGATTTAGCCATTACCTGACCCATGAGAAATTGGATAGCGCCACCTTTTCCAGATTGAATCTTTTCAACCACATCCGGATTTTCGGCAATCACTTGGTCAACAAGTCCTTCAAGTTCTTCCTCTCCACTTACTTGCTCAAGTCCCAGGTTTTGAATGATAGCGTCAGGATCACCGCCAGTGCGCTGCATTTCGTTTAGAATTTTGGCAACTGACGTTCGACCAACGGTACCGATATGGACCAGATTCGTAAGCTCCGCTAGATTTTCAGCAGTAATTTTGAGACTGGCATGATCAAGATTCTGGGCCGTTAGTATATTTCGCAACTCTCGTAAAATAATGCTAGCCGTGAGCTGAACTAACTTCGGTATCACTGAAGAAGCAATTGCTACCTGCTCTTTTTCTAGTTGCTCAATTTCTGAGACAACATCTTCAAAGACGTGTCCTAATTCATGCTCGGCTGCGAGAAGAAGAGCCTGTTCCTCGGCCAGGCCGTACTGCGAAACAAATCGGTCCTTCTTGGCTGTTGGTAATTCACCCACCTGTTTTATGGTACTAGCAAAATAATCTTCAGTGAATACAAATGGCGGGATATCTGGTTCGGGGAAATAGCGGTAGTCAGCTGCTTCCTCTTTGGTTCGTTGTTCGTAGGTAGTACCAGCCTCGCTATCGAACCCACGGGTCGCTTGCCTGGGAATATTCCCGACCGCGTGTTCTTTTTGCTGTCGCTCTATCTCATATTGCAAAGCTCGTTCAACAAAACGGAATGAGTTAATATTTTTTACTTCTGTTTTTGGATTCAGCGCAGTTGTTCCCTTTTCTCGCAAAGAAATATTGGCATCACAGCGCATTTGTCCTTCCTCCATATTGGCATCAGAAATTCCAAGTGCCCGCACAATCTTTTGCAACTCTTGTAAGAAAACTTTCGCTTCCTGTGGTGAGGTTAAATCCGGCTCGGTAACCATCTCAGCAAGTGGCGTTCCGGCCCGGTTATAATCCACTAACGTGTAATCTGCCCCTTTGGGGTGTGTATTCTTCGCAGCGTCTTCCTCTAAATGAATACGAGTAATACCAATTGTTCGCCTTTTCCCGCCGACGGTAATTGTTAGTTCCCCTTTTCCACAAAACGGCTGATCATACTGGCTAATTTGGTATCCTTTCGGCAAATCAGGATAGAAGTAACTCTTGCGATCAAACTTACTCTTCGCTGCAAGTTCGCAATTGAGCGCCGCTCCCAGCTTGTGTGTCCATTCTACTGCCTGTTTATTAGGGACAGGCAGTGTTCCAGGATAGCCTAGACAAATTGGGCAGGTAGCAGAGTTGGGTACAACGTCGCCAAAAATGTTGGCGCACTCACAAAACATCTTGGATTTTGTTTTGAGCTGTATGTGAATTTCTAGACCAATAACAGGTTCTAATTCCATATATCGGAGCGTACCCGAGCTGCTTGTATTGATCAATCACTCCCCATACAATAGGTAGGATATGATTCTATCCGACCGAGATATTAGGAAGGCTTTGCAAGAAAAGCGGATCATTGTTGACCCAAAGCCAAACTTGAAAGAACAACTCGGCTCGTCTAGTTTAGACCTTCGCCTGGGGTACGATTTTCGCGTTTTTAAACATCGCAAGCAGCCGTTTGTGGATCCGTTTAATCCCAAAACAACTGACGGCATGACCGACTTGGTCAAAATAACAAAAAAGGAACCGTATGCTATTCATCCCAATGAATTTGTCCTAGCCTCAACATTTGAATGGGTACAGTGGGGTGCTGAAATGGCCGCCCGCGTAGAAGGACGAAGTTCACTTGGCCGACTCGGACTCGTTATTCATTCGACTGCTAGCCATATTGACGCCGGCTGGCGCGGCAATATTACCCTTGAACTTCGGAATATTGGAATGGTACCGATTCTTCTATATCCCAAGATGCGGATCTGCCAACTTATCTTTGAGCCCCTTACTTCACCTGCTGAAGTTCCCTATTACAAAAAGGCCCACGCAAAATATCGGTTGCAAACAAGCGCGACAGAATCTGGTATTAGCAAAGAAAAGCTATGATTCCTTTTCACGTAAAAAAACTATCTGCCGATGCCAAGATGCCGGCGAAAGGTAATACCACTGATGCTGGTATCGATATGTTCACCAACGAAACGTACACCCTAAAGCCTGGTGAGGTTCATGCGTTTACCACGGGTATTGCTGTTGCTATCCCTGACGGTCATGTCGCTCTTATTTGGGATCGCTCTGGTCTTGGCAGTAAAGGTATCCATCGCCTGGCCGGGGTTATCGATAGCGGCTATCGAGGTGAATGGAAAATTGTCCTCATCAACCTCTCTCAAGAATCACATGATATCCAGGCCGGAGATAAAATAGCACAGTGCATCCTCCAAAAATTCGAACCAGCTGAAATTCAAGAAACAGATGAACTCCCCTCGTCAGATCGAGGAGCCAAGGGGTTTGGCAGCAGCGGCCGGTAATTTACGCCAGCGAATTCAAAACTTCGACAATGTGTTCTTCCGTCACGTAGACGTGAATGTTTTTAGTAGCAAACTGAACGGCCGGCGATGGTTCTGCTCCTCCCTGATGGAACGCAATGATCGGTACACCCGATGCATTCGCCCACCCCAGTTCTATCCCCGACCCAGTTGATGGAATGGATACCTCTACCAAAATCAAAGTAGCGGACGCAATATCGTCTTTTGTTTTCTGAATGTTTCCCTTTTCTTCCTGAGGAAATTTAAACTCAATTTCTGGATGCTGTTTAGCAAAGTCATTAACCGCATTAAAAAACATCGGGGTGTGCTGTGTTGAGCCGGAGGGATGTGATACAAACCACGTTTTTTTCATACTCTTTAGGTTATAGTCTTACGAGTGATCTGCCAAATGTCTTCATGGATATCTTCCCGGGAACGAGATTCTCCTTTTGCATCTACTGCGTTCACTGTTACCCAGCCCTGTTCTTTGGCTAAACGGAGATAACTGCGACGAAAGCGTAGCAACATATCTCGGCGCTCGTGGTAATCCACTTTCTTACTTTTTAGGCGTTCAAGTGCTACTTCAACTGGGATATCAAGAAAAATAACAAGATCGGGCCGTGGTAGACGGGGCTCGTCCTCCCACGCGAGCCAGGTAAGCCACGCCATCATCTTTTTTCTTATTTTCCCACTCATCCCAGCTGTTTGATACACCATCGTGCTGGTGCAGTATCTATCCGAGACGATAACGTTTTTCTTACCACTATCAATAATCGCAAAGAATTCTTTACTACGAGAATAAAAATCTTGTACGTACAATAGCGCTTGTTCCCTCTTGCTAAAGTGTCCCTTATTTTTAGCACGCAGAAACTTACCGTAAATAATTTGTCCCGTTGGTTCATCTTCCTGCGGAAAATGAAATTGGTGCGGTGTATATCCGCTTTTTTTAATCCGCTTTACCAGTAAATCGGTCTGGGTGCTGCCACCAGCGGCGTCAGAAGATTCAATAACTACAAATGTTCCCATAACGTCCAAATTTTAGCAGCTATTTTTTTCGGTGACAGCAGTCTTCCTTCTTCTACACACTGGATGCGATGGACTCGGTTTGGCTGTTCAGAAGCTAGACGAATATATGCTTCATGCATTTTTTGCTGTACTTCAAACTGATCAGTATATTCATCGTCATCTTGGCGTTTCTTTTTACGCCCGCCAAGAAGCTTGAGAGCAATTTGCGGAGGGACATCAAGAAACAACGATAGATGTTCATGGGGCATGCCGTTGGCTTCATACTCCGTCTGCTCAATTGTGGCGTGAACTTCTGCTCGCTCCGATGGCTTTGCTTCAATTTCCATAAATACCAGTGAACTTGGAACATATCGGTCATAAACGACAATTCCACCTTTTTTAAGCATGGTTATAACTTCGTCTTTGTGCTCAACACGATTGGTCGCAAAATACCGTACTTTGTCTTGCCAGGGGGTAGTCATCCAGTCACCAAGTTTTCCCTGCAAACGTGCCTTGAGTTCCTTACCAGAAGGCGTGGAGTAATCTGGAGTTTCTACTTGTAATACATCCTGGCCGACAGCACGCAGACGTTCAACCAGCAAGCGTACTTGCGTCGCTTTGCCGCTTGAATCTAGTCCGTCAAAGGAAATGAGTTTACCAGCCATAAGCGATAAACCAGAAGCTATATCCTAGCGATACAGCCTTAAGTCTGTCGCCTACTGACGAACCCGAACAGCCGGACCCATCGTAGAGCAAATTGTTATACTACGCATGAATTCACCTTTGGAAGTAGCGGGACGATTGGCACGAATCGCATTGATCAAAGCAGTAGCATTGACAGCAGTTTTTTCCGCATCCCAGCTAGCTTTACCAATAACTTCATGAATATTACCCAAGCTATCCATCTTGTATGAGATCCTACCACCAGCCAGCGCTTTCACAGCCTCTTCAATATCCGGTGTTACGGTTCCGTTCTTTGGATTTGGCATGAGCCCTTTTGGACCTAAGATACGAGCAGCTTTTGCTAACTTTGGCATCATGTCTGGTGTCGTCACAATTGAATCAACCTCGAGTGCACCTTCCTTGATAATCTTATCTATTAATTCCTGTCCCCCCACAATATTTGCACCAGCTGCTTTTACTGCTTTTTGCTTAGCAGCATCGTCAGTGATAACAGCAATCTTCTTTTGCTTTGGTGTACCGGATGGTAACTGAATAGAGCCACGAACCATTTGATCAGATTTTTCAGCGCTAACCCCGAGACGAACATGCAGTTCAATAGTTTCGTCAAACGATTTGCGAGCTTGCTCTTTTACAAATGTAACTGCAGCCGTAACATCTACCGATTCCTTCGGAGCCTTTTGCTTAGCCTGTTTGTAGATCTTGCCACGCATTACTCTACGGTTATTCCCATTGAGCGAGCAGTACCAGCAATGATTTTGATAGCTGCATCAAGGTCGCGAGCAGACAAATCTTCCATTTTGCGCTCCGCAATATCTTGGACTTGTTTCTTGGTAACCTTGCCAACCTTCTCTGTATTTGGTTTTCCTGATCCACTTTTAACACCAGCTGCCTTCTTCAGAAGTTCAGCTGCCGGCGGGGTCTTTAGTTTCAAATCCATCGTTCGGTCTTGGTAGATAGTAATTTCAACCGGAATGATGTCGCCGATCATGTCTTTAGTCATGTCGTTAAAGCGAGTTACAAACTCGCTGATGTTCACGCCATGTGGGCCCAAGGCAGTACCAACTGGTGGAGCGGGAGTCGCTTTACCAGCCGGAGCTTGGATTTTAATTTTTGCTTTGATTTCAGGCATCTAGGTATCTATATCTTTTTAATCTGTAGGAAGTCAAGTTCGACTGGAGTTTCTCGACCGAAAACATTCACCAGAACCTTAATGGTACCCTTAGCTTCATTCGTCTCGGAAACCTTACCTTCAAACTCCTTAAAGGGTCCATCCATAATCTTAACCATATCCCCTTCAGAGACATCCATCTTGTATTTTGGCTCTTGCTCGCCCATCCGCTTGAGAAGACGGTTAATTTCATCTTGTGACACCGGGGTTGGTGTAGTTCCAGAACCAACGAAGCCAGTGACGTTTGGCGTGTTACGAACAACATACCAAGAATCTTCGGTAACGATCATTTGCACCAAAACGTACCCAGGAAAAAGTTTTTCTTCAATTGTTTGGCGCTTGCCACTCTTTACTCGGATTTTCTTTTCGGTTGGCACTACAACCTGGAAAATCTTATCCTCCATACCCATGGATTCAATACGTTGACGGAGGTTGCGAGCAACGTTTCCTTCATAACCAGAATACGTGTGGAGCACGTACCACCCGCGGCTGTCATTAGGTTCAGATTGTTTCATTTCGTCCGCCATATGTTACAAAATTGCGCTCTCAAGAATGAGGGTTAACATGTAGTCAAAAGCACCGATCGTTGCTCCCACAATAATGGAGGCAACCACAACAATCACGGTGTATCTCATAGTCTGTTCACGAGAGGGCCAGGTAACCTTCTTAAGCTCGTCGCGAGACTGTTTTACGAACTGGATTGACTGTTTTGGAAGTGCGGTGACTTTCATCTTTGTGGTCTTAAAAACCGCCCTTGAGGGCGATATGCCCACTATAGTAGAGGCAGTGGCAAAAAGCAACTAGATGTCAAGGTTCTCAACTGTCTTAGCGTGGGTCTGAATCCACTTCTTACGAGGGCCTACTTCGTCCCCCATCAGAACTTCAAAGGTATTGTCAGCTTCGGCCGCATCGTCAATTGTGACATGTTTTAAGACACGATTAGCCGGGTCCATCGTTGTTTCCCACAATTCCAGAGGATTCATCTCACCCAAACCTTTGTATCGTTGAACATTGAGCTTTACTTCTTCTCCTTTTTTACCCTGTAACTTCTTAGTCAGGGCTGCCTTTTCTTCATCGGAATATACATAGTGGGATTCCTTACCGTGATCAATTTTGTACAGCGGTGGTTGCGCAATGTATAAGTAGCCCCCATCAATGATTGGTTGGAAATAGCGGAAGAAGAGCGTCAAAAGCAGCGTACGGATGTGAGAGCCGTCGACATCCGCATCCGTTGCAATAATGATCCGGTGATACCGAAGCTTTTCTACTTCGAATTCTTCACCAATACTCGTACCCATCGCAATAATGAGAGATTTTACTTCATTGTTAGCCAACATTTTATCTAAACGAGCTCGTTCAACGTTTAGGATTTTTCCTCGCAGCGGTAAAATGGCTTGAAACTTACGATCACGACCAGACTTCGCACTGCCACCAGCTGAATCTCCTTCAACAATGAAAATCTCAGATTTTGCTGGATCTCGCTGTGAACAATCCGCTAGTTTTCCCGGAAGCGCAAACCCATCAAGGGCTCCCTTTCGAAGTACCGTATCCCGAGCAGCTCGAGCAGCCAGACGTGCCTTTGCCGCTAAGGCTACCTTCTCGACAATGGAGCGACCATCACGTGGATGTTCCTCTAGATACGCAGCAAAGGATTCGTTCATGACCTTCATGACATGAGCGCGCATCTCGGGAGTGCCCAGCTTAGCTTTTGTCTGACCTTCAAATTGTGGCTCACGGAGTTTTACGCTTATGATTGCGGTCAGCCCTTCTTTTACATCATCCGCCGTGAGGTTATCGTCTTTCTGTTTCAGATACGCTTGTTTGCGAGCGTAATCATTGATTGTGCGAGTAAGAGCGGTACGAAAACCCGTTAAGTGCGTGCCACCTTCAACCGTATAAATATTGTTAGCGAAGGTTAGGATGGTTTCGTTGTATACATCGGTATATTGCAACGCAATTTCTACCAAGGTGTCATTTTCTAGTTCTTTACGAGCGTAGAAAATAGCTTCATTCTTGGTATCTTTCCCCAAGTTGAGCTGACGAATATATGATTCGATACCGCCCTCAAAGTAAAAAGTATAGTGAGAAATTTTTCCTTCCTCACGCTCATCTGAAATATGAATTTTTACTCCGGGCGTTAAGTATGCCTGTTGACGCAAGTGATGAAGAATATAATTCCAATCAAAGACTATTTCTTGAAATATCTGTTCATCGGGTCGAAATGTAATCGTGGTGCCTGTTACTTTTGAAGTGCCTATCTTTTTGACGTTGTTCTGAGCTGCTCCACGCTTAAATTTCTGAGTATATACTCCACCATCACGGTGCACCTCTGCTTCCAGCCACTCGGATAGTGCATTTACTACGGAGACACCAACACCATGCAGACCTCCTGAAACCTTGTATCCCCCTCCGCCGAACTTACCTCCAGCATGCAAAACCGTAAGAACAGTTTCCAAAGTAGATTTTTTAGTCTTGGAATGTTTTTCCACGGGAATACCACGACCGTCATCTTTTACACTCACGACGCTGTCAGGCATCAGACGCACGTCGATGTTCTTCGCGTGGCCAGCCATTGCTTCATCGATACAGTTGTCCACGACTTCCCAAACAAGATGATGTAGACCGTCTTTTCCAGTACCACCAATATACATACCCGGTCGCAGACGAACTGGCTCAAGACCTTCGAGAACTCGAATGTCTTTCGCGGTATATGATGACTTCTTTGGAGCTTGTTTAGGCATAGTTTTAATAGAAAAGCGGAGCTTTTTAGGTGCTCCCCTCTTGAGCGATTTTACCATACTTTGCCTATTTAATTCCACTGTCTAAAACCGCAATATGTTGCCTCCTCCGGCTGTCCCCTAACGAATCTCCGCTTGGTACTTTTTCTTTAAAGCAGTCGTTATTTTTCCCTGAACTTTATCTATTTCGTCGTCCGTGAGTGTTCGATCTAAAGCCTGGAATTCAATGTGAAAAGCAAGGCTCTTTTGATCCTTTTTTGAAAGCTCAAATTCATCGAACAGCTCAACATCCTTCAGTAATTCTCCACCCGCTTCTTTTAAGGTTCCTTCAACTTCCTGAGCTGAAGCTTTGGTATGTACTACGAGTGAAATATCTCGATACATACTCGGATGCTGACTGTATTGCGTAAATTGCACGACCGGTATATTGGCATTCTCAAGTTCAGATAATTTTTGTATAGGTACAGACACATCTTGCGCTCGAGAGATCATATCCGCGATATCAAACTCAAAAGCAGTTACTGGCAAACGATACTTCAGTCCTTTTAAAACAGCAGCTGGCAATGGTCCGACAAAACTATTTGTCGGCAACTCAGTACCCAGTGCATTAGCAATGGCAGCAACCACCTGCTGTACGTCTGGAGTACCGCCAACAATACAACCAGCAATATGTTCACGTTCTACTACCTCTGGTACTCGTCCATTTTTTCCTTTACGAAACACACTGCCAATTTCAAACAACGCTCGTTCTTGTTTAGAAAACTTTCGATGAAAATCATCTTTGTTAGTAAGTAGGTTTTTTAGCAGACCCGGTAATAGCCGCGCTCGCATGTATTTTTGGTCGGGGGAAACTGGATTCAGAACTTCAACTTTTTCTTCCTGATCATGATCTAAAAGAGCAGCCTCAACTTCCGGTTCAAAAGAGTAGTTATACGTTTCCGTAAAACCCTGCTCAACGAGAAGATCTCGAATCGCTTCTCGCCAATAGACCAGTTTAGGTAAAGCGACCGGTGTAAGAGATTCAAGTGGCTTACTTTCAATCGCGCCTAAACCAGTTATCCGAATGACTTCTTCAACAACATCTGGCTCAATTACAACATCCAGTCGGTCAGACGGTACATTCACCTGCCAGACATCCCCCTGGACAGCTACAGCAAAACGTAGACGCTCAAGTACTTTGCGCATATCAGCGTCGCCAATACTCGTACCAGCCAAGCTCACAACACGACGGGGACGAAACTCTATTACTTTGCTAGCAAAAGCTTCAGGGTGAGTATCTATGACTCCCTGTAAGGTAGCACCACCCAGTTCAATTAAAAGTTGAACGAGTCGGGCAGCTGCCTCACTAGCCAAAGTCGGCGTAATTCCTTTAGAAAAACGAGTCGATGCTTCTGTGCGTGTGTTTAAGCGGCGAGAAGTTTCTTGAATGAGATACGGGCGAAAATTAGCTACTTCTAAGAAAATATCCGTGGTTGTATCCCCTATTTCTGTCCCCATTCCCCCCATAACTCCAGCTACTGCAACTGCTTTATCGCCAACAGTAATAACTGATATTTCCGGCGATACTTCAACTACCGTTTCATCGAGCAACGTAATTTTTTCATTTTCTTTTCCTCGTCTTACCCCAATTGCTGAACTGGCAAGCTTGGCACGGTCAAAAGCATGCGAAGGATTTCCGACCTCATACATAACGTAGTTTGTTACATCTACAATGAGGTTAATAGGACGAGTGCCTGAAGCGAGGAGTCGCATTTGCATCCACAATGGCGCCGGCCTACCACCTACTCCCTGCAAAAGTGCACCAATGTACCGGGGCGTATCTTCTGCATCAGCAACGGCAACCGTATATCCTTCTACTTCTGAAGTTGCCATCGGAAGAGGTGGTACCGCTATCTCTTTCATTTCTATTTGCAATAGCGCTGCTACTTCTCGAGCTACTCCGCGGTGACTCAACAAGTCATGAGCTCGGTTGGGTGTTACATCTAAATTCAAAATGGTGTCAGGGGGAATGTGGTCGGCTAACTTTGATCCAAGTGGTACATCAGGTGGTAATACCCAAATACCGGCATGTTCCCGATGCAAACCTAACTCACGGAGTGAATTAAGCATACCTGGACTCTTCACGCCCCGAATCTTTGCTTCCTTAATCTTGAAACTGCCTCCCTCTTCATCGTGCACCGTCGTTCCGGGAGGTGAATATGGTACTACCTGCCCAACTTCGATATTAGGAGCGCCACATACCACTGTTATTTCTTTCTCCCCGTCCGTAACAGTCGCCAGACGAAGTCGGTCAGCGTTTGGATGTACATCCAGCTTCACTATTTTCACAACAGTAATAGTTGGATCAACCTCAATTCGATTGGCCACAGTTGCTTCAACCGAATGCAGAGTTAGTTGCTCGGCTACTTCTTCCGGTGAAGCAGTCAGGGTAGGTAAAAACTCTTTCAGCCAATTGTATGAAATTTGCATATTAGCTGAATTGCTTTAGAAATTTGAGGTCACCTGAATACAACAGACGGATATCCGGTATGCCATATTTCAACATTACTAACCGGTCGAGCCCACCACCAAGTGCTATTCCCTGATATTTATCCGGATCGACATTAATATTTTTTAGAACATTTGGGTGAACATTTCCGGCCCCAGCCATTTCTAACCAACCACCTTTATGTGTTATCTGATCACGCATATGTACTTCAAGACCCGGTTTTACGAAGGGAAAGAATGATGGGCGAAAACGTACTTCAACCGCTCGTTCAAAAAAGAGTGAGTAGAAAGTAGTAATAATATGTTTGAGGTTGGCCAAATTCACCGTTTCGTCTACCACCATAAATTCATATTGTTGAAACAACGATGTGTGAGTCGCATCTTCTTTTTCAGAACGAAATGATGGCCCGTAATAAAACATTTTAAATGGCGGCTTCAATTTATTTTCAAGCACACCCCTGATCTGTAACGGAGATACATGAGTTCGCAGTACCAGTTCCGGAAGATCTTTTAAATAAAAAGTATCGGTTTCGGCTCGAGCGGGATGCTCAGCATCAATATTCAATCCATCAAAATTATATTTCGCAAGTTCAATAGTAGGACCTTCAACAATCGTAAAGCCCATAGCAGCAAATATTTGTTGCGCTCGGCGTAAAGCCAACGTAAGCGGATGAAGGTGTCCGCCCTCAACGCTCGATACTACTTGAGAGCTAGCACTTGTACTATCTTCGGTTACTGAATTGCTCTTTGCTAGGTACAAATTTTCCAACTCGTTGCGTAGCGTATTCGCCTCTTGTCCTAGTTTTTTACGCTCTTCTACAGGAAGATCTTTCATAGTGCGCAGAAGCTGTGGTACCTCGCCCTTGCGACCGAGGTACTGAACTCGCCACGCTTCTAAACCCGAAGCGCTAGAGGCTCCCTCAAGCTCGTGAAGAGCCTTCTGGCGAAGTGCGTTGATGTCGACTAGTAGACTTGTCATACGTTAAAAATAGGAGCTCAAGAGATAAAAACAAAATAACAACAATTAACGTTACCCACCAGCGAAGAAGCCGTTGTAACTGAAGCATAAGTAATAAATTGATCAGGAGTCCCAACCATACTCCCTGTCGTAAACTTGTCCGAACTCGATACGCAGCTAGTTGAGCGGGACTTATGAGTCGACGGATACCATAGCCAAGAAAAGAAATTGTGCTGGCAACAGCTAAAAAGAATGTCATAAAAAACATCGTAAAGCCAATGACCTCAGCTTCAGCTGGGTCAATCCATGCCACCACCAAGAACCATATTCCCCAGAATACGAGTGAAGCTAAAAAAGAACCCCACAGAAACACGCGAACGGTCATGTGTCTAGTATCAAGGATGCAGACCGAGCTTACAAGCAGCTAACTGGACAGCGACCAGGTTTTTTGTATGATAACCAATACGTTTGGACCCGTAGCTCAGTTGGTTAGAGCGTCCCCCTGTCACGGGGAAGGTCACCGGTTCGAGTCCGGCCGGGTCCGCCAATACGCTTGCGTAGGTAAGCTCTACAATTTATACAGCTTCAATATTCAAATTTTCTTGCGATTCCGTTTATTTAACAGGACTCGTCCTTATTTTTTTCACCTTTAGAAAAATTTTATACAACGAAAGAGTGTCCGGAGTCCTAATGTAGGTTCTCTGTCTGCTTAGAAAGTTATGGGCGATCGACCGTACGTTGTACTTCTACCGGATCAGTTGGTTTTACAAGTTGGAAGAGTTTTACTACGCCGTACGCAATAACGAGGTACACGAGCATAGCAATAATGGTTGGCCACTCAATAACTGAAGATCCCAGCACAGTGGCACTAACAATTCCACGAAATGGTAACGCAAATGGAGCACTCAGAGTGTAAATCAGATCAGTGAACCCGCTATTGGGATTCGCTCCGACCAGCCGGAGAAAGAATCGAAATGCTAATAATACTTCGATAATACCTAGGATGTACCAAATTACTTGGTAGGCTCGAAAAATTGCCTTCTTCTTCGTGTAGGCTTGTTGCGGCGTTTGATTTTCTAGCGGTGTCACCGGGTCAGATTGATATACGTCAACGGGCTGATCGTCTGATCGCAACGGAGGCATTAAAGTCATAGCGAGAGCTTTAAAGAATTATGTCTTTATTGTAACGAAATGCTGACTAGACGCTAGCCTTTATAGACAAGATTTCTGACATATAAACTGAAAATTATTTTCCCTGGACTTTTGCTGTATCTTTCTATGTGATTATTGATTTTCGCTCTTGCTCCACGTATATTTGACCACACATGGCGGGGTAGCTCAGTGGTAGAGCGATGGACTCATAAGCCATAGGTCATGGGTTCGATCCCCATCCCCGCTACAATCTTCGCAGTTAGATATATATGTACAAAATACAAAGCCCCGATGTGGGGCTTTGTGAGACTCCCAAAGCTTAGAAGCTCGGGATAATCCTTGAGTTAGGCCACTCAATTGACGAGACAGGATGCTTTTGTGTGCTTTACTGCCATTTCCGGCAGAGAGATGTTCAGGTCAAAAGTGGAGTGGTCGTGCTTTCACCCTTCAAAATCTATCCGTTTATCACAAGTCTATTTTTTCCTGAGTTGTCAAGCAAAGGTGACATCTACAGACTCCCTGTTTGCCTAAGAGGTAAAAATTCGCTACAGTAGCATTTGCTTGCGCTTAAATTCGTAGGCGTGGACCTTCTAAGGTGTTTAAACAGAGACACTTTTATAACGCGGGGTGGAGAAGTAGTATCTCACTTGGCTCATAACCAAGGGATCGCTGGTGCAATTCCAGCCCCCGCCACACATTTCTCAGGAAAAAACTTCAATGGGACAGCTATGTTATCCTAAGTAGATGACGCTCCTTCAGCGCTTTTTGCTTTTGTTTTTTCTCTGTCTTTGCATCCAAGGATACTTATGGCAACACACTATTATTCTAGATATTCACCCGTGGACGCATGCGACTGAGGCACTGGTATCATGGAACTCTCCCGTGCTACGAGATCCTTTTACCTATGGGTATCCCGGCACACTTCCGATGCTGATCGCCGCTGGAATAATGCAACTCTTTCCCATACAGGCAGTACAAGCATACGCCGGCAGCATGGCTCTTATTATCTCGCTTGCTGCCAGTAGTGTTGGTTTACTGGCGTGGCGACTACGACCAAAAACTCCTTTGTGGCTAATCACTTCCCTTTTACTGTCCTTCAATCCACTTCTTACAAACGCCACTCCGCCGAGCGCCATGGTCGCAACTATCCTCGCGCTTACATTGCTATATGTTATGTATATTGAAGAGTCTTCCGTATCTTCTTGGTTTGATCCATTACTTCTCGGCGGGCTGCTCGGTATTGCCGCCACTATCCGACTTGATGCCGCCATTCTATTTGTCATTCCCATTCTCCTCTACAGCACGATGCGATGGGCACCAAAACACACTGCCCTTATTCTTATTTCTAGTCTTTCCGTATTTATTGCGGGCAATCCTTTTATGATGTTTGAGCCGTCCTACTTCCTCACTGCATTTTGGGATAAAGCTTTATATCATGCGATTGAAAAAGAAGCGCTTACGCTTTCACTGGGGTCACTTCTCCAATATTCAATCTTCGCAATTATTGGAGCTGCACTTACTGTTATCTCGGTAGTCGTACCGAGGTCGTTTACTTCTATCTCGAAACGGTTCCTGGTCTTGGCTTTTTCTATTACTGCTCTTTTAGGGATTAGTTTGTCCTTAGTTAAGTACCAAGCAATTTGGTACACTTTGCCTGTTGTCCTGTTCTGGGAAATGATGACACCCATTATCTTAATTGATTTTACTCGCTTCTTTTCAGCACCACGAACGTGGCGCTATTCCGTCACTCTGCCCGTTGCTGCTCAAGGTGTCATTGCTTTTATTATTGTCGGAGGCTCGGCCGCTCTATATATCCAACACCTAACGAAACCATCAGTTCTTTTCTTACTCCCATGAATTCTCTCGCCCCTCCTCGTCCCCTCCTTCTTGTCATCTTAGATGGCTGGGGTATTAGTTTTGTTGAGAAAGGAAACGCGATCTGGAAAGCAACAACACCAAATATGGATTCATTTTTACGTTTGTATCCCAGCGCCGCGATTCAGGCCGCGGGTATTGAAGTGGGACTACCGTGGGGTGAAGTTGGAAATTCCGAAACCGGTCATCGAAATATTGGTGCTGGCTCAGTGCAATACCAAATGCTTCCAGCCATTGATACTGAAATTGAGCACGGTGAGTTTTTCAAAAACGAAGCTCTGTTACAAGCAATTGGGCACGCGCGCACAAATAAGTCTTCTCTTCATCTGATTGGCCTGCTGTCTCCCGGCGGAGTTCATTCACACATGAACCATCTCTTTGCTTTACTTAAACTTTGCAAACAAGAGCGTCTCAAGCAACCGGTATATATTCATATAATTACAGATGGACGAGATACTCCTCCCCAAAGCGCTCTGTCCTATCTCCAACTACTTGAAGAAGCAATCGGCAAACATGGCATCGGTGTTATTGCTTCAATCACTGGACGCTTCCATGCAATGGATCGAAATAAGAATTGGGACCGAACAGAAGCCACCTTCAACATGCTCACGGGTGGCCCCAGGCCTGGTGGCGCTTCATCAGCCAAGCAAGCACTCGAAGCCTCGTATGCCCAAAATGTAAATGACGAAATGATTGTACCGACCGCTATTACTCGAGGTGGTGGACCAATTGCTGAAATTAAAGATAACGATGCGGTTATTTTCTTTAACTACCGTCCTGATCGAGCTCGTCAACTGACCGAAGCTTTTGTGCAACCAGAAAACGTTGGTTTTGCCGCCAAACGTTTTACCAATTTACTCTTTGTCACTATGAGTAAGTACGATACGACTATTCCCGCTCCCGCTGCCTACACCGAGACAATAGCTGAATATCCGTTGGCCCGAGTGTTGTCGGAAGCTAATCTCAAACAACTACACATAGCGGAAACAGAGAAATATGCTCACGTTACGTATTACGTTGATGTCGGACATGAAGTTCCTTTCCCTGGCGAGGATCACATCATGATTCCATCATCCGGGGCTACTAACTTTTCGACTGAGCCGCATATGCAAGCTGAGGCTATTACCGATAAGATTATTTCCGAAATTGAACGCGGACAATATGACATTTATGTTGTTAACTTTGCTAACGCCGATATGGTTGGCCACACCGGTAACTTTGAGGCAACTGTGGAAGCATGTGAATTCGTCGATGTTTGCATGGGACGCCTCATGAGATCAGCCCATGCTGCTGGTGGCGCTCTTCTTATTACTGGTGACCATGGCAACGCCGAGGAAAAAATTCATCAGGAAACAAATGAGGTATTAACTGATCATACGAATAATCCCGTACCTCTCCATTATGTACACCCGGCGCTAGCCCGTACTACAGCAAAGAGTGATAAGGAAGTAATTGAAATCCTTTCCTACCCTATTGGTGTACTGGCAGATATTGCTCCAACTGTTTTGGAGATTCTGCAGCTACCAAAACCCTCACAAATGACCGGGGTATCGCTTCTTAATTCGCTGCGGTAAATTCCGGAAATTTCTGCCAAAAATTATGTTGCTGTTCGTATGTATGTGCTGCAGCAAAAAGCCGTTGTTCTTCAAAATGCGGTGCAGCCAGTTGCAATCCAACCGGTAAGTTATTAACAAATCCAGCCGGAACAGAGATGGCGGGGATACCAGCCAGCGGCTGTAACACAACTAATGCATCAGTGAGATACATTTGCAGTGGATCTCCAGTTTTGCTCCCAATCTTAAAAGCAGTTTCAATTGTTGTTGGTCCAGCAATAATGTCGACTTCTTTGAACGCTGCTTCGTACTCGCGACGAATGAGCGTACGTACTTTGGCTGCTTGTTTATACCACGCATCAGCGTAACCAGCCGATAACGCATACGTACCCATAAGAATGGTTCGTTTTACTTCTGGACCAAATCCTTGGCCCCGCGCTTCTTTGTAGCGGTCAATAAGACTAGCAGCTGCTAATTCCTGTTTTCCAAAACGTAGGCTGTCGTACCGAGCAAGGTTCGTTGATCCTTCCGCTTTTGCCAGAAGATAATATACCGGCACACCAAGAGGAGTAAGCGGTAGTGAGATCTCCTGCAGTACAGCTCCCTGCTCTTCAAATGTTTTTAGAGCTTGGTGAATAATAGTAGCCACGGCTGGATCAATTCCTTCCCCAAAAAATTCCTTAGGCACTCCAATTCTCACGCCCTTCATGTTTGTACTCAAAGATTCGTGATATGCCTCAACCGGCGTACTGGAAGTTGTAGCGTCTCGCCTATCTTGCCCTGCCATAACCGAAAGCATGAGAGCAGCATCTTCAACTGTACGAGTAATAGGACAAATTTGATCAAGCGAGCTGCCGTACGCAATGGCCCCGAAGCGGCTGACACGACCGTATGTTGGACGCATACCAACTACTCCACAAAAACTAGCCGGGTGTCGGCTAGAGCCGCCGGTGTCAGTACCAAGGGCTGCTAGTACCTCCCCGGAAGCTACCGCTGCCGCTGAACCACCTGAGCTTCCTCCTGGAACACGCGAGGTATCCCACGGATTTTTGGTAGGACCATACGCAGAATATTCCGTACTTGCGCCCATGGCGAATTCATCACAGTTAGCTTTGCCAATAATAACTGCTCCTTCTTTTTTTAATTTTGTAACAACCGTCGCGTCATATGGTGAACGAAAGTTCTCTAACATCTTTGATGCAGCGCGTGTGTGTCCTTCAGTCGTACAAATATTATCTTTGACAGCAATGGGTATCCCCTCGAGTACTCCTACCCTACCTTGCTTGCGACGCTTATCTGATTCTTTAGCCTGCGCGAGTACTTCTTCTTCAAGGACTTCAACAAATGCATGAATTTTCTGCTCCCACTTACCAGTCTGCGCTAGCGCTTGTTTTGTAAGCTCGACGGCAGATACTTCGCCAGCGTCCAAAGATTTTTTTGCAGCGGCAATTGTTTGTGGCAATGACATACTATTTAGTAAAGACTGCTTTTACTTGCACCTGCCCGTTCTTCGTCTGTGGGGCTTGGTCGAGTAACTCGTCATGACTGGCGAGTTCTTGTGAGTGAGATTCATCCGCTCGCATAACATTCGTCAGACCAGAAGCGTCATCACTCGTGGGAACATTAGCCGTATCGATACCTTGAATAGCAGAAAAATGAGCAAAAATACCTTCTAGATTTTTAGTAGCTTCTGTTAACTCTTCGTTGGTTAACTGAAGACGGGCTAGATCCGCCATTTTTGTTACTACGTCTTTGGAAATACTCGTACTCATTACTGGCTAATCATTTTCTTAAACTCCGCTGGTGTCAATTGTGTTAAGCCAAGAGCCTCAGCTTTTTTTGCTTTACTACCCGCATCCTCTCCAACAACTACATAATCCACTTCCTTACCGGCACTGGAAACGGCTTTACCACCTTGCGCCTGTACAATTTGCTTCGCTTCATCTCTTGTCATATCTCCCAATGAACCAGTAAACAAAAATATTTTGCCGACAAACTTACCGGTGCTGCGGTACGACTCCACTCGAATCCCAGCTTTCTCGTACTTCTTTAAAAGATTCTTAGCTTCCTTAAAATCAAAGAATGCTTTAATACTCTCCGCTACTTTTTCGCCAATACCTTCGATGGCGAGTAGTTTTTCAACTGAAGCATTTATTACCTTATCCAGTGTTTTAAATTCCTGAGCTAAATCCTGAGCGGTGACGGCACCAACGTTAGGAATAGACAAAGCTACTAGGAACCGAGCGAGTGGAATACTGGTGCGTGACTGTATTTCTTGGACGAGCTTCCCGGCTTTCTTATCAGCAAATTTTTCCAGTGGCGTTAGATCTCCCGCAGTTAATTCCCATAAGTCTGCCGGATCTTTAATTAATCCTTCTTGTAAAAGCTGTTCTGTAATTTTGTCCCCCAAGCCCTCTATATCAAAAGCGGCTCGACTAACAGCATGTAGAATTTTTTCTCGCTGCACCGGAAAACATTTTTTGTTAGTACAACGATACACCGCGCCATTCTCTTCGCGAATTACCTTTGAGCCGCAGACAGGACACACTTTGGGAAACTGAAATGGCTTGGCGCTTTTCGGTCTCAGCGTCGGTAACACTTTAACTACTTCAGGAATAATATCGCCTGCTTTATGTACGATTACCGTGTCCCCGATTCGAACATCTTTACGCTCAATTTCATCAGCATTGTGCAGAGTCGCTCGCGACACAGTTGTTCCTGCTACCGAAACTGGTTTTAAATGAGCCACCGGCGTAAGCGTACCGGTCCGCCCTATTTGCACCACGATATCTTCAATAACAGTGGTTGCTTCTTCGGCCGCGAATTTGTAAGCAATAGATCCCCGCGGCGCCTTACCAATAATGCCAAGTCGCCTCGAGATACCAAGATTATTGACCTTTAGTACTAATCCATCTACTTGAAACGGATACTTGAGGCGTCGTTTTTCTTCCTTCGCAATAAAAGATTTGAAATCCGCTAACGATTCAAAAAGCTGAGCATGTGGCGGCACGGGAAATCCAAGTTTTTGCAGTAGCGTATATTCTTCTTGCCGAGTTGTAAGCGGAACTCCGCGGGCAATTTCCCAGGCATAGAATCGCAGCGGGCGCTTGGCCGCTAACTTAGGATCCAATTGTCGAATAGAGCCCGCCGATACATTCCGCGGATTTGCAAACAGTGACTTTCCTTCTTTTTTGCGCCGAGCATTCATCTTCTCAAAATCTGCCTTTAACATGTATACCTCCCCGCGGACTTCCACCTCGCCTTTCATTTCTTCACGAAGCTGAAGCGGAATAGCGTCAATCGTGCGCATATTATGTGTCACATCTTCGCCCACTCGGCCGTCACCCCGAGTAGCGGCGACTTTGAGTGCTCCGTCTCTATAGATGAGGGATACTGCGACACCATCAATTTTTAGCTCGGTAAAGTAAGAAAAATCTATGGGAATAATCTTTTTGTTTCGTTTTTCCCATTCCTGCAAATCATCAACACTAAACGCATCAACCAACGACAACATAGGAGCAGCGTGTGGTACTTGGCGAAAGGCTGCCAGCGCCTGTCCACCTACTCGCTGCGTTGGTGAATCCGCAGTTATAAAATCTGGGAACTGTGTTTCAAGTTCCATTAGTTCGTTCTTTAAACTGTCGAGAGCAGCATCAGAAATTTCTTGCTTATCAAGAACATGGTAGAGATAGCGATGGTGGTTAATTTCTTTCCGAAGGGCCTCGACTCTTTTTTTCACTTCCCCCTTTGCCGTCATAAATCACATCCAGCAGTGGTTCTAATGCTAATTCGCCGCTGATCACCGGCGTGTCGCCCAAGGCTGGTCAAACAGTTATACACCCCAAACGGATCAGATACGAGTTCTCCTTCTGCCTCAAAAGTAGCGGCTTCATCCTCATACTCAATCTCTCCCTCTTCCACTGTTACCTCTCCTTCTCGTTGTCCGGCAATACGCAAAGCAAACAATTTAAATTGGGCTTCCTCAATACCAGAGTCCGCGGCGTAAAAAGCGCGTTCCGACGAAATGACGTCGCGAACTAAGCGGATTTGTACACTGAGCACACCACTTAAAGCGATGGCGGCAGACGTAATAACTGCCGCTGCAATAAGAGCGATGTAAATCGAGACGTCTCCGCGGTTATTATCGACGAACATAGGGTATTACTTGGCGAGAAGTTACGGTGCTCTGTAGATTAATGGGAGACAAATTCTGGGCGGCGTCTGTAGCCGATAATATGACGGTAACAAATCCTTGGCTACTCAAGCTAGCTTCGGGAAAGTTCGTGGGGCCACTATCTCCATTCTCTGCTTGGATAGCGTCAAAGCGAGCGTATTCAATAGCCACATCTTTACTGGTAAGCGCTGCATACGAGGAAGCCGGGAAATTACTATTGGGACAATTACTACCACTTGAGGGACCTTCCGCTCGTTCTAAGGCGTTATCTCGCCAGCGGATATGCACACATACTCCGTTTTGATTACGGAACATAATACTGCGACCACTACTATCAGTTAAAGTGTAGCTTGTTCCATACGCAGTGCGCAGTTCACGATTCATAATTTCCAGGGCTAATCGCAGCTGTTCCAGGACAAGCTGACGACTGCTATCCCGACGCTGATTGGTAACAAAGCTGGAAAAAATGCCAGCAAAGACAAGGAGAAAAATAGCGAGCAACCCGGTAGCTACTACCATCTCAATCAGGGTAAAACCTTTTTGTGTATGCTTCTTCATACTGGCATCCAGTTATATAGTCTCTCTTTTAACACTACATCTCGTTCCTGTCCTCTTACTTCCCACCTAATTGTTGATGTCACCGTAACGTATGGGATTTCGCTATTCCTTTCATCACAGTTAATCTCCAGTACTCGGCTATATCCGGAATCATCGCCGTTCCCCGTCCGATGACCCCACTCATGCGTTTGTTTATCAATAAATAAAGCGGCGTCATCCACACTTCCCGGCCCATCACCAGCCCGAGCAGCAGCCGTATCATAGGTAAACTCCGCACATAGTTCTTCTCCAATCCATTCCGTCTCGTCATCACCTTGAAACCAATTATTATCTCGCATCGCGCGTACTAATTCCAACCCCTCACGAGCTATGTTCGAAGCTACAAATTCAGAGGATGCTACTTCGGCTACGCGTTCAGAGCGCGTTAAGAGCTGACTAGCACTCACCCCAATGATGGAAAGGATAATAGTGGCAACAAGTACCCCAATAAGTGTTAATCCTTGTTGTGAAGATGACTGCATACCATTATTCAAATTCAGTAATACCAAATTGTCTCACCCGCATCGTTCGAGATGCCTTTCCAGATTCAAGCGAAAAACTAACCCCTGTATTGGGCCCAATTACGGTGCCATCCGCAAACAAAAATACATTCGGCGGAGTAGCCTCAAATAGTAATTCCAGGTTATTTCCTTTCGGAGCACTAACTGTAGAAACATGATCTCGCCTGACAATCACAAAGTCACTTCCAGAAAACCGGCGATTCTCATCGGTGTCAGAAAACTCTACAAATTCTCCTGGCAAAAGCGCGACGCCAACGTTAGAACAGACTCGCTCTCGTTCCTCACCTACTTTTGCTATGCAATCGTCTTCACGAACCTCATTAAGAGAGCGTTGCTGGGCATCGGCGATCAGTGAACGCAGAACATACACATCATTTTGAACTTGCTGACTAGCACGAACTCGTGGAAACGCTGTAACCGTCATGCCTGTTAAGATAGTCATGATTGTTATTGTCACCAGTGTTTCTACCAGCGTAAATCCGGCGCTCATCTTTCAATGTTACCTTACAAGCGGCCAGGGATACAGAAGGAGCTGCACGAGACTCGTTACCGCTGGAAATAACAGTACAAGAATGGCTGCACCAGCCAGAAATGGCCCAAACGGTATTGCTGTCTTGCGACTGGCTTTGCCTGTGGCAATAAGTAAAAGTCCAACAACTGCGCCAAAGAAAAAAGCGGCTGATAGAATGGCAACTGTTCCATCCACTCCCGCCATAAGACCGAGTGGCACCATCAGCTTTACGTCTCCCAGGCCAATCCCCTTGCCCCGAGTAGCCAGCCACAGAATTAGGAGGAATCCTGCCCCGATCGCCGCACCTGGCAAAGATACGGGCCAGCGCAAAAGTGCAGTAACAGTAAGAATAACAATGTAGGTATCTGGAAGAATGAAGGACTTTAAATCAATAACGAATAAAACAACCAGTAAACACGTCGCAATAAACAGCAAAATGTCAGGATACGTAAGCATGAGCAGAATACCTACGACCAACTCTACAACTGGATACTGTATAGAAATTGGATGAAAACAAGTACGACAGCGCCCATGAAGAAAAATAAAAGAAAATATCGGAATAAGATCACGCGCAGATAGTTGTTGCTTACAGTGCGGACAATAAGAGCGACCACCAAGTGTTTCAGCCTTCAGACTACGTAAAATAACTACATTTAAAAAACTGCCGACGGCTGCGCCGAAGACAAATAAAAATGGGTAAATTACGGACACCGGAGCGGACTTTGTCCTTCAGAATATTCCGGACAATGCGCAGATGTCAGAGTAAGCTGTCCCCGAGCATCGGTGCAAAAGAAAGAACCAGGTCGAGCTCGTGAAGGGGCACTAATACAAAAATCATTTGTCTGACCACTCCGAACAGCGGTGACATAAGGTGCACCCGCACTATCTCCATACTGATCATCAACTTCTT
Source organism: Candidatus Anderseniibacteriota bacterium (assembly GCA_016197005.1). Lineage (GTDB taxonomy): Bacteria > Patescibacteriota > Andersenbacteria > UBA10190 > UBA10190 > JACPWO01. The sequence goes on from JACPWO010000001.1 coordinate 323,594, forward strand.
CCAGTAATATTCCCATTTCAGACTGGATAAGACTGTGCTGATCCCAATTAAGAAAACTTCCTTTCTGTGAATCAAAAACAATTTCTGCCTGCCAACGCATTTGTCGAACAGAATTTTCAATCGCCGCATCAACCGCGTCTTTTTTCCCTTGACCAGCGCTCGCTAAAATAAGACCGGCGAGAATTCCAATAATGCCAATAACGATAACGAGTTCTGCTAATCCGAAACCGCTTTGGTAATTCATGCTCACATTATAACACAGCAGCCCCGTATACACGGGGCTGCTGTAAAATACATTCAGTATTTAATTATGGACAGGCCGTAGCCGTACCACAACCCGCTGTGCCTTCCTCAAACTGTCCAGAGGCATCAACACAGACATGCTGAGCACTATTGCTCTTCAATGTAGAGCTAATACAGAACGCATCAGATGCTGCATTGGTAACAATTGCGCCACCTGCATCCGTTGTGTCTTCAAGCAAAGCATCAACACTTGAGTCAATTTCTGTTGACGTACAATTTGTCGTGCTGTGAGAAGAACTAAAGCATGTTTCAACATCTCCAGCTCCTGTTTCTTGGTAAGAAGCGCCATTGCCGTCGTAAACGACTTCAGCAAGAGTGCGCAGCTGACCCAAGTTTGACTTAATACGGGCATCGTTAGCCTTATCCCGTGCGTTGCCGAGGGCAACGAGAACGAGAGCAGCTAAAATACCAATAATAGCGATTACAACCAAAAGCTCGATGAGGGTAAAACCTTTTTTGTTATTCATATCCCTCACCTCCCTTCTCTAAAGTAGATAGGATCATACGACTGTTATGCACAGATAATACCATATCCCTAAAACACAAGCACCAGATTGTAAATAGGTAGCAACACTGCTGCTACGACAATACCTACACCAATACCAAGAATGATAATGAGGAGTGGTTCCAGCAGTACGGCAATTGTGTCTAAGGCTGCTTCTACATCTCGTCGAAAAAAACTACTTGCTTCCTTAAATGACTTATCAAGTGTTCCACCACGTTCGCCTACTTCTACCATAGAGGTAAGCATCGGTGGGACATACGGTTCATGTCGCCAGACTGAAGAAATCGAAGAACCATCTTTAATGGCAGCAACTGTATCATCAAGTACTCGCTGATACACTCGATTACCCACTGCATCGCGAGCGAGGGTAAGTGATTCCAAAACAGGAACATCGCTGGAGAAAAGAGTGTAAAGAACGGACGTAAGTCGCGCCAGATATAACTTAGTCAGAAGAGTGCGTACGAGCGGTATCTGTAAAGCAAAATTACTTATAGTGTATCTTCCTTCTGGTGTTCGTAGGTACGAACGTAAAATAAAGACACCAGTTACACCCAGTGCTATCAAGATGTACCAATAAGACTGAATAAATGTTGTCACACCAATTAAGATCCGTGTCGGTAGTGGTAACGTCGCTCCGGCTTCTTCAAAAAGCTCTACCAACTGAGGTAACACGAAAATGAACAGAATAAAGCTCAAGATAATTACGAGTACAACGACAAATACAGGGTATGCGAATGCAGCCCGAACTTTGCGAACGAATTCATAATCAATTTCTAAGTAATCAGCAACGGATTCGAACGCTTTACTGAGACTGCCGCTCGCTTCTCCTGTTTTCACGACACCTAAAATAAATGGAGAAAAAGTCAGATTGTGCTTATTCATAGCTCCAGACAAAGAGCTTCCTGATTCAATATCGTATTTAATGTCAGCTAAGGTACGTCGGAAAAACGTTTTATGAGTCTGGTTCATGATGATTCCGATAGCTTCAAGTACAGGCAAACCGGATTTAATCATCGAAGATAATTGCCTAAAAAGCAGAATGAGATCACGGGTACCGATACTTCTACCCCCGATACTACGTTGCCAAAGCGGGACTGATTCTATTGCCGTAACAGATACCGGAACGAGGTGATGACTGCGAAGTAACTTTGCTGCTGCATCACTACTGGAAGCTCGCAGGCGTCCGCCAACTAATTTTCCGGCCGCGTCCCTCGCTTTATAGGTGAATGAAGGCATGTTTGGCTGTTAGTGTATCACATTAGCGCGACAGCGATTTCGTCATCGTAAAGTACGGTCGAGCGTCCTCAAGTTTCACCGCACCAGCATCAACTAAGGCTTGCAGACTAGCATCAAGTGTCTGCATACCTACGTCAGAGCTCGTTTGGATAATACCGAGAATCTGATGGAAATTGCCTTCACGAATAGTGTTTCGAACTGCAGTAGTGGCGATCATGATTTCAATAGCCGGTATTCGTCCCCCTGCTGTCCACGGCAGTAGCCGCTGACTAACAATTCCGGATAGTGAACCAGAAAGTTGTGCTCGTACTTGCCGCTGCTGATCAGACGGGAAAGAATCGACAATACGTTCAATAGTCTGAGCAGAATCATTGGTATGGAGGGTAGCAAATACGAGGTGTCCTGTTTCGGCAGAGGTAATAGCCGTTTGCATAGATTCTAAATCTCGAATTTCACCGATCATAATAACGTTTGGATCTTGACGTAGTGTCGAGCGAATAGCAGTAGCAAATGAACTGGCATCATGTCCTACTTCCCGTTGGTCAACGATGGATTGTTTGTCCTGAAAAATGTATTCGATCGGATCTTCAATCGTAATAATGTGCTCGCGACGATTTTGGTTAATATAATCAATTAAAGCAGCTAGGGTCGTTGACTTACCGTGACCAGCGGGCCCTACTACTAATACAAACCCTTGTTTGAGTTCAGCAAAATACAAAATTTGCGGCGGTAAATGAAGATCCTCAACCGTGCGCGTAGAGGCAGGAATAAGACGTAGTGAAGCCGACAGCTGCCCGACATGGTAAAAGACGTTTACACGAAACCGAGCAACTCCTTTTAATTCATAGGAAAAGTCGGTCTGCCGATTTTCAGCGAGATCACTCTCAGCGTCCTTATTAGCAGCTAGTAATGTGGCCATTACTTCTTTATTTTCCGCTTCTGTTATTTGCTCACTACCAACTGGCTGAAGTTGTCCGTTTATACGAAAAAATGGCGGGCGTCCGGGCGTGACGTGAATATCGGAAGCACCAGCTTCCTGCGCTTCTCGCAAAAGATCATCTATAGTACGCATTATCCCTCCACTAGCGATTAGTATGTTAACTTTCGGCCGAAGCGCCCTTCGTCTGATCGAATACCTTTTGAATCTTTTCTACGACCTCACTAGGAGTGAAGTGAGCTTTAATAATATAGTCGTCAGCACCCAGTTTTACACCCCGTTCGATATCTGGTTTCTGACCCAAGTTAGTTAAGAGAATAACGGGAGTATCTTTCGTGCGTTTATCAGCACGCAGTGCTTCCAAAATTTCAAATCCATCCTTCTTCGGAAGGACAACATCAAGTAACACGAGATCAGGCAACGGATCTTCTTGAAGACGATCCCAGGCAGCTTGTCCGTCTTCGCGCAACTCTACGGTGTAACCCAGACTCACAAGCTTGGTCTGATACATTCCGGAAATGAAAGAATCATCTTCAACCAAGAGGATAAGTGCTTTTTGCTGAGCCATATATGTTTAGTTAGGTAATAAGTATTATTCCGTCTCCTCTTCTGCCTCCGCGGTCGCTCGCATCACATCTTCATATAACACCTGTCCAGCGAGAGCTTTCAGTAGACCATCCTGCCGCATCGTGGCAGCTCCTTCGTCTCGAGCAACACTTTGCAGTGTATCATAATCCGGCTTCTCATTCATGGCCGTCCGGAGCTTTCGACTAATAGGAACAACTTCAAATATAGCCATTCGTCCACTCACTCCTGTTTCTTGACACTGCGGGCAACCACCCGACTCAAACAGAACTCGCGGCGCTCGTTGATTCTCTTCCGTGAAGTACTCATCCGGCAATCCTTTTAATTCTTGAGTAATTTGTTCCTTTAGTGACTCCGATAACATTACTTCCTTGCGACAATGCTCGCACAGACGACTAACTAAGCGCTGCGCGGCAACCAAGCGTAAGCTCGAAGCTAGTAAAAAGGCATCAATTCCCATATCAACCAAACGTGGGATAGCACCGATGGCATCGTTTGTATGAATAGTTGAGAGTACTAAGTGTCCGGTCAACGAAGCGTGGACCGCAAGTTCAGCGGTATCTTTATCCCGAATTTCTCCGACCATGATGATATCTGGATCTTGGCGTAATAAGCTGCGTAGACCGCTGGCAAACGTCAGACCAATTGCCGGATGAATCTGAGTTTGGTTTATTCCTTCAATTTCATACTCAACCGGATCTTCCAGTGTCACGATGTTAACGTCAGGCGCATTCAGACTACTTAAAGCGGCAAATAAACTCGTAGATTTTCCAGCACCTGTTGGACCGGAAATCAAAATGATGCCGTGCGGAGACTGTAAGTACTGTTGAAATATTTTTTCCATCGGACCACCTAAGCCGAGCGTGGCAAAGGAAGGAGCCTGACTCGATTTATCTAAAATACGTAGAGCCGCCTTTTCTCCAAACGTTGTCGGCATCATCGATACCCGAAAATCAAAGGCGCGGCCGTCTACCGTTACAGAGAAACGCCCGTCTTGTGGCAAGCGCTGCTCATCAATTTTAAGACTCGACAATATCTTAATACGAGAGATAACAGCGGCATGAACTTTCAGGGGCAAAGTAAGAGTGGTATGGAGTTTCCCATCAATGCGATACCGAATACGTAGGTTTTTTTCTTCTGGTTCGATATGGATATCGCTGGCACTACCTTCAATGGCGTGTCGAATAATAACCGCTACTACTTTGGTAACCGGTGCTTCTTCCGTTATTTTCTCAATTTCTTTTGATTCTTTTGCTCCCCCTTCTCCAACTGCTTCAATTTCCTTTGAAAATTCCGATAATGCCCCACCAATTTCTACTCGGGCGGCTGCTCCCCCACCTAACGCGCGATCAATACCTTCGGCTGAGGCTAAATAGATTTCTGGTTTAAGACCTTTACGACGAGCGATGAATTTTACCGCTTCCTGGGCCTGAAAATCATCCGGTGACTCCATTGCTACTAGTAAAGACTTTTCCCGAATATTAAATGGTACAAACCGATAGGTGGTAATTGCTTTTCGAGAAACTTCCGCTAAGGCATCATCATTTACTTTCGTCTTTTGCAGATCAATGTACGGAACACCTATTACTTCAGCAATTACTTGGGCGAGTACTTCCGGATATACCAAATTCTCCGCACGAATAACGGCCATGGCCGCTTTATTCTCCTGCTTGGCTCGACTACTTATGTGCTGTGCCTGCTCAGTTTTAATGAGGCCTCGCTGTACCAGTAACTGCAGCAGTTCACCTTGCTGGCTTTCGGAAAGCACAGGCGTTTACAAAAACGGATTGGCCTTGCCGGTAGTGGCTGGAGGTTTTACCGGAAGTGCTCCCTGCTGAATAAGCGCGGCGTCGAGCTGGTTGTAATCACTACTTTCTAATACCGAGGTATCGAGACCCGTGCCAAAAGTGGTGGTCGGGGTCGGATTGTCATTTACTACCGGAGTATTTCCATTTGGCAGTAAGAAAATAATTGCTCCACCGGCAACTAAAACCGCTAAGAGAATTGCTGACAAGAAAATAATTGTTTTTTTAGTATCGGCCATAGTTTTATCCACCATTTACCATATAAAACGTAATTGTGATCCGAGTACTCACCTGATCTGGAGCAGCCTGATCGGTCGTTAGACGAATATAGTTAATATCAGTCAGACGAGGAGAGCGCTCTAAGGCAGATACAAAGGCACGGACTCCTTGGTACGGCCCACGAACATCTACATTAAAGGACAGTGGACTTACGTTTTCGGGCAGAGAAACATTTTCACCACGTGAGCGCTGAGCGTTTGCTTGAGCTTGCGCGGCATCAGATACGTTATCGATAGCAATAATAGTGAGTCCGGCTGTTGTTGCGCGCTGATGAATAATTCGCAGCTCATCTTCAACTTGCTCCTTCGTTGGTAAGACAACCGCTAAACGAGTTTCATGAGCACGGTTCGCTTCTAAGTCTGCTAAACGACGATCGAGTGACCGTAAAAAGCTTTCCTTTTCTTCTAAGACTTTTTGTTCATTCTTAAGTTCTTCTTGAACAAATCTAATTCCATCGATTGACGGCTGGATAACCGTAAAAAAGAAAACAGCGGCAATAGCAACGGCGCCGACGACGGTAAGATATGGAAGTTGTAGAGACGAAGAGGCCATACGATTTAAGGAGTAATAAGATTACGATCAAATGTGAGTTCTGCTTCGAAGACGTAATCAACTAATGCTGGCTCCCCTTCTCCGGCTGGTGTTTCAACTCGTGTCACTTGGGTAAGTTGTCCCACATCGAATGGGGAGCTTTCCGTTTCAAGACTAGCCAGTGCTTGACTGAGTTGGTCGACATCGGGCGTACGTCCAGTTAAGAAGAGTTCGCCAGTTTCTCCCTTAGCTTCGAGATTGGTAAGACGAACTGGTGCTGGGAGTAATCGTTCAATTCCTTGGAATAGTGGTTCCCACACCACATGCTCCTGCATTAATTGAGATAATGAAGAGAGTTGTTTTTCAAACGCTTCCACTCGCTGTGCTTCGTCATTAAGACGGGCGAGTTCTGATTGAACGGTGCTTAGTTGGTCACGAGTATCCGAAAGTTCTCCTTCAACTTGCTTACGATACAACAACATACCAACCCAGATGAGAGCGAGGATAACAAAAATAACAAGCGCCAACCAAAAGAGACGTTGCCGTCGGTGGCGAGCAGCGATTGCGTATTGCGTACCCGGCGCTAAATTAACGCTCGGCATAGCCCTCCATAAAAGATCGATTCATTATAGCCACCATATCATATTTCTTTATTACCGTCAGCCACTCCCATAAAATTTCGTAAGGCCAAGCCAACAGCTACTCCATATGCTGGTCCTAAATACTGCAAACGACTTTCTAATTGCTGTGGATATGACAGACCGCGCCATGGATTTCCTACACTTACTTTGTGTCCGACTACTGACTGCCACACATCTACTAACCCCGGTAAGTTTGCTCCCCCACCTATAAGAACAGTGCTGGTAATTTGACGACCACCTTGTTGGTGGTAGCGATCTAAAACTTCTTTTGCTTTACCTGCCTGAGTGGTGACTACTTTCAACGCCGCTTCTTTTTGCACAGGCGACGCGGAATCGAGAAGACCATGTTGGGCTTTTAGTTTTTCTGCTTCTTCAAATGATATAGATGAAGCTGCAGCGATTTGTTCCGTAATTGTAAATCCACCATATTCGGCAGTGTAAGAGACACGCGGTGTTCCCCGATCAATGATGTGATACGTCGTCGCTCGGTCACCAATATCTACCGCCATAGCAGAAGCGGTTTCACTGGGCAAAAGCGAGCGCACCAGCGGAAACGTTTCTAGTTCAAGGGCTACTAATTTCATTTCTAGGCGATCAAGTAACGCAATATATCTTTCCACAAGATATTTTGGCGCAGCTGTTATAAACACAGGCACAGTGGTATCTGATGGTGTAACTAGAGTAGGAACATTTGGCGCTGGTGTTACTTCTGCTCCCTTACTTTTAATTGCTAGATGTGGTTTTTCTCCCAGTCGACTATAGCCGAGTACAATATCTTCCAATTCAGCTGGTACAACATCACGAGCCGCAAATTCAACTGCTTTCTGCATTTCTGCCTCCGGCATAGGCGGCATTTCCAGCACGCTGGTAAATACTGCCGAAGCCGGCAGTGCCACTACTGCTTGATCACTAGAAGTACCAGCCTTATCCATCATGGTGCGAATCACTCCAGCCGCTCGTGTAATCACCTCTTCAGTTTTTACTCCTTCATCATCAAGTGGGTTTTCCAAAGCTGCTTGAGCATAGGCCGTAAGTTCAATCCTGCGCTTGCGACCGACAAGCTCAACAAGCTTTAAGCTTGAAGTACCGATATCGATACCGAGGAATGAATTGGGATTGCCAAAGAAAGCCATATTGAAGGAAATGTCCTGCCATTGTAGCATATTCACATGTCATTGCTTTGGATTATCATCGGTGTCGTTGCTGTCGTTGTGTTGTACTTACTGGCTATGTACAACGCACTGGTGCGCCAGCGTAATCAAGTAAAGGAATCCTGGAGCGATATAGATATTCAGCTGAAACGCCGTCATAACCTTATTCCTAATGTTGTAGAAACAGTTAAGGGATATGCTGCCCATGAGAACAAAACGTTACAGTCAGTAACTGAAGCTCGCACTCGCGCGCTCTCCGCTCAGACTCCAGAGGATCATGCCAAAGCGGAAAACATGTTATCCAGTACCCTAAAAACATTATTCGCCGTATCTGAGCAATACCCAGACCTTAAAGCAAATGCGAACTTTCTAGAACTACAACGTGAACTTTCGGACACTGAAGATAAAATCCAAGCTGCTCGTCGACATTACAACACAACCGTCAGTGAATTTAATACAACGATTGAATCATTCCCCTCAAACGCAGTAGCCGGTATGTTTGGATTCAAACAAGCTGAGTTTTTCGAACTCGACGAAGAAGGCGCTCGTAGCGTACCGAAAGTTAGCTTTTAGCTCTTGCCATTGAAGAGATTGCATAGGGCCCTAAAAGCCCTATAGTTTTGTAGATATGCCATCGCTCTATACTCAAATTCAAACAAATAAACGTAAATCTTTCTTCTTAATCATTGTAGTTCTCGTACTTGTCATTGGAGTAGTTGGTCTTTACTCATACTCTGTACGAGGCGACTTTGTTCTGCCGGTTATTGCCGCTTTCCTTGCAATCCCCTCCTCCTTAATCGGTTACTATGCTGGCGATAAAATTGCACTCGTTACTAATAGAGCTCAATTACTTCCAGAAGATGTCGGAAGAGAAATTCATCGCATTGTGGAAAATCTTGCTATCACGGCCGGTATTCCTAAGCCGAAGGTATATATGATTAACTCCCCTGCTCTCAATGCCTTTGCAACTGGACGAGATCCGGATCATGCATCAATTGCCGTAACGAGTGGCTTAGTAGATAAACTCGATCGGGCGGAGTTGGAAGGCGTTATTGCCCACGAACTTGGTCACGTAAAAAATTACGACATCCGTTTCGCGACACTGGTGGCAATCTTTGTTGGATTCGTCGTAATTCTTTCCGATATGTTTATGCGAATGACGTGGTTTGGTGGAGGTATGCGTTCTCGAAATAATCGTGAAGGCGGCGGACAAATTCAGGCCGTGCTCGCAATTATCGGTCTCATCCTCCTTATTGTCTCTCCCATTATTGCGAAAATGATTCAGTTGGCGGTCTCTCGCCAGCGAGAATATTTAGCTGATGCCTCCGGCGCCCTTCTCACGCGTTACCCGGAGGGGCTAGCTCGAGCGCTGGAGAAAATATCAACTGGTCCATCACTTGAGACTGCTGGAAATGCTACTGCTCATTTATTTATTTCGAATCCATTCAAGCACAAAAGTTTTTCTCATCTGTTTGCAACCCACCCCCCAATAGCGGAACGAATTAAACGTCTGCGAGGACTTCAGTAATAATATCGAGAGAAAATCCACGAGAAGCTAAAAACCGATATAGTTTGTCACGACTATTTTTTGTCGTAGTGTGTGCGCGTCGCCAACGAGCAATTGCATCTTGTACCAACTCCTTCTCGGACCGCCGGTTAAACACTTGTTCGATTGCTTGAGTAATGGCGGCTGGCTTTACTCCTTTTTGTTGTAACTTGGCAGCAATATATCTCCGGCCAACTGGCTTACCCAGTAAAACGGATTCAGCATATGCCTGCGCAAAGTGATCATCATCAAGGAGGTGCTGTTTATAAAGCCACGCCACTGCTTCTTCTATCTCGGGGAGAGCAAATTGCTTATGTGCTAGTTTCATTCGAACTTCTGCCTCGGCGTGATCACGGCGAGACAGGATCGCTTGTGCCTGGTAATAAATGTTCTTGCGCTTTCCTGGCTTTTTCCTCATATCAACATGATACCAGTCAATAAAGTTGGTATACTAAACCCATCACCATATAACTTGTAACTTTTCATGGAAAAACCAATTCAAGATAAACTGACGAGCCGACTTAAAAATGTGCTGTCTGCTGCTTCGAGTATTTCACGAGAATTACAGCATCGTAATATCGGCACTGAACACGTGCTCTACGGCATGATGCAAGAGAGTGGTTCACTCGCCTATAGCATGCTGAAAAAGTTTGGCTTCACGCCTGAGTTCATTCGTACTGAACTGGAGGCAATGCCGAAGGTTGGAAGCTGGAAAGAAGAGCTCTCCCCCAGCGCTCGCCAAGCATTTGAAAAAGGTGCCCGCACTGCTTTTCAGTATCACCATCGATACATTGGTACTGAGCACGTCCTGTTTGGATTACTTACCTTAAAAGATTCAACTGCCTATAAACTTTTAGAAAAGTCACCAGTAGATATTAAGAGTCTTGCTCATCAAGTAAATATTGTTTTGAAAAGCACGTCTCACTTCCCTGATCTTTCTTCCTTCTTGTCTGGAGCTCCGGCTGGTCTAGCCACAACTACTCCTTCACCTGAATCACCCAGCCTACGTCCCTCTCCTTCTTCGGATCGTGCCATGGAAGCTGGCAGCAAGAAACAACGCACCCCTGCTTTTGATTACTTTACGCAAGACTTAACCGCAATGGCCGCTGCCGGTAAGTTTGATGTCGTTATTGGCCGCGCTAAGGAAGTTGAGCGGGTCATGGGAATTTTGAATCGTAAGAACAAAAACAACCCTATCCTTATTGGTGAGCCGGGTGTCGGAAAAACTGCCATTGTGAATGGACTCGCTCAGCGCATTGCTGCAGGACAAGTACCACCAAAACTTCAAGGCAAACGTATTCTCTCCCTCGACATGGCTTCCATCTTAGCTGGCACCACTTTCCGCGGTGAGTTTGAAGAACGTATAAAGGAGCTGATGCGAGAACTTGAAGAAAGCAAAAACACCATTCTCTTTATTGATGAACTGCACACTATTGTTGGTGCTGGTTCCTCTGGTGGCAGTCTTGATGCCGCTAATATGCTGAAGCCTGTCCTGGCTCGCGGTGAAGTTAGTATTGTCGGTGCTACTACGCTCGATGAATACCGCAAACACATTGAGAAAGATAAAGCCCTGGAGCGTCGTTTTCAGCCCGTCATTGTAAAAGAGCCTTCACTGGCTGAAGCAACAGAAATTTTGCGTGGAGCTCGGGAAGCCTACGAACAACATCATGGCTTGACCGTTACCGATGAAGCTATTAAAGCTTCGGTAGAAATGAGTGTGCGATATATCCCCGATCGTTTCTTACCAGATAAGGCGTTCGATCTACTCGATGAAGCAGCTGCTAGTCTTCAGCTGAAACTGGCTGGTTCTGATGAGGCTCAGAAAGCACAGACACTAAAGAACGATCTAGAAAAACTACGCCAAAAGAAGGAAGCTGCCATTGAAGCCGAGAAATATGAGGAAGCACTCGTAGCCAAACGCCAAGAAGACCTTTTGAATGAAAAGTTAGCGGAATACTCCCGTAAATCAGCCAAGATAACGAACAAACGACCTTCTATTACCGAAGAACACATTGCAAAAGTAGTAGCTGACTCTACTGGTATTCCGGTTACTCGCCTCTTACTAGAGGAATCTAAGCGTCTAGGTAACCTTGAGGTTATCTTGCGCAAATATATTGTTGGTCAAGAAGAGGCAATTAAGTCAGTCGCTCGCTACGTTCGTAGATCCCGCGCCGGTATCGCCAGTCCCAATCGCCCCCTTGGATCTTTTATCTTCCTTGGGCCAACTGGTGTAGGAAAAACTGAAACAGCTAAAGTACTAGCCCGAGAAGTATTTGAAGACCCGAAAGCGCTAGTACGAGTAGATATGTCCGAGTTTATGGAGGCGCATGCTGTCTCCCGTCTTATTGGTGCCCCGGCTGGATATGTTGGGTATGACGAGGGCGGTAAACTTACGGAAACAATTCGTCGCCAACCCTATTCTATTGTCTTGTTTGATGAAATAGAAAAAGCACACCGCGATGTTCTTAATATCCTTCTGCAAATACTGGACGAAGGAGAACTCACTGATGCCCACGGACGCCGGATAAATTTCCGCAACACTATCATTATTATGACGAGCAATATTGGCTCACATGAACTTGCTCAGCAGGCACGAATGGGCTTTGCGATGCCAGAAGAATCTGACTTACGAGATGAAGCAGAAGCTAAGTACCAACAACTGAAGGCTACTGTGCTTAAAGAACTTCATAGTCACATGGCTCCAGAGCTCTTGTCCCGTATTGATCAAACGATTGTCTTCTCTCCTCTTCGTCTAAAAGATCTAGAAAAAATAGCTGCCATCCATATCCAAGAGCTTAAGAATCTCTTAGTACCAAAGAGTGTAAATCTGGAAGTATCCAAGGGCGTACAACAAGAAATTGCGAAGCGTGCATTTGCTGAAGATAAAGGAGCTCGCCCCATTCGTCGTTTCGTCCAAGAACTTCTCGAGGATCCAATTGCACATTCACTCGTCGGTGGTGAACTCAAAAAAGGGCAAACCATCCAAGCCAAAAAAACCGGTAGTAAAATTACCGTCATCCCACAATAAATTCGAAGTACATATGAGTTTCCCAGTCCTGGCTACCACTCGCCTGCTGGATCTTGTTGCTCCCCCTCGCTGCATGAGCTGTGCGCGAGAGGGATCATGGTTGTGTCATACCTGCCTACCTCTTTACTCACAATTCAGACAGCGCTGCATTGTTTGTAGTAAAAACTCTACTCGTGGCATTACTTGTGTTTCGTGTAAAGACGAAACACCGCTGACTGGAATTGTAAGTGCGGGCTCGTATTCCTATCCCGGTCTGCGCCGTGGTATTAGTTGGCTCAAATTTAAGGGTATTCGCCCGGTAGCTGAAACACTGGCGAGTTTACTTATCCCTCGCCTACCCCATGTTGCCTCTATGTCTGAATTAGCGCAGAGCGCAGTTCTTGTCCCCATACCTCTTCATTCTCGTCGCCAGCGACAACGTGGATTTAACCAAAGCGAAGATATTGCGCGAGCCATTCATATATTCACAAATATTAGTGTTTTAAATATATTGCAGCGAACGAAAGCTACCTGGGCACAAGCAAAGCTCCCCGCCGAGATGCGGGCACAGAACCCACAAGATGCCTTTACGGTAGATACATCACAACAAAAAGAGTTTTTTACAACTAAGGGTATTTATATTCTTGTTGATGACGTGACGACTTCTGGCGCTACGCTGTCAGCTGCGGCTAAGACGTTGCAACAACAGCTACCTACGCACTATCAGCTGTGGGCAGCTACTATTGCGCAAGGTTAATCTTCTATAAGTTCTTCTAGCTTCATAAGCACCTGTTGCCAATGCTTGCGCATTTGTACGCGATCTTTTGCGCTAGCTAGTTTTTCTTGATGAAATCGAATACACGTTCCTTTCATTGTCTGTCTCGTCGAAACGGTAACTTGTAAAGTAGATGGCTGCTTAAAGCCCTTTGGCTGCCAGGTAAGGCGTACACGCTCGCCTGGTCTAAGAGTACGAACCTCCCCAGTTGTGCCTTCCTTGGTAGCATATGTATTTCCCGGTGCAACGGTGACGTTTGTTTCTCCGAGCCACATTTTTCGTACAGTTGGACTCATGAGAAGATCCCAAGCTTGTTTTTTAGAGATTGGTAGCGTCTTCGTAACTCCAATTTCAAATCCGACATCGGCTGTTTCTCCTGCTACCCGTTTTCCTCGAGCATATTCATATTCGACGGTTACCATCTGGCACCACCAGTCCTTCATAATAAGTTTTTTATCCCAGAGCAGACGCGCGATGTCTTTATGAGACATTTTCTTTGCGCCTGCTTTATCCAGTATCTTGAACCAGTCCCCTCGCGTTTTACCGGTAGCCTGTAAGACAGCTTTATCGGAGATGTTACTGCGCTTCTTCATCGGCTAGAGCATACCCAAGTTCCTATTTAGTCAGCAAGTTTACAGACCAACTGGCCCCCAGAAAGCTTCCATGCCTTCTGGCGCTAAGTTATTTACTCGACTCGCTCGTACTGTTCCGGGTAGATACTCCACTTCTACCATCGACCCTCGCATGATGTGAGAATCTAGCTTGGTATCTAGCGATACATCGAACTTCTTATTAATAAGATGCCCGTTGTAGTTAGCATCTCGCAGTTCAACTTCTTCTTCATTGATATTCCCCACTCGTCCGCTCAGACGGAGAATAATTGGTGCATCATCAAATCCGGCGAATGTCCCGAAATTGGCGATAAATCGGTCTTGAGATTTGTGCCATTTCATTGCATCTACTAAGTGTTCATACGTTCGGTAGTGTCCAGCAGCAATACCAGCGGCAAACGAGCGTTGAGAGAATTCGTTAACGGGTAATCCCGCTTCTCGCAGAGCTGCGTTCACTTGGCTAATACGTACTGGTGGCGAGGCAGCAATAACGGGATAACTTAATCCCGCAAACAACGCGAGTACCATCGCAACATATATACTTTTTGTTCCTGTCATATCGCTCACCTCCTCTATATATAAAAATAAGGTCCCCCTATGGAGCCCACCTTGCGTACATTTAGCCTTTCCTGCCACTTTAAAGTGTCAGGATCTCTGACACTTTAAAGGCTTAATATAGTGAGAATTACTTCCGGCGAAGCAGCGTGCGTAAGGCTGCCATAAGACGGGCTCGATCTTCCTTTGTGCGAAGAACATGGATAAGGCTGGGCATTACAGAAACAATAATGATGCCGAGAACGATAGGAACGAGGTACTTATCAACATTGGGAATAAGGGTTCCTAAGAAGTAGCCAGCGAGTGGCACCCCAACCGCCCATAGCGCACCTCCCACAATATTAAAAGTTAGAAATTTTTTGTATTGCATTGCACCAACACCCGCGAGTATAGGAGCAAAGGTACGAATAACAGGCATAAAGCGTGCGAGAATAATTGCCTTGCCGCCATGTTTTTCGTAAAATTTTTCAGCTCGTAGAAGATTATCTTTATGGAATAAGATGGAATTTTCTCTTTGAAAAATCTTTCGGCCAATTCTATGCCCGAACCAGTACCCGACCGAATCCCCGGCTACGGCCGCGACGAAAGATAGAGCTGCTAACACAAAGATATTAAAAATACCCTGGGAAGCGAGAAAACCTGCAGTGAAAAGAAGGCTATCACCCGGTAAGAAAAAACCAATCAGGAGTCCTGACTCAGCAAAAACGATGACGGTAATACCAGCGTAGCCAATAACGGGTAGAAGCTCAGTTAATGAAAACATGAGGTAAGTATACGGGGTAAAAGTAGATTTATCCGTTCTCTTCCCCTATTTACGAACGCATCTTACTTACTCCTTAATCTGTTTCTTTGCTTCCTGAATATAGGTCATTACCTCTGTAGGCGCTTTATGCAGAAGAATCTCAGCCCACTGGTAGGCCAACATTGATTCAGCCCCATTGTTTGGATTTGGACCGTGTGCAAACAACCCGTCTAGAGAAGCGCCTGTCTTTTCATCTACCATAACCACGTCACCGGTATTTTTACCAAAAAACCAAAGGTATGGTGCAGCTATTTCCTCCAATACAACTTTACCAGGAAAGTGAGAGTGATATTCGAGCAAGAAATCAAACATGGTAGACGCTTCAATTGCTTGCTGATTATCTTTTGATTGCATGCCTCCCTTTGGGTACCACCCGTTACTTCCAATTGGAATAAACATTCCTTCCAGTATTACTGAGTCCTGCAAAAAACGAGCACTGGCATGTAGGATCTCAGTTTGCGATTTCGATGGGTTTATTATTAGACCAGCTAATACACCATGGGGTAAGAGCGCATTTGCGTACGTCATTATGTTTTCGAACCATGGCCACTGAGACGACGCATGCACTTGCCATGACTTTGTGAGTGCCGCTTGCCCTTTTTGAGCCAGCGCCAGAGTATTCATGCGCCTATTTACTGGTATAGCCGTCATTGCTACTAAGAACTCAGCCCAAAAACGCGCCGCTTGCATTGCATCAACACGATTGAGTAACCGCTGCAGCATTGCTTCTGCTTGGATATGCAGCTCTTCCACCTCAGAAGATGCAAGGATTACTACAAAACAGCGAATAAGCCGCGCATACATATCCTCAGATTGATCTTGCTTGAGCCACATTCCATCAGAACTACGGAAATTATGATAATATCCCGGTCTTTCCTCTGCTTCTATAATAAAATCCCAACACTTCGTTAATAACGCTTTTACTTCCGCTTTATTTTTAGCAACTACTAGAGGCAATAAGCCCACTAATACCTGTACTGCACGCGCATTATCATCTACGCAGTAGCCTTCTCGAAGGAGAGGTTCGCGAATTGTCGCATGCTGATAGAGTCCAAATGGCCCCATCATTACGTGGAAATGGCTGAGAAAAGAGGAAATATTAATTTTTTGATCAATTGTCTTGTCCGATGATCCTTGCATTTTTATGATTATATGTTACTTTAAACATGCCCTCAAGATCTACGAGTAAGTATAACATCCCGTGTATCTCCCAAATTGAAACAACAGTACGGCTCTGCCTACTCACATATTAACCTTTCTATTGTAGATTTTCGGCAATTATCTTTTTCGTATGAACAACCTACAACAAGCCGTCATAAAGCAGCAAATTCCTCTAAATGTAATTTACGTTTCTTCTTATATCCCACGCAAATGTGGAATTGCAACTTACACCAAAGATCTTACTAATGCGATTAATCTTCTAAACTCCCGTTCCCTCGCAGAAATTTTAGCTGTTACTCCTCCAGAACCCGACCTTGAATATCCCTGGGAAGCAAAATTTAAGATAAATAAAGAAGATCTCTCCTCTTATCTAGCAGCAGCAAATTACGTAAACCAGTCAAACACCGACCTCATAGTTCTGCAGCACGAATTTGGTCTTTTTGGAGGAGTATCAGGAGAGTACATCCTTGATTTTGTAGAGCAAATAATGTGTCCTCTCATTACCACCTGCCATACTGTTTTGACCCATCCTGATCCAAAACAAATAGAAATTATTCAGCGTTTGGCTGCTCGCTCAGAAGCAATTATTGTCATGATGGATCAAGTGGCTCAAACACTAGTAAGCGTGTATGGGATCCCGAGCGCTAAGATTGTCGCTATTCCCCACGGAGTTCCCGATATTCCTTTTAACGCCACTGAGACTCACAAGCGAAAAAAAAGGTTAGCTGACCGCACAGTGTTAGGTAACATCAATTTACTTGACCCAAATAAAGGCATTGAATACGCCTTAGAAGCTGTGGCTATCATCGTTAAAGAATATCCAAGTGTCCTGTATACGGTTATCGGACAGACACATCCTGATTTAGTGCGACGAGAAGGAGAGAAATATCGAAATTTTCTCAAGAAGAAGGTTCGAGATTTAGGAATCGCTAATAACGTACGCTTTATAAACGATTATTTGTCTTTGCCTGATCTCATTAATTGGTTGAAATCAATTGATATTTATATAACTCCGTACTTAGAACCTCAGCAAATAACCTCAGGAGCGCTTGCTTACGCAATCGGCGCCGGTAAACCATCGATCTCAACTCCGTATATTTACTCAAAAGAAGTTTTAGCTGATGGAAGAGGTATTTTAGTTCCTTTCCGAGATGCTCAAGCAATCGCATCGGCAGTACTTGATTTACTCAGAAATCCAGAAAAACGCGAGCAAATTGCCTTGAAAGCTTATCAATTTGGTCGCTTGATGACCTGGCCAAGCGTTGCTCAAAGTCACCTCAACTTATTCAGGACCGTACTCCAGAAGATTGAACTCCCAACATCTGTTGATACACAGCCAAATAATTCTCAACCATCCGATCAACCGAGAAATGTTTCTCCACATGAAGGCGACAATGCTGACGATCAATAGTATTCAAATTCTCTACAGCTCGCACAGCCTCGTCCACTGTCTCCACCAAAAAGCCGGTTTTACCATGAACAATGAGTTCGGCCATACTTCCCTTGCGAAAGGCTACAACAGGGGTACCGCAGGCCATTGCTTCAACAACAGATAATCCAAAAGGTTCATTAAAATTAATAGGATGTAAAAGTGCAGCCGCTGATCCTAGGAGCTGATTCCTTTTCTCTGCTCCCACATTTCCTACATAAGAAACCTTCTTATTATCGAGGTGTGGTTTTATTTCTTTTTTGAAATATTCCTCATCTTGTATGATGCCAGCCATAATTAGCGGCTTGCCTGATTTATGAGCAATTTCAATTGCTTCTTTAGCACCTTTATCTTTATGGATACGACCAAAGAAAATGAGATAGTCTTCACCTTCTGCTTTAAATGTAAAATTTTCAACGTCAATTCCATGATAAACAGTGGCAATGTATTCCAGACTTGGATTTCGGTCAGCGTTACTGATTGATATATATTGCACGTGTTTGTTGTATTTTTCGTACACAGGAAGAATGCTTGGCGAGGAAAATCCATGAATAGTTGTGAGCATCGGAGTAGTTACGAGGTTAGAGTAGCTCAAAGGAAGAAAATCAAAGTTGTTGTGGATTAGATCAAACTCTGCTGCATGCTCAAACACTTCTGAAATATGCAGACATTCCCAAACCTTCCTGTTAATGCTTTTATCTTCCTCATACCCCACCGGACACACACTCTGAAGTTTTCCCGAGGTAATAGAATCCTGGGTAGCAAATAATGTAACGTCGACTCCCTTCTTAACCAGTCCCTCAGTTAAGAGTGATGTAACTCTTTCCCAAGGTCCATATTCACGGGGTGGTGTACGCCACGCAACCGGTGATAACATTGCAACACGCATAAAATTAGAAATAGTGTTTTATATAATTCCAGAGAGTGATAGCACCGCTCTTCCGATTACCTTATCAGCTGCACCATAGTAAATCCAAAGTTCGTTGTCCCTTATTATCGCGCCACAAGTGTAGACTACATTCTGAACATATCCTTCTTTTTCATATGTTGTTTCGGGCTCAAGAATGGGCCCTGTATACCACAGAATTTTTGTTGGATCTTGGCGATCAAACATAATTAGTCCAAGTCGATAGACCTGATTATTATCAACCGCATGATATACCATCAAGAAGCCCTTTGATGTACTGATGGGCTGCGAGCCCGTACCAAATTTAAATCCCTGCCATACTTGAGGTTTAGGCCAAGGAATAACTAAAGCCTCTGACCAACTCTTAAAATCTTTCGTGTAAGCAAGCTTAAGAGTTTCTCCTTCATCAGTAAATTCTCGATAATACAGGCCAAATTGATCGTTAATTTTTTCGGGTAGTAAGCTGGCATTTTTTGCTGGAATATTAGGCAAGATAACGTCCCAATGGTTATAACTATGAAAATCTTTAGTTGTATGCATTGCCACACGTATACGCCAAGGCAAGTAGTCCATTACTCCGCGAACTTCAGGTTTTTCTCCAACACGATGATATGAAGAAACAGTGTGAATAATGTAATAGGTGTCATCAATTTTAGTGATGCGAGGGTCTTCAATACCTAGTCGCTCATCTGCATCATCAGGATCAGTATCAATAGCAGGATGATCATACTGCGTGAATTTAACACCATCTTCACTGTGTGCCATTCCTAAACGGGAAATTCTAAAATCATCATAGGCTCGGTACAGCAATAGTATATTGCCTTTATACTCAGTCACGCCCGGATTAAAGACACCGTTTTTCTCCCACCAATACTTATCGCCATCTCGCGGAACAATAATGGGAACTTCTGGCATCCGTTTCGCTCTAGAAATTTCTTTCAATTTAGACTCCGTATTCATTAATGTAATAATACACTAAGGTTGCGACAGTCCCGGGATGTCGCTTTTCACTATCTTGTTATTTTTATAAAATACCGAATACATCCGAGGACAACACGACACAATTCTTTCTGCGGAGAGGGAGGGATTTGAACCCTCGATACCTTTCGGTATGCCGCCTTTCCAAGACGGTGCACTAGGCCACTATGCGACCTCTCCAGTACCACACAGCATTGCGCATAGTATTGCTTTAATCAATATTGCCAAAATAAAACCCGGCCTAATTTATGAGTGGGTCGGGTTTTCCGTTGGAACGGTAAGAGCCTAATGAGTGTGTGCATCTTGAACGAATTCACCCAAGGATTCGAAGCCTTCCTTAAGACTAGGCGGCCTTCCTCCCCTAATCCATCGTACGCACTGGCCGGTGAGAAACATAGATACCATAATCCCAAAGAAAAACAGCGCAGTGACGAGGAACCAACTGACTAGACTGAGAAGTTCGTAAAAAACCCGGAGGGTCTCGTTACTGGTGTTTTTGGCAAGGAACTGGAATGGAAGAGCTCCAGCATTGGACATTACTGCAATGAGGCAAACGAGTGTCGCCACAACACAGCCGAGAACAGCCAAGCACTTCAACAAAAGAGCAGCCATTGTGATTCTCCTGAAATGGACATTCTGGTACTTCCTTGTGCGCTCGGCAGGGATCGAACCTGCGGCCCTCAGCTCCGCAAGCTGATGCTCTATCCACTGAGCTACGAGCGCCTCTCTCCTTAAAGTATTTTAAGGAACCCTACCATAATGCCAGAGTTGCGCAATATTTCCACTCGAAGTCCTATTTTAGGATATCTATTATATCTACCACTTACGCGGTATACTTATTTTTATGCAGAAGGAAGCCCTTCGTCAGCGTCTGCGCGAAAAGAAACGCCAGGCGCCTCCTGCTTCCCCATTAGGGGCGCGACTTGAACAAGTTCATGTCCGACCTAAGAAGATGCCAACACGGGCCTTTCAACATCTCCGCTCTCCTGTTGCCAAACCGAAAACCCAACCAATTTCCCGGCCTCAAGAAGCCGAAGAGACTCGGCGTCAAGCACAAGAGCGACTACGAAAATATGAGTCCGATAATCGAGTACAGCAAGAACTCCAAGACCTACGCCAACAACATGATCTTGATGAAGTCGATGACGATGTTGAAGATTTAGCCACCTTACTCCAGTGGCGTGCCTTAGAGCATAATCACCAACCAAAATCTCAAGTGTGGTTTATTACGTTGGCCGCCAGTATCGCCGTTATATCGGTTGGCTTTGCTCTGTTCGGAAACTTTATGGCCGCCCTCACGATTGGATTCGCTGGAGCAATGACATATTACTTTGCACAGCAAGAACCACGAACTGTCCGCTACCGACTAATGACCGAGGGGATCGCGTTTAATAACGTACTGTATCACTACCAAGATTTGCAGGCATTTAATATCGTGTACCGACCAGGAGAAACAAAGACGGTATTCCTCAAGAGCAAGCGTCCGTTTGCCCCCCTATTACATATGGAAATTGGTGATGCAGACCCTGTCGCCATTCGTGACCTTCTCCTTGAGTTCGTTCGCGAAGATCAAGAAATGCACGAACCCCTTATCGACATCTACGCCCGACGACTCGGATTTTAATTCTTATTCGGTGTGAGAATTGTGTCGCTGGCTAGCCAGCGATTTTTCATGCTGTGCGGCAAAACCAGTACTGGAAATATCCTGAGTGAGCTCTTTTACGACATGAAGGCGCTCTAAGTAATACACGATCGCTGCAGCTAGAATGGCAAGTACCAACGCAATACCAATCGTGATATCAAGTGCTTCGGGTATTATATTCTTTTCAACAAGCGGTACGATTTCTCCGTGACTATTAATTCTTGTTTCAAGCACCTGCTTCCAAGGCCATATTTTCCGAATAGATCCCAGCATAATCCCAGCCAGAATGGCAACGGAAATGTCATGGTGATGAGCGAAGAGCCAAGATAGAAAACGAGCGAATAATGAAAGCCCAACGATACAGCCAACAATGAATACACCTAGTATGAGGAAGTTTCGTTCAGTTACAGCTTCTAAAATGTACTGATACTTCCCTAGTAATAGCAGGATGAATGATCCAGAAATGCCCGGCAGGATCATGGCGCAAATAGCAATTGCACCACTGAGAAATATAAAGGGAAGATTCGTTGGAGTTTCAATCGGGACTGCTCCTACTAAGAAATATGCAGCCAGTGTTGATACTACAAATACCACCTTGTCAGACACATCCCACTGTACCACTCGCTTAAGAACAATAAAGGTAGAGGCAAGCACTAATCCAAAAAAGAACGACCAAACAAATATAGGGCGGTTTTCCAAAAGCCATGACAGCACATTCGCTAAACTGAAGATTGAAATACCAAGACCGAGAAGAAGCGGGATTAAAAACGCGAACGGTACGGACTGAACAGCCAATACAATATTGCCTTGTAAAAAAAGTCTGAGCGTCTTCCCGCTTACGATACGGATGCTTTCAAGCAGCTCCTCGTAAATACCAGAAAGAAACGCGATCGTTCCTCCAGAGACGCCAGGGATAAGGTCAGCAATACCCATTGAAAGACCCGTAATAAATAATCGAATTGAGCGGCTAAATGATCGGTCCATGGATATCAATATACTATACGTACGTTCCTAGCTAGCGGGACAGATGAGTCTAGAACCAAATTGTAACAAGGTTTTTGAGGGTTTTGGAAGGCTTAGGCGGTACTCGGCTGAGGAGGGTGGGTCGGAGGCAAAATGTTACAAATGTGACACTATTTCGAGGTTTTTGAGGCGTAACATTTTAGGCCTGGCCAGAAGAAATGTTACAGAATGTTACACTATAAAAAGAGGCCAGAACTGTAACATTTCTGAATAACGAACAGATTGAGAACATTTAACCTTTCCCGTGCTGCCGGTGTGCTCGGAGTTTCTCTGCGGGAGCAAGTCCGCCCAGTACTTTGTGGGGAAAGTAATTCCAGGCGTCATTCACCGTGTCCATGATGTTTTCGAGCTCGGCTGCTCCCTGCCCGCTATCGAATATGGCGATAATCCGAGTCAGGTCATCAGTGCCTGCCTCGTTAAAAATAACCTCCTTGATATCCTCAAGACTAAACTCGCTGCCGGTTTCCTTTAGAAGCGTACCAAGCTCTTGTTCGATTTCTTGGCGTTTTTCAAGAATTTGCTGTTGTGTGAGGATTTCTACGGAGGGCTCGCTAAAGGGCATGTCTTCGTGCTTGGTGTTAGCTCCATGATCAAGGTGCAGATGGTCAAGTCCATGTTCGCTCAATTCTTCTTCGTATTGTTGAATAAAAGGGTGCTCCTTTTCCGCACGTTCCCGCCAGCCCATCTTTTCAATACGAGGAAGGCCATATTCGGCAATGACATCACGCCGCGCTAAACGATCTATTAGTTCCTGCCAAAAGGTCTCGTCATCGTACTCCTCGATAAAGCGCTGAATGTCAGTTTCTTCTTCAAAGGCACGATTGGTAAATATTTCGCCGTCAGCCTCATCAGGATCAAGGTACTTGGTTAACCCAGCGTCTTTGGCGTTCCGTAGAATAAGCTGCTCAATTTCCTCATACTGTTTTAGCGGATTGTCACGATGGCTGTTAATGAGCCAATTGCCGCAGTAGGCCAGCTTCATGAGGCGCTCATACTGCTCGGGAGAGAATTCAACGGTAATGGTGGATTTGGGCATAAAGCTACTGTAAGTTAGTTTCTTTAAAACCCCTCCGAACTACCTTGCGCATGACATCGGTGATAGGTTCAAGGCGATTTAGTTCCTCCGCTGTAACCCACATGAATTTTTGATGTTCAGGACTAAGTACTACATTCGGCTCTTCTATGAGTTTGCACAGATATGCAATCTCACACATCAAATGGCCATCTGCATGGGTATATTCAAATTGGTGATATGAGTGTAAAGGCTTCACCGTTATTCCTGCTTCTTCTTTGACTTCTCGTATAACTGCTTCCTCATGACTTTCATTCGGTTCGACTTTACCACCAACTTGTTCCCAGTAATTCGGCAGGAATTCCTCACCTGCGACACGCTGCACTAAAAGGGCTTTTCCTTGCCATGGGATAAAGGCAGTGACGAAGATATTATCGTACTGCGCTTTCATAAAAGGGTAGAAAACTACTCATTGCTTAACTATTTTCTTTGAGACAGCACCTGTAAACAACCTGTAGGCAGGTCTGTTTTCTTTTTTGTAGATCTTCTTAATTCCCAGAACCTCACTGCACTTTGGACACGACAACTTAGTTGCTGTTGTTGAATAATTCAAAATCCTATCGAGGTAGAGTCTCTTGAGAATGCCTGGGCCGTCTTTTTGATATCTAAATAGTTCTTTTCCGCAATGTGAGCACGATAACTGTAATATTCTTGAGTACCCTCCTCGCGCTTTGCGGTATTTATCGTTTTTCATAATCAACTCTGTACTATGTTACTCTTTCCATCTTCTGACAAATTCAAATCCGGCTAGGAGTGCTTGCCGTTCAGAATCAGGCATAGGATTAACGGCCTTACCCCCTTCTTCTGTAACCCACTGGTATGCCTGATGTTCTGGGCTAAGGGAAATAGTTGGCTCACCGATTAATTCACAAATAACTGCTATTTCTACTTCATGTTGTTCATCATTTCGAATAATGTCACATAGCCAATATGGTTGAACTGGTTTAATCTCTAAACCAGTTTCTTCCTTCACTTCACGAATTAAGCCGTCGAACGGCTTTTCACCCCACTCAATCTTGCCACCTACTTGTTCCCAATTATTGGGGCGGAAATTATCTTTGGCTGATCGTTGAACGATAAGAGCTTTATCGTCATGTACAATAAAGGCCGAGACCGCAATATTTTGGTACTTCATAATTAATACTCTCGCTTCATTCCATCAAAGGCGATTGTGTACTGTGGGAATTTCTGCTCTAAGTCAGCATGCGTCAGATCTTGATACGATCCAATATTTGTCAGAATAATCTCCTTCGCACTAAGCTTTCTTAAGAATGGAATAATCTGTTCCTTCTGAAGGTGGGTTGGATCATCACTAATATCTGATTCTAAATACGTAGCGTCCGTGATAATAGCGTCACTGTCTTTAACGAGTTCGGCTGTTTTTATGGGAATGCCGCGCAAGTCTGAAAGGTAAGCAATCTTTTTGTTGGTTGTCATGTCTTCAAAAAAGAATCCGTCCGTATCCTCAACATGATTAATAGTGATAGGGGTGATACGGACATTATCTATCTCAAATGGTTTGTACGACTCAAATACCTGGAAATCTACGTTAATATGGCTCATACGGGAGTCGTACCACTCTTTTGTTATGCTGTTGCCATAGACGGTGAGTTTGTTTTTCTCGGTATACCAATCTAACTCCATTAACCCGAAAAGGTGATCATAGTGCCAGTGGGAAATGAGGAAAGCATCAGGTTTGCCGAGCTTGAATTTCCATGATTGGAGCCGAATATCTGGAGTAGCTTCGACAATAATATTTTTGCCATGTTCAGTTTGGATATGGGCTGAGGTTCTAAAACGAAAATCTTTGGAATCCCACTCTACCTTCTGGCTAATTTCGTCGTCGCCAAAAGGCGCTGGAATTCCTTGCCAACAACCGCTGCCGAGAAAAGTTAATTTAATCATGTGAACTATATTTATACGAAAAATAGTCTTAACTATGTATTCAGATTAGACTAAATTTAGCGAGTATGACACGCCTATTTTATGATCATTGACGCTCACACCCATATCGGCGCCATGGGTAAAGATGACCGCAATGTGACGGTGGCCGATTTACTGCAATCAATGGATGAGGCAGGAATTGACATGTCGTTGATTCTCGCGAATGACATTGCCGTGTCGGATGATTGGCGTGGTATGTCAGCTGATGACATTCTGACTCAATGTGCAGGGAACGATCGAATAAAAGTGATTGGTAATATTACTATTAGTCGAGATATCAATGATCAGCTTCTACGACTCAGAGAACATGTGGAAGCTGGGGTTGTTGTTGGTATTAAACTGTACCCTGGCTATGAAAACTTTTATCCGTCAGACGAGCGACTGAAGCCAGTGTATGAGTTTTGCCAAAAATTTAATATTCCGGTCGTGCTGCACACAGGGTTTCTTCTGCAAGGATCTCCCGGTATTCAGGAGCAAGCCCATCCTAACAGTATTGATAAGATCGTTAATCTTTTCCCCGAGCTTATTTTCATAATGGCTCATTTTGGCAATCCATGGACAGCTGAAGCAGCCAGGGTTATAGCCCAGCATCAAAACATTTACGCTGATCTTTCTGGTTTTTTTACGGAATACGATGAACATATCTCTCTAGAAGAAAAGGCTGATTTTTACCAGAAAATGAAAGAATTTATTAGTATTACTGGCAATCTAAAGAAATGCCTCTTTGGTACTGATTGGCCACTCTACAGTCAGAAAGAATATCTGGCAGCAGTACAAGAACTGCCTATGAAAGATGAGGAGCGTGATCTCTTTTTTTGGAAAAATTCGAGCAGGATATTTGGTCTGGCAGCATAATTTTCTAATTCAATCTTATGACTTATCTGCTAAGCGGTGTCACCGTATACTTCTTTAAAATCTGACAAGGATAATAGCCTTTTTTAGCTTCCCTTAATCCAGGCAGTCCAGCATCCTGTTCGAGATTTAAGTATTGACACCCGCGCGTTGCCAGCGCTCGGGCCGTCTCCTGCCTCAAATAAGGATAGACTCCTGTAAATGAAATTGCATCGGCTTTTTCAAAATGCAAAAGAGCATAAGACTTTCCAACTACTTCGCTGATAGAAAATCCAATTAGCTGTTTATTAACGAATATCCCAATAGTAATAAGTTGAAATGACTTAGCATGTTTCAGAAGGCGATGAAATGGAAGAAACTCATCCGTCTCCTGCGTGTTAAACCCTTTTTGTTTTGCCCAGAATGAAAATAGTTCTTGAATCATCGTCTGAACATCAGGATCATTTAAATCACACTCATTCGTCGTTGACCGATATAGCTTGCGGAAACGGTTTACGAAATTTCGCTTTCCGCGTAGGGCATGACTTCTGTATGTCATGAGTTCAGGGATAGACAGAATATAATCAAAATTGTTTGGGTCCTCCTTAATGGTAAACTGATCCGCTCTGATTCCATTGATGCATTCCTCAGGCACAAGACGTAATTTCTTCTTCAAACCTTTGTTGTCAACAAAAGCAAATAGCTGGTTCAGAGCTTCTTGGGATAGATGACGGCTTAAGAATGAATAAAATGGCTTTCCGGTAAAGTAGTCAGTAAATCGTACTATGAGGTTTTCTTCAAGCTGGGATAACTGTATTTCATCCTTTACGTTCCAAATCCATAAACTAGTAAAGTTGTAGTCTGAATAAGGCAAAAAAGATTGCGTAAAGGATTCAATCGCAAGGTGGTCAGCGAGCTGTAATTTCTTGAAATTAGGGAATTGAGGAATCACGTTCGTCATACTATTGCAGTAATCCTTGTTTTTCAAATTATTATCTTTCTGCTAGCTTAATTAGTTACGGCCAATAAGATATTTTCTCAAAATGAACCATACCCCTACAACTGTGAATTCTTACAATGAATGGGATCCTCTGGAGGAGGTCATTGTTGGCGTTGTTGAGGGCTCAACCATTCCCCAGTGGCATGTGACGCTTGAGGCAACAATGCCAAAAAAATATTGGAGCCTATTTCGTCAAAAAGGCGGAAAATTGTTTCCAGAGGGTCAAATAACTGCGGCAAAAAAAGAACTTGATGAATTTTGTCGTTTATTGGAATCAGAAGGAGTTACTGTCCGTCGTCCTGATACAATTCCTTTCAATAAACCTTACTCCTCTCCAGAATGGACTTCTCACGGCGGATTATATGCTGCAATGCCGAGAGACATATTACTAGTCATAGGAAACGAAATAATTGAATCGCCTATGGCTTGGCGATCCAGATATTTTGAGATTGAAGCCTATCGTTCACTTTTGAAGGATTACTTTGCAAAAGGAGCAAAGTGGAGTTCAGCACCCAAACCATTGCTGGGTGGTAAACTTTATAATGATGCCTATGGTAAAAACCAAACTCAGGACAAATTAGAATACGCAATCACTGAACATGAACCTGTCTTTGATGCCGCAGATTTCATACGCTGCGGCAGAGATATTTTCGTACAGCAAAGCAACGTCACTAACCAATTAGGAATTGAGTGGTTGCAAAGACACTTGGGTAGTACTTACAGGATTCATACGCTTAAGTTTGAAGATAAACACCCAATGCATATCGATGCAACTTTTATGCCGCTAGCCCCAGGAAAGCTCCTCATTAATCCTGAGAGAGTCGGGCAGATTCCTTCAATGTTTAAGGGCTGGGATATTTTGACTGCACCGCGACCATCTATTCCAGGTGAACACCCTCTTTATTTTACGAGCAAATGGGTAAGCATCAATGTCCTGATGCTCGATGAAGAAAGAGTGATTGTGGAGAAAAATGAATTACCGTTAATACATTCCTTCAAAAGCTGGGGTTTTAAAGTAATCCCTTGTAGTTTCCGTAATTTCAATACTTTTGGTGGTTCATTTCATTGCGCCACAGTGGACATTCGGAGAAGAGGTACGCTCCAATCATATTTTGACTAAATTGAAGCGTCGTCAGTTTACTGAATCAAATTTTTTCAATTGCTTTCTCGAGCAAATCAATATCTCTTGTAACGCAGACCCGAGTCCATGATCCTTCATCCATAGGATTAAGCATAAATGCCTCACCGGGATAGGTGGCCAAGCCTTTACTCATAAATTCTCTTACAAAATCTGGTGCGGGAAGATCTTTATAGTAGCGAAAGAAAATACTATTTCCCCCATCGGGAGGGATTACGTCTTTTACTTTCGGATGGTTTTTTAGCTTGGCAACTATACGTTTGTTGTACTGTTCTTGAAGATTCATATTATTTGAAATTGTATCTGTATAATTTGTAATTTCTGGCTCTGAAAAATATTTAAGATCAGGATGTTTGACTCCTGAAAGTTCTTTATAACGTAGTGCAATATCAAGAAGAAGGAGATAATCTGAAATAATCCCGTTCGAAATATTTCTGACCATTTGAATTTTTTCAATACCGGGCAGTAGTCTCTTATCACCCACACAGTAACCACAACGAATTCCAGTCATTCCCGGCCGATCTTTAGACGGACCAAAAAACTTAACATAATTTTTATAGCCACCATTGACCCCAGCAATATGGACGGGCTGTTGATCTCTATATAGAGAGTCAATGTAGATCTCATCAGACAATATAAAGAAATCGTACCGACGCGATAACTTAACTAAAGCATTAACCCATTCTCGAGAGAACGATTTACCAGTTGGATTATTTGGGTTAGAAAAAAGAACAGCTGCCGTCCTTGTGCTCACAGTATTCTCTAATTGATCAACTGTTGGTAGAAAATCATTCTCACGCAAGGAACGGATTACAATAGGCATTCCTTTCGCACTCTCAACCACCGAATGAAATATTGGATAATCCGGAGAAAATAGTACTACCTCTCGTCTCTTATCATCCAAATCAAACACTGCTTGAAGAACAGGATATATAAGGTTGCTGACTCCGCTTCCAATAAAAGAAAATGGCTTATCATTTGTCTTGCGTTGAGCTAGATACCCTTCATACTCAATCACTAGTTTTCTCAGACGTTTAATACCACCAAAGTCAGAATAGGTTAGTCTATGGTACTCAAATACCAAGTCAATGGCGCGTTTAAATATTACGGGCATTTTAAATACACGAGTGTCATAGTCCATCCATTCCAGCCGATCTAGGCTTTCAAATTCAAGAAATTCCTTCTCGTAATCAAACATCCTCTTATAAATCATATGCGAATAGCAAAGTTATGTACTCTTTTCATAAACAAAGCCGCGGCGAATTATTTTGACCTTAAATTTTTTAAGACCGTACGCTAAAAATTCTCTTTTAAGAGTATCAATCGCAACTTCTGTTTTCTCCCGCGCACTACAGGTAAAAAGATCAATAGCGATATATTTCTTCTCTGGCCATGTATGAAAGGCAAGGTGAGATTCAGAAAGTAGATAGAAACCTGTCAGTCCAAATTCCTTAAATTCATGAAATTCCTTTTTGATTACATTCAATTCTGCATGGTTAACGACATTCTCGATTTTCTTCCCGAATGTTGTTGAATGATGCAATTCTTCTGGATAGTTCTTCAAAAGAATTTCAATCAGAGCGTGATATCCGCGATTTTGATTATTTTTTCTCTTGGTAAAAATGCCTAACATAGCTGCCTTACCCTGAATTACCATTGAAAAAGTTTGGGACAGTAAAAATAGAACGTAGGTTCCGTGGAGTAATGTATTTGAGGCTAATTTTGGAATCCATGCGTTTTTCAAATTGATTTTCGGTCATATCCAAGGGGTTTAAAGCCTGATCGTTAGTGGCAAGTAAGAACCCCCAAGAACATTCAAAGAAAGGTACATAGACTCGATAGGAAAAGACGTTGGCGAAAATGTTGTGTAGGAGTTTACTCATAGCTAAATGCTTGTGATAGTGTATTTCGGTTAACTCGGAAGAATGCATAGCCAAGATACCATTCGTTTTTAATCTTTTCTTAATTAATTCATAAAAATCAGCTTGCTCGCGAGCTTCGGCTGCGCCGAGATTAAAAAAGTTGACGTCAGTAATATCTGAAATTATTACATCGTACTGATTAACTGTACTTTTAAGAAAATCGCCCGCGTTTCTAAATTGTAAATTCACTTTCTGATGGTCATACGAATTATGATGCATTTCCTTAAGGTGCTTTTGAAATAGCTGAACGGCCTGACGATCAACATCAATAGCGTCAATGTTTTTTATATGGTCATATTTTAGTAGCTCTCTCAAAGAAGCACCCTCGCCGGCACCTAACACCAGTACACGAAAATTGTGATTGTGCTGGCTACAAACCATCGCGGGATGTACTAGGCATTCATGGTATATCCATTCATCTTTAGTCGCACTTTGCGGTATGCCGTCAATGAATAGACTCAATCCATAGTCATAGAGGTCATAAATTTCAACCTTTTGAAAAGGTGTTTGTTCTTGAACGATGACTTCTTTAATCCGATGACGGATTATTTCGTTTTTACAGTAGGCATCTTCAGCCCATTCTTGTAGTAATAACATCGCTATCAACTAGGATTAGACCCGGTAATAGGTCGCGTCTGGAATATGTAGAGGTGCTTACCAAAAAAGGACCATTCAATGTCCTGGGAAGCTTGCATGATCTTTTCAATTTTTGATGCCGTTTTAGCAACAGTCATAATCGCTTCTCCCGTGAGCTTTTGATTCTTCTGTTCCTTTCTAATGATATTCTTTTGCAACTTTTCCCCTTTATAACTGTTCAGATTTTTGTTCTGAGAACCTACTTCAATATCGAGAATTATTCCCTTTTTCTTATCGATCCAATATCTATCTGGTGTCACATCGCCATGAACCAAAAGTTCACCAAGCCCCCAAATGGCCTCGATAACGATGAGATTAGAATCGTCACTGCTGGGATCTTTCGTAAAACACACTCCGGATACGTCACTATTGATCATTTGTTGAACAAGCACTGCCATGTCATTTGCAAAAGGCAGATTATGTTTATTCGCATACATCAATGCTCGGGATGTGTAGAGAGATGCCCAACATTTTTTAATATGCTGCATCAAACCACCTGCATTGACAAAGGTGTATGTATCGAATTCTCCGGCCCATGAGTGATTCTCTTGATCCTCACAAGACGCTGAGGATCGTACGGCTACATAGTCAGTATTGAGCTCTTGAAAGGCTGCACTAATTGCCGATTCAATGTGATGGGGAATTTTAAGTTCTTCCAAAACTTTTCGCAAACTTTGAGACACACTATCCACATTTTTCATTTTTGAGTCTCGAAGCTCAGTTAAAAGGCTATCTATTTTTTTGTCCAATCCATCTGACGTTCTAATATCACTCAAAACTGAAGCAAGGATAACAAAGCCCTTAGGAACATTTATATGATTTGTTACTAATGTGCCAAGAGGCAAGGCTTTACCACCCACCTCTTGTACATCGAATTTATGTACTTGAGCTAATGGTATGGTTACTTTTGTCATACAAAGTGCAGTTTAGATAATCGAGACTTCTGCATTGGTGGCGTCAACCAATAGCTGCATACCTGTTTTCAAAGTTTTAGTTGCATAAGATGTTCCAACAATACAAGGTATCTTCATTTCTCGAGCAATTAAAGCTGCATGAGAAGTAATACCACCTTCATCCGTGACAATGGCTGCCACATCTTTAAATACTGGAACCAACTCTGGTGATGTCATGGGAGCGACTAATATACCACCCCTTTCAAAGTCCTCTATGAATTGTTCATATTCCTCAGTAGTAACGATCGAGGGCAACACTACAGCCTTGCCAGTAACTCTTCCGGGATAAGCGGTTGAGCCCTTAATAGTACGTCCAGTCTGGGTGGGCATAAAAGAGTCTCTAAAATCAATAAATTGCTTATCGGTAATCTCAATAAATTCAGTACCATTGACTTTGAGAGCAAACGCTTCCTTGCGTTTGTTGGCATTATTGATATCAGGCTTTATGTCCTTCAAGAGCAGATCTTTAAGTTCTCGATAGTTGAGACTCGAAACTTGGGTTACTGCCAAATAAAACCTTCGTGCTGTTTCCTCAAGCAAGGCATCAGCATAATGAGTTGTGATTAAACTGTTACGTTTTGCTTCAAATCGCTTTTTTGATATCTCGCGTAGAAACTGGATTATCTGCTTAATCTCCTGCTCAAGCGCCATACCAACATCAACCCCCGCTAAAAGTTTGGCTTTGAGATATTCTCTTTTTTCCTTGTTCTTCTCCTGCTTTTCTAAGAGTTGGTCTATTTTCCCCTCTAGTAAGTCAAGATAATGTGGCTCTGTATAACGATAGTAATACAAAAATCGCCTCATTAAATCGAACAATTCTTTATATAAATCAAACAGGGCGCTGTTACTTGCCTTTCTGAGTACTTGTTTGGAATAGCGTTTTCTTGTCACCTCTGTTTCTTTGGCTATAGCCAAAAGATTTTTCTCAACATCTGCATATTTATCTTGGACAAATAGAGATTCGCCAAGTTTTTGTATCATAGTGAGTTCTCTAACAGTAGCGTAGGCGCTGAGCTGAGTGTGCTCATACACCAATACCCCCTCTTTTTGAAAATAGGTTGGCGCAACTACGTTTTCTGTCCACAAATAATCGATATAGCTTTCTCTCCAAAGAAAAACATGCTTTTCTGCCGCCTTTTTCATATATTCTGCGTTCGTATTATAAATTTCAGTTGGTTTGTTCTAACTAAGTTAAATACATCATAGTTAGTCTCAGAAACTTTCTCGATTATTTTTCTGGATTGAGAAGCTGATATCTGGTCTACGTCAAGATAGATATAAGCAATTCCTTCCTTAACACTAACTTTGATCTTATATTGGGGGACATGTCCCAAGACTTCTTGCAGAATCTCTTGCATGTTTTTCTGTCTGATCTTCACCCCATCTAGCAGATAATGGGTTTTGCCAACCCGGCCACGTAGTATTAAACGAGGATTCCTTAAACCACAAGAGCATTGATCTCGCAAAATTTTGCCAGCATCACCAGTGCAATAGCGAATAATCGGCTGAGCATGACACATTAAGTTAGTCATCACGATCTCGCCAAATCTACCATCTGGGACAATATTGTCGCTTTTAAGAGATTTAATCTCCAAATAGACTTTATCCTCTCGGTAGTGATAGCCATTATGATTTTTGCACTCTACCCCAACTACTCCTTCCGTAAGACCATAAGCATCAAATATCTCTGCATTATAGATTTTCTCCAGCCTCGCTCTTTGTTTTTCATTCATGGGCTCACCTGTAGTTTCCAGAACCTTAAAGTTCCTTTTAGATAATATGTCCGCATACTCCTCAAGTTTTGAAGGCAACGTAGAGATCACTGTTGGAGCGACAGCATCCAACACTTCGGTAATTGCTTCTTTAGATCTTAAATCAATCGGTATAACAGAATTACCCGCTGCAATGTGACCAAGACACGTAAGCGGCCCAACAGCCCAGAACGAGTGATCCATGAGCACGGCCACTGTTTCGCCACCAGCAATTCCTTCTACCTCACAAAACCATTGAATATAATCAGCGGTATTTCGAATATCGCTTGAGTTGGAATAGAGCGCTTTAGGTTTCTTAGTCGTGCCGCTCGTAAAATATACGCGTAAATCACTCTCAAATCTGAAAAGTAACTCATTGATTTTTGCCTCAAGCGAAGTCTCGTGCATGAATGGTAGTGATTTCAGAAGAGCAGTGAAATTTCTGCCTAGAACCCGCTCTCTTGCCTCATCTTCTATTTTAGTAAAAATCTGACTCATACTCTTGAGCTCCTAAATTTTCTTAGATCACGAATTTCAACTTTTCTATTTTGCTGGGAAGTATCTCTATCTATGCTCCGGATAATAACAGCGATATGTGCATACTCCTCAAACATTACATCATTAAAATCAAGCGATAATGTTCTAATAGCTTGAGTTACTTTTTGAGTGAGAAACTTTTTCTGCCTCTGTGTTGATACATCTTTTGCATTAAAGAAAGCTGTAAATTTTATCAAATCTTTGCCGCCATGATCGTCTTTGATCACTACATCACATTTTTGAACTTTTGGATTGAGTCCGTCCAAAGCTTGTTCTACTTGATATGAATGGAGATTCACTCCTCCTGATATTTCATAGTAGTCACCATCTCTGCCAGTCCACTGCAGTCTTGGCCAATCACTTCCGCACTGACATTTCTGGTAATTGATTTTTCCACGATCTCCAGACTTGTACCGAATAATAGGAATTGCCTCTGAGGTTAGATCGGTTAACAGAACAGAACCTTCCGACTCAGTTGGTAAATTATTTTGTGGATCAACCACCTCAACTAGTATTCTGTCAGGATCAAAATGATAGCCACATTGATATTTACACTCCATTCCCATAAAACATTCACTTGATCCATACGATGCCAGAAGATTAACGCCGTACTTATCTTTGTAGTAACCCCTCAGCTCGTTTGAAACGTGATCTCCTGAAGTTATGACCTTCTCAATTGGAGAAAGCTTGCCTTCCTCAATCGAGCTTTCGATAAACTTTAGAATACTCGGCGTTGTGGCTATTATATTAATATTCATTTGTTTAGCCTGATTCCATATGTGCCGCATGACATACTGGTCATTACTAAGACCAGCAGGAAGAACATTGGATTCCAAAATATGAAAAGCGTGCTGGGCAGAATGGCCAGCAGCCCACGGACCAAACGGCAATGCAATCCATACGCTGTCAAATTTCGTAATGCCAGCAAGCCGGTAACAATTAGCGCGGTATTCATTTCGAGCTCGCCATTCCTTTTTTGTTACTGGAATAACCTTTGGTTTTCCGGTAGTGTCGCCGGTCAAAAAATAATAAGCGACGTTACTTCGCTTAATAGCGACATTTTTTATTGCGAATAATGACTTATCGGCCGGTTTAAGTTTGAAGAAGTCATCCCAATCAACCGAAGCCTCATTCCATATTCCTTCCCAGATCTGTTGATAGTAAATAGATTTTTTGTATGCCTCTTTTGCCAGCGACCATACACTGGCTAAAACCTGATCCTGGTATGTTGTTTTAGGTTCGAGGTCGGCATTTTTGTTAATTGCTAAAATATTAGCCATACGCCTAAAAATTGCATAGAATGCGGAATTTGGCAATATTGGCACACTATAAAAAACCTGATATAGTCCTCAGGATTACCATATGCATATTTATGTCACATCCGGCACGGGCACCGGCCCCACCCCCTTAGCTGCTTTTGATGCGGCCGTGATGGCAGCCAGTGAATCGAATCATAATATGATTTATCTTTCTTGCTTTATTCCCCCCGGCAGTGTGATAGTACGCGCTCGAAACCCTCTTCTACTTAAGTCGTGGGGTCAACGAATTTATGTTGTGATGTCTCGTCAGGATGCTTCTGAAATAGGACAGGAAGCTTGGACTAGTTTGGGTTGGGTGCAGGATCAGAGCGGGCGAGGTATGTTTGTTGAACATCATGGAAGAAGCAAGAAGGAAGTTCATAATGATATTCAAGCCACTCTAAATTTTATGGTAAGAAGCCGCAATATGGACTTTGGCCCTATTGAGCACGAACTTACGGGCATCAAATGTGAAGGCCAGCCCGTATGCGCCGTAACCATGGCAGTGTATAAAATTGAAAACTGGGAGAGTTAAAGCAGAGTGGCACAGCAGCTTTACTGAGAATTATTGGGATTCTTTTTCTTGTAAATCTCTAATTTTTCTTTCCGCACCCGCTATATCTATTACTCCCTTAGCAGCCGTGAATACCTCTTCAGGCGTTGTTTTTGCCTTCACTAAATAATCTGCCGCTTGTAGCTCCCTGGCTCTGTCGTGATCCTGTTTCGTATCAAGATTAGACAAAATAATGACTGGAATATCCTTAATATCTGGATCTCCTTTCAGCATGATTAAAAAGTTGAAGCCATAATTCTTATCAGTCTCAGAGACTGGAGTATTAGGTTCTTTGCCTAAAATAAGATCGAGTAAGATTACGTCGGGCTTCTTCTCTCGAGCCAAGCGATCACCCTCTACGGTATTGTTCGCGCTGATAAACTCGATCTCTTCATGGGATCGCGCAGTCATCTCATACAATTTAAGGAGCATTGGATCATCATCGATCATGAGAATCTTATTTTTTACTACATTTTTAGAATCAGTCATAAGTGTGATAAAAAATATTAACCCTGAAAATCGTGGCTGCCAAGAAATTGGTGAACATGCTCAACAATTTCTCGGGGTAGATACTTCGCTTTCAAAATATAGTCAGCTGCCCCTAATCGTTTTACCTCATCAGCCATGTCTTTTTCCCTTTTATTAGACAGGATAATCACCGGAATATTTGCAGTCGAAGGATCTTCTTTAATTTTCTTTAAAACCTCTAGTCCGTCTAAATCTAGCGTCCCTTCCAAAATAAGGTCAAGCAAGACCAGATCAGGGAGATCATTCTTGACACTCTCCAATCCCTCCTGCGCTGTAGTCACTGCCTTAAAGTTTTTATACCCCAATTGTTTAAACTGAAAATCATACATAAAACGATGCTGCTTGTTATCTTCGATCATCAGTATCTTGGCTTCAGTGGCTTCTGGCATAGGTTATGGCTAATGAGGTTGTTGCAAAGGAAGTGTAACCCTGAATGTTGTTCCCTTACCTACTCCTTCGCTTTCCAGCATAACACGCCCATTGTGCTCTTCGACAATCTTTTTGATAATAAAGAGGCCTAAGCCACTGCCGTCTGTGTGCATTCGTTCTGATTTTTTCCCACGTACAAACTTGCCAAATAGCTTGTGGATTTCGGTTGAATCAATACCCATTCCAGTATCGGTAACTGCCACTTCAATTTCATTACTCTTAAGGTTAGCTTTGATGGTCACGCCGCCTTTCTCAGTATATTTTTCAGCGTTATCGATAATATTCAAAAAAACCTGACGTAAGTATCCCGGATCAGCTTCTAGTTTGGGTAGGGGTTTGCCAGATTTTTCAAAAACTAATGAGAGGCCTTTTTTATCATAATTCAGCTTAAGGGTCTTAATTGAGTCCTCAATAACATTTTCTAACTGAACAGGCTCCACCTTAAAGTTAAGGCTGCCACCCTCAAGCTCCATTGCATCTAATAAATCATTAACAATACTGTTGAGTTGGGTAGCTCCGCTAAACATGTTCTGTTGCAACTCCCTTCTCTCTTCAGTAGGAAGTTTGTCGAATTCTCCCTTAGCCTGCATTTCTAAAAATCCGCGCAAACTGGTCAGTGGCGTTCGCAGCTGATGAGAGGCAATATGCAAGAATTCTGTCTTAACATCCATGAGCTCCTTAAGGTGTTTATTAGCAGCGCTCAACTGTTTAGTAGTGCGTTGTAAGTCCTCGTAAATCTTCGCCTTGTACATGGCTAACGACGTAAGGCTCACGACGCCTTCAATGGACTCATGTTCATATTTACTTAATTCATGAAGATTACGATCAGAGCTAAAGGTGAGCACACCCAAGGCTTTTTGCTCAAAAAAGAGTGGATAGATCATGGAGCTCTGTACTCTCTCCACCACGCTACTACCATTTACATCTTTAAGACGCTGCAGTAACTCATGAGGGAAAACTCCCTCGGTACCTTTCACTAGAACAGGCTCCGTCTGTGTTCCCGTCAAAATATGAACCGAAGCAAGAGAATTGGTTACTGGAGCTTGAAGCGTACGAGGCGGAAAGTCACTGAGAATAGTAGCTAAGTCAGGCTCTGAAGAAGCGAGAGCTAACCACTGCAGAGCGTTGCCTTTCTCATCAAGAATAGCTACTGATACCATTTCGTAACTAAACTCAACGGCGATAGCTAAAACAATCTCTCTGGCCATATTGTCCATACTCAGAGCCGAGAGCGATATTTCATCCAATTTTCTTAGTAAGGCGAGTGTCTTAATACGCACCGCCAATTCTGCATTGCGCTTGTATAGCTCACGATTAACTTCTTGAACGTCATCTGAGTTACTTCCCGGATTTTCTTGATCTTCAGTGGTTGTCATAGAGAACGATGATCGGTCGGCCTCTCGAACTATCGAAGAGCAGTTGGCAGCTGGTCTTCAGGAATTTTTGCAATGAAAGGACGGACAGCGTCTCGGCATACATCGCGAGATACCTGTCCAAAGAGTCGCTCATAGCGAGCAACGAGTGCCTCAAGCACCGCCTTCACATCTCCCTCTACATAAACCATATGGGCTATTGCATCCAGACGTAACCCCGAAACCTTTCCGGCTTCTTTCCAGGCAAGAGGGCCAATAATGAGCTCCTGCTCCTTAATGATTTGATTTGCGACTCGATCTTTAATATCCATAATACTTTTACTTTACCGAATCTTCGGCTTCTATATACCTCATTTTAAGTTGGAATAATCCCAGGGCCATCAATAAATAAGCAAGTAGGTATATGTAGTCCCCATATCCACCGTTTTGCCATGTCTCATTGATAGTCTGGTATAAAAAGTTATAATCCGCCAAATATTGGACTACTAATGCTGCAAGAATAAAAAATATTCGAGGCCGCATGACTCCACCTAATGCTTTTTTTGATAGTAGGTAGGTCAAGATTGCAATTGATACATAAACCGCCTGCCCTAGAGGATAGCCAAAGTCAAAAAATATTCTGAATGGACTTGACCAATCAAATTCATAATTTCTTAAGAAAAAAATGTAAGAAAAAATAAGCATTGCCAGCGGAATCAGCAAAGCCTGTATTTTATTCTTAAATGAT
The DNA here is from genome assembly GCA_016197005.1 of Candidatus Anderseniibacteriota bacterium. Lineage (GTDB taxonomy): Bacteria > Patescibacteriota > Andersenbacteria > UBA10190 > UBA10190 > JACPWO01. The sequence continues at coordinate 362,695 of JACPWO010000001.1, forward strand.
CTTAAAGATACTGTGACGCCAGAGGCTCGAGCTAAAACAGCAATCCCATAAATGTATAAGGGAATACTCCCAAAAAAACCAAGGTCTGCCAATGAAGGATACGGAATATCAACATTGAGTATGAGGTTATAGAAACTAAAAGTACTTTGCCCAAAAGTCTGCAGAAGAAGGCCTAGCGCAAAGGCTCCAATAGATCGACCCATGATACTCCGTAACCCTCCCCATGATCGAGCAATCAAAAGTCCCAATATACCCCCCAGAAAAGCAATAATTTGATAAGAAGCTGCCCAGATTAGATTTCTAAATTCACTCGTTTCTTCAAAGCCTATAATCTGCAATACTACCCACCATATCGAAAGAACGACAAAGAGGAACAAGGCTACTTGAGCGGATCTATCTTTCATCAACAGCTGTCGTGCATTCTGCCACATGTTTTCATACTAGCACAAAAGTCTATATTGAGGAAAAGGCACTGTCTTGGACGGTTAAAATGTATTTTTTTAAATACGCGCAAGGCTGATAGGACTCTTTGCATTTCTTTAGCCCAGGAATTCCTAGATCCTGTTCATAATTGAGAAATTCGCATTCTTGACTAAAGATTGCCTTGGCCGTCTCCTGCATAACATATGGGTAAATTCCGACATAAGATACTGTATCGGCTTTCTCGAAATGCAAAATTGCGTATCCGTTACCCACGATCTCATTAATTGAAAAACCGATTAAATTTTCGTTTGATAAGATGCCTACGGTAATGAATTGTGAGCATTGAGCAACGGTAAATACTCGAGATAGAGCAGCAAATTCATTCTCAATATCTTCATGGCTAAAGCTTTTATGTTTAGCCCACAAAAGAAACAAATCTTTGATTTTTTCCTGAACAATCTCGTCACTGAGATTAAGAATGTGAGTAGTGGATCGGTATTTTTTTTTAAAACGATTTACAAAGTTTCTTTTTGCTCCTAGTTTGTTTCCTTTGTACGTCATCAAATCAGGGACCGATAGAATATAATCAAAATTATTAGAATCCTCGCTGGTAATAATATCCCGAGAATTAATATTATGAATTGAATATTCTGGAAGCAGTTTCAATATTGGTGTGGCGCCTGTATTTTTTACCCAACGGAGCAATCTCCGTACCGTATTATCCGTTTCGTTGCTACCTAAAAAAGAATAAAATGGCTCACCAGTAATATAATCAGTGAATTTAATAACGAGACTGCCATTCAAAATTGAAACCTGGGCTTCATCTTTAGTATTCCAACTCCACAGACTGGTAAAGTTGTAATCAGAATAAGGTGGGTACTGCTTGGTGAAATTTTCGATGATAGGCTTATCGGTAATTTCGAGTTTCTTGAATCTTGGAAATTCAGGAATCATTGCCATTAATTAAGGGTAACACTTAGGGCTACAGTCATAAACACATGTTATGAAAAAACCTGAGGGCTCGAATGCGAACCGCTCAGGTTGACTCTCGCTTTGATCATCCCGACTCCATGATCACAATGGCAACGATGGCCAAAATGATACCCGCCCACTTCTGAGCAGAAATATCCTCATGGAAGACAAGGTTGCTCACCGCAATAATGAAAATGCAGTTTGAGACTAAGAAAAGAATCACGCAGTGAGCCAGGGGACCCTTTTTTAACATGAGTAGAAAAAGGGTGAGGGCAACGATCCAAGACAGATAGCCGCCTCCGATCCACCACCACCTTCCTCCATGTTTCGCCCACTGATTCAGGAATGCATCACCGATGCCTCCAATCAGCCCCGCCGAGATTGCCAGAAGGTAGAAAGCCCATCGGGGCATATCCATGATAAATCTCCTCTGTTGGTGCCAAAGTAAAGGAACGAACTGACTGCGTATAATACAGCAATATCATTTCCGTGTCAAATTTTGCTGGAAATTCTATCTGAAAAAACTATCCACGATTTATAACTGTTGATTTAGCATCCTGCGCTTGAAAATAAGCCTTGGAAAATTCTTCCGCTTTTTTAGCGTCGAAATCCTTACAGCTGAATATATCAATAAAAGCCCTGTTGCCTACCTCATCTAAATGAACCGAAATAGAGGAGGTTTCAATAAATTGCATGGCTGAATATCCCTCAAGCTCTCCTTGACCAAATCTCTGCACATAGCATTCTCCTTGAGCAACCATATCAACTATGACAACAAGTTCGCTCACGAATTGTTTTAGCCCTTCAGAACTAATTAATTTATCATGCTCGCACCCGGCCAGATCAATGGCCAGGGACTTACCCCATGGCTTAGTTTTATCCATGTTTCTATTATACTAAAAGACTGGTTTAAAAACACGAGCAGTGAGCTTTTTACCGAAACACTTTAAATATCTCAGCCAGCGATACATTAAGCGCTCGGGCAATCTTTTGGATATTTACAATCGATACGTTCTGCTCGCCCCGCTCGATTGATCCAATGTAGGTGCGATGAAGTTTTGACTTCATGCCCAAGCCCTCTTGCGATAGCCCCTGCTGTTCTCGTAGGTCGCGAATGCGCTGACCAAAGTAGTATCGAATATCCCTAGCCATGCCCTAAATGCTGGCCGGCTGTAGTCAATAGTTCTACAGTCAATAACTAGCGTTTTTACAGGGAAGCTGATACTGTGAGCTTACAAAAACGAGTTACCAACAGCTTCATTGAAGCACAACAGTGGGCTCAACCCGTCAAATAAAAGTGCTTAACCTTAATAATAATCATATGAACGAGAACAACGCTCAAAACCAACAACGCAAAAACTGGTTCGCCCGGCACAAAATTATGACGGGTATTATGGTAGTGATTATCTTCCTCATCGTGCTTGGCATGATTGGCGGTAGCGGTGATCAGTCAGGCAGCTCGACCTCTACTCAAAAGACAAGTTCGGGTGGTAGTGAGGCAGAGACAACCACCGCGACTGCTCCTGCGGCAACCGTGGCTAAGATCGGTGAGCCGGTGACTGATGGTGACCTGACCTTCACCGTCACGGGTGTCACCACGAAGCAAACTCTTGGCAACACATTCACCCAGCGTGATGCCCAAGGCACCTTCCATGTAGTGATGCTCAAGATCGAGAACAAGGGCAAGGAAACAAAAACAACTGATAGCTCAATGTTCAAAATCGTGGACAGCCAAGGTAGAGAATTTGAACGGTCTATCGACGGGCAAACGGCTGTCGGGTTATCACAAGGAAAAGTTGATCTCTTCCTGCAGCAGATTCAGCCAGGACTCTCGGTCACCGGAGATATTGTCTTCGACCTCCCTGCCGATGCGACCGGTACACAGTTAATAGTCAAAGGCAGTCTCTTCAGCAAGGGAGCCAAGATTCTGCTGGAGCAATAGGCTTGCTGAATCTTGGAGTTAAAATCCGCCTATGCCCGGGAGGGTACAGGTGGATTTGGGTGTGCCCAACGAAAGCGTTACTATGAGTGCATATGCCCGTCTTAAAAGAAACAAAACGAAGCATGAAGAACACACCAAAGCGGTGGGCTGCCTCTGGGAATCAGAGATACTTGAGTGATCAGCAAAAAGAAGCATTGGGGCATGCAGTAAATTTTCAGAACAAACTCTCCAGCATCTCAAACGCAGCTAATGTGTCCCTTACCAAACGGCAGGTTGATGTGGTTGTCCAAAGCCCAGCCTTACAAGTCGCTGTGCAGGTACAGGAAAATATCATTTCGATCCAGGATACGCATGATGCACTACTTGGTGGTTTTAGAGCTGTTGTACAAGTCAGCGAAGCTATCGGGCATGTCTTTAAGGCATACGAGCAGCAATTCAGCGCAATTGCCGAAGTCGCTAATAATATTGGCCGAACAGTAAAAACCGTGGGTGAGTGGCACAGCCAGGTTGTTGAGCGCGGAAACCTTCTGGGACATCAACTGCAGGTTGTGGGCGAGAATTTTAAATTAATCGCGGAGAGCATCTCCTTACAATCACCTAATACAAATCCCGAAATATACCCCGTGCGAGCTACATACCGAGAGGCTTCGGTCTCCGTTTGCCTCGAGCGGGACCAAGTGGAAGAAATAGCTGAACTCGCTGCACACTTGGTCTTAGGAAAACTGGAGGAGAAGCTTTTGTTATCCCTTAAGCCATTATCTGACCAGCCATCAATCGCGCCTGCGCTTGAAATAACAGCCCCATCACTAACGAGCACCGCCCTAACAGAAAAAAAGGGGGTTCAGTGGGGAGGGATTCTTATTGATCTTGACCATGCCACGTTGCAGTACAAAGAAAATCCCGCCATTGAAATTGTGCCAAAAAATGCGGAAATAAAATGGCTGCTTTGTGTTCTTCGCAAAGAAGGAGAAGTGGCCGAGCATACTGAGATCGCCGTGGCCACCGGCATCATTACTGATCAGCAGTCAGATAAAACCAATCAGGCCGTGGCACGACGAGTCCAGTTTATTAGAAAACGTGTTGTCCTTGTTTTAAAAAGTGCTGGTATGACACCGGCAGAGATCAAGCAAATGCTCCTTTCTAAGCCTGGAATTGGCTATGCAGCAAGGAGTATTAATAATCACACCCATGCCGCATAAATAGCCACACATACGCCGTCGATCCCCTAAAACTGCTCCTCCATACTAGGAGCAGTTTTATTTTTAATTACAAACCTATGTCTAAAAAACGAAAGGCAGCAAAAAAGAAAAACAAAAAGTTACAGGTGGTCTATGTTCCGATCGAGGAATTAAGGCCCGCCGACTATAACCCACGCAGGTGGGATGATGCGGCGATTGCGCAGCTACAAGAAAGCATTAAACGGTTTGGGGTGGTCGACCCCATAATCGTTAACTGCGCTCCCAACCGTCGCAATGTGGTAATCGGAGGCCACTTTAGGCTCAAGGTTGCTAAGGATCTTGGTATGACCGAGATCCCAGTGGTGTATGTCTACATTGCAAATATCGACATCGAAAAAGAGCTCAACCTGAGGTTAAACCGCAACACCGGCGCGTGGGATTTTAAACTACTCAAAAACTTTACCCTGGAGACTTTGCTCAATGTCGGCTTTGATGATACCGACCTCTCAAACATTTGGGACGATGTGTTGCAAACCGAAGACGACGACTTCGATGTCGATAAGGCAGTCGCGGAAATTAAGACGCCCAAGACCAAACCGGGTGACATCTATCAAGTGGGCTCGCACACGGTAGGCTGTGGAGATTCTACTGACCCGACTTTCATTAAAAAAGTCATGGGAAAACTACAAGCCAGCATGGTGTACTGTGACCCTCCGTATAACATCGGGTTGGATTACAACAATGGCCTCACCACGAAAGGAAAGTACCAGGGCCATAAAACTAAAGATCGTCTCACCAACAGTCAATACGCCACCTTGCTGTCTCAGACTATAGAAAACGCCTTGGCGGTATCTTACGACAATACACACGTCTTCTATTGGTGTGATGAGTCGTCAATCACCCTGATACAAAGTCTCTTCAATTATCATGACCTAAAGAATCGGCGGGTGTGTCTGTGGCTCAAGAATAACTTCAACATGACACCCCAGGTCGCCTTCAATAAAGTCTACGAGCCATGCATCTACGCCACCCGGGGAAAGCCATACCTCGCGCCTACAATCACCAACCTGAACGAGGTCATGAACAAAGAGGTTGGCACTGGCAACCGCCTAACTGATGATATCCTTGACCTCCTAAATATTTGGTTGGTAAACCGCGTAGCCGCGCAGGAGTACGAGCACCCGACCGAGAAGCCGCCGACCTTACACGAGAAGGCACTGCGCCGGTGCACGAAGCCTGGGGATGTCGTGCTCGATCTTTTCGGCGGCTCCGGCTCTACCCTCATTGCCTGCGAACAAATGAAACGACGGTGCGTCACGGTCGAACTCGAACCGGTGTTCTGCGATGTCATCATCAAGCGCTTTGAAGCCTTAACGAAAACCCATGCCAAAAAAATCAATTAAATCTGGGGATGTTTTTCGGTTGGGTGCGCACCTGTTGGGATGTGGCGATGCCCAGGATAAGGTCTTTGTAGATAGGCTGCTTGGTAAAGAAAAGATTAGCCTGGTACTTTGTGACCCGCCCTACGGCGTGGCGTATGTAGAAAATAAAAAAGGGTTTAATCCGAAGGGTAAAGAACACCGCGTCATCGTGAACGACCATGCACAAAGCGAGAGTGACTACCGGCATTTCACATACCAGTGGCTCGAAACAACCAAGACCCACCTTGCCCGCAAGAATTCACTCTACATTTTTAATTCGGACAAGATGCTCTTCGCCCTGCGCGACGGTATGCAAGATGCCGGAGTAAAGTTCGCGCAGTTATTGGTGTGGATTAAAAACCACGCCGTGGTCGGCCGGATGGACTATCTCCCCCAGCACGAATTGATTGCATATGGCTGGTATGGGACGCACGCTTTCCACAAAGCCAAGGATAAGAGCGTGCTGGTCTATCCGAAACCCAGCAAGAGCACGCTTCACCCGACCATGAAGCCAGTGGGGTTACTGCGTCGCCTCATTCTGAATAGCTCGAAGATTGGTGACGTAGTATACGACCCCTTTTTGGGATCAGGTAGCACGCTCCTGGCCTGTGAACAGACGAAACGCGTCTGCTTTGGAATCGAGCTTGATCCGCACTACTGCCAAACCATCATGGATCGGTTTGAAAAACTCACGGGCATTACGCCCAAGAAAATTAATCCTTAAAGCATCTGTATGGAAAAGGTAGTCAGTAAAAACAAACAGGAGAAGCCGCCGGGCGCGGTCGAAGTCCGGCAGTCGAAACAAAAAGAAATGTTCATCGAGCAGCTTAAGAAAACGCCTATCGTTCAGGTAGTGTGTGAGAAAATCGGCATCACTCGCACGACCTACTACCGGTGGCACAAAGCTGATCGGGAGTTCGCCGAAGCAGCGGACATGGCCTTGGCTGACGGATCGGGGTTGGTCAATGATTTAGCTGAAAGCCAGCTCATGACCGCTATCCGAGACGGCAACCTAACAGCCATCATTTTCTGGCTCAAGAATCATCACCGAGCGTATGCCAATCGCGTCGAGCTGTCGTTGCAACAACCGGTGAGCGAGCAACTCACGCCCGAGCAAGAAGCCGTAGTCAAAAAAGCCTTGGCTCTCGCCTCCCTCACGGAGCCGGAGCAAGAATCTAATTCTTCATCACAAAACCATGAGTAATAACATTTCAGACCCTGAAGTCATTCAGGAATTAATGAGTGACCGTACGGCTCGCTTGGCGAGTGCGCGGCAAAGTCACTACCTGTTCTTTCATCTCTATGAGGCTCGGTACGTCAAACACAAGACGGCGGAGTTCCAAAAGAACCTCTTCCGCATTACCGAGGACCAGAGCATCAAGCATGCGGCTATCGTCGCGTTTCGCGGATCAGCCAAGTCAACCATCATGACCTTATCGTACCCACTGTGGGCCGTGTTAGGAATTCAGCAAAAGAAATTTGTCTTACTGCTGAGCCAAACCCAAAATCAGGCACGTTCTATGCTCATGAACCTGAAGCGAGAAATTGAGACCAATGACCTGCTGCGGGCAGACTTTGGTGCCCTCGAGTACCAAACGGACGAGTGGGGTCGCGATTCATTGGTCATTAAAAAGCACGGGGCTCGGATTATGGCTGCGTCTACAGAGACCAGTATTCGTGGACTGCGTCACGGAGAGCATCGCCCCGACCTTATCATTGCCGACGACGTTGAGGATCAGAACTCTGTTAAGACACGCGAGGGACGCAACAAAACGTATAGCTGGCTCATGGGTGAAGTTATTCCGGCTGGCGATGAGGGCACCAGGCTCATCGTGATTGGAAACCTACTCCATGAAGACTCCCTCTTAATGCGTCTCAAACATGATATTGCCGAGGAGAATCTCGACGGCATTTTCTGTTGGTACCCCTTGGTGGATAGCACTGGCAAAAGCCTGTGGTCAGGGAAGTACCCTGACCAGGCCAGTATCGACCGGCTTCATAAGAAGGTACCCAGCCGCGTTGATTGGGAGCGGGAGTATATGTTGAAAATTATCGCTACCCAAGAACAGGTCGTGCATCCTTCATGGATTCAGCCGTATAAGGAAATTCCAGTGGATACCCGACATTATCGGTATACCGCCATTGGTGTTGATTTGGCCATCTCCAAAAGTGATACGGCTGATTTTACCGCTATGGTGGCTGCTAAAGTGTATGGCTCAGGTGAAGATATGCGGGTGTACATCTTGCCCCATCCGGTCAATGAGCGGCTGACGTTTCCGGAGCAAGTTGATCGTACCCGACTGTATTCGGATACACTCGATAAGGCCTGGCTGTTTATTGAAGAGGTGGGCTACCAAAGCGCCTTAATCCAAGAACTCAAACAGCGGGGTTATACAGCCGAAGGAGTCAAGACGCATGGGGCAGACAAGCGGTCGCGCTTGGCGATCGTCACCCACCTAATCCAAAACGGCCAGGTGTTATTCCCCGAGCATGGCTGCGAGGCCCTTATTCAACAGCTGGTGGGCTTTGGAGTAGAGAGTCACGATGACCTGGCTGATGCCTTCGCGATCTTGATGCTGAAAGTGATGGAGAAAAATAACTTTAGTACCGGCATGACTATCATCTGGTCGGGCGGGAGCGACTGGCTGCATCAAAACTTTTAACCCCACTCCCTTTCCTTACACTCTGTGGCCTAATATGCGGCTTTGAGTTACCTACAGCTTAGGCGACTTACCAACTGGATATGTGCACAAGGCAGCGGCACTGTGTCCTTACTAAGTCATATAACTAAGAGCCATGCCCCCTACTCAATATTGCCTCTACGCCCGGAAGTCCTCCGAGGACGATGAACGACAAGCCTTATCCATCGACTCGCAGATCAAAGAAATGGTGGCCGTCGCGCAACGTGAGAATATTGAGATCGCCGAAATTCGCAGAGAAAGTCATTCGGCCAAGGCTTCGGGGCAACGGCCGGTCTTCAATCAACTGCTCGGCGACATACGCGGCGGCATGTTCAGCGGCATCGTGGCCTGGGCACCTGACAGGTTGAGTAGGAATGCCGGGGATTTAGGAAGCTTGGTTGATCTGATGGATAGCAAGCACCTGGAAGAAATTCGCACCCATGGACAAAAGTTCAGCAACTCACCGAATGAAAAGTTCCTGCTGATGATCTTGTGCAGCCAGGCCAAGCTCGAGAATGACAACCGAGGTATCAATGTTAAGCGAGGCCTCAAAAACAAAGCCGAGATGGGCGTGCGACCGGGAGTGGCACCACTGGGATATCTGAATGAACGGAGTCCCGATCGTAACAAGGGGAAAATAATTATCGACCCGATGCGAGCAACGATTATCAAGAACATGTTTCAGCATGTATCTGACTACGGAGCTAGCGGTAGGACACTCCTAAAATGGTTGAATAGCGAGGCTGGGTTTACTACCCGCAGCGGTAAGCGACTGACGCTGGGCGGCGTCTACAGAACATTACACAATGAGTTCTACTACGGCAGATTTGAGTACGGCGGGAAGTGGTATGACGGCACCCATGAGCCGCTCATAACTAAAGAGCTATTCGACGAGGTTCAGGAGCAACTAAAAACGGCACCTAAATCCCGACCCGGCACGAAAGAGTTCGACTTCACCAAAATGATCCTCTGCGGAGGGTGTGGGTATGGCATTACGGCTGAGGAGAAATTTAAAAAGCGCCGGGATGGTTCGATCAAGAAGTATGTCTACTACCACTGCTCACGGTTCGACTACACGTGCAAGCAACCCTATGTCCGCGAGGACTTACTTCTCTCTCAGCTATTAACCCTGATTGATCGGGTAGACTTAAGCCAGGTGGGAATCAAGAAAAAGTTGGAAGCTGAGATAGAGCGGCTACAAAAGTTCAGTGTTGGTATCCTCGGACATCGGCAATCAATAGTAGCGCCGAAAGTGGATACAAAAACGTATGCGAAATATGTCCTGCAGGAAGGTGGACGAGAAGAAAAACGAGAACTGCTCGGGTGCCTCAAGAGCAAACTCTATCTCAAAGATGAAATCTTAACCTTGAGTGAATCGGTAACGGAAAAAGTTTAGTCGGAGGTAATAATTTTTACCTTATATCTTTACCAATTCCTCCCCCTGCACTTTATGCTGGGTGAAAAAGCGAAAGGTATCTGGTGACAGCGAATTAGTGGCTAAAGGATTATGAACTAAAATACAGTCCTCACCTAAACGCTTGGGGTGACGCAGAACAAACTCTTTAGAATAGATGACGGCACTAATGCCGGCATGAGCTGTATTACCAAAGAAATTCATTGGCACTGATCCGCCCTGCTTTTTTACTAATGAAATTCTCTGCGAGTAGTGAGAGTAAGGACTTCCAACGGTCTCACCTTTTTCCGGGGAAAAATCCATCGACAATGTGAGATGTCCTAAGCCAAAAAGACATTTGAATATTAATGGTAAATCCGTATCGGGGTAGTCAAAATTTCCGCGGTTAACCGCGATGATAAAAATGTCTTTCGGAGCAACAATCCCTTTACTGAGATATTCCTGATATTTTATGAATTTCTCCTTTAAGGCGGCAGAGAGACGTAAGACCATTTCGTCTTCTGGCACCGAGTGAAGACCTTCAGTTTGTACATTGGGCACCCTATCCGGGCCCGTTCCCTGGGCTGGAGCGATACATTCGATCCAGATAGTCTGGCCGTTTTTAAAAATCTTAATGTCTGGCCCCTTATTGCTCGAAGAAATTTGTATTCCATTGGCAATGAAAACGCAAGCGAGATACATCTCCCAAGTCCGTTGATGAAAATTCTTCTTAACCTGTCTCAAGAAATGACGATCTGCATAAGGCTCATAAGTTTTGTATAGCTCTTCAAATCGTTGCTTCCGGTCAGGAATTGATCCGCTGGCAATGTAATACTCGTCGTAAGCTGAATACTGAGCCTTCAAGACATTCAGCTCTTTATCACTTCGTACGGTTGGAAAGTTATCAGTGAACAGGGTCGTCATGAGTAGCTCAAATTATTTCGGGGACAACGTCTGAGCTCTCTTGAACCTTTCACTGCCCATCATTTCTGCCTTGAGTTTTTTGTTTTGTGCCTCTAGATCTTTGAATCTAGGCAGGAAGTCGTCAACAAATTGAATTGCGTGGTACTTCTTATTGACCCCATAAAACAGGTCAAGAAGTCCCATCGCTATATTTGCTCCATACCATAAATGGCCTTTCACGTGATGATCATCTTCGAAATCAAAGAAGGGAGTGTGAAATTTTCCCTCTCTCAATAAAAACTTGAAATGCTGGAAGGCATACGCAAGATTGGCGTGGGCAAAAGATTTGTTAATCAGTTTTTTCGTTGTTTTGAGCGCATCTGATCCTGCCTTAAATTCTTGATCGAGCCACGCATCGCGTGCTTTCTGAAGTCTATCTGGTATTTCAATCACACCGTCTTTATCTTCACAAAACCTGGCCTTCTCTTTAAAAGCCAGAGCGTAAGCTGCCCATGCCCCAGCTTCAACTACTTGGCGTAAATCCATTCCGGCTTGAACGCTATGTAATCGGACAGTGGAGAGTAAAGCAAGAGTATGATGTTTTTTAACCGACGAGAGGTATGCCATAAACATGAATTTCTCCGGATCATCAACCGATTTTACAAAGTTGTTTAGTAGTGTATTGAATGCAGAGGCATGGGCAAAATATTCCCCGTATCGGTCACCTGCTGTTAGGAACATCTGTCGTTCACTATCGATGATGTCACCCATTGTTTTCTGTTTAAAATCCATATGAGGTTTTGAGAAAAAATAGCTAAATAGCTTGGATAATAGGGATGAGATTCGAACAAAGAATAACATAAGAGGGTGGGTCGTTTAGACCCAAAACTATCGGGCGGACAGGGTGGGATTCGAACCCACGGAACCCTTTCGGGCTCAACACATTAGCAGTGTGCTGCTTTCGACCGCTCAGCCACCTGTCCCGTAGCTTGTTTCTACCTTATTACTGTCTATGCTTCAAGCGAGCGAGTACTATTCACAGTAGTTGCCGATTCAACTTTACCTTCAAGGCGCTTCTTCATAAGACGGGTTGATAGAAGATGTAATTTCTGGTAAAACAGGCAAATAGTTCGCGCCCATAGCTCAGCTGGTAGAGCACCTGACTCTTAATCAGGTTGTCCCAGGTTCGATCCCTGGTGGGCGCACATCAAAAAAATTGAAGAAGGCGTAAAATTGTGCTAATATGTAATATATGACGCGATGGAAACTTCCGTCTTTTTTGATCCTCTTCCTTCTACTTCCAGTTGTTGCAGAGGCTGCTCTTATTGATCAAGTAAATCAAGCTTTCCGCTCTGTATACGGCCGCACCCCGACTACTACCGAATGGCAGTACTGGGCGGGTAGAGTTCAAAATAAAGAAAAAACGACTTACGACGCGCTCGTGGGCGCTATGTCGTATCAAAAAGGGTCGACGGGAACCGCGGCAACTGTTACCGTTGCCCCCTCCTCTATTGCTGCCTCCAGTGTGTTTAAAACGAGTCGCTCAGCTTATCCATCCTCTCATAACCCCAACTTTCTTCCTGAGGGAACACTTGTAAAATCTGCGAGTAAACCCCAAGTATTTTATATTCAAAATGGCAATAAAAGTTGGGTGCTCTCAAGCATTCTTGATCGTTGGCTCGGTGAAAACCATTACTATAAACACGACATCATCCTTACCATCTCGGACGCAGACTTAGCACGGTACACGCAAACAAAGTCGGTAAACCCTATATACATCGGGAAAATCCTTCAACACCCCGCCGGCACACAGTATTTTATAGACGACAAATTGCGCAAACGAGAAATCTCTCCAAGTGTACGTGCCGCCTTTAAAATTCCCGCCGGTAACTTGTACCCAACATCAAGCGCACACTTAAGTGAATTCCCTACCGGTCCCGCTATTACGAAGGCAGACAAATATCCTGGTGGCATGATTGTATACACCGGACCCTACCACGGTGGGCGTTTCTGGAAGATAGAAGAGGTTGAAGCCGGCAAACTTATCAAGCGTCTTTACCTTACCGACTACATCTACGAAGCAGATGCTAACCCTGACGAAAGTCATCGCGCTCCCGCAATAGATGCTATCTTGGCTCGGCATGAACGCGGCCCAAATATCGAGAGATATCCGGACGGCTGGACAGCTAGTCTGGATGGGAAAATATTCGTTGTTGAAAACGGGAGCCTGAGACACGTCGGCTCTCCGGAGATCCTCGCAGCGATGGGGCACAATCCCAAAAATGCACTTTCGGTCTTCCCTGAATTCCTACGAAAATATCCTCGCGGTTATGCCATTACCGCCTTCAAAAGTATTGTAGGCAATACGAGTGGTTCCGTTGGCCCAGCTGCTGCGCCAAACACCTCTGTAAACCTCACGAAAGTCCGCCCCGCCATTCGCGCTATCATCGGGGACATGAATAACATCTACTACAGCGTATTCGACAAAGACGTAACGGCTGCAGAGAACAAGTTCTGGGTGGACTATATATACAACGGTGAAGTGGCAACAAAAGTTGATCTCGTTGCCGCAATGAAGCGCACGAAGACAACTGGCATAAAGCCTGCTCGCACTTCCCGTACCGCCACCTTGTCGGAATCGAGACTTGAATCTCATTGGTTCCCTTACTTGTTCTACTTCGTTCATCAGAAAGAGGCTTCACAAGAAGATAAAAACTATTGGTATGGCCGAATTCAAGCTGGTGACCGCGATACAATCGAAGAACTTGGTGGCACTATCCAGTGGATTAAAGACAACTTCGGCGCAACTCGCAAGTAATACGCCCGGGTCATCTTTCGTCGCACAGAGGGCTCTGGTATCATAAGGCTTACATGAATATCCTTCACGAAGTTCCTGTAGCTGTTGCAGCTTAGGGGAAATAACTTGATATGAGACCGAGAATCGCTGTTTTTTATGGTGGAGAAGCTGCTAACCATGATCTTTCCATGGAAACAGGTACGTGGGTATGTCAGTATGTACCCCGCGGAGAATACGATATTACCCCGATTGAAGTGACGTCTCAAGGTAAATGGAAAGTACCACTCGGCAACCTGCCTCGCAGCGGCTCCGTTACAACAACCTTGAAGCGCCTGTCCGAAGCAGTGAAACCAGTTATTCCGGCAGAAGGTATCAACCGTCTACTCTCTCGCCCGATTGATGGTGTTGTAACCGTTGTTCGAGGACACGGTGGTGATGATGGTGCGCTTCACAGTTTTGGTTCACTTATTAACGCTGCGGTAGCCGGTTCTCCTTTAGCTGCCTGCCAACAAACATCCGATAAATACGCGTTTAATCAGTCAGTGAGCGACATTGTTAATACCCCATATACTCAGCGTTTTTCTAAAAAAATGTCCGTCGATTCCATTGTGTCGGAAATCCAAGAAGATTTCTTGCCTCCCCTTTTCCTCAAGCCAGCTACCCAAGAAGGTAGTTTTGGTATTGAGCACGTTGAAAGTCCGCACCAACTCAAAGCAGCAGTGTCGCGTATTGTGACTACCAGCGATCTTATTGCTCAAGAAGCTTTGCCTGGTACCGAATACGCAGTATCAGTAGCCCAAGATGAGCGCGGGAAGATCCACACCCTGCCATCAGTGGCAGTTCATCCAACCAAAGCATCATTTTATGATCATTTAGCAAAACGCCGCGATGGTCGCGTACAACTTCACACCGCCGATCACTCACCTATTACCGAAGAATTAGAAGAGATTGCTCAAGAAATATATGAAGAACTAGGATGTCGCGGCGTTGTCACGATGGATTTTGTAGTAAATGGTGATGATATTTCTATTCTTGAAGCAAATACTGTTCCAACACTTTCCTCACATACCCCTCTGGTACAGCAACTAAAGGCTGGCGGTCTTCACCCCAGTATCTTGCTCGGCAATACAATCCGTCGCAGTCTCGAAGAACGTTAAGCGTGTACTCGTACACCCCCACGTCGAGGTGTATGAGTAGATGAGGTTTCTCCAGTCAATTTTTCTTTTGCCTTGGCAACAATATGTTTGTCAGTGTCGTACTCAAGCATAGTAATCGCGACATCAAGTGGAAACCATCCAGCTTCATAAAAAAATTCTTCTTTCTGTGGTGAGAGTGCTTTTTGCTGCGTGATCATGAGATAGTAATGAACTGTTTTACGAACAAGGACGCCTTCGGCTTGGAACGAAAACCGCGCTATTCCTAATTGATCTTTTATGGATAGATCTTTTAGACCCGTTTCTTCCCCGACTTCTCGCTTTGCCGCGTCTGATATTCGCTCTTTCTTTTCCAATTCAACGTGCCCTTTTGGTAATACCCATACTTTCCCCTTGCGATGTTCGGTTTTAAGTAAAGCTGCCACCCACATACCACGTTCTTGGCGCACAGCTAATCCGCCCGCCGACAGTTCGCGGCGGATGGGACGACGACCATGAGCTACCTTTTTACGAGTTGGCTTTGGCGGTCGATTAGTTCGGTTGAGAGGCCGGCGGCTTCGTGTTTTGAGGTGCCGGATTGGGGGTGGGGGTGGTTGGTGTGGCATTAGGTGGTACGGGTTCACCGTTGGCAACTAGGACCTTCGGGAACAATTTAGGAGATTTATAATTACTGTAAAATGTATCCTCGCGCAGCACTTGTCCGTCTTTAGTAACGACCTGCGTTAGCGTCGCTTTCACGGCGCCATCAGGCTGTCGGTTATACGGAGTTGGTCCTGCTATTTCTACATCTCGCCCATCATCCGTGCCCCAGAAATCGAAGAGGAGTCTTGTTCCTATGATTCTGGTCTGAACCAGGATATATCCGGGCGTGTTATTGAGGAAACGTAAATCAGTATACGGAGGGTAGATGGTCGCGTCAAACCCAGGTGTGCCATAGTACGACACAGCGTAGGAATGATTACGACGTTGAGTTATTTCCAGTCCAGAGTTCAGGGCAGCTCTGAAAGCCGTGGTCGATACTTGGCAGAGTCCCCCACCAAACTCAGGGACAGTAACGTTACTCTTAATAACGAGCTCCGGCTTAAATCCGGCTTCGCCTGTTACCGGGCCCAAGTATTTAAGAAAAGAAAATTCTTCTCCGGGAGATATGAGTAGTCCATTATATTTCCCTGCCCCTACTCGAATATTGTGAACACGATTAGCTGGAGAGCCAGCAAAATTAGATTCGCCTTGGGCTAGCAGTGTACGAATACCCAACCGCTCCATATCCGCCACACTGGTAATATCAGGTTCAGTGACTGTAACCGCGAGTGGAGAGCGAGGTTCATGCTTCACCAAAGCCTCTTCTACTGTTTTTATGGTGAATGCCAGGTCAACTTCTTGTCCGCGTTGTGGTTCAGCAAACTGCTGTACGGCTACAGGACCGCTGCCCCCTTCTTGTACTTCAAAACGAGCATCTACCGCTGCTTGGTTCACTTCCGGTGCAATGGTGTTTTCGAGATAGGCAGTGAGCTCAGCTTCATCAAACGCCACTCCCAAAATCTTATTAACAGCATTTCCCGGGTCCGTTTGGGGAACAAACGTCAGCATACGACGAACCGAGACCGGTTTAATGACCATCTCTGAATCCTCAAACGTCAACACAAACCCACCAATTAACAGCTGTTGGGCAAATGCACGAGCACTTTCTACTTCCTCATCCTGAATATCTGCCGCGGCAGATATAATAGTGAGATCAATCGGACGATCAGTTCCGGCTTTTGCTTTAAGCTCTTCGGCTAAAGAAATAACATCAATGCGCTCCCCCGGAGCACTCTTCTTAAGGGCGAGGCCAAGACCCGTCGTAACGATAAGAGAGGCGTCTTGTGGCAGTTGCAACCGTTGCCCAAATCGTTTGTGCACGGTGTCGTAAAGAACGGTGTCTTCAACCGTAACTACTGGCGAGATAGGACTTCTTCCCAGCGATTGCAAAAGTGAAATCGAAACTGCTTTTTGTTGTGTTTTTTCAAAATCTAAACTCGCTCCCAGTTCAGCTAACGTAAATATTTGAGATTCTCCTTCGAATAGCAGCGTCACCGTACGATTCTGGAGTTCCTTATCGTATGCAGCCAGTAGACCTCTGGTATCACTGGCCGAAGCTGCTCCTAGGGCTACTTCCCCCAATGTTACGAGCGGTAATATTCGGCCATGCATAACAAGTGGCAGGCCGGCCATACCGACTCCCGCTACCACAGCGGCAGTAAGCGCACTTAAGAGTATTTCATGCACGTTCATAGTGTTTTCCCATGATGGCACACCGTTAGCTTTCAGCAAGGTTTCCTCGCCCCAGCTGAGCGGCTTGAATAGTAACCTCTGCCTTCTGCCCTGCTCGGAGACTCTCGCTGCTTCCCGCCGTCGGCAGAAGCATAGAAAAGGTGCTTCCCATGCCTTCCCCCGAACTGTCTACCTGTACTTCCCCGTGGTGCTCTTTTACAATTTGGCGCGCCACGTAGAGCCCGAGTCCGGTACCCTCAGTGTTAAACCGAGAGGCGCCACCCACCCGCATAAATTTATTAAACAGATGCGCCATATCCTGCTGCTTTATCCCCTTCCCGGTATCTTTAACTGCAAAGCTAATGTGACGGCCCACTTGTTTCACTCGCACGTCTATTCTCCCGGAAGAGGTGTACTTAATAGCGTTATCAATGAAGTTAAGCATTACCTGACGAATACGTTCACGATCAGCTACTACCGGATGAACTGGCTCTTTTGGTTCATGAAATTCTAGTTTGAGTTCCTTGTGCATGGCATTCGGAAGTAAATCGGCAACTATTTCTTTACTCATTTCTGGCAAATCCACCATTTCCAAGTTGAGTTCCAGTCGACCGCTCTCAATACGGGAAATATCAAGAAGATTTTTAATAAGATCAATAAGACGAGTCGCACTTTTGCCGAGAATCTCGAGGATGGGACGCTGTTTATCAGGTACCGCCCCGTAGTCCCCTTCCCGCAGCATCGAAATATATCCACGCAGTGCGGTTAAGGGAGTATATAACTGATGACTGGCAATGCTTAAAAATTCGCTCTTCGCTCTGTCTAAGTTCTTGAGCTGAATACTGGTGCGAGAAAGCTCGTTCATTTTTTCTTCAAGTTCAAGGCGAAGAGAAGCAGTTTCTGCTTGAGATTTCTGGTAGAGATAGGAGCGGTACAAAGCGGTAGCGACAGATGGCGCCAATTCTTGTAAGAAACTAGCTGCCCCGCGCCCTATTTTTGTCGTGGCTGCTTGATCAAGCAGCAATAACCCAACCAATTGACCACGCACAACAAGAGGAATTAAGGCAGTTACCTGGAGCCAATCAATAGCCTCTCGCACTACGGGCGGGGTAGAACGACTCAACCTGCTCTTGAGCAATGGAATTGGGTGAGACCGGATATATACAGCTAGGGGATGCTGTGAAGCTACTGAAAGCGCCAAATTTCCCGCATTAAACCCTCCGGCCACAACAAATGCATCGCGCTGATCATTCCACATAAGCACGACTGCCTTACGACAGGCTGCTGCCTCCGCCATTATTTCAAAGACAGTGTCCAGGGCTTCTCCCCACTCAATTGTCTCGCTGAGCACATCTTTAATGCGTTCAAGTTTTCGTGAAGTCCTCTGCATATATTACTTTTCGCTTTCGGCTGCCTTAATTTCTATCTCTCGCTTATCTCCCACCTTTAGACTGTCAGGTGTTCCTTCAGCCGGAAGAATGAGAGTAAAGGTACTACCCTTTCCTTCTCCAGGACTATCTGCCTTTACGTCTCCTTTGTGCTCACGAACGATTTGTTCAGCTACATACAATCCCAACCCAGTGCCTTCAGTATGGAACCGAGAAGCGCCCCCTACCCGACTGAATTTGTGGAACAGCTTAGGAAGGTCATCTTTACTAATACCCTTACCAGTATCCTGAACAGCAAATACTATTTTCCCTTGATCATTTTTTACCGAAACATCTATCCGACCTTTCTCGGTGTACTTGATGGAGTTATCAATAAAATTAAGAAGGATTTGTCGAATACGCTCGCGATCGACCACAACGTTAGTACTTCCTGTAGTAGTAGGATGAAATTCAAGCTTAAGGCCCTTCTGGACGGCATTGGGTAATAGGTCTCGCACTAATTCTTGTGCCATATCAGCCAAACTTGTCGATTGTAGGTTGAGTTCAAACTTACCGCGCTCAATACGAGAAATGTCGAGGAGGCCTTTAATAAGACTAATGAGACGCTTAGCACTTTGATCCAAGATACCAAGTACCTTCATTTGTCCCTCTGGTACCTTGCCAAAGTCTCCCTCTTGCAACATGGAAACATATCCACGCAGTGCCGTGAGAGGGGTGTACAACTGATGACTGGCAACACTTAAGAACTCGCTTTTTGCTTTATCTAAATCCTTGAGCTGCTGATTGGCTGATGCCAATTCAGCTGAAGTTTCTTGTAAGTCTACGTACAAGTCAGTTTTATACATCGCCAACGCAACGAGGCCAATAATGCCCGTTACTGCTTCTTGTTCGTAGCGGGAAAGGTTGCGCAGTTGTCGACTCGAAGAAAGAGTTAATACTCCGAGCGTTTTACCACCGTAACGAAGCGGATACAACATCGTGTGCTTTACCTCTTCCACATCGGGTGACTGATCAGCAGCGGCAAGGGCAGTAATAAGTTCAGCCGGATATACGAGCTGGGAATCATCAGCGAAGAGTCGTTTCGTTCCTTGCAGAATCTCTGTAGAAACAAGTCGTTGCGTAAGTGGCACGACGAGCTTCTTCATGTCTATTTTCTGGAGCACGGATGTAATCCATGCTACCGAAGATCCCATACCCACCCACTGGAGTGCTTGGCCATCCTCACTCGTAATGGCAATTGAAGCCACATCATATCCAAGGGCAATGGCGATAGCTCCTGTCATTTTCTTCGCTAAGTCCTCTATTTTAGCTGCCTCGAGTGACAGCTCATCAAGCTGACGCAGCAAAGCCAGTGTTTTGTTTCTAACAGCAAGTTCTGCGTTCTGCTTATACAACTCCTGAGTAATCCGAGAAGTTTCATCGTGAAAAACTGCATCGTTAGAAGCATTCACTTTTTTCCTACTCAATACATTCTTTAACTTCCCTCCTAAAGTCATACGTATATATTACCAGACAACAAAGCACAGCCGAACGGCTGTGCTGATGCATAGAAACAAACTCAGATTATTTCAGAACTTCGGGGATCTGATCCTGAGGAAATTGAGACAGCAGGGGACGAACTGCGTCGCGACATACTTCGCGAGAGGCGCGGCCGAAAAGTCGTTCGTATTGAGCAACCAGTTTTTCCAGTACGTCTCGTGGACTACCTTCAATACTGGCGACATGACCGGTTACATCCACGCGTAGCCCAGTAACTTTTCCAGCCTGTTCCCAGGCCACCGGTCCCATGATCAGTTCTTGTTCCTTTATTATCTTGACTGCAATTTGATCAAGTGCATTCATGGATGTTTATACCTCTACCTCTTTTAACTTGTAGAACCCAAGGACGCCTAAGCTGAGAAGAAACGTGCCTGTTGTCAGTAACAAATCTCCCCAATTAGCGTTGTAATAGGTACCCACCGTCGTAGCGTATGAGAAAGCAGTATCGCCTAAGAACATAACGCCGAGACCTAACAAGATAGCCACAATATCTCCAGTGTGCCGTCCGCCCATGTATTGGAAAGAGAGTCCCGAGATAATAACCGCAACCGCGAGACTTAGGAAATCACCCAGAGGATACGCAATATCTAAAACTATTTTCAAAGGAGTTTCTCCTTCTGGTACCAGGACACCACCACGCGCCACAACTACCAGAAGATAATAAGAGGCAGCAAGTATAGCAAAAGGAGCGATTGTCACGAAAACTTTAGCGGTTTTACTTCGGAGACCATACTTTGCTCCCGTTACCTTAGATAAATAAAAGGCGCCTAATCCATAAAAGAAAATACTAGGAGCGAATCCAAGGTCAGCGACCGAAGGATATGGAGCAGGCACACCCAAAAAGAAGTTGTAGTAAGACCAGATCATCTCTCCTGCACCCCAAAACAGAATACCTAGACCCACAAAGAAAACTGCCTTACCAATAGCGGTTTTAACTCCACCCCACCTCTTGGCACTGAAGATCGCGACAATACCAGCAATCAAAGGAATCAATCCAAAGAGGAATGAGTAGAAGTAATTGTAAAAACCTTCAGTAGTATTAGTGAAGAAGAGCGCCACCCAAAAAATCAGTAGAAAAATGTAGAATGCGAGGCTGATTTTTTGAGGAGTATTTAGGTTCATAGACCAGTGTTGCTCGTATTATATTCCTTCTATTTTTGCGGGTCAAACAAAGTAAACAGCGGGGCGTGGAAACCCATTAAAAGGACTAGTTGCTACCAGACTATATGCTCCGGCGTCGTGGAATATAAGTTTGTCCCCTACTTCTAGGTCTTGCGGAAGCAATGCTTCACGAGTAATAACATCAGGAGAATCTCCGGTTGGTCCAGCGAGGGCAAATAACATTTCTCCAGAATCGTATGAGTGCCGCATACTTGTTACTTTGTATCGAGTTGATCCTTGATACGCCATGGCTTCAAAAAGCGCACTGTATACGCCTGCATCCAGGAAGAGCCAGGTAGCGCCTTGTCGCTCTACCCTCCCGATAACACTGGTGACTAACACTGCCGTGGTCGCCACTATCCCCCGCCCCGGCTCCAGTATGAGTTTTGGCTGGTATGGTAATTTCTCGTACTGCGGAAGAGTGTGCTCGGCGATCTCTTCCAGGGTAAGAGCAGTTTCTGTCGTGCCGTACGCGCACGGGTATCCACCCCCAATATTCAAAACATCTAGTTTAATATCGAGCTTATGCAAGTGCTCAATGGCCGGCTGAATACTTGTTATAGCATTAGCCCAACTCATCGGATTACTTGCCTGAGAACCCACGTGAAAACTAATCCCGATTGGATCCATTCCTCGCTCTTTTGCCCGTTGTAGTAGTGGAACAATGTTATCTTTGCTTGTTCCAAACTTTTCTGAAAAACGAAAAACACTGCCGGTGTCGTTGACCGCTACCCGGACATATACTTTGGAGCCTGGCGCGACCGAGGCAATCTTTTCTAGTTCGGGGAGAGAGTCAAACGCGAAACGATCAACTCCATACTCAAAAAATTCTTTAATATGTGAAATTGGTTTCACAGATGTGCCATAAATGATCTTATCAGCCGGCACACCAATTTTCTTAAGCATGTTGAGCTCGTATACGGAGGCAACCTCGAATCCACTCCCAGCTTCAAATAAGGTCTGTAGTACTTCCGGCTCAGCATTCGCCTTCATTGCATACTGAATTAAGGCACTGGGAAAGTATTTTTTGAAGTCCTTTAAATTGTCGGTGAGTCTCTTTTTTGAAAAAACGAAAAAGGGTGTCTCGTGCGTTAAGCTCTCGAGAAATTCAGTGTTAAATTCTGTGTGAGAAGCAGTAGACATATTGGGTAAGCCGTGCTCGGGTTATAGCACGGACAACATCATAATTCCAACAATAATGATGAGACTTCCGACTGTTTGAATAAGGGTTATCTTTTCTTTTAAGAACATTCTTGCCAGGATAATTGTCGGCAAAGAAAATGCTCCACTCAGAAGGGCGACGACGCTGGTACGTGGCGTTGCACTGTACCCTAAGCTAATTGCTAAATAGGCGAAAGTTTCGCATACACCAATTAAGATCAAGAATTTCCAGATAGAAGATTTCACCGCAAACAGGTCAACTCGCTGCACGGCCGATGCTACCAAAATGGCGAATGTCATAAATGAGTACATAAAGAATGTATACGACAGCCAATCCGCTCCCCCGATAAAAACATCCCATGATAATGTCCACAGACCAGCCATGAGCGTGGCAAACGCTACTTCTTTAAAGCCAGGGATACGAGTAAACCTAAGGCGCCGAGAAAAGAATGCCTTAATATCAATGTTCACTAGCAAAATTCCAATAAAAATAGTTACTAGCCCTACTAAGAGATATCCACCAATTATTTCTCCAAAGAAGACAATGGATAAGACAGCAGTTATACCCGAAAAAGCCGCAAATACTGGACTGAGCAGTCCTACCTGCCCCTTACCAAATCCCTTGTAGACCAAAAAGTAGATAAGAGCCTGCATGACGCCAAAAATGATCATGAAAATCCATGTTTGTGGATT
Source organism: Candidatus Anderseniibacteriota bacterium (assembly GCA_016197005.1). Lineage (GTDB taxonomy): Bacteria > Patescibacteriota > Andersenbacteria > UBA10190 > UBA10190 > JACPWO01. The sequence continues at coordinate 385,754 of JACPWO010000001.1, forward strand.
TTCTGGTAGCGCAATTTCTTTACCTCGTACTTCCATCTGATAAAAAACCATGGTCAGAAGCGTAAGCGTTCCAAATACGTGTCCCCACGCTAAGCTAGCTATATCCCCAATTTGATCAATTGTTTTTTTCGCAAAAAAGTCAGCAAACCCCCAACCAAGCATTCCTCCGAGTCCGGCAAGTATGGCAACAAGTAGTTCTGTTTGCATGTGCTTAAAAGTGTACTTAATAACTCAGATTTTGTCTTTTAGTAAAGTACTCTACGGGCTTACGCCCGTAGTATCTACTCTAGTACAAGCTGCGCTTCGCCACCTTGCTGGTGACCCTTAACTACATTACAAAACAAACACTGCATACTTGCTAGTTTACGTGCTTGGTATTTCTTTAATCCATTTATCATGAAGTGCGCGCTCTAAGTCAACTCCCATCACATCCGCAGCTACAATTGCCATACCAACAACATCAGCAAGCTCTTGAGCAACTTTCTTCGCTGATTGATCAGGAGGAAGTAGTTTTTCCGGCCGACTCTTTTTTTCCTGAGTTAATATTGCTTCAGCAAATTCTCCTATTTCTTCAACTAGTTTTAGCAACACAAAATCCTTATCAATGATGACATTATAGCGTTCACCATAATCTTGGGCATTTGCTATAATCTTCTTTTGTAAATCGTTAAATTCCATATGAGATCTTTAAATAAATCTTCAAAATTAAATGCTATCGAACTAACAGTACCCATTACCTATAGATTGCGATTAATTGCCTAATTACCAACTCGTCCGATTTAATATAATGACCCGTAAAATCAAACCGAACTTTCATAAAATCCTCTCTCCGAGAAAAACCCTTTCAAGTCTAGCACCCTCAAGCAGGGACTTGGGGTTTGGTTCATCAATTACAACCTTTCCTCTAGCAAGCACGAAAACTCTATCGGCAACTTCAAGCAATGGTCTAATATTGTGCTCAACTACAAGAATAGCTGTGTTCCTTCTTTCTTTGATTTCTATTATTTTTTCAAATACCTCTTTTGCAATTTTGGGGGCGAGGCCTAGAGAGGGTTCATCTAGCATGAGAACTTTCGGATCAGTTATCAGTCCACGAGCCAACGCAAGCATTTGTTGCTGCCCTCCAGAAAGCTCTCTGCCTTTTGCAGATAGTTTATTCTTGAGATCAGGAAACATATCCAAGACATCAGCAATTCGACTCCGCATGATTTTTTTATCTTTTATTACCACACCTCCTATTTCTAGGTTGTCTTGAACAGTAAGATTAGAAAATATTTGTCGTCCTTGAGGTACATACGCAACGCCTTGTTGCACCATTTTATAGGACACGGGTTCTATTTCTTTCTCGTGCCATAAAATATGTCCACTTTGGATCGGAGCAAGTCCAAATACACTCTTTATAACAGTTGACTTTCCTGCTCCATTAGGACCTATAAGAGCAACAATTTGCCCCTCACCAATTTCTATTGAGGCTTCATCAAGGGCTTTAACACCGCCATAATGCACCGAGACACCAACTAGTTGTAACAGTGTTCCTTTCATACTTAATCCCCAAGATATGCCGCAATAACACGTTTGTCCTTCAAAACATCTTCGGGTTTACCCTCAGCCAATAAAGTCCCTGCATTCATTACAATTACGCGATCACAAAGTCCTCGGATTAACTCTATGTCATGCTCAATAAGTACAACGGTCTTATCTTGTATTTTAAGGTCGTAAATTATATCAATGACAATTTTTCTCATCTCTGGAAAGAGACCCGCAAATGGTTCATCAAAAAAATAAATTTCTGATTTCATTGCAATCGCTCGCGCAATCTCTAGAAGTTTTCTTTGCCCGTATGAAAGTCTTTCAACATTATCATCTTTCTTTTCCCACAGATTTACTCCTTTTAAAATGGCTTCCGCTTCCGAAATGTGATGTATTTTGTGTCGTTCGAATAGTGCTGAAAAAACATTACGTTCAGTGAGTACGACAAGAATATTATCGAGGACACTCATTTGTTCAAAAAGTCGCACCGCTTGAAATGTGCGTGTTATGCCATAAGCATGTATGTTAAATGGTTTTACTTTTTCTCGTTTTGTTTCTGAAACAATTACAGAACCTTTTTCAAAAGGAATTACTCCCGTAAGAATGTTAACGAGAGTAGTTTTGCCAGATCCATTAGGCCCAATAATTCCCGTTATATTTCCATCTCTGATCTCAATAGTTAAATCGTCTACGGCTTTTATACCGTTAAATATCTTTGTTAAATCTTTGGCTCGGACTTGTGACATGGCATCAATTATAACAAACCCCCCTTTTATCGGGAGGGCTTTGAGATTCTATTCTTATGGTGGCTATTTAATTGTTACTGGCTGACCGTTTTGGATTATTCTTACGGCTGCTGGTGAAAGAATGATATCGTTTTCTCCCACACTAAGATTCCCCAAAGCACCGTTGAAGTTTTCTACGTCTTTAAGACCTTCAGCTATGTCCTTTGGTGTTGGTCGCTGAGGTTCGTCTTCAGTAACTGAAACAACAAGATTGAAGATGTCATAGGCGTTTGGAGCACCTAATGTTTGATTCTTACCAGTTCTTGAGTTGAATGCTTGATTGAATTCATTTGTTGGCTCTGCGGCGTTTACATACCAGTACCCCTCAAACAAGTCCCGTTCCTCAGTCAGTTCAAAAGCTTCGATTGAAGTTAAAGGAGTTGTAATTCCAGCTTCTTTCATTTGTCTTCCTAGGATTTCAAGCTCAGGAGTAAAAGCAAAAAGAAGATAAATTTCTGGGTTGCCATCCTTTGCCTTGTTAACTGCGGTTCTAAAATCAGTATCACCAGCATTTATGGTTTGTTCATTAACAATCTCTATATCAGTTCCTTCTAATCTTTCCTTTACAGCATCAGCAACAGCTACCGCTCCTTGCTGATTAGGAACAATCATTCCAAGACGAGAAATGTTTCTTTTTTCTAATTCTTCCACAAATACACGAGCCTCCTCTGCCGGAGGGGTCCAGTGAATAAAGTTATAGAAACCATTAGCGACATTTGGGTCAGAAGCGATCCCGAGATGCACAATCTCATTTCTTTCAGCAATAGGTGCTACAACATTACCTGAGCCAGAAGAAAAAGATACGAGCACATCTACTCCATCGATATCAATTAATTTATTTGTCGCACTCGCTGTCATTTTCGGATCAAGTTGATCGTCTTCGAATATCAACTCGTATTGATATTCAGTATCACCCAATTGTTCCTTAGCTAATAGCATTGCCTCCCTTACTCCTTCTCCCAGGAAAGCAGTGTCACCTGTCAGTGGGGCAACTACCCCAATTTTTATAAGACCAGCCTCTGCTTGATCTGGGGATCGATCAAATAGCGCAATCCCGACGATTACAAGAATTACTGCCGCGATTATTCCAATTATCCATTTAGTTTTCATATTATTAATATATTACCCCCCGAAACTTAAAATGCAATCAGAGCCTGTACTTACCCAAAAAACCTTGTGGTCGATAGATCATCAAAACAATAAGAAGGAGGCCATATATAACCTGTCTCATCTGCGCAGCGATATCACTTGGCATGCCGACAAACCTCAAGAATTCCGGCAAAAGAATGATTGTAGCAGCGCCTAAAGCCGCGCCTTTATTGTCAGCAAGCCCCCCAAGGATAACCATCGAGAGGATAAACACCGATTCAGTAGCAGCAAAAGAGGAGGGGTCGATAAAAGTGATGTATGAAGCAAAGAATGAACCGGCTACGGCCGCCATCCCCGCGCTTATCATGAATATCGTTAGTTTGTAATAATGCGTGCGATAACCAAATATTTGCAGAGCTTTTTCGTCATCTCGTATAGCCTTTATTACTCGACCAAAAGAAGAATTTACTATGAAGTGAGATAAAAAGTACAAAGCAACAAGAGCAATTAGCGTCAAAGCCAAAAAACTCACATTCGATGTAAAAATAAATCCAAAAAGCTCGGGTCTATCAATACCAGAAATGCCAAATGGACCTCCCGTTACAGACTGTAGATTAAGAAAAATACTAAAAACGATAATGTTAAATCCTAAAGACGCAAGCGCATAGAAGTCGTCATCAAATTTTGAAAGTATAAGTCCAATCAGAAAAGAACTGGTAAGCGCCGCAATTATTCCGACAACAACTGACGTAAAGAATCCAATATCTGTCATTGTTAAAAGAATTGCAGTCGCGTAAGCCCCTATACCGAAAAATGCCACATGCGTGACACTCAATAAACCAGTGTAACCAACCACAAGGTTTAAAGACATGCTCAGCATGACAAAAATTGAAATCAATATTCCTAAGTGCGCAAGGTATGCCATTATTTTCTAAATATTCCTTGTGGTCGGAAATATAAGAATAAAATCAGTAGCCCGAAAGCAATCGCATCCTTCCACTCTGTACTGATATGCCAAATTCCATAATTTTCAATCAGCCCCAAAAACAAGGCGCCAACTACACCACCATACACATTTCCAACGCCACCAATGATTGAAGCAACAACCCCTTTCAAAAGAAGTGAAAATCCCATGGTTGGTGTAATGCCTGTATCAAATCCGACCAATATACCTACCAAGCCTGCTATTGCTGACCCAATGAAAAGTACATAGCCAATAATTCTGGATGTGTTGATTCCAACTATTTTTGAAACCTCTTCGCTATCACCAATTGCTCTTATCGATTTACCAAACGTAGTAAATCGGAAAATTATGGCCAAAGCAAACATTACAACAATACTCGTCCCCAAAATGATTACTTGAATTCTCGTGATAGATCCCCCAAACACATGAAATATTCTCTCCGCGTCTACTGGGCCCGATAGAGTGCGAAACTGGCTACTAAAAAAAATCCCAATCACTGCTTGTATAACCGTAAAAATACCTAAGGAAGCGACAAGTAGAGCCATGTTACTTGCCTTTCTTTTACGTAGAGGCACATAAACAAGTAGATAGATAATGTATCCCGCTATTCCAGCCATAATTGTTCCAATCAAGATACTTATCGGAAGTGGCAGACCAATCTGTCTCGACAAGAAGAAAACGGTGTAGCCACCTACTGCTATTAAAGCACTGTATCCAAGATCAAAAAAACGCATTGTGCCATAACTGAGGTTAAAGCCTAAGGCAACCAACGCATATATCGACCCAGCGATCAGTCCGTTTAGAGTCAGTTGAATAAATATGTCCATAGCTTGATTACACGATGCTCGAACCTACTTATTCAAAATCTTAAAAGATATAATATATTTAATACGCTTTAGCAAAAATTACTCGTCCTTCTGACGGTTTTCCACTTTTGATACACATTCCAGCCTCTTGTACTTGATCAAAAGGAATACAGCGAATGGTCGCACCAGTTTCTTCCTTGATTTGTTCTTCGACCCCTGCATCTCCGCACCAATGGGCAAGAACGAAGTTTCCTTCCTTGATCTTTTGAGTAAAGTCATCCCATGAGTCTACGGTCTTTGTGTTAGTAACTCTTCTTTCAAGCGCTTTTGTGTAGAGGTCTTTTTGAATCGTCTCTAAGAGCGTTGTGGTTTCGCTCGCAAGAGCATCGAGCGAAATATGCTGCTTCTCGCCCGTATCTCGACGAACAACTACCGCTGTATTCTTTGCGACATCTTTCGGTCCCAACTCCACACGCACTGGTATCCCCTTCTTTTCCCATTCATAGAATTTTTCGCCTGGACGTAACTCGCGAGCATCTACCTCTGCGCGGATGCCAGCAACTTGAAGTTCCTTCATTATCTCCCGAGCCTTTTCTTCGATACTAGTCGTGTCGTCACCATGCCCGATAGTGGTAATAATGACCTGAATCGATGCCAGACGAGGAGGCAAAACAAGCCCTTTATCGTCGCCATGTGCCATAATAAGTCCGCCGATAGTGCGCGTTGATAACCCCCAACTTGTCTGCGAACCATACTCTTGCTCCCCATTTCTACCAAGAAACGATACATCAAATACTTTTGCGAAATTGGTGCCGAGGTTGTGCGAAGTTGCGAGCTGAAGCGCTTTACCATCTTGCATCATCGCTTCTATGGAGTAGGTGCGTAGAGCACCGGCGAATTTCTCTGACTCTGACTTAACTCCGGAAATAACCGGAATTGCCATAACACGTTCTGCAAAGTCCTTATAGACGTCGAGCATCTGACGTGCACGCTTATCGGCGTCTTCCATGGTTTCGTGTACTGTATGACCTTCCTGCCATAAGAATTCCGTAGTACGCAGAAAAAGTCGTGGGCGCATCTCCCAGCGCACAACATTAGCCCACTGATTGATGAGAAGCGGTAGATCGCGATACGACTGTATCCAACGAGAAAATGTGTCGTATATAATTGTCTCTGACGTCGGCCTAACAACGAGGGGTTCCTCAAGCTTTTTACCACCCGCATGCGTTACTACTGCAATCTCCGGTGCGAATCCTTCTACATGATCCGCTTCGCGCTTTAAGAATTTTTCCGGAATGAACATTGGAAAGTATGCGTTCTGTACTCCAGTTTCCTTGAATCGCGCATCAAGAATATCCTGAATTCTCTCCCAGAGCGCGTAACCATATGGCTTGATAATCATAGTACCTCGTACCGGTCCATTCTCCGCCAAATCTGCTGCCGTAATGACGTCAAGGTACCACTGCGAAAAATCATTTGCGCGAGAAGTTATGCTCTTTTCTGACGCTTTAATATTTTTGACATGTGACATAATATATCTTACGAAATTATTCCACTATTTTTTACCGTGTTTGGCGTTAAGAATTATTTTTCCACATATTTTAAGAATAACTTAACTCCACATTTTGCATAGCAGCTTTACTACTAGTTTATTACTTCTTTTTTTAACTTCTTCCCAGTGACAATACACTCAATACTCGCTACATCTCGTAACTTTTGTTTAATTTCTTGATGCCTCTTCAAGTAGTTGACTAGACTTTCTGCTACCACCTTCGGTTGATCAAAGAGCTGAATGGTGTTTGGAATGAGTTCAGCAAAGAGTTGATGCTTGAAAGAATAATGAGTGCAACCAAGTAAGATCGCATCCGGTGGATGATCACTCTTTTTGAGTAGCATACTAACGAATACAGCCGCCTTTTCCTTTATTTCCTCATCCGGTGCTCCCTCCTCAATGAGATCCACAAGACCTGGGCAAGCTTGCTCAATCAATTTCATATCTGGTGCTCGCTTTTTTATTTCCCGCTCGTACGCACCGCTGGCAATAGTAGCCTTCGTGGCCAAAATACCAAGCGATTTATATGTATCCGTTGTTACCTGCTCAATCGTCGGCACGAGGATTCCTAATACCTTTCGATCAGGATAATGAATAGGTAGCCATTCTTGCTGCAGACGTCGTAGTGCGCACGCAGAGGCAGAATTACAGGCCAAGATCACTAAAATACAGCCCTTTTCAAACAGAATTTCTACTGATTTTTTTGTAAGTACGTAAATTTCTTCTGCCGTCTTATCTCCATACGGCGTATTCGCGTTGTCAGCTAGATAGATATACGAATATTGCGGGAGCAGCTTTCGGATTGCGCTCAGAATTGATAACCCTCCAATACCAGAGTCAAAGACGCCAATACTACTGCCCGCTTTTGACATACAGCTGCTCAGCTTCCTCTTTGAGCGGACGCCACCACGCCTCATTCTGCTGGTACCACGTAATTGTTTCCTTAAGCCACTCTTCAAATGAATGCTCAGGTTCCCATCCTAGATCTTTATTAATTCGGCTCCAGTCTACTGCGTAGCGCCGATCGTGTCCGGGCCGATCCTTCACAAATTCAATCTTATCTTCACTAAGATTCATGTGTTGCAGCAGTAGCTTAGCAACCTCGAGGTTATTAACATCATTGGACATTCCACCAACCAGATATGTCTCTCCACTCTTTCCAGATTGCAATACCGCATCGATGGCTCGACAGTGATCTAAGACGTGCAGCCAATCCCGAACATATTTACCATCCCCATATACTTTTACTGGCTGGCCATCACTGAGGTTCGTAATCATGCGGGGAATAAATTTTTCTGGGTGCTGATACGGACCAAAGTTGTTCGAACAATTAGTAATAGTATACGCGAGACCGTAGGTGTCGCCATATGCCCGCACTAGATGGTCAGAGGCAGCTTTACTAGCGGAATATGGACTATGTGGATAGTATGGAGTCGCTTCGGTAAACTTTTCCGCAGAATCCAAAGCGAGGGCTCCAAATACTTCGTCAGTTGAAATATGGTGAAAATGTATTTTTCTTTGGCGGACGGCGTCGAGTAATACAAACGTGCCTTTTACGTTCGTTTCAACAAATGCTTCGGGACCTAAAATGGAGCGATCCACATGGGATTCAGCAGCAAAGTGAACCACTATATCTGCCTCCCCTACCAGTCGACCCACAATCTCCTTATCTAAAATATTTCCTTTCAGGAAAGAGTATTTTGAATTGTCTTGAACGTCGGCTAAGTTAGCCTCATTACCCGCGTACGTTAAGGCATCAAGATTAGTAATAGAATCTTCAGGGTGTTGCGAGAGCCAGTAACTAATAAAGTTACTACCAATAAAGCCCGCCCCACCGGTAACTAACAGTTTAGACATACCCTTATACTTCAGGAGAGTTTGAATATTGACAAGGGAGTAAGATTTAATTGCACAACCCAGAAACAATTTTTCATCCAGGACAGAGACTCATACCAACAAATCTAATGTAGGTTTCAATGAGAGAATCATGGCTTTTTATTTGAGGTAGTTTTAAGCTAATGAGCTATGCTTGATCTTCTATTAACTTTTGGAGTCGGGGTCCTAGCCAGTATTGTTAGTGGCATGGCTGGAGGCGGAGGTGGCCTTATTTCTGCTCCTTTTTTCATTTTTATCGGCCTGCCACCTCAAATTGCTCTAGCCACTACGAAGTTCGGTGCGCTTGGACTCACGCTTGGCGCAATAGCTAAATTCAGAAAAACTGAACATGTCAGAAAAGATTTTGTCATCTTTCTATCTCTTTTAAGTATCGCGGCTGCAATTGCGGGAAGCAGAATTTTACTATCTTCTACTGATGAATACATTGAGAAACTTGTCGGCATGATGATGCTTGCCACGATTCCATTCCTCTTTATGAAAGAAATGGGATTGCAAAGTTTTAAGCCTAGTTATTGGAAAGAAGTGTTAGGCTACATCTTCTACTTTGTAGTTTTAGTGTTACAAGCTGCTTTTGGTGCTGGCGTAGGAATGATGTTGATGGTTGTCATGATGGGTCTGTTTGGATTTACGGCCTTAGAATCGAATGCCACAAGGCGCATTCCTGGATTTATTCTCGCAGCTGTTTCTCTAGGAATTTATATATTCAACGATGTTGTGTATTACGGACACGGATTAGCCATGCTTGCCGGCATGATAGTAGGAGGATACATAGGAACGCATATCGCGATTAAAAAAGGAAGCGGATTTGTGAAAATGGTTTTTGCCATTGTCGTAGCTATTATGGGACTTCAACTGGTAGTTTAACATTTACAAAATAGGTAAACTGTGCCATTGTCTACGGTTGTTCTTTACCAACCTATTCTCAAACAAGCGAGGCTATAATCGTGGCACAAAAGAAAATGAAGGTTACCGACCGGGATCAACGCAAAGAGCTTGATCGGTGGCAGTGCAAGGATTTTCAAGATTGCTACGAAGACACCAGCAATTTCGTCTCCAACAAGCGGATCTTCGTAATCTGCGGCTGCGGACGAAGCGGCACTAGTCTGCTGCGGGTGATGCTTGATACGCACTCTTTGTTAGCCTGCGGACCGGAAACATTGCTGTTTCTGCCAATTCCTACCAAGGTGGATGACCTCCACCGGAAGTTCGAGATTCCTTTGAAGGATCTGCGTTCATGGAAGCGTTTGGGTGAATCGCGAGCAGAGTTTGCCATTCGCCTTCAGGAAGCATATCTTTCGCTGCGTGAGCGGAATATCTGGGGTGACAAGACATCCCGCAATATCCACCGACTTAAGCAGATTTGGCGACATTTTCCAAATGCGAAGATTATCCATGTGGTACGAGATGCGCGGGATGTAGTGCGCTCGCTCAAGACTCACCGCAAACGCAAAGTGGTGGAAGGTCAAGTCGTGCCTACGGGTTGGATTCAACCACTGGACGATTGCATTGGGCGCTGGTTGCGAGCAATGCAAGATGCTTGGTCATTTCGCGACCATTCGAATTATATAGAGATGAAATATGAGGATCTCATTTTCAATACGGTCCCCACACTTACGAAGGTCTGCTGCCATATCGGTGTTTACTTCGAAGAGCAAATGCTCGAATTCCATACAGTGAAAGGTAGGTCTCGAGACGCTGCGCTCTTTCCCCAGAACATTGAGGCTATTCAACCATTGTCGACTACCTCAGTTGGAAAGTGGAAAGAAGAACTGACCAATGAAGAGGCAGAAGAGGTTATGCGGCGTACGCAGAACTACATGATCCAACTCGGCTACGAACTCTGACACAGGAGATATGCCTAATGGCAAGCATCATTCTTATCGACAAAGATCGCGTGGCAGGCGTGATCAACAACATGGCGTTAGTTAAGCAAGCCGTTCTCGAAGCGCTGCGTGTGCACTATGAGGCGACATATGTGCAGCCTCCTAAGGTGTATCTGCAGGAAGGGCCGCGTGCGCACACGGCCGATCGGATCATTGCCATGCCGGTGTATGTGAAAAGTTACGCACCGGTGTCCGGCCTTAAATGGATCGGCAGTAAGCACACTAACCCGCAACGCGGACTGAATCGTGCCAGCGCGTTAATTGTACTGAACGACCAGACCACGAATGCACCAATGGCCTTGCTGGACGGTACGCTCATCAGTGCTATGCGTACGACAGCTGTGTCGCTGATTGCAATTGACCGCCTGCGGCCAAGTTTTCGCACAGCTGCCATTCTCGGTATGGGTCGTCTTGGTAAGATGCACGCGGAGATTCTGGTAAAGGAATACCACTCTGTGCAGGAAATTCGTTGCTTTAGCCAGCATGCTCTGTTCGATGATTTGATGAATCAGATTCCTCAAATAGTTAGGTGCAGCACATTCGAGGACGCACTCAAGGGAGCTGATGTGGTAGTCACCACGACCACCGCTAACAGCCCCTACATTGAGCCACATCATGTCCCTGGCGATCCCCTGCTTATCAACTTGTCACTTATGGACTTCACAATTCCCATCTTCACTGACTCGGACATCATCGTGGATGACTGGCGGCAGTGTCGACTAGCAAAGAAAGTTCTCAAGGAAGCCATTGATCAGGGATTAGTGTTACAGGCTGATGCGCATGAGCTGTCTGAGGTGCTGTATGGAGCGATGAAGCACAAGCAGTTTCCCGGACGCACCATCGTCAACCCGCTTGGCATGGCGCTCGAGGATATTATCGTTGCTTGGGAAGTGTATCAGCAAGTGAAAGACGATCCATCGCTTCCCTTGTTTGAGATTGAATAAATTTCGATTGAACGCCTCGATTGGCTGTATGCTAGTCGAGGATTTTTTCAACCTTAAAAACCTGCCTTTAATGCAAGGATAATTTGATTTGCGCCTTTTTATTTTCTCAAAAAAAGTGGAGTGGGTGGCTTTAGAATTGGGCGTGCAGATAATATGGCAGAAAGTTTTTCGTGTGTCTGGGGTAAAAATGGCGCAAGATGCATATTCACAGCTACCAACGTAGCGTAGAGCTCCTGGAGGATACCCGTAACACGTGCTGTGTCGCCCGCTTTTGCTAGTTGCCATGGTTTCGTCTCTTCGATTAACCCGTCAGCCCAGGCAATTGCCTGCCAAATACTTTCGAGAGCCTTATCAAATGCAAGAGATTCAATATAAGCAGATACCGAGGAAAGGGTGGCGTCTACTTCGGCAGGCAGCTGCGCACCATCAGCGTCAAATGTATCTCCACCAAATTGCTGAATCATATTGAGTGTACGCGAAACTAGGTTGCCTAAACCGTTTGCTAAATCAGCGTTATACCGTTCTTTCAGTCGCTCGTGAGAAAAGTCACCATCGTTTCCAAAAGGAATATCTCGTAATACATAGTAGCGAATAACATCAAACGGGTATTCTTTGGCTAGTGTCATTGGATCAATAGCATTACCTAAGCTTTTGCTTATTTTTTGTCCGTCGACAGTGAAAAACCCATGAGCAAAGACTCGTTTAGGTAACGGTAAACCCGCAGACAGCAACATTGCCGGCCAAATCGCACAGTGAAACTTAATAATATCCTTCCCAATTAAGTGAAGATCAGCCGGCCAGAACTTTTCGAATTTCTTATCTGGGAAGCCAGTAACGGTAAGGTAATTAATAAGAGCATCGAACCACACATAGACTGCATGGTCATCATTCTGGGGAAGGCGTATCCCCCATTTTTGTGACTGCCGCGAAATTGAAACGTCTTCCATTTCATGTTCGATGTAATGAAGCATTTTATTACGAGCGGAGGAAGGCTGGAGAAACTCTGGATTATCTTTGAAATGATCCAGAAGTTTTTGGCGATACTTAGACAGTGCAAAAAAATAATTCTTCTCGGTTATTTTTTGCGGAACTGTTTTGTGAATCGGGCATTTGCCATCCACGAGTTCGTCTTCCTTTAGAAATGTTTCGCAACCAACGCAGTACAGTCCCTCGTAGTCACCAACGTACATGTCCCCCGCCTTATCAATCCGCTCAATGAATGCTTGAACGGCTTGGACGTGTTCAGGCGCCGTGGTTCGAATAAAGGTATCAAAGGAAAAGCCGAGGTCAGTAAAAATCCGTTTCCATTCTTCTGCCATCTCGTCGACGTACCCCTGCACATCCTTACCCGCTTTTTCGGCTGCTTCAACGTTCTTTTGCGAGTTCTCGTCAGTGCCTGTAGAAAACAGAACCTCGCGTCCTTTGGCGCGATAATACCGAGCCAGCACATCAGCAGCGATATTGGTATATACGTGGCCAATATGTGGCCGCGCATTTACATAGTAGATGGGGGTAGTTAGGAAAAACTTGTCCATGCCGCGAAGCGTACTGCCTTATGCCTTATGCGTAAAGATATTATGAACTTTGTACTGCTCTTGGATCGTATACATATATAGCGGCACACTTAGGTTCTTTTATGACCTTAACGGGAACAATGTCCTTAAAAGGAAAAGCATAGCTCATAACATATTTGAGTGTTGGCATGGACTGCTCTTTTAAATATTTCTTCAGACGTGGCATTGTCTCTGGGAGTAGAAATACAAACACGGCCGTCGTATTAGCTGGCAGCGGCTTTTTATAAAAATTTCCCCATATCACTTGAGCTCGTCCAAGCGTCCGTAGTGTGGCAATAACCCACATAATTGGTGAAAGTTCGAAACCAATGGCAGTAGCCCCATTACTTACTGCGGCAACTAGGACTTTTCCATCGCCTGCACCAAGGTCAACAACAGTGCTGCCTTTCCCTATCTCTAATTCTTGCAGGGCCTTCATAATAGCTCGTTTACGAGTTGGGACCCATGGGGCACCAATTTTTCCAGCGTAGGCCGTCGGAATAAGTAAAATAACTCCAACTACAAGAAGCCAGTACCAGACCGATGGCACTAGCTTGCCTTAACTTTCAGTTTTCTTGTTACCGCGGTATTAGCTTTTGGAATGCGAATAGTGAGGATGCCGTTCTTGATCCGAGCTTCTGCCCGGTCAGCATCAATTTCAACAGGGAGAATAATAGAGCGGGAGAATGTTCCCCAATAACACTCTTGGTAGAAATAATCTTCTTCGTCAGTAGTATATTGTTTGCGGCGCTCGCCCCGAATCGTGACCATGTCGTTGGTAATTGAAACATCAAGGTCTTCAGAAGCAACGCCGGCAATGGTGCTTTGGATAATAATATTTTCATCGTCTTGAAAGACATCAACGGTAAGTTGTCCTTCCTGCTCTTCTTCCGGAGCAGCTGGTGTGGGTAAGTCTTCTTCAAACGTTTCTGATTCTACTTCTGTTTCCTCAAGTGCATCTTCATCCTGAGAAGCAAATGGTGGTTGGTATGGGACGTCCCGATTCGACGTTACTTCGGGTGCGTACTGCTCTTCGTCCTCAACCGAAGGGTTTAAAACCCGGGCTCCGGTTAACCGTTCAAAAAAACTTTTTGGCTCTGATGGCATGGATTTAATATTACTACGTTTATTATGTTGTGAATACTATACCACTGCAACCAGAAGGACGTAAGACTACTCGTCAAGTAAGTCGTAGCTACGACGAATATCTTCTAGCTGCTGTTCTGTTGTAGCAACCAACGCTTCTTTCTCACTAATTTTGTCTTCAGCTGCCCTTCCGCGCATGGCGGCAATGATGCGCTTGGTACTAGTAATTAAGTTTTCTGCTTTTTCTTCGGTTTTCTTAAGTCGCGCTCGCGCCGCGGCCAGACTATCTGGAGTAATTTCATCTGATCCAAAAAACAGTTGAGTGCCTGACTGAAGGGGCAATGCACGCATACCTTCCTTCTTTTCCGAAGAAATAGTTATCTTAGCCAGCGCTTCCAATGCCTGCGAGAGCGGCAGTGCGTTTTCAGTAAATATCGTAATCTTGCTGCCTGGCTTTATCCCCAGCAAAATACGTGCCGAGCGGATAGCACCCACAACTTCTTGAAATATGGCAATATCTTTACTGGTGTCATCAACAACGACTCCTTCTGCCGTCCATGCTGAGATAGCAAGAAGTTTAGGTTCTCCTGCTTGTGCCCATAACACTTCCGTTATATGTGGCATAAATGGGTGTAGCAGTCGAAGCGTCGTTTTAAATACTTCGCGAGCAATTACAGTTGAGCCCTCTACTTTTATAATCTCAAGGTACCAGTCAGCGTAATCTCCCCAAACAAACTCGTGAAGAATGCGCGCAGCTTCCCCAAATTTATATAGAGACAAAAGGTTAGTAACTTCACTCGCCACGGCCTGCAGACGATTTTGAATCCAGGCGTCGGCAACCGATTCGGTAGCTCGATCCGGCAAACTTTCCAGTAGTCGAGCAATATTCCACAGCTTATTTGAGAAGTTGCGAGCAGCTTTTATTCCTTCTTCATCAAACTTAATTGCCTGGCTGTCGTAACTCATCTGGTACATGAGCCCAAAGCGCGTCGCATCAGCCCCATATTTTTCAATAAGTTCAAGTGGATCAATCCCCGTGCCAAGACTTTTACTCATACGCTGTCCTTTTTTTGTAAGAACAGTGGGATGGATAAACACATCGTGAAAAGGAATACGAGCTTCTATGGCTGGCCGACTGTATTTTTTATCTTTCAAAAGCTCAAGGCCGGAGAAAATCATACGAGCTACCCATAAATACAAAATGTCTCGACCGGTAACTAGTACACTGGTTGGATAATATGTTTTTAAGTCATCTGTTGGCTCTGGCCAGCCGAGGGTGGCAAATGGCCACAAAGCGGACGAAAACCAGGTATCAAGTACATCCGGGTCTTGTTCGTAGTCTCCAGCTGGCTTTTCAATGGAGACAACAAAATTTCCTTCTTCACTATCCGTACCGTGTGTTCCAGCCTTCCACCACACCGGCAGTCGGTGTCCTAACCAGATTTGGCGGTTGATATTCCAGTCATAGACATTCTCCATCCAATCAATAAAGTGTTTTTTCCAGCGTGGGGGTACAAATCTGATCAAGTCTTTTTTGGCAACTTCAATCGTGTCCCCTTTCAACTTCTTCATATCCACGAACCACTGACGCATGACCTGTGGCTCAATGACTCCTTTGCCGCGATCGTTGAGCGCTACATTGTGTTCGTAGTTTTCATTAATGCTTACCAGCAGCCCCTTGGCTTGTAGTTTTTCGACGATTTTTGGGCGAGCCTCGGATGTTTCAAGTCCAGTGAATTCTCCGGCAACTGGCAGTAATTTTCCGTCAAAACCAATGATTTGCTCCATATCCAAGTTGTGCCGCCGAGCAATTTCAAAATCGGTCGTATCATGCCACGGCGTTATGGTCATAACACCGGTACCAAATTTCATATCAATAACTTCATCTTTAATGACCGTGGCTGTAACTGATCCATTGATCCACTCCGCTTCAAACATCTCTCCGTCTTTGTACTTGGCGTATCTCTTATCATCAGGATGCATAACGACATACTTGTCACCGAACTTTGTTTCAGGACGAGCGGTTGAAATTTCAAACGGGCCGTAGGTAAAGGTATACAAAGGAGCCTTTTCTGTTTTCCAATCTATTTCTAGATCAGATACAGTCGTTTGTGTTTTTGGATCCCAATTCACAATACGAGCGCCACGATAGATATATCCCTGTTCGTAGTAGCGAACGAATGCTTCATTAACTGCTTCTACGTAGCCATCATCCTGAGTAAAACGAGCTCGTCCCCAATCGCAAGAACAACCCAGACGCTTCATCTGATTTAATATTTCGGCGCCGGTTTTTGCGTACCACTGCTCCGTCCGCTCCATGAATGCTTCCCGGCCAATATCCCATCGAGTTTTTCCTTCTGTATATAACTGGTTTTCTATTACTTTATTCGTGGCAATGGCCGCGTGGTCAGTTCCGGGCACCCATACTGTTTTATCGCCCATCATGCGATGCCAGCGAATAAGGATGTCCATGATTGTATCCTGCAAGGCATGGCCCATATGCAAGCTGCCCGTGATGTTTGGAGGTGGCAACATAATAACGAAGGGCTTTCCAGACGCTTTTTCTGACGGGGCAAAGATACCAGCATCCTCCCACTTCTTATATATCTTCTCTTCGTGCTGTTTTGGATCGTATTGTTTGGGTAATTCTGCCATAACGTGGATAAGTATAACGTAAATCGTTCTTGCCAGGCATTTTTAGAACAAAAGCAGTACAAGAACTGCTTATTATGCGAACCTTTCCGATAAAAAACAACCTAGTAAATGGGTGCGTGGCACGGTATGCTGAAGCTTATCATGCCTACTTCGATCGCATTTGGCGGCTTAACAGCGACAATTTCTGACGCGTTCGATAATTTTCCAACACAGTATGACTGCCAAGACGCGTACCACGGCTGCATGCCCTCTTTTGTCTTTAGTATTGCCGGACAAGTACGTTTTCGAGCGGCGCTGGATCACATGCTCACCTGTAACAAACAAATGTGTATGTCACTTCGGAAAAAAGTAAAAGATGGTATGCACGTAAAATTACAATGGTTGTTTCAAGAAGATGCTCTTTTGGGATGCGTTCACGTCCAACCGTTTTTGTATGGGTCAAAAAATCCGGTAGATATTCGGATGCAGCGTCGCTTTTTACCAGTTGCTTCTCACCTCGCTCAATGTCCACATGATTCTTGTTCTCGACTGCGTCGAGCAATGTTACTCACCATTCGCGATCTCGTTAGTCCGAACGCGCGCTAAAACTTTCTAAACTCATACGCGCCTTGGCATCAACGTTCTGCCAAGATTCTTTGCGTCCGGCTTCAAATGCCAGCAAACCTACCTGTCCAATCATGACCGCGTTGTCTCCGCAAAGAGATAGCGGTGCAATGCAAAGTTTAATTCCTTGATTGACTGCTAATGTTCCTATTTCTGCTCGCAGAAGTGCATTGGCCGCAACTCCTCCCGAGAGCAACAGGGTTTTGTATTCCTCTATCTCTAACGCCTGCTCAGTCTTTTTGAGTAAGGAATCTACAACCGCCATCTGAAAACTGGCGGCAATATCTTCTTTTTTTGCACTGGGATTGTCTCGCAGTGCGTAAAGCACAGCCGTTTTTAGACCAGAAAAACTAAAATGTAAGTCTCCTGAGTGAATCATTGGTCGGGGGAACTTGAAGGCATTTACATCTCCCCGCTCAGCTATTTTGCTAACGTGCGGACCGCCTGGGTACGGCAGCTTGAGCATACGCGCTACTTTGTCGAATACTTCACCAGCAGCATCATCCTTGGTCTGTCCTAAAAGCTGGTAGTGCAAGAAGTCATCTGTCCGCACCAGCATAGTGTGTCCCCCAGAGACAATGAGAGCCAGAGCCGGAAAAGGAGAAGCTGGAATAGTGTACGTGCTCTTTATTCCTTCTTCACCTAAAAGGGCGGAAACAATGTGCCCTTCTAAGTGATGGACAGGAACAAGAGGTTTATTCCAGGCAAAGGCGAGCGTTCGTGCTGCTTGTACGCCAACGGATAATGCCGGCATAAGCCCAGGACCAACGGTAACGGCAATAGCATCAATTGTTTCTTTGTTTTTTCCCGACTGCTGCAGGATTTTTTTTATCAGAGGGGTAATTACTTTGACGTGCTCACGCGCCGCTACGTCTGGCACAACTCCGCCGGTTTCCGCATGAATATCTATTTGAGAAGCAACCGCACTAGCATAAACGGTAATTTTCTCCCCCTTCTTTTCCATCACAGCGACGCCGGTTTCGTCACACGAAGTTTCAATTGCTAGTACGGTGGACATATAGGTAGTGTATTGGTTGTCAGCTATCTTGGCATAGCACTGTAGAAGAAACCAGTATTCCTCGGCAAGGTAGGCGCATGACACTTCTAGGAGGTGATCAGCATGCCATATAGTACTCGAACGCAGCTGCCGCAGTCAGTGCGGTCGCACCTACCACCGTATGCACAGGAGATTTACAAGGAAGCATTCAATAGTGCTCGGAGGCAGTATGGGCAAGAATCCCGCGCTCACAAAGTAGCGTGGGCAGCGGTTAAGAAAAAGTATGCAAAAGGCAGTGATCGGGACTGGCATCGGAAGTAGCGATACAAAAAAGAGTGCTTTTCCTTAAAGGCACTCTTTCTTGGTACAACCTATCTTTTTTACTTAAGCTGTCGCGCGCGCTCGCGCTGTTTGATGTTGATACACCTCATACGCACCATAATCTCTCAAGGTCTGGGCAACTACTTCCCGGCCTGTTCTCCCCGTCGTAACCGCAACCAGTATGTCTCCATGCTCGAGTGCTGTCTGAACTTTCACTGCTTCGTCTTCCGCACCAAACCATTTTTTGAAAAGACCAATGATTCCCCCAGCGGCGGCACCAACTCCGGCGCCTGATAGAGCACCAGCAATGAGTGTCCCCGCTCCAATAACCGGACCTATACCGGGAATGACGAATGGAGCTGCTCCCGCCAAAAGACCAATGAGACCACCAATACCCGCTCCCTTACCAGCATCCTCAGCCGCTTCGGAATGATGGTGTTCGCTTGTCAAAGCTTCTGCTTGTCCTAAAACGCTAATATTACTTGTCCCATAGCCAATCGCATTTAAGGCAGCGACCGCTTGGTCAGCTTCCTGAAAGGTCTCAAAGAGACCTGATACAACATGCATGTGCAGTCACCTCCCCTCGATAGATCATATATTCACCCTACTGGCCTCGTGCCTTCGCTCAAGGTTATATTGGTACTTTGCTGTCAGATTTACTGACAGGGTGGACGGAAGAGGGAAAAACCGTTAAAACATATTCACGGCTCCATCGTCTAATGGCTAGGACGCTAGATTTTCACTCTGGCAATAGGGGTTCGATTCCCCTTGGAGCTACTTTCTTGGTGAGGCAAATAGTCGTCTTACCCGATATACCCCCAAAAGCATCTCCGCCCGTCCAATTTGTAGAATCATACGTATTCGCCTCCACATACCGGCCACCACTCCATACTTCTTCTCCTTTATTGTTTGCGAAAGCCCAGTAAATACTTTGTACTGAAATCCCTTGCCTTCATGTTTAGAAAATGAGTTTAATGCAGCTTCAATAAGAAAGCGCTGCTTAAAATGAATTGGCACCTTCTCCCACAACTCGCGCGTCACTGCTCGCTCGCCTCCGAGCAGCATGACGTACGGTAAAATAAAGTCGTTCGTGAAAATTTTCCGGTCACGCATTGCTACTGACATATCTACTTTTCCTTCTAGTACCGGCTCCAGTATTTCTCGGAGCATGTAGTGTGTAAGACCACTGACGTCAGCATCAGAGAAAAAGAAAACATCACCTGAGGCTTCGGCAGCAGCTCGCCCCATTGCTTGTCCCTTTCCATAATTTTTTTCTTGCATGAGTACTCGCACTGGGAATTGGGCGGCAATGGCGGCCGTATTATCAGTTGAGCCATCGTCAACAACAATGACTTCTGTAAAATCGGGATAGGTGGTTAGTACTTCAAGTACCACACCGATCCGCTTTGCCTCGTTATATGCCGGAACAATTGCGGTTATGGCTGTTTTGTTACCTTTTTTGTTATCCATAGACTAATGAATCGGTATACAACTCCACTTATAACTAATACAAATATCGCGACTTGAAGAACGTTTAAACTGGGCAGAGCATCAGCTGTTCCTTTAGCGGCGAGGTACCCGAGCGGGAGAATAACAATGAGCCAAATAATTGTTCCCAGGCAGTCAAAGAAGATGAAAGCCGGCAACGACACTCGTCTAGCAGCGAGATATAAAATCATAGCCGTTCGACTACCATACAGAAACTTTACAAATAAGAGAGCAATGAATGGTCGCTGACCAACGAGTTTTTCTAGAAGCGTACTTACTTTCTGACGTTGTTTTTGCCACCGCTTCAGACGAGAAAATTTCTCTCGTAAAAACCCACCGGCTAGAAACCAGCCAATATCTGCTAAAACCGTACCCACAAACGCAGCGGCAAATATCCGGGGCATGTCCCAGCTCAATTGCGCTGCCAAGTACGCCGCCGTAATGATGACGCTTTCTCCAAAGAAGAAGGAACCAATAAACACTGCGGAAACATAGTGGAGAATGAAGAGCTGTTCAATTGTGGGAATGTCTATCATGTGAACTATTTAAGTATTGTGGTTGTTGAACTTCTTTACCATCCGCCTATACTAAAGGTATGCAATGGAAATGGAAATTCTCGTTTATGAGCGGCGCATTTGGAATAGCGCTTGGCTTGTTTTATATTCTCCTTCTGAGAGCGATTGCAGTACAGGTTACCCCACCCCCCGACATCATGAACGAACCATATCCAGACATCAGCACGGAACAATTATGCGATGAAGCTGGAGGCAGATGGGTGCCAAATCCTTCCAAAGAAACATCTTCTACTGCTCCAGTCCGTATTGAGGATGGTCAGGTAGTTGCCTACTGCCAAGGACCTCTGAAATTTGAACGAGAGCGAGAAATCCAGCTTGAGGATAGTCGTCAAACTTCTCTCTTAGTATTTGCCATTGGCGGAGCACTCGCGGTAGCCGGGGCTCTTCTCTGGCCCGTACTTGCTCCAATTGCTCCCGGACTTATGGTTGGTGGTATTGTTTCCTTCTTCATTACGGCCGTGCATGTCTGGATGTTATCCGCAAGTATTGGACGCCTCATAACACTTGTTGTGATCTTTGCCGCTTTAGCAGTTGCTGGCCTATACGCTTTCCGGGACAAGAATTAGCTACGAGCGTTCTCGCAATAAAAGGAGCGCCCTTTCGGGCGCTCCTTTATTTCCAACTAAAAGCCTTTAGGCTCGTTTGAAGTGCTCTCGGCAATATACCGGGCGTCCTTCTGTTGGTTTGAAAGGCACCTGCGTTGGTGCACCACAAGTGGCGCATACTGCATCGTGCATTTCACGTGGGCCGCGGGAGAATCCCCCGTTGCTTCCACCACTCCCACCCCGGTCTGAACGACGCTTTGCGAAGCAGTCGCGGCAGTACACTGGGCGTTCGCCGGATGGTTTGAACGGAACTTGCGTTGCGTTTCCACACTCGGCGCATGTAGCATCGTGCATCTCACGTGCTGGCATAGATTGGTCCATGGTTTTGTGCATTAAGGATTAAGATTCGAGGTCTGTTGACTCACTTTCGACGCTCGAATCTTAACGATTGACCACGCCTCACTTGAGTTTATTTCCTCGTGCCGTCACTATTAATCATTTACGGTTGGATGTCAAATGAATTACACTTTTCTTATGATCCTGAAGCTCGTATACAGAAAACAAAAATATCCCCATAGCTGTGGTCCAGCGGTGCTCGAAATGATGCTCCATGCAGCCGGAACACGCGTATCCCACGAACGCCTGATTCGAGATACCAAGGCTACCCCCACTTATGGCACGAGTAGAGCAGACATGATTCGAGTACTGCGTCAATATGGCCTGCACACCCATACGCACATTAATAGTAGCCTCGCAGAGATTACGTTCTTTTTACAACACCACATTCCGGTGGCTGTAAACTACCGCGACTTGGTAGAAAACCAAGGACATTTTGCGGTAGTAGTCGGCATAAAGAATAATGTCGTGTATTTGCACGATCCCGACTACCAAGCTCATTACAAAATACCAGCCAAAGTGTTTATGCGCCGCTGGCACGGACGTCACCTTACAACTAACCGAAAATGGATCCTTACTGCTTCTAATTCGCCGCTACCGTCGTTCCACCACTAGACGTCCTTCGCCATACAATCAACGTCGAAGCGATTTACATCTTTAGATACCTTGGCACCAATGTAGTTTGCTAGGGTTGTCACCGTATCTGCCAAACGAGTCCAGACAGAAGGATCCCCGATTTGTTCTTCTGCGATTGGTTCCTTCTTTAGTTCCACTTTCTGTTTTACTTCCCGAATAGGGGCGCCGGCCTCGGTGTAGCCTTTGACGGTTACGGTTTGTTTGCGACGACCAAATTCTAAAGCAGAAGAGGTGGAGGGGAACCAAAGATCAATAAAGTATCCACTGTACCGTGAATTCATGCGATCTTCGACAATATATTCCTCCCCATTAATATCGAGGAGTGTACCGATTGGCAAAAAGTTTGAAGCAACTACTCCAGGACGAACGCGCGTCCCAGCCGCAGTCACACAGGGAGTAGCATCTGTTTGGTACGGCGAAGAGGCATAAGCGCTTGATTGGACAATAAACTTCGTACCGACAGCTGGTTTTTGCCTAGCCGGTGCTCGTACGCCGAGTAATCCTTTAATCCGTCCCCAAAATGTTACTGGCTCAGTTGAGCCAGACGGTTGCACAATCTCCAAACGTACCGATGCGTCTGAAGTATCTGATAAGTATTGTTCTACTGACTGCGCATATACCGGCAGCGCTAAAGCACTTAATACGACTAGGCTAATAATTTTTTTCATGAAGGTAAATTTAATACTTGATACTTCATACTATATACTTTTATGCATGGCAGGCGAAGTAGGACATGTTGTGTATGCCGCTCGCATCCTTCACTATCTCGGCGAGCATGTTTCCGATCCATCGTATTGGGCCGGTACTCTCCTTCCAGATATTAAACACTTTGGAATTATTAGTCGTCGCCGTACCCACGCGGAGGGCGTCAGTCTTTCCAATCTCGTTGGAAAAACAGATTTTCAAACTGGAATGCGCGTTCATGCCTGGATTGATGCCACTCGAGAAAAATTTCTAAACGAGCAACATATTAAAGAGGCACTCCCTTGGCATCCGTTCGTACCGCATGCACTGAAACTGGCCGAAGATGAACTCATGTACGACATGTATGATGATTGGAATTTAATTCATCGAGTCTTAAACGAAGTTCGAGGTGAAGAACTGGAATACATTCCTTCACGAGATCACGTACAAAAGTGGCACACTATCTTACAGGATTACTTCAAACAAAAACCTACGAATGAGTCACGGCGTCGACTATCACTCGGAATTGGATTATCTGAACACAGCAGCGATGAATTAAATAGTGTGGTGACAATGTTACGACAACAAGCAAAAGTACAACAACTACTTACCGACTTTGCCAGTCGTCTAGAAGATATTCTGAAGTAGGCGGAAGAATAACTCGAGAAATATCAAAACCCCGCCAGAAGGCGGGGTATTTGATCCTGTAGACATTACGAAAGTTTATCGCCTCTTGCGTCGTGAGGTGGTCTTTCGACGGCGAGTCGTTTTTCGACCGCTGCTGCGCTTGCGAGTCGTCTTACGACGAGTTGTTCGCTTGCGAGCTGTTGCCTTACGGCGTGTCTTTCGTTTTCGAGCTGCCATACGTACCACCTCCTTCACATTAAAATATATTTTTCTGCAACGAACTGTTTGTTGAACTGTTTCCTCTCCGAATAAACATTTCTGTCGTGCGTTCGTTCGCAGTTACCTATCATTAAAACAAGAAAGCAGTGCACATGCAATGAAGTTATGCACATCACGTAAATCTAAATTGATTTTTTTATGTTCAATGTGTACCCAATGTAACTCACACCAAATGAAAGTGCACCAAATAATATGATGGCAAACATAACTTGTTGCCAAGTAAGTGAAACAAAAAACAGTGCAACAATTAAAGCACCAATGACGTAATCAATTTGATCAAACGGTCGCCATGGTTTTCCTGAACTGATACGAAGTCTGCGTTTGAAAAAACTTTTTATCATATCTCCGCCGATTGCACCTGCCCCAAGGAGTGCCCCAAGTGTCAGTGAGAATACCGAGCTCTCATATATATACACATCAAAAAGACTGATAATATATCCCGCAATAGAGCCAAATAGTAAGCCGATAATAAGCCCTCTTACTGTTTTGTTATCTCCTACTATTCCTCTGCCGCCATCAATTGGCTTGTTCAGACCAGGGAGCCAATTATACCGGGCTGCAAATATCGGCATTGTGTTGGCAACCCCCGCCGGCAACAGTAACAGTAGTACTTCTAATATTGCGTGCGTCATATTTCGATTGTACGTTTAGTAGTTACGAGTTGCTAGACCTTACACATTGATATGAAAATAAAACGTTTGCCAAAGAAATTTTATTCGCGCGACACACACATTGTTGCAAAAGATCTGCTGGGTAAGTTACTTGTGCGTACATATCGCAATCACACGTATATTGCACGTATTTGTGAAGTTGAGTGTTATGCCGGCGAAAATGACGGCGCATCACATGCACGACGCGGCAAAACAAAACGCACCGAAGTTATGTTTGGTGAAGCGGGTTACGCATACATATATTTAATTTACGGAATGTATAACTGCCTTAATGTTGTTACCGATAAAAAAGATTTTCCGGCAGCAGTACTTATTCGCGGAGCTATTCCGATAGAAGGATTCAACAATAAAACGCCCCTCAAAGCACTGCTTGCTAAACAAGCTTTACTACTTGGCCCAGGTAAAATGTGTCGAGAAATGCATATTACGCGCACTCTGAACAAAGAAAATCTTGCAACCAGTACTCAACTATACGTTGCCGATGATGGATTTATAGTTTCTGCAAAAAATATCCAAACTACTCCTCGCATTAATGTAGACTACGCCGGAGAACATGCTCGCCTGCCATGGCGATACGTAGTTTCTATCTAGAAATTACTCAAAGTGGGTAATGGCGTTCTTCTGCGCCACTTTCTTTTGCAAAATAGGATACTTCGTAAGCTCGGGATCCTTCTTTAATATCTTTTCTGCTTCTCCCCGCGCCATTTTTATCATGTCGTAATCGAGCAGTGAGGCTACTTTCATATCACTAAAACCAGATTGCTGCAGGCCGTACACTTCCCCAGGACCACGAAGTTTTAAATCTTCCTCGGCAATTTTAAATCCATCAATTGACTGCTCGATAATTTTTAATCGCTTTGATCGAGCTGCTTCCTCAGTCGTAGGAAAAAGATAACAGGTTGAAGGATAGGCACCACGACCGATGCGACCACGAAATTGATGCAATTGCGCTAAGCCAAACCTCTCCGCTCCTTCGATAACCATCATCGTAGCGTTAGGAATATTTACACCGACTTCAACGACGGCCGTCGAAACAAGCAGCTGAATGGCGCCAGCGGCAAAATTACGCATCACTGTTTCTTTTTCTTCTGACTTGAGTTGACCATGAACCAGTCCCACCGCAATTCCCGGCAGCCATTTCTTCATTTCTTCGTATGTTTGTTTGGCAGATTTTAATTGCAGCTTTTCCGACTCTTCTATTAAAGGAGCGACGACGAATCCTTGGCGTCCCTGATGGAGTTCTTCTAGAACATGAACGATTGCTTCTTCCCGAGCAGAGGGAGTAATAATTTTGGTGGTAATAGGCTTACGACCTGGTGGTAGCTCATTCAGCACTGATACATCTAAATCGCCGTACACTGTTAGATTAAGCGTGCGCGGAATAGGCGTCGCAGTCATTGATAGCAAGTGCGGCGCGTCACCATCGTTTACTTGAGTGAGAGCCTTGCGCTGCGCTACTCCGAACCGATGCTGCTCATCAACAATCACGAGACCAACATTTTGACTACTGACATCTTCTTGCAACAGTGCATGAGTGCCAATAATACAGACTACCTCTGTATTTTTTAAAAGCTTCTTAACACTCTGCTTGTCCCGTTCTTTCATCGCGCCAACTAATAGCTTTGTTTCTACATCCAGTGCCTGAGAGAATGCTTCATACTGCTGCCGAGCTAAGATTTCTGTTGGCGCCAGATACAACACTTTGTGTCCTGCTTTCAAAACCAGCCGAGCAGCCAGGAGAGCAACTGCGCTTTTGCCAGAACCAACATCTCCCTGCAGTAGTCGATTCATTGGGTGCGGTCGAGACATATCTTTCAAGATTTCCCGTAAAGCTTCCTTTTGTGCACCCGTGAGCTTAAATGGTAAATCGTGAGCGAGGGATTCCATGTTTTTTGGTATGGGAATTGCCGGAGCATCGGCTTCCTTTTGTTGCCGGCGCCTAACAAGAGCAGCTAGCTGTAAGAAAAAGAGTTCATCAAATCTTAGTCGTCGCTCAGCTGCCGCTAGCTCTTTCTTATCTTTTGGAAAATGGACGGCTGATAATGCTTTATGGATACCAATTAATTTGTGGCGTTTAATAATGTCTTTCGGTAAATACTCAGGAACAGCCTGAATGAGGGGAAGAAGTTGTTTTACTTGATACCGAATAAAACGAGAAGTGACCCCATGTGTCTCGCTATACACCGGAGTAATAGCAGCTGTATGTACTCGATCAGATTCACTACCAACAAACTCAAACGCCGGAGACCGCATGGCAATCTTTCCTATTTTATTTATCTCTACCATACCAGCCACATATATTTCCCGTCCGACTGGAAGTTGCTGGGCTAAAAACCGAAGATTGTACCAGGTCACAAACAACGTACCCGTTGGATCTTCCAGCTCAACAAATACCCGCAAGACGCGCCGTCGACCATAGAACCCATAACTATTTTTCACGGACTTCACCTTTGCTTGTACGGTTTGCTGTTTTCCTACTTCCAGTTTGGCAATTGGGGTCGCTTCAGAAAAATCGTCGTATTTACGAGGAAAGGTAAATAAAAAGTCGCGAACGTGCGTAATATTGAGCTTGCGAAGTACGCTCGCCTTGGCGTCACCAATACGTGGCAAGTCTGTGACTGGAGAAGATAAGCGAAGCATCTTTGTAGCGTGCCACGTGTTTTTGAGTAAAAAAAGAGGCTTCCCGTGAGAGAAACCTGATGTCTGGTTACATGGCTGTCTCCCCGTGGAGACAAAGTCATGCGTAGACTTGTGGGCAGTCGAGGCGTTGGCACCGAGCGGTACCTTACCTACACGAATTTTGTAAAAGAACTACTCTGGAGCCCCGGCCCCATTACACGCACCCGAAGGAGCAAAGGTGCGTTCCTCCTCCCAATACGGGCCGGGGCTCCTGCCGACGTGCGAAGCCTGATCTCAGATCACGGAGCCACCTGCTACGAGGTGCCCTACTTCCTGTCTTCGGACCCAGGAAAGATTGATCTGACAAGCTTCACAGGTTGAATGAACATTGATCTCGAGTCCTCTCGGTCTCTCCGTCATGGCACCGACCAGAGATAACCGAGAGGACTCCCGTAATAAGGGAAAAGTTACCCCGTGAAGTAAACTTTTCTGCTTGCTGTGTTGGACAAGCTTCCTTACTACTCCCGTCCCCAACGGATAGGTATCTCGAAATTACTCATCCTATGAGTTTTTGTCAATCCTATCTTAAAGTGACACTTATTTTCTGGGGCGACTAAAGGGAATCGAACCCTTATCGTCGGGACCACAACCCGATGCTTTACCATTAAGCTATAGCCGCCATCTATCTGCTAAAGCAGATGGCTAGCACTTTACCACATTTTTTGGTACTAACAAGTCACGTGCCCCCGTAGCTCAGCGGATAGAGCAAAAGGTTTCTAACCTTTTTGTCGCAGGTTCGATTCCTGCCGGGGGCTCATGGTTGTAAGAAAAAAAACAACACCGGAATTAAAATCGGAACGAATTCCGATTGATGAATTGCAAGATGTTAAACGTACGCCAATTTCAGTCATCGCCGATAACATCCGTTCGCTCGATAATGTTGGGCTTTTGTTTCGTCTGTGTGATTTAGCTCGCGTCGAAAAACTGTATCTGACCGGTTACACCGGCTATCCTAAACAGACAGAAGATAGTCGACCAAAAACAATTAAGGAGCGGCATAGCCGTAGAATTGAAAAAACGGCTGTGTATGCCGTACCAGTTCAACCCTGGGAGTATACGCTCGATGCAATTTCTTTAGTAAAATCCCTTAAAGAAGCTGGTCAGACAATTATTGCCCTCGAACAAACAGATAAAAGTGTGCCCTATCATAAACTAGCTCCTTCTAATTACTTACTCCCTCTTACTATTGTCCTGGGACATGAGCGCCACGGGGTGCGACAAGAACTTTTGGAGTTGGCTGATCATGTTATTGATATTCCGGTACTGGGATCAGGTAACTCACACAATGTTGCGACTGCCTGCGGAATTGTTTTGTACCACATACTGGAAAAAACAGGACGGATTTAAGGGTGCGCCCGGAGGGGATCGAACCCCCGACCTTCTGGTCCGAAGCCAGACGCTCTAATCCGCTGAGCTACGGGCGCGTAGAGCTCACAATACCATCGCGCTATGTTTTCGCAACTTTACCGCTTGGCTAATGGCAGTTTTATTTCAAATGTCGAACCCGTTGTGTCCTGCCTGTTTTTCCACGTGAGGCTACCTCCGAATTCTTCAATAATAAGTCGAGATAGAGTGAGTCCTACTCCAATACCGTCGGGATCAAATTGACTAGCTTTGTCACCTCGAGCAAATGGTTGAAATATCGCTCCTTCGTCTTTCTCTTTAACACCCACACCACGATCTTGAACAATAATACGTGTCTGCCTCTGTCCTCGTGCTACTGCAATGTTCACTAATCCGGGCTTGAGACTATACATAATTCCGTTTTCCAGAAGATGCATAAGAGCAATTCGAAAGAGACGTTTATCTACCTTTACCGGCGCATCCTCACAATGAGCACGATAGAGTAGTTCAGCATTATGAGCAGAAGCGAGCGGTTTTGCTTTCTCAATACTATCCTGAAGGAGCGTACATAAGTCATAGGTCCGTACTTCTTGAGAAATAGCACCCTCTTGAGCTCGCAACATTAAAAAGACATCTCGAATGTTTTCGAGCAATATTTTGGATTTCGTCTCCATGTGCTTTATTTTGAGACGCTCTTCAGCTGGTAGTTTCCGGGCGCGACTGGTGAGATACGCAAAATCTTCCTGAAGAACTTTTAAAGGTGCTTCCAGCTGCCCGGCCACCCGTGATAGACGACGATGCTCTTTTTTATCTTCTTCTCGTATCTTCTGCTCGGCATACAGAATTAAAATAAGGCCACCGGCGAGAAGACCGCCCGCCAAAAGTGGGAAAAGTGGCAGGAAATTCCCCGAAAAAAGAGCGCGAACCAAGAAAAATAAGTCGATCCCAAGTAAGACGGAGGCGCCGCCATATAGGAAGGAATGAAAAATTGATTGCTGCTTTAATGTAGCCATAGCCCCTCTCGGTATGGCCTTTACTGTAGCACAGCCTCACTCAAATCTGGCACTTCTTATTACCGTATCGGTAGACAAATAGTAAACGTGCTGCCCTTTCCCTCAGCACTGTCTACTGCAATCGTGCCTCCATGCTTTTCAATAATAGTTCGCGAAATATATAACCCGAGCCCAGAACCGCGCGTATGCATTGCAATTGCATTCGATGAGCGAAAAAATTTAGAAAAGGCACGATACTGATCTCCCTGCGGAATGCCAATACCAGTATCTAACACTTTAATGCAGACCATTTCATCACTTTGCATCGCGGATACGGTGACCTTCCCACCAGGCGGAGTATATTTGATTGCATTATCTACAAGGTTGCCTAGGGCTATGTTGAGCTTTGTTTTATCAATAGTAATCTTGGGAAGATTGCTATCTACTGATACGTCCAGAGAAATTTTTCGCCTTTCAGCTGCTTCACTAAACTGATCCACTACTCCACGGACTAATTCACCAGTATCTGTGCTTTCTTTAAGCAGGCGATATTTCTGATCTTCAATGCGAGCCACATCCAAAAGTTCTCCCACCAGTCCCATCATTGCTTGAGTGCGATCCAGGCTCCGTTCCAAAATTCTGCGCTGCTCTTCATTTACCACACCAGCCTGGCCTTCAAGTAATGCGTGATGAGCCCACCGTATTCCTGTCAGTGGTGTCCGAAGTTGATGCGAAGCAAGGGATATAAACTCACTTTTTACACGATCAATTTCTTTCAAGTGTTGGATAGCTTCTCGTAGTGCGGTCGTACGTTCGCGTATCTGGCGTAGCCGTACGTATAACAAGAGAAAAAGAACCGCAGATAATAAAAGGGCCGCTAGCGCTAGCACAATCTGCAGCAAATCGCTTGCCATACGTATTATTAGACTGCTTTATTGGTTTGCTCGAGTATATTCGCTACCCGGTCGACGATTTCCTCTGGTGAATAGTTGCCTTTTACCAAAAACTCAACCGCTCCCAGACGCTTTCCCTCTTCTATTTCAGTTTCCTGACCTAAATTCGAGAGAATAACAACAGGAACAGCACTCCACTCTTTCGCCGCCTTCATTCGTTCCAGGAGTTTAAACCCTGACTCATCTGGCAATATGATATCCAGCAA
Organism: Candidatus Anderseniibacteriota bacterium; assembly: GCA_016197005.1. GTDB lineage: Bacteria > Patescibacteriota > Andersenbacteria > UBA10190 > UBA10190 > JACPWO01. The sequence continues at coordinate 416,493 of JACPWO010000001.1, forward strand.
CACTAGGTCGGGTGTAGCACTCTTTAGAGCCTTCTCTGCCGCTTTGGTATCTTGAGCGACGGTGACGGTGTGTCCTTTTTCTTTGAGCTTACTCTCTAAGAAGAGGCTAATGAATGAGTCGTCTTCAACAAGGAGAATCTGGGCCATCGCTGTCTATCATACTGCGGGACGCCGCAAGATAAAAGATACGAAGAGAAGCATTCCTCCTACTAAAACGACATCAGCCACATTAAATGCGAGCGTGCCAACTAGAAAAACATCGCGTACCTGTCCAAACACCAAGATATCGTAGACGTTGCCTAGCCCGGCCCCTAGAACGAGCGCTAACAAGGGTCCCACCCGGCGGTCACACCGCCGGAAATAGCTCGTTATAAGGACACCTATCGCTATTACACGCACGAAAAGGGATAAGCGATCCGTGGCTAGAACTACTGGCAAAAGATACTTAGCTACCTGATCAACTACAAAAACAGCGGCTGAGGCTATAAGCCAGCCGCCTGTCTTCATTTTTTTACTACTAATGTTGTAGCAGCTGGATTAGCACGCAGGCGATCTTCGGGGATTATTTCCCCGTCTTCAGTTGTGCCATACGTTTCTTGTTCAATCCGCTCGAGCGCGCTACGTATACTTTCCAAACGTTCCTTGAGGGCGTTAGTTGTAGCCTTTGAAGATTCAAAGTCGGCTACTTCAGCTGCGTTTTCCTCATCAGTACGTCCATACTCTGGACGATCTAAAGTGGGTAATTCCCCTTCTAAGGCCTTCTTCTCGGCTACTAGCTTCTCTTTCATCTCGGCGATGAAAGCAGGCGTATGTAAGTTTTTGTGAGTCATGTAATTAAAAGTATATGGAAACGCCGTCATGCGGCAAATAAGAAAATAATTGGCCGTGACGGCGTCCGAGCTCGTATAAGCAGACGACTCGGACGGATGATGGGTTACCTCTCCCTTGAGAGTTAAACCTTCAACCGTCCTAGTCACCATTTTGACTCATAGGAGCTATGTGCATCACCACGCTTCATGCAGTACGTAGTAACCCTTAGCTGCGATTGCGGACATACGTCCGCGAGAAAGTACAAAAGTTCATCCGTGTTTAGATGATGTTTGTTTTTATTTATGAGGCCAATGCATGTTGGCACGTCCTCGCATCAAAGGGGGTGCGTCCGACAAAGGTCAGGAAGCACGCATAGGGAGTATAGGGGGAGATACTCCCTATGCCCGCTTCCCAACAATTGGCAGATTAGGTTGTAAGGTACCTTCGGTGTGGCTCTAACTTTGCTGTACACGTTTGTTTCTCGCTAGAGCCCAACTTTGTTTATTTTGCCTTTTTATTTGATAACTAAGCCTTCCTACGCTTAGTAATGTTGTAAGTATATCATTTTCTGGACAGCGGGTCAAAGTTCAGAGACCACATTTTGTACACATTATGGTCTCATTCTTTTTTAGTTCTTTTTCATTATTTCTGTATCACTCCGGTACCAGCTTCCGTTGTTCCTACTACCCTGATCCCTCCCCCACCTTCTTTATATGAGTCAGTTGGTATCATAATTGCGACACTTTTTTGATCCAAAATACTTACTTTTTTCAGCAACTCACTGCCCGCTGTTTCAGTCCGACTAACGACTGACCAATTACCATCGGTACACAAAAAAAGTGAGTGGCTATTTACTCCAGCCGAGCGACAATTAGCTTGCGAAGTTGGAGTGAAGAGCTCAGTAGTGTCAGCCACAGGTACTACTTCAAATCCACGGGTACCATCAGGGAGCAAAAAGGGCTGCGTAACTGGATGATGCTTCCCATACTCAGCTGCTAACCATGATTCAAGCACCGCCGCACCATTTGTTCCTCTCATTGCGAGGGAAAAACTTGAGGAATCATTCTCTCTTATATCTATAGCAAAGGCTTCTGACTGTCTCAGCGACTCTAAAATATCTACTTTACTCGATGTTAAGCCAATACCCGCTAATAGGTTAGTTTCAATCTGAGCTTTAATAGTTGGCGCTAATTTATGCAGAAGTGCGCTTGGTATAGAGACGAATAGATCTCCATTTAGCCCCTCATCGTTTTCCTTATTCATGGACATTTGAGCATCAGCTCCTGGTAACGTTAGTGAGTTTACATAGGAAAAAGAGAGTTCATTTTTAGCTTTCCCAGCGACAAAAGACAGGGGTTGGGAATTCGCATAAAAGGTATTAGGAGCGGCTGATAGAAGAAGAATGGGATTACCTTCGTAATAACGACGCATTAATATATCTCCTACCGTCACTACTCCTGCCCATGCTACTTCTTTAACAGAAAAGATGCGTGAATCTTTTAAAGAATGAATTTGTACGAGCCCATTTTGGATTGAAGTTGGTTGCATTACCAGTTCACGACTGGCACTGCGAGCATATAAAAATCCAGGTGCTTTTGAGATCGTTGCTTGCGCTTGTGAAGTAAGAATGTCTGCCTTTACCCTCTCTAAAGGCAGCTGAGAGGGTAAATACTCGCCTTCTTTTACTCCGACGACAATCTCGTAATTATCCGGTGGTAGTAAATGCCAATAAAAAAGCAGGGATCGCGATAACCCCCAAACAGTAAGCAGTAAGATTATTACGACAGCTCCAATAAGTGCACCTATTCCCCAGTACCAGTAACGCATAATTACAGTGTGACCTGTCCGCGCAGGGCTGGTCCAGCGGTAGCTGGCTCAATCGTAGCCCAAAAATTCAGGCCTGAAGCAGTGCTCGTAGGCAATATACTCTGCAAGACAGGATTATTTGTCGTACTAAAAAGAGTTGGAGAAACTTGAGCGGCCACAGAGGCACCCGGAATTAGATTCTTCCACGCTGGGCTAGTAATAAATGGCTCAATTTGGCTCCTTGCAGCTTCTATTATCGAGAATATACTTTCCCGAGAAGTAGTTATCACCAAGGCATCATCAATGAGCGCATAATCGATGGCGACTTGGGACAAACGATCAATATTCACATACCGAAGCGGCACCTCAAGGTAAGCACCATCAGAGAAAGTCAGCGCACTAGCCGGAGCTGTAAGGCCACTCATTGTAAGAAGAGTAGTGGTCGCTTCTTCTAAAACTGGGTCTCCCATTTGTAGAGGCGTAGAAAGAGTTGGTGGAACTTTTATTACTAAGCCGTAGTCAGCCAGGCTATCTGCTCCGACCCCCTCATAATAGACAAACGGCCCTGTAAGCTCACTTATAAGCTGCTGCTCAGCCGGATTTGTTGCTCGGTCGTGATACTGACTAAAGTTAGATCCGATTACTACTTTCGAAGCATCGGGTGGGATATAAGCAAGGAGATCCGAAGCAACATCTTGGGAGGGTAATCCTGCTGGAGCTTGAAAGGCATTTCCAGAAAAACTAGCGATTGCTCCAGTGGAATCAAAAGAAATACCTAGTATTAAATCCTTACTCGTAACTGCTTGCGCTGCTTCTTCTGATAACTGTCCGGCATACAATTGATCAATCGTCAGTGTAAGGGGTTGAGCAGAAGCCGTCAGTATGTCTGGCCCACTTGAGGCTAGTTGCTGCTCTAAAAGATCAGTGCTAAATGAATGCATAATTTTCCATCCGCCAATATCTTTTACCTGTACGTTGCTACGTTGAGCAACTAGCTGGTTCACTTCTTCATTTGCAGGCACCAGTAAGTAGAGGCGGGGATCGTTTGCTAAAAGTACATAGGCAAACTCTTGGACAGTCGTTTCTTCAAGCAACAACGTTGGATTACCAGCCAGTAACCCTCGCATACTCGGCGGTTCAATAACGCGGGCTTTCCAAACAGTAAGCATTTGTTGTCGCTCAGTCTCGTTCGCAAATTTATAGTGAGCAACTAATAAACGGCTAGCTGGGATTACCTGATCCAGCGTATTCGCAACGGGTGTTGGCGTGGGCTGATTAGTAATAGTTAGATTCTGGGTCAAAAAGTACCAAGCTCCGGCGCCTCCAACTGCTACTAGAAGCAAAATAACCACGAGAAATGCTATGAGCTTGCCTCCACCCTTCTTTTGGGCAGGAATAGGGGCGCGTAGGGGCACAGCAGGAGAAACTGGTTCTTTCGTGGACTGAGCAGTAGGTGCAGGAGCAGTCGAAGATGTTTTTGGAGTTGGCGGTACCACCTGAGACTTAGTCGCAGTCAGATCGTCCCGCATTGTATATATTTGCGGCGTAGGTTGTTGTGATTGCCCCTCCGGCATGAAGATAAGTATATCACTATGCGAATCTCATACGAAAAACACCCCTGATTGTGAGGGATGTTTTTTCTTGAATGTATTAGCGAGGAGGTCGTGGACCACTAAACCGATCGGAGTTACCGCCCCGGAACGGTTTTCTATCTCCCCTGCCGCCTCCACTACCACGGCGTTCTGTCTTGTAGTCCGCCGGATTAAAAGGTTTGTCGGACTTAGCCGCTTTGTGGGAGAGATTGATACGACCCATGGCATCAATTTCTACCACCACAACCGGAATAATATCTCCGACCTTTGCTACCGTATCCACACTTTCGATACGCTCATCGGAGAATTGCGAGATGTGCACCATACCCTCAACTCCTGGTACGAGCTCAACGAAGGCACCGAAGTTCATGATTCGGGTCACCTTACCGTCAAAGCGCTCACCAGCAACAATTTCTCGAGTCATATTCTTAACCCAATCAATTGCTTTCTCCATAGCCAACTTATCGTTCGTAGTGATAGATACCAGGCCGTCGTCATCAATATCAATTTCGACACCAGTCTCTTCAATAATGGCGTTGATGTGTTTGCCCTTAGGACCAATCAGGTCGCCAATCTTTTCAACTGGGACACGGAGTGTATGAATACGAGGAGCATATGGAGACATTTCTTTATTCGGCTCCGCAATCGCAGCATTCATTGTTTCCATAATATGCAGCCGACCAGCCTTTGCTTGATCGAGCGCCGCGCTTAAGATTTCGCGGGATAATCCGCCAATCTTAATATCCATCTGTATCGCAGTAATACCGTCTTTAGTGCCAGCTACTTTGAAGTCCATATCTCCTTTTTCGTCTTCCATACCGGCAATATCCGTCAGAACTTTGAACTTCCCTTTACCATCAGTCATAAGACCCATCGCAACACCAGCACAGGCTTTCTTCAGAGGAACGCCAGCTTGCATCAAGGCCATAGAAGACCCACAAACCGATCCCATTGAGGAACTACCGTGAGACTCGAGCACTTCGGACACCAAGAGCATCATGTATGGCCACGCTTCTTTCTCTGGTAGCAGAGGCACTAGCGCGCGCTCCGCTAAGGCACCATGCCCTACCTCGCGTCGACCCGGGCCACGACTTGGCTTCACTTCACCGACTGAATAGGCAGGAAAATTGTAGTAATGCACGTAACGCTTCTTTTCTTCCATTTTCATCGTATCCACAATAAGCATGTCAGTTGGACCGCCCAGGGTAACTGTTGTCAGAATCTGGGTGTCACCACGTTGAAATAAGGCAGAGCCATGGGTACGAGGCAAAACTCCGACTTCAACATGGAGCGGACGGACTTGATCCAGTTTGCGACCATCGCTTCGCACTTCTTCCTCAAGAATTCGCTCTCGAGCAATGCGACCATGGAGTTCGTGAATAACTTCCCGAACGAAATGCTGACTCATCGTTTCTTTTTCTTCTTCCGAAAGTTGCTCTAATACTTGGAGGTCGGTTTCTCGTTCAGCTGCCCCAATTGTTTCCTTGTCATGAGCCGCTCCTAACTTTTCGCGCAGGACTGGCTCCGCAAGTCCTTCTACTCGCTTGATTCCATCTTCATTCCGAGCTTGCAGAGTTGGTTCTTTCTTTGCTTTACCAGCTTCAGCCTGAAGGCGTGACAATAGAGCCACAATTTTACCCATTGCCTTCTGACCATATTCAATGGCATCAAGCATACCTTCTTCGGTAATTTCGTGAGCTCCTGCTTCTACCATCACCACATCCTTATCGTTACCGGCCAGGATCAAGTCGAGCGTACTTTGTTTTTGCTCTTCGGTTGTTGGATTAATAACAAACTTGCCATCAACTTGCCCCACGCGAACGGCGGCTAGCTTACCACTCCAAGGGATATCTGAAATGGTGAGCGCACCGAAAGCCGCTACCATTGCTGGAATAGCTGGATCATTTTCTCCGTCGTAGGATAGTACGGTTAACACCACCTGAACGTCATCAAGCATGCCATCTGGAAAAAGTGGCCGAATGGAGCGATCAATGAGACGAGAAGTTAAAATAGCATCGTCATGAGGACGACCTTCACGTTTTACGAAACGGCTGCCTTTAATTTTGCCGGCCGCATAGAACTTTTCTTCGTAATCTACAAGCAGCGGCATGAAGCCCCCTTCATTATTAGGCGCTTTTCGCATGGTAGCGGTGCCTAAGACTACCGTTTCGCCGTACTTAACTACGACCGATCCATTCGCTTGCTTCGCGAGTACGCCAGTTTCTAAACACAACTCTTGACCGCCAATGCGATCAACGCACGTTTTTAAATCATTTTTCATAAGTGACTGCCCGCTAACAGAAAAAGGCAGGTAATCTTACGGAAACGAAAGCACAGGGTATTGTGCGCTCATTTCCAAAGACAACCTTACGCCTTATGGCTTCTGAAAACAGGAAATTAAGAGTGAACAGGTAGTGCCGTTATAAACCGCACCACCTGACACGCTTTAACGGATTTTTGCTACCCGACGACGGAGACGACCCGCATTAGGCATTAAAAAGCGTTTTTTATCCGAAGACAAGTCAATAAAACTATCTACTGCTTCAACGAGAAGTTTACTGGTACTTTCGCGAAACGCCAGTACTTCCACCCGTAGGCCATGCTCACGAGCAAATTGCACCAGTGGAACAAAGTCACCATCGCCGGATACCAACACAGCTGCATCTATTTTTGGCTGCAGGCGCAGCACATCCATAGCGATACCCACATCCCAGTCACCTTTCTTCTGACCACCTATAAATGTCTGTAGGGGCTTCGTCTTTACTTCAAATCCTTGGGTACCTAAAGCGGTATGAAATTCTTCTTCGTGTGCCTCTTCGGTAGTGATGCCATACGCAAAAGCTCGCACTAACTGACGGCCAGCTACCGCCGCTTCGAGAACGTTTTTAAAGTTAACTTTTTGATCATAGAGGGCTCGGCCAGAGTAGTACATGTTCTGGATATCGACGAATACGCCCACACGTTGCTGGGGAAACTGTCCTGGTGTTCCCATGAATCTGCCTTAGGCGGCTGTTTTGAGGCCTAATTTCTTGGCAAGCGATTTGTAGCGCTTTTCGTCTTGGCGACGCAAGTATGCCATGAGGCGGCGGCGTTTGCTGACCATCCCAAGAAGACCACGACGGCTGTGGGTGTCTTTCTTGTTCTTTTTAAGATGCTTACTAAGTTCTTCGATTTTTTCCGTAAACAGAGCAACCTGCACTTCGGGCGAGCCGGTATCGCTGGTATGAATCTTGTATTTCTTGATGATCTTATCTTTGCGCTCTTCTACTTTGGACATAAAAAAAGTATACACGAAAACATTAAATGAGAGTACGCCCCACGGTAGCTGTTTATGTCTTAAAATGCAAGACCCTAGACCTAAGGGAGCTTTTCCTGCCAAATCTTATAAATGAATACTCGCTTTTCCCCGTAAATACTTTCAAACACATGTACGCGCTCAAAGGCATCAGGATAGATATCCATACTGTCCCAGGGAGCCGGATCTGAGTCGCTCAGAAGATATTTAATTTTTTCTTTTCGCATCCAAGAAAGCTCCTGCCGGACAATATCGTCATCGGGGTTAATAGAAAGTACGAAGAGGCGATCGGCTGGGATATAAATAGAGACAGGACTTGAAAGCTGCGAATCTCGTAGCCCTACCCGTCCATGATCATTCCGTAAATATCGAGCCGCATCAATTAAGACTGCTGATTCGTGAGCGTCAGCATTATATTTCTCTACTCGCAACGCCAGATTAGTATGTCCTTCGATCAGGAAAAGTGCAGAAGCCCCCACTACAACCAGCACTGCAGCTGAGGAACGATATATTGCATATTTCTTACCCTGAACTGCTTGCAGAATGAACACGAGAGCCAATGACATAAACGGTAGAAGCGGCAGAAAGTACCTACTCTTAGGGAGAACGAGAGTGATAAGGATTGCCTGTAACAGTGGTACCAGGAGCACGGGCAAGGCCTGCCACTTCTGAACGCGAATCCACCACACTATTCCTGCTCCCAATAAGATCAGTGAGATAGTGGTGTTTGCTCGCATTGTCCAGGCGTCGTTCATAAAGCGAATAGCACGAGCAAGATTTAGGCGGAGAGTGTCTTTCGAAAGAGCCAACGCCAGTCCCTCATCCCCCGCAATATCGGCCGGCGTGCGAATGCCCGACACCCCTGACCAGAAAAATGAAACAAGCGGTAGAGCAACAATAGCAACCGCTATAAGTGCTGAAGCAATAATGCGCTTCGGTTGCCGGCGATACTGCCACCAGGCGACTGGTAAAAGCACAGCCGCTACCAGAATTCCTTCATACCGCGTCAAGGTCGTAAGTGCGACAATAACAGAAAGGACCATAAGCCAGCGCGGCGAAGATAGCGACTTTAGGTACGCTAATACTGAAGCAACAATACCGGCGGTAAAGAGTGTATTGGCGAGCGCATTGGGAGACTCCCAAATAAATTCTGGATTTACAGCTAAAAGGAGTCCGCTGCCGACTGCCAGTGGCCAGGATATGCCAAGTCGTCGCGCCAGAAAAGGCAGCATCGCAACCGTAGCGGCTGCAGCGAGTACCCCCACCCACCGTGACCACAATAGGGGGTCACTTGTAAAAAGACCCGGGGTGAGCAAAAGCGAAAAGATTGGACCTTTCCGCGGATCGGCAGCAAATGGATCATCCCCTTGCACCAGGGCTTGAGATTTCGCTAAGTAATTAAAGGCATCTCCTCCAACGACCCCCTCAATATCTCGGGTATAGGGAATACGGATGGCAATACTAAAAACCACGAGCAGAAGAATGGGTAGCAAGGTTTGGAGATATTTTTTTTTCTTCTTTTCCATAGCTGGATGGTAACACATAAGAAAAAACGCCTCGGGGTTACCGAAGCGTGTGATGTGACCGCCAAACAATGGCTACTCCTCGCCATATCATCGTGCCGCCAATAATGGTGGCTACTGCAGTGTCGAGCCACACTAAGCGAGTAACTGCAATAAATGCTCCCGCGACAGTTACTGCGACCGATGACATGAAATCCCAAAATTCATGCTCTCTCACATCCCCCACAAGATGGACATGACTATGCGGAGTCAGGCTCCAGATATTCCACGCGTTTACGATCAGTCCAGCCATTGCGAACCCAAGCATCCACCATCCCTTAACCTCGTGGCGAGGCCCGAACGTAGATAGCGCATAGGTAAGCACCCCAATTCCCGACAGGAAGATTAGGCCGCCAACAATCTTGCTGCCTCCAGATTCAATATCCACTTGCTCGTCGCGCGTAGAAGCTTGCTGACTTCCCCTCATCTTCCGCCAGCCAACAGCACTAGCCAACATGTCGACAGCGAGGTGACCGCTATCCCCTAAGAGCGCAGCACTTCCTGACAGAAAGAATCCAAGGATTTGAACTATGAGGATGCTGAGCTTTGTCAGAAATGTTAAGCGAAGCACCTTTATTTCAGCACCTCGATCATGGACGCAGCTTTGGCCGCATCCATCGTCTTCATGATGATGTGACACGGAGGCATCTCCGGTTAGAGAAAAGAGCTAAGGAACAACCTTAGGTATAGTATACTTTTCACATGTCGCACAATATTAAATCCCTTCACTCTGACTTTATCGAGGAACTAGAGATTGGTTTAGGGCGTAGCCCTAAGACAGTTGAGAACTATGATAGATACTTACGAGCATTTTTTGAGCACGGGAAAATTGCGGAACTAGCAGATATAACCCAAGAGAGCGTCCGTAGCTTTCGGCGACATATTAGTCAAAATGGAGCGGCGCTGCCTACTCAGAACTATTACCTTATCGCCATCCGACAATTCTTAAAATATTTAATAAAACGGGATATTGAAGTGTTGTCTCCAGAAAAGATTCAACTGGCAAAATTACCTGACCGAGATATCGATGTGCTCTACCCTGAAGAAGTCGATATGCTTCTCGGGGCTGTAATCCCTGACATTTCTCGTCTCCAAGCCCTTCGAGACAAAACTCTATTTAACGTTTTGTTTTCTACCGGTATGCGTATTTCTGAGGCAATACGACTCAATCGCGATGACGTCCGCCCCCACAGCAATGAAATGACCGTGCGCGGTAAAGGCAACAAAGTACGAGTAGTGTTTTTATCCGAAGAAGCGCTCGGGCAAGTCCATGAGTACCTCGAGCGACGCACGGACACGGACCCGGCTTTATTTGTTCGTCACCGCAAAAATGTCGGCAATGAAGATGATTTGCGTATTACTCCCCGCACGGTCCAGCGTCTCATTAAGCGTTACGCAGCCGCAGCCGGCATCACAAAAGATATTACGCCACATACCCTGAGGCATTCATTTGCCACTGATTTACTTTCTAACGGCGCAGACGTCCGCCAAGTACAGCAGCTTTTAGGCCACTCTTCTATTACTACCACTCAGGTGTATACCCACTTTACTGATGTTCAACTACGCGGCGTTCACGAACGCTTCCACCACAAGAAAAAATCTACGTAATAAGTTCCATGCCACAAGGAAGATCACCACTGCGCTCGAGGCTTAGTAACGTCTCCCCAATGTTTGTCCAACGCACGACACTGGCTGGCCCAGAAAATCCTCCCATGCCGCCTCGTACCAAGGCAGGCAGTCCTTCGGCTGCTTCAATTAAGCCGTAGCGCGCTAAGACGTCACGAATAAGGAGCTGCTCCATTACAACGGGCAAGGCAGATTCGTGATAGAGGTCAAGTAGTGTTTGTGGCCCATCTTCTCCCGACAATAATCCTGACTGCTCCCATAATCCCTGGTATCCATCGAGCAGCGCAAAACTAATATCCGTTGTTGTTTGTACTTGCCCCGCTCTGGTGCCACGAGCCAGATCCCAAATTAACGGCAGGTATTCTTGGACAACATCGAGATACTGAGACCAAGCGGAGGCAAATCCACCCCAGCGAACATGGTAGACATCAGCATGCCACAATACATAAAAACGTTGTGGGTACGGTAGATCATCAAAGCGTTCGTGACGAGATTTTACGACGGTCAATTTTCCTTGGTATACCCGAGTAAGTTTTAGGGTATTCAAAACGAGTCGCAGCCGTGATAGACGCGGACAACCCCATTCGTGTTCAGGGGTTTCAATAAAATATCCCCGCAGTGATGGTAGCGCAGCGGTGAGACGTGGCAATTCATGAGCCGCAAAGATTGTTTCCCCTTCCTGCTTTACTAAATCCGCCGGGTGAGCGGCTAGTTCGTCCAGTAGCCCAAGGGCATCACGTAGAGCTGGAGCATCGAGCACTTCTTGACTGGTCAGAGGTATCTCTAGTGGATACGAGGCGTGTTCGTGCTGAGAATGCCATGTCTGTGTTATTACTTTTCGCCACTTTTCCTGCAAAATGCCAGAAATCTGAAATTCATCAGCAAATACTTGGCAGACCGTCTCTGGATCTGGGGCTTTTGCAATAATTTTCACCATGCGGTCGTAAAATTTCTGGCTTGGAATGCCAGAAAGCTCGAGAAGAGCTTTGATAGCGTACTGATCAGTAGTGGTCGAAGAAGAACTCATGCAATAGTTACTTGAGCTTCAGTATGTTCTTTTCCTAATTTCTTGTCCAAAAGGACAAAAATAATATCTTCCCCTTTTAGCTGCGCTTTAATAGAAGATCCCTTCGGGAATTCACCTGACAATAGGGCTGTTGCTAAAGGATTTTCGAGGCGACGCTGGATTTCACGTCGCAGCGGACGAGCACCAAATGTAGGGTCAAACCCCTCTTGAGAGAGTCGATTGCGCACTTCCTCACTAATTTCTAGCTGCAACCCTTGAGCCGCTACTAGACGGCGAACTTCTTCCAGCATAATATCTGCAATTTTCTGCACATGCTTCTTTTCGAGGGGGTGGAAAACGATCGTTTCATCGACCCGGTTCAAGAACTCTGGCCGAAATACTTCCTTTAGTTTTTGTCCTAACAGCTCTTTGAGGTCTTCCCAGGCTTTCTTATCAGTTTGGGCTCGTCGGGCGGCTGTTTGGATCATATCGCTTCCTACATTGCTCGTCATAACAATGAGGGTGTGCCGGAAGTCTACTGTGCGACCCTTGCCATCAGTCAGGCGTCCATCTTCAAATACTTGCAGGAGAATATTTAAGACATCAGGATGCGCTTTTTCAATTTCATCGAGCAAAATGACGGAATATGGTCGACGACGAACGGCTTCGGTGAGTTGCCCTCCTTCATCGTGACCGACGTAGCCAGGCGGCGAACCAATCATTCGAGAAACCGCATGTTTTTCCATGTATTCCGACATATCAAGGCGAATCATGGCGTCTTCTGAACCAAAGAGAGTGAACGCGAGTGCTCGAGTAAGCTCCGTTTTTCCGACACCGGTTGGTCCTAAGAATAGGAAGGATCCTTGAGGTCGTTTAGGATCTTTTAATCCCGCACGATTGCGACGAATAGCCTCAGAGACTGCCTTTACCGCTTCGTCTTGAGCGATTACTCGTCGATGTAGTTCAGTTTCCAGAGTGAGGAGACGTTGTCGCTCTGACTGAGTAAGCTGTTCTACCGGTATACCAGTCCAGGCTGAGACGATTGAGGCAATATCCTCTGTAGTAACTTCTGCTTGAGAGGTACCTGTCTTTTTCTTCCACGTTTCTTCCTGTGCTTTACTATCTTTTTCCAGTTCTCTTATTTTTTTAGTAAGTTTTGCCATTTCCATCTTTTTCTTAGCACGTTTTACAGCCGCGAGTTCGCGTTTAGCTATTTTGATTTTCTCTTGGAGGTTTTGTAACGAAGCGGGAGCCTGAATAGTACGCAGACGGACTTTCGCTGCCGCCTCATCCATAAGATCAATGGCTTTATCCGGCAGGAAACGAGCCCGAATATATTTATCTGACAACGTTACCGAGGCAACAATGGCCGCGTCGGAAATAGATATTTTGTGATGAGCCTCATATTTATCTTTGATACCGCGGAGGATATCGATGGCGTCAGGAATTGTAGGCTCTTCAATAAGGATGGGTTGGAAACGACGCTCCAGTGCCCCATCTTTTTCAATATGTTTTTTATATTCATTTAAGGTAGTAGCACCAATAACTTGTAGTTCGCCGCGTCCTAAGGCAGGCTTCAAAATATTCGCGGCATCCATGGTACCGCCTTCTCCGCCGGCCCCGGCACCGACGACAGTGTGTAATTCATCGATGAACAATATAACTGTTCTTTTTGCCGTTTCTACTTCCTCGATTACTTTCTTGAGACGGTCTTCAAATTCTCCTCGGTATTTCGTACCAGCGACCATACCAGGTAAATCAAGAGAAAGCACTCGCTTTCCTTTCAGGGCATCCGGTACTTCGCCGTTTATAATTCTAGCCGCTAAACCTTCTGCGATCGCAGTTTTCCCAATACCGGGCTCACCAATAAGCACAGGGTTATTTTTCGTCCGTCGCGAGAGAATTTGAATCACTCGCTGCACTTCTTCGGCGCGACCAATGACCGGATCAAGCTTTCCTTCTTTCGCTAACACTGTTAGATCACGACTGTATTGATCAAGCGTTGGTGTGTTCGATTTTTCTTTGGCCTGACCAGTTTTCTTCCCCGTCTCGCCGACCGCCGACAGTACTGCCTGGCGCAGTTTGGTAGGCGTTAGGCCATACTTCTTCAACGTCTGTGACGCCAAGCCATCCCCTTCTTCTAAAAGACCGATTAAGACATGTTCACTACCAACATAGTCATGCTCTAAGTTTCGAGCAGCGTGCCAGGCAAGCTCAAGAGCTTGTTTGGCGCGAGGCGAAAGGTCAGGAAGAGCGCCTTCCTCGTACTTCTTTTCTTCTTTTGGCATATTTTCCCGCAGATAACCAACGAGTTCTTCTGAATCAATGTCTAAATTATCAAGTATCTTCTTGCTAACATCTTTCTCTTGAGCAACACCAATAAGGAGATGTTCAGTGTCTAGGGCAGGGGAACCAGCTTTTTGAGCTTCCTCGGCCGCTGCTTGAATAACTTCCTTAGCGCGATCGGAGAATGCATCAAGAATATTAACTTGTTGAGTGGTCGGAGCTTGTTCTGACATACCTGCATGCCGGTGTTGCCCTCTTCCAAAAAACGGATCATCAAAAAAACCACTCCCAAAACCAGGAAAACCGGCAAATGGTGAATCGTACGATGAGGAAGTTGATCGAACTCCCAATTCTTCTGCACACGCATTACAGAGGTTTAATTCCGCCGTGTGGCCATTCACAGTACGCTGCACTCGCAAGACTGCGGGGCGGCTTTTACAACGCTGACAGTTCATAGGCTGTAGTATACAAAAACATAGGATATCCGCTCGACTATTCCGTATATTACCTCCACTTTCAAGACTTTGAGTAAAAAAATCCGCGTACATCCAATAATTGGACATACGCGGGAATGAACAGATGGGACCGACTACCAACAATAGTAGAATCGGCCACTGCACGGATCCCAGTACCACTGAACCGGTCGACACGGCCAAGCGTAAGCCGTATTCATCGTTTGTGGCGGGAGAGTGCTTGTCGGCAGCGAGATGGTCTCGACCGTCTTCTTGACGGCTGGGCTATCACACGAATGAATCAGCTCCTTGATGACACTGACGATGCGCTCGCAGCAGTCATCTTCCGATGAGGGAGGACTTTTTGAAAGCGCCTCATTCACGGAAAGCTGAGCGACCATGCACAACCTTGACGGGTCCTGCCAGTTGACACCAAACTCCGCTTGCGCTGCCTCTCGGTAGCTTGCGACAGCGTTGGTGAGAGTTTCCACCTTGGATTCGACACGTAAACTACTTCGCTCGATGCGCTCGAGCCGCTCGACGACGTCTTTCTCGAAGTTGTCTCCAAAATTCGTCGCTGGCGGACTTTTGTCGGATTCGAGAGTCTTCAAGCGGCTTTCGTGATTTTCGAGCGTCGTCTGTTGCTTTCCCAACTTTTCTTCATGTTCACCAAGCTTTTTCCCGTGCTCGGCCACTTGGGGAAAGAAAAACTCAAACGCTTGCCGCGTGAGCTCTTCCTTGCTCGACGTTGGAAGCGCCTGAGCAATCCTTGCGCCTTCTTCGCGCTGCACACGAGCAGCCTCGATGAAGAGATCACGGACATCGATTGACTGTGGGACAGTCGCAGCTGCGTTCGTCGCGACGCCCGCGGGAGACGTTGTCGATGGCGCAACCGTTGTCGGAGCGGGGGCGGCGGGTGCTGGTGATGGAGTTGTCAGAGCCGTTGTCGAAGGGATGGCGGGCTGTGTTGGCCCGGCTTGCTTCGAATCATCAGTGTTGGAAGTGGGCAAAGTTGTCCAACCAATCGCCATCGCGATTGCAAACACCACTGCGATGACACAAATTCGGAACGACTTCTTCATTTAAAATCTCCTGACAAAAGGGGTTAGTCCTTGCCAGCACCGCGCTGGTAAGGAACATAGGGTTTGGCTATATTTAGTTTGCAATATTCATCCCAGAACAGAGCTGTCTATATTTACATAACCTAGGTTCTTTTGTCAATACTGGCTAAACAAAAAGCCCACGAGTTCTTTGAACATCGTGGGCATGTAAGGGTGCATCGATTTTAGGGAACGCCTCCAAAGCTGGGATAGGTCAGCTCTCCACGCCAGCTATGGTTCGCATGTTTACAATCAAACATATACCGCAGTGTCGGATCAGTTACCAGATACGTTTTACGACGACAGTCGTCGATATACGCCTGCTGGTAGGTACGGACCGACTCTTGCAATCGGCTGCGCTCTGCCCAGTCCTTGAGCTCGAGTTGCTTTCTCAGCTTCTCGTTCTCTGCTGCAGTAGCAGCAGTCTGCGCAGCCCTATCAGCACTTTGCTGTTGCAGAAGACCAGCGATTTGCTGCTGCAGCGCCACGACATCTGGCGAAGGACCACCTGTCGCCTGTTTAGGAGCCAGGACAGTAGCCAGTGGAATCAGGAGAGCGGCGTCCGCTTCCTTCTTCATCTGGTACTCCTTGACCGCCGTCATCCGCTCAATCATGCGATCGGCGGCATCAGGTTGCTGCGGCTGGTTTGAGACACTCGTGCGAGGCCACTCGGCGAGCACTTGTGAATTTCTTCCGTCCAGCTTTCCGTTGATCTCCCGAAGCAGCCTCGTGGTATTCGTCGCATTACTTTCCAGGGCTTCAAATCGCGGCTTAATGTTTCTGAGGTCGTACTCTGTGAATTTGTCAGAGACTACCTTGGAAACTTCTTCTTTCGTCGCGTACGACTTTTTTGAATCCCCACATCCGCTTACAACTAAACAGACGCAGACGACCAGAGCAGTGTTGAGGTAACGCTCCATGGTGAGATTTCTCCTTCGAGTTGAGTGGTGTCAGGTTGAGTAGTGGGCTGGGAGTTGTCTTCACTCGATGAATCTTTGAGCAAGCTCTCACCCACCGGGGGTAGTTCAATCTTGATCTCGTCTTCGCTTTGAAGCGATGACGAGGACTCAGAACGAAAGTTTGACCAGGTAACTATAGCAACAACGAGCAGAATGCCCGCAGCCGCAGCAGCTCCCCAGTACCAACGATTCTGGCGTCTTCTCCGCGCAGTGATTTCCAATTGAAGCCTATCGAGATCATTTCGAGTGGCTAGCGGCACTTCGTTTTTTGCCAAGGCAAGGTCAGCATCATACTTCGTTTTGGAAACTGCAGTAGCAGCTTCCCCAAGCTTGGCCTTAACCTTCTCGACACCCTCCGGCGTCGTATCTTCGCCAGTAGCATCTTTCCAAGACTGCCGAAGAGGGGTCAACGCCGCACTCACTGCCGCGTCCACCTGATCCTTCGTGAAGTGATCCTTACGAAGCGTAGTGAGATCGCCTTGTAGACGAGCGCTTTCTTTTAGTGCCTCATCAAGCTTATCGACGAGCAGAGGATCAGTGCCACTTGGCACCGGAGCAGGGTTTGTATTAGCCACGCGACGCGGATTTGCCACAATCAGTGGCACTGCCCCATCGATAGCTTTGTCCAACTCATCGATCGCATCCGTGCGGTTGCTTGTTAGATTCCATTCAGGCGGAATGAGAACCAGCGGAACTTTGAATGAGTCCCTGATATGAAGGAGCACGTCACAAAATGTCGTGTATGCTTGCTCATCCGTATTCCGAGACCGGTGCAGATCGCGGTACTGCTTACTAGACAACGTATGTCCAGCCTTCTTCAACGCTTCCAGCAACTTCTCACGAAGCTGCGCGCGTCGAATGGTCATCTCGATCTCATCCTTGATTGTGTTCAGCTCGTCCGACCGACTGCTAACATCGCCATCGGCAATGTTTGCCTCTGTCCATCCTTTAGGGTTGGCCAAAAGCGTGAGACAATGGCCTCGTTCCCCATCCTTTAGGGCCGAAGCATTGGTCACTTTGCGGTCGAGTTGTCGCACAAGATCAACAAGCTCTTTCTTTTCCATGTTTCTGTTCTCCGTTTTTGGGGTAGGAATGTATCGATGAGGACGTACACTCCTATCGATGGTTAAATTGCCGTTTTCTTGCTCGTCGCGAAGACGAGATGTGATAGCACTAGCATGTACATCGAAGCCACGCTCTTTCAGCTTAGCCACAATGTCTTTTGCCAGAAATCCATCGGGGTTTACCTGCTTTACTGCTTCAAGAACAGCAGGGAAATCCTGCTGCCAAGAGTTTTGAGAACGGTTCATGGTGCACTTCCCATTTAGGGTTTAAATTTCCGAAATAACGGTCAATAAAAACGTCGGAGAAATATTACATATAAATATACTCTTGTCAAGTTATTCTCCTTATGCTATGGTCCTTTGTTCTATGAAAGTAACTTTTGTTGGACAACTGAGTGTTTTAGGAACTTCGCCTACAGAAAAACGCATTCGGGCACTCCTTGCGTCTACTCGTAAGCGAGGATACGAAACAATGGCTTTTTCTGCTACCG
Source organism: Candidatus Anderseniibacteriota bacterium (assembly GCA_016197005.1). Classification (GTDB taxonomy): domain Bacteria; phylum Patescibacteriota; class Andersenbacteria; order UBA10190; family UBA10190; genus JACPWO01. Next base: position 434,542 of record JACPWO010000001.1, read on the forward strand.
AAAAAATAAAAAACATAAACGGAGCAACAATTAAATATCGACCTTCCTTTTCACCACAATCTCGAGGTGGCTGGCTCTATACTATTCTCTCTCTCCTTTCAGCAACGAGATCTGGAGCAGACACAATTCACTTAACTACCTGGCGCGCAGGTGCTTTAGCGTGGCTAGCAGCTACGCTGCGACCCACTGCTACAATCGTGTGGACCATCTCAACAATGCCACGTGCTGGGTCTCTCCTCAGTCGCTTCGTGATTTGGCAAGCGGCACGCGCATGTGATGCGATCACCGTGCCAACACGTAGTCTGCAGTACTTACTGCGGCTACACTTCAATTTACTCGCAGCATATATCCCAGATGGATATGAGGCCCCTATTACTCCAGATATTCCGGCTAAAACATGGAATGTACGGAAGGGTCTCTATACTGTCGCTATAACCACTTCTAGTGCAGATCGCAGACGTATTTTGAAAGCATACAAAGCAACTGGAACACATAAGAAGATCCTTGTATTTAAAGAAAACGAACTCAGTGAGCGACAACTTTCTTCACTCGTTCGACAAGCCGCCGTAGTAGTTTTGTTCGACTCCGGTACGCGCAGTAGCGTCCTCCTGCAAGCGATGGATGCTGGGAAGCCAATAGTTGCTGTTAACGAACCCCTGTATGCCGAAGTGTTAGGAACAGCCGGAAAAGTACTACGACGGAGTGATGCTAAATATCTCAGAGAATTACTTACAGATATTGTAAAAAATCCTTCTATTCAGAAAGAACTAGGTGTTCAAGCTCAGAAGCGGTCTCAAGCGCATTTTAGCTGGACACGAATTTCCGATGAGTACGACAAGCTCTATCACTACCCGTTAGTACGCCGCGTACCCGTCGACTCAATCCAGCGCTCGCGTCTAACTGATCCGGCAGTATACTAAGACCACGCGGATGTGGCGGAACGGTATACGCGCATGGCTTAGGACCATGTGGGGCAACCCGTGGAGGTTCGAATCCTCTCATCCGCACTAAGGCCTAAAAAGGCATTATATTGCGGTTTTATATACAAAACATTGACTTTTGTTGGTTTTTGATGTAAAAATAATAGTCTCTGTATAGACATATTGGCTGCACGGGACGTACTTCGAAAACACGAAAACCCCTCAACTAGGAGAATCCCTTGAACGGTCACCTCAATCCCCAGACAGTGAGCTTGAGCATTATTGGAGTATTCATTGGTTTGTGCGTGGCGTTGGCTTCGCTGGCTTCAACCCCAGCAGCCACAACGCTGTGGGCGATCCTGCCCATCCCTATCCTTCTCATTGTTGCCTTCGGCTGCATTTATAGCATTCCGACAAATAAAATGGGTGTGATTCGTTTATTAAACGGGCCGCAGGTAGCTGCGTTCGTGAACAGCGACACAGCTAGGCAGCACGAGGATCATCTAATGGATCCAAATGGAGTTGCTATACATCGTGGGAAAACGATGCTCGAGTGTGGTGCTTCCGAAGGAATCTTCGGATTTCCCCTCATCATTATTATCCCGAAGCTTTACACTCTCACGTGGTTTCCAACTTCACCTCAAGAGGTAGACATTGCGGCAACACAAGTTCAAACAAAACCAATAGGAGAAGACACTGGCAAGATTTCGGGCACGGTAGACTCTACATTCTACCTGACTGTCGGGCCGAACGTGAGTCAACTCTTCCAAGGGGTGCCAGATATTGCCAATTACAACGATCTGGCAGAGAAGTGCAAGATCAAGAATAAAAGTGGAAAAGAGTTCGAGGGCACCCGGTTCGAGAGTCTTCTCCATAGTGCGTTTGAGGAAACAATTCGAGGAGCAATTCGATCGGCCGTCGCCCTTGAGTTCACCTATCGAGGGAAAAATGATGATCTGGACAAAAATACCGCTAAGCTCGAAGAAATGGTTTTCGAGAAGCTCCATGAGCCTGGCAGTGTGTTGGTGAAGGGCGGTGTCATCAGCGATGTTTGGCCGAATTATCTCGGTCCGAGCGTTTTGTCCAATAACTTCGTTGTTGAGACTATTGATTGGCCAGAGGATGTGAAAAAAGCTGAGAACCAACCAATAATCGCGCAGCGAGAGGCTACCGCTGACATTATCAAACGGAAAGCAGCTGGTACCGGCGACAAGCAGGCTCTGGAGGAACTCATATCCACCGGAGTATCCAAGGAACAAGCTCTTATGAGCACGACCTTACGCCAGGTTTCTAATGCCACCGTTATCAATGTTGGCAGTAGTGGGATCCCCATTACCCTCACAACAACTCCACCGAAAACCCCATGAAGGATAGATAACATGACTGAATTTTTTCGTTCGGAAACAGGAGTAGCAAGTATTCTACTGATTATCTTCAGCGCAATTGCTCTGACGATAATTATAAAGAAGTTTGCGCCCGCCGTTACCTTCGGATGGATCAAGAAGGTACCAACCTCCCCTGTGTTTTGGGCAATTATCTTCATATTGTTCCTCACGCCTTGGGGCTGGTCACTCACGCGCCAGATTGCTTCTTTGCCAGTACGCACCCATGGTGACCCCACCATGGTGGCGTACATAACCGGTGAAGATACATCAGAGCAGGAGACGGGAAATGAGGAAATCACCTCCCCCTTCACGTTTGAGATGGCCCGACTAGTGTATAGCCGAGAGCCATTCCAAAATGGCGCCACTCCAAATTCTTCCCAGTCGTTTCCCACATACGAGATCACTACCGAAGGTCAAAACCCAACGGTATTCTCAGGGATCGACTGCACGCTGTGTCAAGGAGGCACAATTGTAACCAGTTGCCCTCAATCTGGGGAAGGGTTCCGAAAGAGATTACACCTTGGCTCGGAATCAGATTGGATATCTTTGCCACGTACAGAACATGAGTGGTCTATTGATGGGGACGATGAACTGCTCTATCTCCGGGGAACTGGAAGTGTGGGTAATCGGTTTACTCCGAACCTACAAATCCGTTTGCCCGGAAAAGCCATTGTAACCCGCTCTATTTGGCAGATATCTGGTGGGGAATCAGTAAAATGGGGGAAAATTCCTCTTTTGCCGTCAGGCTGGCAGTGGACACTCTCCCTTCGTTTCGTCAGACCCGATGCTGTGTCGTTTCCTCCAGAAGTGTGGAGTGCTGATCGCGCTGCGTTCATTCTATGGGCAGCAGATGAGTCACACATCCTTCACGAAGAAAAGTTGGCACAAGAAGAAACAAAGCGTACCAACCAAATCGTGAAGGAGGATGCAGTTCTGGAAATCTTCGCGCCTCACTTGCCGGAGCTCGTCGAAGTACGAGCGACTCTCCGTATTGAGCCGCTTTGATTGTTCTTTAACCTCAACCCCGCCGTTCGGTTTTACCGAGCGGCGGATTTTTTATATCCAAGAAATAATAATATTGGCGATCGCGGCGAAAAAACCAAGCATGACGAGACTGACTAGAAGTTTTAAAAAGGTGTTACGAATTGGAATCTGTTTATCTCCGTCGCCATAGTTCCAATTAAATTGAACAGATGCACGGATAATAAGAAGTAAAAGTATTGAGGCGATAAGAAGAAAGACTCCGTTTACTCCAATCGTAATCAAAGCGCGGTCCAGCATGTTTTTAGTGTACTAAAAATCCTTATATATAACACAACGAGCAGGGATCCTGCTCGTTGTGAGTCGAAACACTTAACGCTTAAGCGCCAGAAATAGCACTAATAACGAAGTTAACGATAGCTGCTGATAGACCAATAACGATCAATCCAATTACAGCGTAGAGAATTGTATTCTTCGCTTTTTCAGTAGCATCTTCATCGCCTCGAGAGGTGATGTACTGGATGCCTCCAAGAATGAGAACGATGGCAGCAACCAAGCCTGCGAGCAAAAGGAATACGTTGATAATATTCACGATTGCTGTTGGCAGATCGCTATCTGAAACGCCGAGCCCAGCAGGTGCTCCACCTAATTGAGCCAAGGCAATGCTTGGAGCGGCTGCTGTAGCAACAGCGGCTGCGCGCATAAACCACTTAGACATGGAATTCATACACGCCTCACCTCCTCCGGTAGTAGATCTTGTGTCATATCTCTTAATGATAATATCACTCAAAAGCTGTTATCACAAAGTTTACAATTGCGGCAGCAAGACCGACGACTAATAAACCAATCGCAGCATACATAATAGTATGCTTTGCTGTTTCAACCTGACCCTCATCACCTCGAGAGGTAATATATTGAACACCAGCAATAATGATCACAATGACAGCAACTAACGCTATAAACCCTAAGAAGACATTAATGACTTTTACAACAATACTTTTTATATCTTCCGCTGATTCTCCGTCGGCAATGCCTAAATCAGAACCAGATACGGTATCAAATTTAGCTATTTTAAATCCATCTTCCGCATCGGCAATAAGACCAATGATTGGAAAGGCACTAACCGACATAATACTGACGGTAAATGAGAAAATAACTGTTGAGAGTAAGCGATTCATGAAGTAACGTTAAGGGTTATTTAAGGAGAGGGTTTGGGACAAGAAGACCCATTTTACGTTGTTAAGGTAATTGCAAAATTTACTATAATGGCGGCTAGACCAATGAGGACTAGCCCAATTACTGCATAAAGTATTACCCGCTTGCCATGAGCAGCTTTATCTTCATCCCCGGCTGAGGTGATATACAAAAATCCACCATAAATAACTACCGCTACAGCAACAAGACCAACAATACCCAAAAAGACATCTACAGCCTTTTTAATAAATTCTACCGGTTCTTGTTCTGATAAACCTGTATCCGCGGCAAGAGAGCCGGCACCACCAAAACCAGACTGTAAATCAGCACGAGTAATCGTTGGACTTAGAATAAGTACTAAGCCAATAAGGAATAAGCTGTTTGCTAGTAATCTAGATATTTTTGAGCCGCTAAACATCATATTTAATTGATTCCAAAAATATTTCCAACCAGACGTATGATAACGTAAGCAGTGCCTATCAAAACTAACCCCAACACGGCATACCACATGATATGCTTTCCTTTTTCGACTCGGCGTTCATCGCCAAGGGAAACAACTACCATAAATGCACCAATAATAAACACTGTCGCAGCAACAATCGCTGCTATCGAAGTGATGTAATCGACAATGTTATACGCGAGTGTGTAGCTATCAAGATTAGGCAACTTAGTTCCTTCTTTAATTGTATCTAGACCTATAATGCTTTGAGCTGCATAAGCAATTGGGATAGACAACAAAGGTCCTTGAGAAACACCAAATATTTCTGTCGCAATAATGCTAATAATAGTGTAAGCCAGTATAGAAACGACTAATCCAGCAATTGACCATTTCACAATACCTTTTGCGCTAGAAAGGCCGTGTTCATCGCCGACCGCTACAATCATGCGAATACCCCCAAATACAACTCCGAGTAAGGCTAGGATAGCCACAAGACCAAGGAGCCAATTAGTAAAATTAATCAAAACACTTGTAAAAGTGACATTATCACCTAATGGGTTTTTAATAGCTGGGCCTAGTGCTAGTACATCTCCAGCTGCAATGATAAAGACTAAGGAAAGACAAATGGCCCCTATCGCAATACTAGAGTAATACTTCATAACTCTTCCTTACTTATCCGTTCAAGCTTATCTTTCGCCTCCTCAAGAGCATCCGGAATACTTTGTATGCCCTTAACGACATTTTCAATCATGGTGTTAAATATAGCATCGGTTGCCACGATATCTGAACGTGGCCAGCTGGCAGCAATAAGAGCTTGGTCAGCAAAGACGCCTAGGGTTGGATCAGACTGAACAAGCGGAATGGTATCACGTCGAGCAGGTGGAGCCACTTGAGCTTCGTTAATTACTTGTGAAGCCGATGCTCCTGTCAAAAAGCGTATTAGTTGCCAGGACAAATCGGGACTGCGCGAGCTGATTGAAACGGCAAATGGCCAGTAACTCGCAAATGTGACTGGTTTTGAGTTATCAGGAATTTGGGGAACCGGAGCAATACCAAACCGTAGACGTGAATTCTTCGCTCTAATAGTGGGTATGTGATAGGAATAGTTAATCATCATTGCGGTCTTGCCTTCTGAAAAAGCATCAATTGAATACGTTTGTGAAGAATCCCAGGTATACACCTTCTTAGATTTGTTTGCGAAATCGTAATAAAAAATAAGAGCTTTTTCACCAATTTCCCCCTCAGTAATATCTGATCGGCCGTCCTCCTTTAGAATGCTTAACCCCTGCTGCATCATCAGCATCTGTAAAACATCGCTCGCCCGGTTAATATTGCTGGCCGTACCCATAGCCGCACCGCTTCCCCCGTCTTGGATAATGCCCAGCCGGCTTACCTTCGTCAGTTTTTCAACTGCTCGTTGAAAGTCAGTCCAAGTCCGAGGCGCATTCGCAATACCAGCAGCGGCCAGCAAGTCTTGGTTATAGTACAACGCCAACGTGTCTACTGAAGTCGGCAGGGCATATACGAAGTTATCTCGAATAAGGTCATCAAGAACAACCGGAACAAATTCTTCTTGGGCTTGGCGAAGCGTAATAATCTCCGGTGGAGCTGGACTCATAATTCCCCGCTTACTTTCAACCCAGGTGTGATGAATAACGAATACATCAGGACCACGACCTTCTGCTAACGCTGTTAGGAGCTCTTGCTCGTAGCTGGCAACATTCCCCATATTCTTGTATTCAACGGCGATTCCCGTTTGAGCCTTGAATTGTTCGAGGAGTGGGTCGATCCAGGCACTTTCTTGCCACAAGCCCCACACAACCAATGGATCGCCAGTAATACCCTTGTCTCCTACCCCAGTCGGCGTCCGACAACCAAATCCGGTAAGAGCGAGAATACTTATGACAACAAGAGCAAGGAGAGGTAATTTTGTTCGAAAAGAGGTATTCATCAGGACTTTTTCAATATGAGGCCGTAATGGTAAGGACTTGGCTTAAATTCTTTTTCGACAGAAAGGTTAGCGTTTTGGGCAAATTGAATAACGTCATTCTTTGGTCGACGAGCCTCGGACGGCGGCCCAAAAGGTGTGGCGCCTGTATCCCACTCAACCACAACAACACGACCACTGGTTGATACAATACGAGCAGCTTCCTGAAATATTTTCTCAGGATCAGATTGATGCAAGATGTTGGCAGTAAGCACCCAATCAATATCGTTATCAGGCAACCCACTGCCCCCTACTTGCTCAAGATTGGCCCGCTTCGTAGAGACGATATCTTCCAAGTTTTCTCGTTTGGCCTTGTTTTCTACCTCAGCCAGCATGTCCGGCAAGATATCAAAGCCGTACGCCTTTCCCTTTGCGCCGACAATATGGGCTGCTGGCAATAAATAAAACCCAGCACCGCAGCCTAAGTGCACTACTTTTTGCTGAGCGCGAAGACCTAAGTTGCGCCAAAACGCGTCGGGACGAATGAAGGAGTCATTCATAGATATCTAATACAACGCCATCATACCACACCCACTTACGGCAACGAAAAAACAGATTGTAGTCTTATTGCGCCTTAGTCTTCCTCGCTCTGCCAACTGGTAAAGGTAGCTACTTTTCCGCTTTTATCAGTAGGACGCATAATACGAACACCTTGAGTTGATCGGCCTTGAATGGTAGCTGATTTGCTTGGCACGCGAATAACTTGGCCCCGCTCGGAAATAACAAGCAGGTCGGTTGTACTAACGGATTCGCTGTCAACGAGGGCTGAATTCACAATAACTCCAGTCTTAGGCGTGAGTTTGGCTGTTTTAATACCAGAGCCACCTCTTCCTTGGACACGATAGTCCTTGATTGGGGTTCGTTTGCCAAACCCTTCGGTCGTTATAACCAACACTTCATGACCATCTAATTTTCCATTGGCAATAACGTGCATACCAGCTACTTCATCACCACCTTTGAGGTTAATCCCGCGTACGCCTGCAGCCGGCCGCCCCATAGCCCGAACATCCTTTTCAGAGAAATGAATGGCTTGTCCCTTACGGGTTACTAAAATGATATGGTCTTTGCCCGAGGAGGCGGCAACCCATTCCAGAGCATCTCCATCATTAAGACCAATAGCTTTAAGACCAGAGCGACGGATGTTTTCAAACTCAGTACGGGATGTTTTTTTGATAAGACCGCGGCGAGTCGCCATGACTAAGTACTCCCCCACATCTTCCGCGGCTGGGAGAACTTGCATAGCTGTTACCTTTTCATCTGGCCCTAATTCTAAGAAGTTTTGGACGGCCTGACCCTTAGCCTGACGGGCAGTCGCCGGAATCTCGTAGGCGCGGGTAGAGAATACTCGTCCTTTATTTGTGAAAAAGAGTAATTGTTTATGAGTGGTAGTGGCTAAGAAAATATCCACCACATCTTCTTCCTTGGTTGTCATTCCTTTTACGCCCTTACCGCCTCGTCGCTGAACATGATAGGCGCTCGTAGGAATACGCTTGATATATCCACCACGAGTAATAGTGACAACCCCTGGTTCATCGGGAACTAAATCTTCCTGAGAGAAATCACCGACTGCTTGAACGAAGATGCGAGTTCGACGGTCATCGCCATACTTCTTAGACATTTCTACATAGTCGTTTTTAACAATCAGCAAAACCTTTTTTGGATCTTTTAAGATGCCGGTCAGTTCGGCAATGAGTTTCCTCTTCTCTGCCAGTTCATCTTCTACTTTTTGACGTTCAAGGCCGGCAAGTGTTTGTAGACGCATTTCCAAAATGGCGGTGGCCTGAGGATCAGACAGTGCAAAACTCTTACGCAAGTTTACATGAGCCAGTTCTTTTGTTTTGCTCTTCTTAATAGTGGCAATGATTTGATCGATGTGATCAAGAGCCTTTTTTAAGCCTTCTAAGATGTGAGCCCGTTCTTTCGCACGATCAAGATCATACTGCGTACGCTTGGTAACGACGTCCCGTCGGTGATTAATGTGCTCTTGGAGAGTGTCTTTAAGGGTAAGAACACGAGGCTGACGACCACCATCGACCAAGGCAAGCATGTTTACGTGGAAAGATTTCTGGAGATCAGTGCTAGCAAATAACTGATTCAACACTTTTCGAGGAAAGGCGTCTTTTTTAAGTTCAATAACAATACGAATACCATCTTTGTCAGATTCATCGCGAAGATCCCGAATACCTTCAAGGCGTCCTGCCTTTACGCCATCGGCAATGCGAGTAATTAAAGCTGCCTTGTTTACAAGGTATGGAATTTCTCGAACAATAATTTTATGTGCTCCTTTAGCGTCTTCTTCAATATCGGCAATAGCTCGCATCACGATACTGCCTTTGCCAGTAGCATATGCTTGAATGATTTCCCGACGGTTATATATTGAAGCACCTGTTGGAAAATCGGGGCCTTTCACGAACTTCATTAAGTCCTCTACGGTTGCATCTGGATTATCGGCAAGGTAGCGAGCAGCATCACACACTTCTCGCAGGTTGTGAGGTGGAACGTTAGTAGCCATCCCGACAGCAATACCAATAGTGCCGTTTATTAAGAACTGCGGGATTTTACTGGGCAGAACTGTTGGTTCTTTACGAGTAGCATCATAGTTACTAGCAAACCGAACCGTTTCCTTTTCAATATCAAAAAGCATTTCATCAGCAATGGTTTCTAGTCGCGCTTCTGTATAACGAGGAGCAGCAGGGTTATCGCCGTCAATGCTACCCCAGTTACCTTGGCCATCTACTAAGGGGTAACGAAGAGAGAAATCTTGGGTGAGACGAGCGAGCGCATCATAAATCGCCATATCTCCATGCGGGTGAAACTGTGCCATAACCGTACCGACTACGTTGGCAGCTTTGCGGAACTTTGCGGATGAGCGAAGTCCTTGTCGCCACATGGTATAGAGGATACGACGATTAACCGGCTTGAGACCGTCACGAACATCAGGAAGGGCGCGGGAAACAATAACGCTCATTGCGTAGTCAAGATAACTACGCTGAATTTCACTCGATAACTCTTGGTCTATAAGTTTCCCAACAGCTTCATCAAATTGTTTTTTTACTTCAGCCATATATTAAGGAAAGTAAGGAGAAATAGAAGGGGAAACACTCACTGATGGAGTGGGGTCAACTGTGCCCTGAACACGAGGCTCCGCATCATCTCGACCTACAGCAAGTTGAAGGGGGAGTAAGACTACCAGCCACAATACAATCATCGTTGCACCACCACCCCACGTAAGAAGCGTGGCGATCCGCAGACGTTCTGCTTCCGGGCGCTGCTGCCAGCTGGTAATCTTTTTCTGAATTATCTTCTTCATAGTGGCGTCACTTATGGTTTTAGAATGACAGTTTCAACATCCTCATCCGGAAGACGACTAGGACGAAGGACAAGTTTCTTCTCGACCTTAGATGCACTTACGCCCATCTCTTTCGCGAACACATCAACTGGATCAAGTTTTTCTTTCCATTTTGGTAGCGCAAAGTGTATTGGGATAATCATGCGCGGCTCAACATGTGAGATCATCTCAGCTGCTTGCTTACTAGTAAGTGACTCACCACCACCAACGGGGACAATAAGAACATCAATATCCGTCTTAGTAATTTCTCCTAATTCCTTTTCATCAACTACTCGTGGTAGCGCTCCTAGATATAAAATCACTATTCCTTCTATATGCCAACGAAATATTGAGTACTCGTGCCCATCTTCTCCCCGAAGACCAAGGCCCTGAAGAGTAAATCCGCGTAGAGTATATTCACCAGGTGAGTCGATGACTTGAGGTTCACCACTGATACCCTTCAGATGACTCATGTTCGACTGTGTCGGGTGGGACAGTGCTACTACATCAGCTTTTGCTCGAAAAGGAGTAGGTGAAAGTTCTGGTGCATAAGGGTCCATCACCAGAACTGTTTCTTTCGATACTATTTTAATGGTATATCCGCCGTGCCAGCTTATTTGCATAGATTTCAGTGTAGAGCCTGATCGACTATTTGAAAATAGTAATAAGGTATGTCATGATGCCCGCTATACATATGGATACCGAGACCCCAAAATCCGCAATGGAGCAACTCCTGGCCGAACACGAGGAACTTTCGTCTGTACCCGCCGTAGGTGACACCATTAATGGAGTAGTAATGGAGAAAACTGGTAACGCTTTATACATCGATATTGGTGCTGTCGGTGTCGGCACTATTTATGGCAAAGAACTCTTTGATGATTTAAACACATTTGAAGGAGCCAAGATTGGGCAGCAAGTGCAGGCTACTATCCTGACACTCGATAACGAAGAAGGGTATGTCGAACTATCACTGCGCACTGCGACGATGGAGCGCAGCTGGGAAGAGCTACGACGTAAGTACAGCGATACTGTTTCCTTCCCGACTGAGATTATTGACGCCAACAAAGGTGGTCTCATTATCCGCGTCAGTGGCGTCACTGGCTTCTTACCTGTATCGCAACTAGCACCTGATCATTATCCTCGAGTGGAAGGTGGAGATAAGAACAAAATTTTTGATCGTCTGAAAAGTTATGTTGGACAACAGTTTACCGTGAAGATTATTGGTCTTGATCAGGACGAAGAGAAGCTTATTGTCTCAGAAAAGAGTGCTGTTAGTGACGTTATTAGTTCTACGCTGGAGCAGCTAGGTGAAGGGAAGGTAGTAGAAGGAACTGTAAGTGGTGTCGTCGACTTTGGAATCTTCGTAAAATTTACTGAAGGGGGCCAGGAGCTTGAAGGACTCGTTCATATCTCTGAACTTGCTTGGCAGCGTATTGATAGCCCGGCAGATATTGTCAGTCTGGGAGAAAAAGTAAAAGCAAAAGTTATTGGCATTGATGACGGACTACGTATTTCTCTTTCCATGAAGCAACTTGAAGAAGATCCTTGGACAAAGGTTGGAGATAAATACAAAGTTGGGGACACAGTAAAAGGCGAGATCCTTAAAGTGACTCCATTCGGTGGCTTCATAAAACTCGATGACGCTATCCATGGACTCATCCACGTTTCAGAGCTTCCTGAAGAAGCAAAGGGTGATCCTACTTCTGTTCTAAAGGCTGGCGAGACAATGAATCTTACTATTATTTCTCTTGATCCAAAGGAGCATCGACTTGGTCTGAGTCTACGTGCCACGACCGACAAGAAAGAAAAAAAGACGGAGAGAGCAGAGCCAACCAAAAAGTCAAAAGCTGAAAAGAAACCTGCTACTAAGAAGAAGACCACAAAAAAGAAAGAAGCTAAAAAGGAAGATTAAAAAAACCACTCACCAGGGTGGTTTTTAAAATTCAATCTGCAGAGGGGAAAATTATCAAGACACTGTAACTAATTATCTTCGATAACCAAAATGGTGGACCCAAGCGGTCTCGAACCGCTGACCTCATCCATGCCATGGATGCGCTCTGCCAACTGAGCTATGGGCCCATGTGCGATAGCGACCATGATACTATAGGCGCATGTCAGTGACAACAAAAGCAATACTTCCCGCTCTGACTTATATTCTTATTTTTCTTCGTCCTCTTTGTACCGTATGCAACGCGCCAAGTGTGCCGGAACTCATGTTTGTTTTGTTGGTATTGCTGCCAGCTGCATTTGTATATAAAAAATTTCTGAACTCATTTTCCGTACTCGCACTTGTTGCTGTTTTGTCTCTTCATGCACAATGGGGAATCCTACAATTTGCTGTTCAGCAAGATTTTAACCTGTACCTTTTAGGAGAATCTCCTCTCTCATCCAGATTACCTGGAATCGCAAAGTTTTCTCTTGGCTCAGAGAAAGTTCTACGTGGATATGGTCCATATTCCCATGCCAATGTTTTTGGAGGAGCAATGTTAGTAGGTTTAATTTTAGTGAACACACTCCCTCGGAATCGATCTACTTTCCTTATAGGCTCGTTTTTCCTCCTCGCCCTCCTTCTTTCTTTCTCACGAACAGCCTATGCCGGCTATATTCTCTATGTTTTACTAGGAGCTTTTCGTTCCCACCGATCTTATTTTAAGAAGCTCCTTATACCGGTTCTGATATGTATAGTCGTAGCTCCTCTCGTATGGCTCCGCGGAACAGACACAGCAAGCAGGGCTTTTTCTGAGCGCTGGCACGGCTATGCCTGGAGTTTTGCTATTATGCAACAGCAATCATTAGTACGAGGTGCGAGTTTCGGAAATTATAAGGATATTGTGAAACACTACCTTGAACAAAATAATGTCCCACACGAAATGTGGGAGATCGCCCCGGTTCATTCTGTTCCACTATTACTTGCGATCGAGGTAGGAATTATTCCAACGATTATTCTCATACTTTTGTTTATAACAGGAATAGGCCTAACGAATATCACCATTCTTTTTGCCCTGGTTCCACCCTTACTGTTTGACCACTACTTTGTGACAGAACTTTCATCACTGTTTCTCCTGGTTGTGTTGTATACTGCCTCTCATGGAGGAGGGATATCGTCAAAGCACCACGCAGATATTGCGTGAACTTCGTGTACAGGCAGAGACTGGCCTGAGCAGTAGAGAGGCTACCCGTCGTTTAGAAAAATATGGTGGAAATGAATTGCCCCGACCTCGCAGACTTCGCCTACTTAAACTTTTCCTTGATCGTTTTCGTGACGTCTTAGTTGTTATTTTGATAGCGGCCGGAATCACTTCTATCTTATTAGGTCATGTTGAAGACGCCATTATTATTGCAGTCGCTATCTTTCTCGACAGTGCTTTAAGTTTCTTACAAGTGTGGCGTACCGAGCGGACTCTCGCCCAAATGCGTGGCACAATCGAGGATACAATTCCAGTTATCCGAGACGGACAGAAACGGATTATCCCTGTAAAAAATTTAGTAATAGGGGATATTCTGTTGCTTCGAGCAGGGGAGCATGTGCCAGCTGATGCCAGACTTCTCGTTGTGAGTGGTTTACGGACCCAAGAAGCGCCATTAACTGGTGAAGCAGGTGATATCGCCAAACATACACACGTCCTAAGCCGAGCTACACTCGTTGCCGATCAACGTAATATGGTGTTTGCCGGCACCTCAGTCGTAGCTGGCAGTGGCACCGCCGTGGTGGTTGCTACCGCCAGTCGAACTCAGTTCGGCAAGATCGCACAGATGCTGCGGGATCAACCCGCGATCTCGAGCCCCTTACGGAAAAAACTCCAACGTTTAGGAATACAGATTGGATGGATTATCATGGCAGCCGTTGTGACACTTCTATTGATTGGGCTCTGGCAAGGACATGGAATAGAAAATACATTCCGAACGGCTATTACCTTAATTGTAAGTGCAATTCCGGAAGACCTGACAATGATCCTTACTATTGCTCTTACCGTGGGAGTTAGCCGAATTTTACGTAAAGGCGGCGTTGTTCGAAAATTGAGCTCCGGAGAAACATTGGGAGCAGCAACAGTTATATGCACGGATAAAACAGGAACGTTAACGGAAGGCAACATGCGAGCAACCGCTTTTCATGGTTTGCAAGGGGACGTTATTGATGCTTTGCAGCCACCCAATCATCATTTGTATGAACTGGCCTACACCGGATTAATTACGGCGAACGGTGCTACTAAAGTGGGTAGCGGTGCTGATTCTTATGTGGGATCAGCCACCGAACGCACGGCCATGTCATTCGCTGAGGGTGCCGGCCTTGATACAAAGAAAATACGAGAATCTTGGCGCATACGCGACACAATTGCTTTTAGTACCAAGTGGAAATTTAGGGCCGCTTTGACTGATCATCCCACGCAAGCTTCCCAGACGCTGTTTATTATGGGTGCTCCCGATGTTCTCCTAGAAAAAAGTTCTCAGGCCTTAGACGGACAAAGACAATCACACGCTCTTACCTCGAGCAAGCGGGCGGAGTTGACCGCTCGGATCGAAAGTTTGGCGGCGGAAGGAAAGCGACTGGTCGCAGTAGCAATTAGACGGAATATGCGCCAGGTAGATCTCACCCACAACGATATTAACGATTTGCTGTTCTTAGGTGTCCTCACTATTACTGATCCAATTAGACCAGAGGTAGCCGCTGCCCTGAGTGAAACTATTGCGGCCGGGGTTGCCGTAAAACTTATTACCGGTGATCATGCTGCCACCGCTCGGGCTATTGCCAGTCACATTGGACTCGCGAGTAATACCGATAGCCTCATTACGGGACAACAATTGCAGGCTCTGAGTGATAAAGAGCTTACGGAGGTAATTGATCGGCTTACTATTTTTGCGCGGATGGAGCCACTCGATAAACAGCGGATTATCCGCTTACTACAAAAGAAGGGACACGTAGTGGCTATGACCGGGGATGGCATTAATGATGCCGTGGCGCTTAAAAGTGCAGATATTGGCGTCGCTATGCAGGGAGGATCAGATGTAGCACGCGAGGCGGCTGACTTAGTACTGCTTAATAACAGCTTCAGCACAATTGTGGCGGCTATTAAGGAAGGAAGGGTGCTCCGTGACAATATCCGAAAGGTTATTGCTTTCTTATTTGCTACCAATGCCGCTGAAGTTGCTATCTTTTTCGTAAGCGTTTTAGCGGGCCTGCCTTTGCCTCTTTTGCCCGCTCAAATTTTATGGATCAATCTAGTGACAGACGGTACGTCAGATATTGCCTTGTCTTTGGAACCAGCTGAAGACGATGTAATGCGTCGTAGGCCGGAAGATCCTAGCGCTCCGCTCTTACATCGTCTTCACAACAAACATATTCTTTTTAGTGGATTCGTAATGACCCTCTCTACAATGAGTGTCTTTTGGTATCTGATAGATAGTGGCGCAGATCTAGCCTACGCCCGTACCATTGCGTTTACCCTCCTCGCAACATCTTCTCTGCTATCTGTGTGGAGTTTTCGCTCCTTACATGAAACGATTTGGAAACGTGGTTTTATTAAAAATCCCTGGGTTCTTGTTTCGGCCGCTTTTTCTTTTCTCTTACACCTTTGCGCTATCTATATCCCAGAGGTTCGTTCATTCTTTGGGACCGTACCGCTGGCTGCTGCTGACTGGCTTTTAATTCTCGGTATTGCAGTTACAACGGTGATTGTTGTGGATTTACGAAAGAAAATACCTTTTCTTCGAAACTAGTAAGTTACTAGAGGATTTCTCACAAAAGAAAACCCCCTAGAGGTTGGCCTAAGGGGGGTACATCGTTATAGCGTGCGAATGAGAGCTAGTGTTTCATGAACTAATTCAGAAATACTGAGAGTCCCGGGAAGAAATTTCCAATTCGGGTGTCCTTCCCAGGCAAGTCGCGTCTGGTGGTCAAGCCGTTGGGCTTGCTCTAGCTTTTCATAGCGCAATCTGTTGCCAGCGCGGCTAAAACGCTCCGGAAAAGCAATGGCCTGCGACTCCAAATGTATCACGAGATGATAGCGACTATGCCCAAAACGAGTCGTGTGAGTCCCTACCTGCTCACGAACAGCCTGCTGACCCATAGGATACGCACAACCATCGAACAATCCGCGATCACAAATTCTTAGTCGGCAACCGATTCGCTGAGCTTTCCAGGATGCTCTCGCCTCACAGGAAATCTGGTGAATAGCAATTTTTTGCTGGAGCTCGAACCATTGGCCATCTGTCCAATCGTCCGTTGGCAGTGGATGCTTTTTGAATATCGAGGTAGCAGCTTCTTCAACAAAAATTGCTTCGCGTCCCAAGTGGTTTCGTAACGCCTTCAACACACTCGTTTTGCCCGCACAGGGGCCACCGGTCAGCACGATTGTGGTGATCATGAGCGGTCCCTTTGGGGTCGAGGAACTAAGATTTCTAATGAACAACGCCCCTATTCTAGACAGAAATTCCATTTCTGCCTAGAGAGGTGTCAGGGTCTGGTAGTTGACAGATAAACTCCGGAAATGCTACAAAAAAGCTATCAGAAAGCCGCGGAAACGCGGCTTTCATACTAAACACTTAATCTTAATTCCAAGATACCTATGGCAGACGAGACCCCCTCATTCGGAATGGCGATTGACCAAATCGTAGCCGAAAAAGGCATTAGTAAGGAAAAGGTTTTAGAAACAATTGAGGCAGCCCTGGCCGCTGCTTACCGCAAAGACTTTGGAGAGCGCGATCAAGATATTCGGGCTGAATTTAACGAAGTCGATGGCAGTGCTCGTTTGTATAAGGTGATAACAGTTGTCGCTGATAAAAATGAAGAAGGGGAAGAGGCAGAGATTAACGAAATGGCCCAACTTCGATTATCCGACGCTAAAAAAGATGATCCAGAAGCTGAGGTGGGAAAAGAATATGTTGAAGACGTAACTCCAACCGATCCTCATTACGGTCGTGTTGCTGCCCAGACTGCTAAACAAGTCATTATTCAACGTCTGCGAGAAGCTGAGCGCGAAGCAACGTTTGATGAATACAAGGGTAAGGAAGGGGAGATTATCTCCGGTATTGTCCAACGCATGGATGGAGACATTGTTTTCGTAGATATCGGCCGAACAGCGGGTATTCTCTTTCCGAGCGAGCAAGTACGGGGTGAGCGTTACCGCTTAGGCCAACGTATCCGTGTCTATGTCGTAAAAGTAGAGTTGGGGAGCCGGGGTCCAGAAATTGTCTTATCCCGTAGCCACCCAGGAATGCTGCGCCGTATGTTTGAACTTGAAGTACCAGAAATATTTGCCGGGAGCGTACAAATTAAAGGTATTGCCCGCGAAGCTGGTCAGCGCTCTAAAATTTCTGTGTGGTCAGAAGAAGAGGGTGTAGATCCAGTTGGTGCTTGTATTGGCCAGCGCGGTACTCGTATCCAAACTATTATTGCCGAACTATCTGGCGAAAAGATTGACGTTATTGAATGGGATGCAGACCAGGCTCACTACATTGCGAATGCCTTATCGCCCGCTCGCGTTATTGCCGTAGACATTTTTGATGAAGAAAAGCGAGCACTAGCTCACGTCGATGAAGACCAACTATCACTGGCTATTGGCAAGCGTGGTCAGAACGTGCGTCTGGCGGCTAAACTAACTGGTTGGAGAATAGATATTGCTCGCACTGGTGAAGAAAAAGAGGTAGAAGGCGGAGCAGAGCCAACAACCGAAGCCGATCCCGCTGAAGAAAAAGCAAAAGCGATGGCTGACGACACGGTCAAGACTGATAATCAGCCAGGCGTCAGCGAAGGTACTGAAGAGGCGGCAATGGATCCAGCAATAAAGGAATCTCACAAAGAGGAAGCCGTTGAGGAAAAGAAAGACAAAGAATAATTTTAACTTCTTATACTACTATGCAGTTTGAATATCTCGTCGGGGGAGCAGCAATTATTGGTCTGGCCTATTCATTCTGGAAAGCGCGTGAGGTTGCAAGTCAAACGGTAACGTCACAGAAAGCTCAAGAAATTTCTACTGCTATTCGCGTCGGGGCGATGGCTTTCTTAAATCGTGAATACCGGGTACTGTCCATCTTCATTCTTATCGCCGCTATTGCGTTGTGGCTTTTAATTGGCGCAAAAGCAGTTCTTCCTTTTGTCGCTGGGGCTTTTTTATCGGCCGTGGCCGGAAACATCGGCATGCGAATTGCTACGATTGCAAACGTTCGTACCGCGGAAGCGGTTCAAAAAAGTTTAGGCAGGGGACTAACTACCGCATTTGCAGCTGGCTCAGTTGTTGGTATGGCTATTGTCAGTTTGGGTCTGCTCGGAATTATTATCCTATTTAAAATATACGGTAACCCGGAAGCGCTCTTTAGTTTTGGTTTTGGCGCTTCTGTTGTTGCCTTATTTGCTCGCGTTGGTGGCGGTATTTACACCAAAGCTGCTGATGTTGGCGCCGATCTCGTCGGTAAAATAGAACAAGGAATTCCTGAAGATGATCCTCGTAATCCAGCAACGATTGCGGATAACGTTGGAGATAACGTGGGAGATGTGGCCGGCATGGGAGCTGATTTATTCGATAGCTATATTGCCGCTCTGCTTGCCGCCACCGCCTTAGGTTTTGAAGCTTCAGCCCTCTATGGCACAGCCGGTATTACCTATCCCTTTGTCATCGCTGCCATTGGTATTATTGCCAGCATTGTTGGTGTTTTCTTTGTGAAAACCGAAGACAAAAACAAGATCGGCGCTGTTATGAATCGTGGAATTTTTGCTGCCGGTGCAATTATTATTGTCGGCACCTGGTTTGCAACTGACGCTATGTTTGCTGACGCTAAACTATTCTGGGTAGTTGTTATTGGTTTAGTAGCTGGCATCTTGATCGGTCTTTCCGCTGAATTCTTTACTAGTAGCAGCCGGAAACCGGCTCAGAGAGTTGCTGCCGCCGCCCGAACCGGTGCAGCCACTAATATTATTTCCGGTCTGGCACTCGGTATGTTCTCAACTGGTTTTCCCATCCTTATTATGGCGGCAACAATTTTAATCACGCACGAGTTAGCCGGTTTCTACGGAATTGCTATCGCCGTGGTTGGGATGCTTTCAACGCTTGGCATCACGCTTGCCTCAGATACGTATGGCCCCGTTGCCGATAACGCCGCTGGTATTGCCGAGATGGCTGGCTTAGGAAAAGAGACTCGCGAACGAGCCGAAGCTCTCGATGCGGTTGGTAACACCACTGCTGCTATTGGGAAGGGATTTGCTACTGGTTCCGCTGCTTTAACTGCAATCGCCCTCTTTATTAGCTATGTAACACTGGCTGGTATTAAGGGTATTGATATTACCCAGCCGTACGTCATGGCCGGCCTACTCGTCGGTGGGATGGTGCCATTTATCTTCTCGGCGCTCGCCATGAAGGCTGTCGGACAAGCGGCTATGGGAATGGTTGAAGAAGTACGACGTCAGTTCCGAGAAATTCCAGGACTCCTGGCTGGTACGGGCAAACCTGACTATAGCCGAGCAGTAGATATTGCGACTCAATCGGCTCTGCGAGAAATGATGCTCCCAACTATTCTCGGGGTACTTGCTCCCGTTGTTATTGGTTTTGTATTTGGCGCTGAGGCCCTTGGAGGTATGGTCGCGGGAACAATTGTTGTTGGCTTCCTTCTCTCTATATCACAGGCAAACTCAGGCGGGGCTTGGGATAACGCTAAGAAATACATTGAAGCAGGAAATCTAGGCGGCAAAGGATCTGATATTCACAAAGCAGCTGTCGTTGGCGATACCGTTGGCGATCCGTTCAAAGACACATCCGGTCCTTCTCTTAATATTCTCATCAAGCTGGTGAGTATGGTATCGCTCATTATTGCTCCACTGCTCTAAGACCGATTGTATGCAAGTAACTGTCCAGAATAAACCCGAGCAATCTCAGGTAGAGCTCACCATTGCTGTAACACCAGACGAGCTCAAGCCTTTTATTACCAAGGCAGCCGAAAAGATTTCCAAGGATCACCCTATAAAAGGATTTCGTCCAGGCAAAGTGCCGGTAAAAGTAGTGGCCGAGAAATTTGGGCAGGAGCCACTTCTGCATGAAGCTCTCGACCGCGCCGTACCGCATTTCTTCGTCGAGGCTATCTTGGAAGAATCTATTGATGCTGTCACGCGTCCTGCTATCGCCATTAAAAAATCTTCCTTTGATGGCCCTCTCGAATTCATTGCCACCGTTGACGTGTTACCACAAGTAAAGCTCGGGGACCCGAAAAAAATTAAGGCGGAAAAGAAAGCAATTGAGGTATCTGATGAACATATAGATAAAGAGTTGGAATACTTAGCGAAGGGGCGCGCTACTGTTTTGGATGTTGCTCGTCCTGCTCAAGTAGGAGACACGGTGACGATAGATTTCAATATTTCTATTGACGGCGAAACAATTGAGGGCGGTGAAAGTAAGGAGCATCCTGTTCCACTGGGCGAAGGACATTTTTTACCTGATTTTGAAAAAGGGCTTACTGGTATCTCAGCTGGAGATACTCGAGCATTCGATCTCTCTTTCCCGACTGACTATCCGAAAGAAACTCTTCGCGGCCAGAAGGCACAGGCACGCGTAAAAGCTCACCGCGTCCAACAGCGAGTGCTCCCAAAGATAGATGATGCTTTTGCCAAAGGACTCGGCAAATTTGATAACCTGCAGCAACTGAAAGATAAACTTAAGGAAAATATGAAGGAGGAAAAACATCATCGTGAGAAGGAAAGACACTTAAGTGAAATTGCCGAGAAATATTCAGAATTAACGACGATTGGCCTGATTCCCAAAGCTCTCATTGATCGAGATATTGATAGTCGCCTGCAAGAGTTAGCCCAAATGCTATCTATTCAAGGCAAGACTATCCAAGACTATCTCATCCGCCAGAGGAAGAGCTTAGATCAAGTACGGGAAGATATGCGAGAGACGGCCGAAAAGAATGTTCGAGTTGGACTTACCCTACGTCAATTTGCGAAAGAAAATGCAGTGGAAGTTAGTGACGAAGAGGTAGAGGAGGAAGTAGTGAAACAAGTGCAACAGTTTGGTTCACCGGAAAAAGCTGAGAAAGAGATAGATATGGAGCACCTAAAAGAACACATCACGGCCACTCTTCGCAACCGCAAAGTCCTAGAAAAACTAGCAGAGTTAGCAGCACAGTAGACAGCTTAAGTTTCCGGCGCTATATTTTCCGTGCGTTGCCACTGTGGCTACGCTTGTTCTCAACTATTCCCTTCTCATGGAGATCTCCATGGATGCGAACTTGAGCAGAAAAATCGCAGACATACTGCAAAACGATGGCTACGGGCGAATAAAGGTACAAGCTCGAGCGGCACGAATAATTCCCGCCTCAAGTGCTACTCACTCGTGGCCGCTTGAAATTCATCTCCCACGTGGACGTACACTGCAAACACGAGAGAAAGAAGGATTCCCCATTGAGCAATTCCCTGAAGCGAATTGCCCGCTGTTTCAGTCCACACTAAACCCAAGAGACCCCTATGCACTGCCGCACTTTTTTCGAGCGTGGTTTGACCACCTTGACTCTATCTTGGTCAAAAAGGAATTTTCACTCATCGTTCGCAGTCTGGCGGCAGCGATCGAAATTGACCTGGAGAAAGTACAAGAAAATGATGCTGATGGAATAGTTAAGGGAGTGGGGAGTTGCATAGTGAGAACGGAGCTTCACTTACGACACACTCAACAAAAATTTGGCATAGGAAACGCTGTTCCATTCGGAGAGCTGTTCTCGACTGACGAGTGGGGGAAAATCAGTAACAAAATTAGAGCAACGGTGCCCCCACCTCCGCCTAGAAACTCCGGGATATTTGGATCCTCCTATCTTGGATAAACAAATAAAGCCAGTTGGTTACCTGGCTTTTTTTCTACTCAAAAGCGATGTTCTTTCGCCCCCTTTCCGGCTGCGGTATAGTAAGAATGTTCTAACTTCTAGCAATTATTTATGTCTTATTTAGTCCCAACTGTTTTAGAAAAATCTCAAGGTGGCGAACGCGCCTATGATTTATATTCTCGTCTCCTGAAAGAACGTATTATCTTCTTGGGCGGACAGGTGAATGATGACATTGCTAATCTCATCATCGCCCAACTTATTTTCCTCGAGCACGAAGACGCCAAGAAAGATATCAAGCTGTATATCAACTCACCGGGGGGCGTCGTAACAGCTGGCATGGCAATTTACGACACCATGCAGTTTATTAAGCCAGACGTGCAGACTATCTGTATGGGGATGGCAGCGAGCATGGGAGCGGTATTGCTCGCAGGCGGAGCTAAAGGCAAGCGTATGGCCTTAACCCACGCTGATATTATGATTCATCAGGTTATGGGAGGCGCCGAGGGACAAGCCACCGATATTGAAATCTCAGCTCGTCACATTTTAAAGATTAAAGACCGTCTTAATGACGTTTTGGCTCATCACACCGGGCAACCTTTAAAAAAGGTGGCCAAAGACACAGAGAGGGATTACTATATGACCGCAGAGGAAGCTAAAGAATACGGTCTTATCGACAAAGTCATCGAAAAAGCGTAAATTTGGCTCACCTTAGCAAAATATTTGCAATTTAGCGTATAACTCTTAACCTAGCTCTCCTTTTCTGACTTTTTTGTAGCCGTCTCTCACGATCTTGGACTTCTTGACAACTCGCACCCGCAAAACTCAGTAAAAGAAGGGCTTCTAACGCCCTATGGCAGTAACTACTACCGTTATCGCGGCTGCAGCAGCAGCCGTCGCCGGTATTGTTGGCGGATATTTTACCCGCCGCATGCTCGGTGAAAACAAAGACAAACATGCTGAAGAAAAAATTGAGCAGAAAATTGCCTCCGCTAAGGAAAAATTAGGAAAATTAAAACTCGAAGCAGAGGCAGCAGCCCGCGGCGAGCGAGCAAAGGTAGAAAATGAACTCGATGAACGTCGCCATCAAATTATTGAACTTGAAAAGCGAGTCGCTCAACGTGAAGCGAAGCTGGACTCGAAACTAGAAGCAACCGAAGAGAAAGAAGCGGCTCTTAAACATGACCGCGAAGAACTCAAGACTCAGAAAGAAGAGCTGATAAAGCTTCAAGACGAGGAACAAAAGCGTCTGGAAGAGACGGCTGGTCTCACCGGTGAGCAGGCCGCTGAACGAATCATGCAATTAACCGAGGAACGCACTAAAGAGGATATTGTTCGTCGAGTTCGTCGTCTGCAAAAAGAAGGGGAGCGAGAACTGGAAGAAAAAGCTCGAGATATTCTCTCAACTGTTATTCAACGATACGCCTCTTCGCACGTAGCTGAGCACTCCACTTCCTACGTAGATGTGCCCGATGAAGGCATGATTGGACGCATTATTGGTCGTGAAGGCCGTAACATTCAACATATTGAGCGCGTTACTGGCTGCGAAGTAGTCATTGATAGCGAAAATTCTGGCTCGATCATGATTTCTGGGTTTTCTCCTGTCCGTCGTCAGGTAGCTAAGCGTGCTTTAGAACAGCTATTAAAAGACGGTCGTATTCATCCCGGTCGAATTGAAGAAGTCGTAGAAGAAGCCAAGAAAAAGATAAACGACGATATTCGAGAAGCCGGTGAAGCAGTGGTATATGACTTGGGTATTGTTGATTTCCCACCTAAACTCGTTCACCTCGTTGGTCGCATGAAGTACCGCACTAGTTACGGCCAAAATATTCTCCGTCATAGCTGGGAAGCAGCTCGCATCGCCATGATGCTCGCGGAAGAACTAGGAGCCGACGTAACGATTGCCAAGAAAGCCACCCTACTCCATGACATCGGTAAAGCAATTGATCATGAAGTTGAAGGAAATCATGTCGAAATTGGTGAAAAGATTATGCGAAAATTCGGCATTAGTGAAGAAATTGTTAAAGCCGCTGCTGCTCATCACGAAGACTATCCTTTTGATACTCGCGAAGCGATCATTGTTCAGGTATCCGACGCCATTTCCGCTGCTCGCCCTGGTGCTCGTCGGGAAGGCACTGATCAATATATCAAACGCATGGAAGACTTAGAGCAAATTGCCGCCAGCTACGAAGGCGTGCAGAAAGCCTACGCCATTTATGCAGGACGTGAGATTCGAGTCTTCGTAGAACCAAAGAAAATTGATGATTTGCAGGCAATTAAATTAGCACAAGATATTGCCAAACAAATTGAGCAAGAACTCACCTATCCTGGTGACGTTAAAATAAACGTTATTCGCGAAACTCGCAGTGACGCCTTAGCACGCTAAATAAATTAACTAGTACAAAGAACCGGCAATAGCCGGTTTTTTGTTACTCGACGCTTTTATTGGCTACTCCTTGCCAGTTGGCAATGAGAGAAATGAGTGACTGGGCAGTTTCGAGGGCTTGCTGACCTAGTGATTTAAGTGCTGACACGAATGGAGACACAGACGTAACTTCTGGAGGATTGCTAGTCACCGTATTTACCTCTGGGACAGAAACAATGCCATATTCAGGAGGAAGACTTGTTGTAGGTGGGGCAATACTGGACGTAACGGGGAGTTGCACCACTTTTGCAGGGGAAGCTGTAGATAGGACGGGGGTAGGTTTAGGACTAGGAGTGGCAGTATTTCCCGTAAAGAAATTTGCTATCCGCCGAACAACTGATGGTTTCTGTTCTGGGAGCGGAGAAGGAGACATCACAATTGTATTCTCCAAATTTCCCTCGATGGGCTTTTGTAGAGCTACAGCAGTTGTGGTCGGTGCGGAAATATTCACCATTGGAGTAGGGGTAACGACGCTTGCGCCGGTAAAGAATTCCGTTACTCGTTGAATTACTGAGGGTGTTTCTGTAGTTACAACACTGCTCACGGAAGAGGCGCCGGGCGTATCACACATTGGGATTCTGATTTTTTCTTGGGGACTGCCTCCCAGGTAGCGTGGGAACTGGTACGTAGCGAGAAATGGAACCTCTAATGTTCCAACACCAGGTGCGGGCACAACAACTCTAACAACGTATTGAGTATATCGAGCAACTTTATCAGTGATCCAGTGTAGCTTATTACCCGCAAGTTGTTGGTAAGTAGTAGGCACCGCACTCTCAACACGACCAGCCGGAAGGGTAATTTGGGCAGTCATTGGAGTCCCTACCATTTGGGAGGGAGTAACTATCCCAAATATAACTGAGAACGGTTGGTCAGGTGTATAGCATTGAGGTATTGCTCCAGCCGTAACTATGGGCAATTCTGACACGACTGGTATGGTCGGAGCAGGCACGGCGCGGAAATCGAAATATTCAGTTGGCGGTGATACTGGTTTAGAAGGCGTTGGGCTAGGTGTTGAAGAAGAAATTGAGGTTCCAACCGGAGCTTGAGTGGGTCGAGGGGCTACAGTTGGTTGAGAGGTTGGAGCGGCTGTCGGCTTGGGAGTAATAGTAAACGTGGGAGAGGGTTGAGGCGGCGCCCAATTTGCAGAAACGTCAACTGGATCTTGGATTCCCAATTCTTTTGGTTGTTCATTATCCAGACATGTTCTTGCTATTCCCCATTTTGAGTCGAAAAATGGTAAATCTTTATAGCGAATAATAAAGAGATAAGATTGACTTAACCCATCGTTATTCTGAGGCGTAAGTGCTATTTGGGGGTGAATATCTACTGCATATGTGACGGCTTTAGATAGAAGATCAGATCGAGAAATAGCTTTTGGAATTGTTATTGGTCCCCATTCGACACCACTATCAAATTTATGAGTAATATTTTGTAGATACGGCTCAGAAGAAACATCAACTGCTTTTAATGTTTTAGCCCAGACTGGAGAGTTCGCCTTTGGGTTATTAAACTTCGAATTATAGTACAAGCGGACAGTCATTGTACGATCTGCAGCCGTAGGATTTATAACTTGCAGTTTCGGTGTCACAAACTTTCCTGTATTGGGGTAATGGACACACGAAAGTGGTTGATACAAACCGACTGGTTTTACATCGTTACCCGAAAGAACAGCTGTTCTCCCGAGTGATAAGAAACCATAATAGTCAGCCACCCCAGCTACTATTGCCAGGGCAGTGATTCCCACTCCTATTACGACCATCAGCCGGAGCGTCATTTGTCTATCGTAACACAAAGACTACACTTGGATCATCTCTAGCCCAGCGCTGCGTTACTTATCACGTTTTAGCTGCAAAAAGATAAACGGATGTCAAAGAAAATACTGCTAAATACAAAACGTATCATGCATCACGTAAGTAAAGAGCTACTCGCTCATCAATTTGAAGTTGGGATATGGCTTATAATAAGTGCGTTCTATATTGTAAATGTCATTCCTCTCGCCCTACACGGCCCGTTTAACGCCGACGAGGGTTGGTATCTATACAACGCCTGGCAAACATGGGAAGGACGAGTGCCATATCTAGACTTTGCCTTTCCCCAGCCACCGGCCACACTCATTATTCATGGTTTCTTTCAGGAGTTCTTCGGACCTGGTTTCTACTTAGGTCGACTCATTAACGCTGGCCTTAGTTTTTTGGCTATAGCCGCCTTTGCCAGTGCGAGTCGACGTCTATGGGGAGTGTTAGCCGGAGTATGTACCGGACTTATCCTCGTCGCTTCGCCGCTATGGTTACTTCATAGCGTCTCAGTATCAACATATGCCACCGCTGCTCTATTCTTGGGACTAGAGTTGTTAGCCATTGCGTACAAGCGACCTTGGTTAGTGGGCTTCTTGGCCGTGAGTGCTATGAGCGCCCGTCTCACGATTGCTCCCACCGCTCTTTTGCTCTTCATACCAATCTTTTTCACTTCATTTCGACTTAAAACACTTTTCCAAATTGTGGCAGGTTGCATTTGTGCTCTCACAATCATTGTTGCCCCACTGGCTATTATCGCCCCACAAAAGGCATGGATAAACATTATCGGTTATCACACCTACATGCGCGCTGGCCTCGCAACCAGTAGCATAGAACGTCACGTCGAAGTGATTATGCCATTCTTACAAGAACAGTATCTGCCGGTATACCAGTGGTTTTGGATTGCTGCCTTAGTAGGAGTCATTCTGGCCGTGCGAAGAGATCGCACGAGTGGCGTTGTATCCGCTGCAATCCTTACGACAGTCTTTATAAACGCTCTTTTGCATGCGACCGCTATAAACGCTACGTACGATGTTCCTCTTATTCCACTTCTTGTCGTGGCTGCGAGCAGCGGCATCGGGTTTAGCATTTCATCATTGACGTCTAGCTGGCAGCGACGAGCGGCGTTCACCGTTGTCGCAGTAGTATGTATTGGCATACTCACATACTCACAAGCATTCTTGGCATTAGGAGAAGGAGAGCGTGAAGAAGGTCATACAAATATTCACCGCCTGGCACAGTATATCCAGTCTCATACGACACCAGACGAATACATTTTTACCCCGGAATTATATGTGGCAGTCGAAGCACAGCGACGCTCCCTACCAGGAAGCGAATTGGGACGATTCTTCTATTTTCCCGAACTAACGGACGCGGAAGCCCAGAAGCGAGGAGTAGTAAACGACGATCTTTTTACTCAGATGGTTACCTCGCGTCACGCAAAGTATATTGTCGTGAGCATGGCTCAGTTCTGGAATAACGTTACTGATCATGAGCATCAGCATCAATTGATGAGCGTTTTTGATAAAGCGGGTTATGTTCCCGTGCTTGAACTCCAGAAAGAGCATCCCGCTATTGAAGCAACCCGACTATATGAGCGCCAATAACTCTTTATTACTCATATGTGGGTTCGTGGTATTTACCACAAGCGCGGTACTACTTGCTCGCTTTCAATTTTTCGAACTTTTCACAATTTCTGCCAACGAGTCGTATACTCTGCCGGCAGGTAGCAACATGCAACAACGCGTAAAAATAGTGTCGGAATCACGTGAAGTACGATTATTTTTTCCTCAAGCAATGAGTAGTCGATTAGTGAAAGTTATAGTGCAACAAGACAACGATGACGCGCCAGGCGAGGATATTTCGACAAAGATAGTACAGCCACACCGAGAATCTTCTCGCAGTAGTTTACGAATAAAAATCCCCAGAACACCTGCGGAGCATATCTGGATCTCCATTGCATCCGCCGACGGGGAGCCAATCGAAGTTTTTCGCGAAATTGATAGTACAAAGTACTCCGAAGGAAGACTGATGCTAAATAATAAGAAAATTGCCGGTGTCCTTGGTTTCAGCCTGGTTGAGCGAACACGCTTTCCCCTTCATCCCCGGTTAACTGCCATAGTATTTGGCTTGTTGCTCATAGTATGGATTTCAGTTGCTCCAAGTATTTCAAAACGAGTAGTCTAATACTATGACTTCGGGACAACGCATAGGATTACACGTTTCAGCCGCAGGAGGCCTGGAGAATGCTCCCCTGAGAGCAAAAGAGGATTTTGACGCGGAATGCTTCCAGTTCTTCTCTCGCAGTCCCCGGGGGGGCGGTACACCTCCCATTAGTGAAGAGACAGCGCGCATGTTTCGAGAAAATGCAGAAAAATTCGGCTTTGAGAGTTATATCCATACCCCATACTACATAAACTTCGCTTCGAAAAATAAGCGGGTGTTTTATGGCTCAGCAGCAGCCGTACGACAGGAATTAGAACGAGGTAGCACCCTTGGCGTGAAATACGTCGTCACCCACATGGGCAGTGCAAAAGAGTGGGTAGAAGACCCAAAGGCTACGGCTACTCCCGCAAAAGCGCTGGAGCAGGCTATTAAAGGCCTTAAAGCTATTTACGAGGACAGCTCGAAGTTTTCCGCACGACTTTTGCTGGAAATTTCTGCGGGAGCCGGCTCAGTTGTGGGCGATACGTTTGAAGAGTTAGGGCATCTTTTATCTGGCCTCGGTCGCAGCGATGTCCACGTGTGTTTAGATACTGCTCACCTCTTCGCATCAGGGTACGACGTACGTACAAAGAAAGCGTGGGACGAGACACTACAGAGCCTAGACAAGCATGTTGGCCTCGATAACCTCAAACTCATCCATGTAAATGACTCTAAGATCGACTTAGGAGGCCGAGTTGATCGACATGAACATATTGGTAAAGGATATATTGGCAAGGATGGATTTAAGGCCATGCTCGCTCATAAGGACCTGAAAAAAGTTAACTTCATCCTTGAGACGAAGCACGATGCGCTGATATATGAAGATATTGCCTTCTTAAAGAAAAATCGTAAGAAATCATGACTGTACAAGATAAACAAAAAGCGCTCAAAGTACTCAACAATAAATTAGCGATGGATACGTCATTACCACTGAAAGCAACGGCTACGAACGATGTTCCGGGAGAAGGTAGCCCAGAAGCAGAAATCTTATTTGTTGGTGAGGCACCAGGCGCCCGTGAAGACGCTCTGGGACGACCGTTTGTGGGAGCAGCAGGAAAGTTTCTGGATGAGCTTATTGCTTCGATTGGTCTGAAGCGAGCTGATATATTTATTGCCAACCTCATTAAACACCGGCCACCAGGTAATCGCGACCCGCTTCCCGAAGAGATAGAGGCGTATGCGCCGTATCTTGAAAAACAAATGAGTATTATTGAACCCAAGATCATTGTGACCTTAGGTCGTCATTCCATGCAGTACTTTTTAGGGGAGGGACTATCGATCTCAAAAATTCACGGACAACCAAAAAGGCGCAACGGCCGCATTGTTATGCCGATGTACCACCCCGCAGCGGCTTTATACAGTGGCAACCTACGGCCGGTATTAAAAGCTGACTTTGCGAAACTTCCCAAGGTTATAAAACTCTTAGAAAAAGGAGAGGATCTGCAATTAGTCGAGACACCAGCAGTTAGTGAGAAGCAAAAAGCAGCGGAAAGTCAGCAATCGTTGCTCTAATAGCTAATTCCCGCTATTCTCGGTATCACGCGGACGTGGCGAAACGGTAGACGCACTACCTTGAGGTGGTAGCGCTCGCAAGGGCATGGAGGTTCAACTCCTCTCGTCCGCACTAAAATACTCTTGATCTCGAAGAAAAATTCTATATTGTGTACGGATCGATTGTTGCATCGAGCGACAACGATTTGTACGCCTTGCATCACAAGGGTAGAAGTATGCGAGACACACTCAGCAGGGGAAAAACTTTGAGGAAACGTAACCGTATCTTGCACAAGTTTGAGTTGCTCATTCTTAGGGCAAGAGGAGCGTGGTGGCGCTGGAGAAACCGCAAACGACCAGATTTTGATCTCCTCGACTAGCACTAAATGCCAGCCCTCCAGCTGGCATTTTCTTTTATTGCATCTTATCTTCACATGATGTCATCAGACCGCGACGGAGCGGATTTGAAAAGACATTACCTGTCCTTTGCAACCAGTACCGAGAGGAGACATTACAATGATGTCAGAAACAGACGTCCTACAACTACTACACAAAGTGGGAGCGGTCATTACTGACAGCCACATCGTGTATACCTCTAACAAGCACGGCAGCGCGTACGTCAATAAAGATGCTGTGTATCCACATACTCGTCTGACCTCAAAACTGTGCCTTGCGATTGCTCAGGACGCTCTCGCACACGGACCGGTCATTCAGGCGGTAATTGCACCAGCTGTTGGCGGGATTATTCTCTCGCAGTGGACGGCCTACCACCTCACTGACCTTAGTGATCGCGAGGTGATTGGTGTCTATGCGGAAAAAGCACCAGAAAGCGATGAGTTTGTTATCAAGCGAGGCTACGATAAGCTCCTCCAACACAAAAATGTGCTGGTGGTGGAGGACATTCTCAACACTGGCGGCTCTGTAAAAAAGGTTGTGGAAGCTGTTCGTCATATCAGTGGCAATGTCGTGGCAGTGGCCGCTCTTTGCAACCGCGGCAACGTAAGTAAAGAAGATATTGGCAATCCGCCATATTTCTTTACGCTTGCCAATGTGAATATGGATGCGTGGGATGAAGCGGAGTGTCCACTTTGTATTCAGAAAGTCCCCATCAACACCGAAGTAGGTAAGGGACGAGAATTCCTAGCACGAAGACACCCGTGAAACGCTTTCCAAAACGACTCTGCCGACTCTCTCAAGGGGTCGGTTTTTTCTTACAGAATTTATTAACTAGTTAGTTTGGTGGGCGATGAGGGATTCGAACCCCCGACCTTTTCGGTGTAAACGAACTGCTCTACCGCTGAGCTAATCGCCCTCTGTGCCGCGGGGGTGAATCGAACACCCGACGCCAGCCTCTTCAGGGCTGCGCTCTACCTCTGAGCTACCGCGGCATTTCAGCTATTGAATTGTGGTACGAGCATAGCTAAAACTTGCTCAAATCTCAACTTTTGGTACAAATACATACACGCATGCGGGTATGGTATAGAGGTATTACATTACCTTGCCAAGGTAAAGATACGGGTTCGATTCCCGTTACCCGCTCACGACAGATAACGTTTTCAGTGATACCACCGTTCGGCAATGAATTTGAGCAGTACACCGAAGAGAATAATCGGCGAGATAGTCATACCAATAAAGCCAAGCACGAGCCCCCAGCCGCCCAGTTGTAGTGAGGGATTATATATGTGCAGCAGAATCGGCAGACTTAGAAGAAGTAAGAGTATTAAAAGTGATTTATTCATGCCTCTAATTTATCACACCTTGCGCATGCTTCTCATCTATCGGTAGGCTTAGAGTATGAGTAAAGACCTATCAGCCATTGTTAATTTCCTCTTTGAAGTAGGGATGCTGGCTAAGACCCCGCGGAGCGGTTTTCACTTTTTAACTAACCACAAACAGTCAGTCGCTGAACATATCAATCGGACGGCATATATTGGCTACGTTTTGGCAATGATGGAAGATGACGACAAAGTAGACCCGGCTACCGTTATGAAAATGTGTTTACTCCATGATTTAGCAGAAGCGAGAACCAGTGATTTAAATTGGATGAATCAAAAGTACGTGACCGCACATGAAGAAAAGGCAGTCCATGATCTGGTACAAAACCTTCCATTTGGTGAGGACATTAAAAAAACGATTGATACCTACGAAGAGCGTACCTCCTTAGAATCTAAACTTGCCAAAGACGCGGATATTCTTGAGCTCCTCCTTGTTCTGAAAGAAATGATTGATGTAGGACATAAGAAAGCAAAAACGTGGATTCCACCAATGCACAAGCGCCTTCAAACAAAGAGTGGTCGTAAACTCGCTAAGGTGATTATGAAAACTGATTCAGATAATTGGTGGTATGGAAATAAAAAAGATACGTGGTGGATTAATCGCAATGGGAAAGATAAATTATCATCTAAGAAATGAGCAACCTCTCGGAAAAGAAATGTAAGCCTTGTGAAGGTGGTATCCCGCCCTTAACAGGCCAGGAGCTTACCCCGTGGCTAAAGCAAATTGATCAAGCTTGGAAATTAACTGAGGGCGAAACAAAAATTCGTCGGGAATTCACGTTCAAAGATTTCGTTCAGACTATGGCTTTCGCGAATAAGGTGGCTGAGGTAGCGGAAAAGGAAGGGCACCATCCCGATCTTCACATTTCCTATGGAAAGCTCACCATTGAGCTCTGGACGCACAAAATTAGTGGCCTATTTGATAACGACTTTATTCTAGCGGCAAAAATCGACGAACTTTATTCGGCGTCTAGTTGACTGCGAATCTCCGCTCGGCGCTCTTCCATTCTTTTACGTGTAGCATCAAGACGGTCTTTTACTGCTTGGGAGCGCTCCTCAATTAACTTCTCCCGATTTTTTTGTTGCTGCTCAATGCGGGCTTTAGCATCTCCTTTTCGTCCTGCCGTCGTTTCCTTGGTCGCTTCTCGACGTTCTAATATTTCCTTTTTTAATTCCTCTCGGCGTACTTTCAGCTGTTCCTGTTGCTCTATCTGTTTGGCTTTTGCTTCCGCGCGACGTTTTTCAAACTGCTCTCTAAATTTTTTCTGTTCTTCTTCGTTCTCCGTGCGCTTTTCTGTTATTTCTTGACGAAGCTCTTCACGACGCTCTCGCCACTCTTCAAAATTACCCTGAATGTTTCCTAGTACCTCTTTCTTTCGCTCTAGCTGCTTTTGCGTATTCGCTTCGACCTTAGCAATCATCTTTTCAATACGCTCCTCACAATCCGCATCCGCTAAATCCGTACAAATGACTAATTTCCGGTCCAGCGCATCCAGGCGCTTCTGATCAAGCTGTACTTTCCGTTCAGCTTGAAAGGTGAAGGCACGACGAACGTGAAAGAAAGCGTTCTCAACTCCAAACAAAAATCTTTCAAATGGCAATGTTTCTGTTTCGAGAGCGAAGGTAAAATTTTCGTCAGCCAGCTGTTGATCCACCAGAATATCTACATTGGCGTTATTGTCGCTGGATACCGTGACTTCATTCGTCACGTTGGTTGAAGATTCTACTGAAACATTATTGGAAGACTCGACAGATACTTCATCTGCGAGTGCCGGAAGGGCAACGAAAGCGGTAACAACGAGCGCTATGAGAGTATTTTTGGCCATAAACGAAGGAAATAAGAGGGTATGCCACATAGTATACCTCCACCTTTGAATTTGCGCTGTATTTCTCTATTAAGTGGCCTCATTTGGTCTATCTCCGCATTATATGCCCTTCTCTTGACAAAAATGGTAATATATATTGACAAAATATAATACCTGTGCTATGGTAGCCCGTTCGCCTAACAGTCTACTCTGTTAGGCTTTTTTGTTGGCCGGATTTGGTCAATCCCTTAATCGGGTTTACTCGTAAGCTCTCCTATGCAATTACGCAAAGATGAGCATACAAACACTCGTAAACCGAAAAACGCTTTCGCGATTCTCCCCCTCGTTGTCTTTACGGTTATTTCTACGATTCCTCACAACGCCCTAGCGTTTGAAACACAACTTGCTACATCACCAAGTCAGGTACTCTATGCCCCGATTCGTTTAGCTGATAAACCTACGTCTCCAGAAACACGGATTGCGGCCGTACCAGTTTCGCATAACCCGATAACTGTTATTGCCGAAGTTCCCAAACCAAAACCAGTGGTAGTAGCACAAAGTGCTCCCGTGCAAAGAATTTTTCCGACACTTGAACAGCCAGTTGTCCTAGAAGGAGAAGCTTCATACTACAGTCGCGCCGGCTGTCTAGGTTGTGACTCAATGATGATTATGGCAAATGGCCAACCACTCGATGACAATGCTCTTACTATGGCTATTGGTGCTGACAAGAAACATTTAGTTGGCTACCGTGCCAAGGTAACGAGTCTTGCGACGGGACAGTCTGTCGTTGTTAAGATCACAGATACCGGCGGATTCTACCAAGCGAAGTACGGATACCGTGTCGCTGATCTCAGCGTTGCTACCAAACAAGCAATTGGTATGCGCGGTGGCGTCGGACAAGTTCGCGTCGAAGTTTACTAACCACCAACACCCCTGTCTGTCAGGGGTGTTGTATTATTGCGCCATGAAGATCCTCTACGAAGACAACCATCTTATTGCCATCGAAAAACGTCCTGGTCAGCTCACACAGGGAGATGCCACCGGTGATATTTCGGCGCTCGATGAGGTACGAGCATATATAAAGGAGCGAGATAAAAAGCCAGGTAATGTTTTTGTTGGTCTCCTTCATCGTCTGGATCGGCCCGTAGGTGGAGTTCTCCTGTTCGCGAAGACCAGTAAGGGTGCCAGCCGAATTTCTGAACAAATTCGAGAGCGGCAGGTAGAAAAAATATATGAAGCGTTAGTTGAAGGTCAACCACCAAAACACGGCTATATTTCCCAATGGCTTAAAAAAGACCCTAATCGCAATTTCGTACGGGCATACGACAGACAGATCCATGGCTCACTATATGCCGAACTGGAGTATCGTCGTGTGTCAGCCGGGGAAGTTTCTCAAGTTGAAATCCACCCCATAACCGGCCGACCTCACCAAATACGGGTGGCGATGGCGAGTCTAAAAACCCCAATTGTCGGAGATAAGAAATATGGCGCGAAACAGAAGTGGGACGGACAACTTGCATTGTGGGCCACATCATTTACTTTTGCTCATCCTATTTCCCGGGAAGTCATTTCGGTACAATCTCAGCCTGCCTGGAAAATTGACTAAGAGGTGAAAAAGTGATACTATGAGAAAGTATCGATCCTTCTATCGAAAACACACAAACAAACATTGTTTCCGCCTTACAAATGCTGCCTGTAGCAGCCTTTATTGCTATCTCCAGCTTCCCAGGACAAGCGTTAGCGTTTACTCAGACGATAGAAGACACCCACAAGATGACCTTTCCTTCTGGTCAGATTATTTCTGGCCAACTTTCTCCAGCGTCTTACTTATTTGAGGAAGGTTCAATTTTAGGGGTGTCAGTATCCGCCTATTCTTCTACTAAAGATCAAACAGACGGCAATCCATTTGTTACCGCCTCTGGAACGATGGTTCGTGAAGGAGTGGCAGCGGCTAATTTTCTTCCGATTGGAACAACAGTTACTATTTTTGGTCGTATCTACACAATTGAGGATCGGATGAATGCCCGTTACAACGACCGCTACACAATAGATGTTTGGATGGCTTCTCGTGAAGAAGCACTGGATTTCGGCTCTCGCCGCACCCTCCTAGAAGTAGTGAATCTTCCCTAAGTCTTTTTCTTCTTAGAGGTAAAACTAGACAATTTTCCGTAAATCCATATACTACCTGGCATGGATTTGCTGCGAGAATTTGAACTCGAACAAGTGAAAAGTATTGAGCGCCCACGGCTCAAACCGGGTGATATTGTTCAGGTTGAAACGAAAGTAAAAGAAGGCGAAAAAACTCGTCTCCAGATGTTTGAAGGAACAATTATTGGAGTACGAGGAAGCGGACCTTCCGTTACTTTTACTGTTCGTCGCGAGAGCGGCAAATTTGGAGTCGAACGTATTTTCCCGTTATACAGCCCACTCATTACCAGTATTGAAATCATAAAGCGCCAAAAAGTGCGCCGAGCAAAATTGAATTATCTTCGAGAAGAAGGACGTCGCCGCGTGAAGGAAGATGAACTCTCCATGCAACGCTATGTAAAAGAAGAGTCAGATAAAAAACGTCTGACTGAAGAGGCGAAGAAACGAGCTGATGAGGAAGCGGCCCAGGCGGAAAGAGACAAAAAGAAGCAAGAAGAAACCCCGAAAGCTGAGACCGAAAAAAAGACTGAGGAACCTAAGACAGAAAAGAAATAACAAAGAACCGCTCGACCCGCGGTTTTTTGTTTGCTAATATTGCAGTATATATCCTATCCACTTGCATGGGAGTTAAATACAGCATCAACGAAAAATTCTTTAGTAAATGGAGCTCTGATATGGCGTATATTCTTGGTTTTTTATACGCTGATGGGAGTCTAGAAAACGCTCCTTTAATGCGAGGGAAATATGTTCGTGTCTCTAGTACAGATAAATACATCCTTGATGCTATAAAAGAGCATTTAGATTCTGACCATACTATCGCTCTTACTACCTATACCAAAAAACCCAGATATTTATTGCGGATCGGAAGTCATATACTTTATGACTCTCTGGTTTCTTTAGGCTTAAAGCCTCAGAAGTCTTTAACAATGACTTTTCCTACTATTCCTACGCGTTACCTCGGCGACTTTTTAAGGGGGTATTTAGACGGTGATGGGTGTGTTCAATGCGAACAAAGTCTTAATGAACATGGAGAAAAAATATTAAAAAGGCTATCTATTTACTTTACAAGTGGGAGTGAAGAATTTTTGCGTGAAATGACTAGGCTCCTGGCAAAAACGTATGGGTTGTCCCCTCAGAAAACTCATCCTAGTAAAAGAGCATTTCAAGTACGCTACTCAACTGGCGATAGTATAACTTTATTCAAGCATCTATACGGAAAACGAATGAATAACCTGTATTTTCCAAGAAAATTTGCACGCTTTCAGAAATACTTTAACCTTAGACCGCAGCGCATTGATAAAGAAGTTGCTAAGATCTTAGATATGGCCACGTGGCGAAGTAGTTAACGCGGCGGTCTGCAAAACCGCTATTCGCCGGTGCGATTCCGGCCGTGGCCTCAAAGTTCTTTTAAATGAGCCGGGATGGCGGAATGGTATACGCGCAGCACTTAAAATGCTGTGGCCGTAAGGCCTTGTGGGTTCGAGTCCCACTCTCGGCACCAAAAATGGTACAATATCTTTATGCTATCTCTTGGAAGACTGGAAACATATATAACTGTATTTTTTATAGCAATGTTTGTGATAACTCTGCCCTCCTATGTTTCTATCCCATACTTTCTTGATGACAACGGAGGGAACCTACATTTTGACCCCAATCCTTCAATCCCTGTTTGGCTCCGCCCACTTCACAATGCCACTAGGGATGCATTAACCTTTCCGACTGTATATACACCCTTCCCTGTATATTTCTCTATATGGCTTCGCAGCTACCCTGCACCCGCACTTGAACCTACTTTCCCGTTTTCTCTATTAACAACTGTTGTCTTTGAACGCCTCATAATACTTTTAATATTCTTGTGGGCTATAAGAAAAGTAGCAACTTCCTACTGGGCAAGAGGAGTAATAGGCTTCATTATTTTATTTGATGTTGTTCCAGTGCTAATTGGTATGGGTGTAATGATGATATTTATGTTTTCTTCCTAGGGGGTAGAAAACCTATCCTGTTTTACTCTACGTCTACCGGGAACTGAAGTGTGAAAATTGTTTTATCACCCTCTCGGTAGGCAGAGACTGCACCAATATACTTGTAATCAGGGTCTGTAGGGTTCGTGATGGTTATTTTATGTATCACATCAGCTGTAATATTTGACCCCTCCCGTGGAGCCGTTTCTTCAGGAGTAATCTGATAGTTACCATTAGTGTTACGGAAATAATTAACGTAAAAATTCATCACGTTAGCAGGCGTATCAGGCGTGCTAAAACGATACGTCTGCAATACCTTTGATACACTTTCACCTCTGGCACCAGGATAGATCGGTACTCCCGTGGGCAACTCTACGTTTTCTTCATTTTCCTGCGGTACATCTTGCGCTAATTCCTTGAATTCTCTCTTAAATTCAAGAGATATTAAGGTGCTCCACACGATAACAAAACCAACAGAGACCAACAGTGCTATGCCAAATCGCTTCAATACGATCTTAGTTACGTTGTTCATACACTAGGTGTAAACCGAATAAGCGACTAAACCCATAAACACCACATTCAGCCCCACTAGAATGAGAGCTGTGGTAAGCAAGCTTTTTGCAAACACAGGTTTGGAGTTTTTAGTTCTGCGATAGCCGTAACCAATCACGGCTAAAAAAAGTAGAACGAACGGAGCTGAATAGTAGAGGTAAAAATCTAATGTTAGCCGTTCACCTACCGCACCGCCTAGGAGCGAACCGCTGCGGCCAGGGACAAACAGAAACGTGAAGGGGATTACAAAGAAAATGAGTAATAAAAATGGGAGACAGCTAATTGTAATACCTTCGATAATCTGTCCCGCTTTTTGTTTTTCCTGTGGCGTAGCTTCCATAAAAAATATGATACAACAAATGAGCTTCAGTGAGTAAATCTAATGAACTAAAACCAGCAATTCTTACACCTGCGCCAATAAAACCTGCGGTGCAGTTATTTTGTCTGACCACTTGAAAGTTCTAATCGCGTCCCATTTCGCGCACTTATAAATCAAGTTTTCGATTTTCAGAAAGTGCGGTTTCAACTGTGTGTCTCAAGAATGTACGGTGAGACTGTTTTTCGTTATGTATCCGTACAATCTTAATTTCTGTAGGGGTCCACTTTTCCCATAACTCCACTCCTTTTTCAGCTGATTCCCTCGGAAATACATCCAACAGACGATCATCTCGCTCAACTAACGAGAATCCATCAGAAATAAGCTTTCGGCGAGAAAGGGGCATGGGCATAGTAGGAGAAGAGGTGAAATTCCTTGATAGATGAGTCATAGATAGGTATGGTGAGACGTTCTATGAATATTACCCCTTCAATCTCTACAATCCGAATTATTCCTGCTGTACTCGCTCTAGGAGTAGCTTTGGCCGCTGTAACAATCCCGAGTACAGCGATAGCTCAAGTTGGGTACGTCGGCCCAGCTGGTATTCCAGTTTTCTTTACTCCCAGCGCCAACCCAGCTAATGCATTTAATTACACTCAGCCGGCTCCAACTGGTTATGTCGGCCCGTCTGGTATTCCCGTGTATTCTGGCTTTACTCCACCTACCCAGACTCCTACTAACCCGACACAACCTTCCTATTATTTCAGCCCAGCTGGTATACCTGTCTACTTTCCTCGACCAGCACAACCGTCGTTGCCATGTCACTGCATACTGCTCTATGGGGTGCCTTGCCAGTGCCCACAGCAACCTATAATCCATCCACGTTTTATAGCTAATCCCGACAACCCTCTCCCGCCAACTGAGTACCCGTCGTATTACTACAGTCCTGCTGGCATTCCGGTATATCCCTAAACGTATGATCAAAAATACTTTTAACTTACTCGCCGTACTTTTTGGGATAGCTGCTGTCCTCGTCTCATCGACGCCAGTTGTCCAAGCCCAAGTAACCTACGTGGGTCCATCCGGAATTCCGGTGTATGGTACTGCTCCAGCACCAACTACAAACCTGCAACCAAATACCCCAGCGTATGTCGGACCTGCTGGCATTCCTGTCTACACTCCTTTTGTAACACCGGTTCCCATACCGCAACCTGTTCAAAATCCACCATCATACTATTACGGCCCATCAGGAATTCCGGTATATTTTGCTCCTAATACAACTCCAACTCAGTACTGTCCTGGATTCCTTGGTATTCCGTGGCCGTGCCGAACTAATCCACCCCTACCAACTCCACCCGTTCCGTGTTATTGCCCTTTAATTGTAGGTGGGCCACCGTGTTCTTGTAACCCAAATCCACGACCGCCATATTACCCAACACCCACGCCTTACCCAGTAGTGCCTCGTCCAACACCTACTGTTTTCCCAACAATCCCACAGCCAACTCAAGGAGGCCCGTCGTATTATTACAGCCCGGCTGGCATTCCGGTATATCTAACAAGAACTGCTTCTGCTGCTCAGATTCAACCACCACTGGCCACCCCACTCCCAGTACCGCAATTCAGCTTGGGACCAGCCCCAAGTTTTTCGCTAGCACCCAGTTCATTCCCGTCTTTGCCGCGTTTTTCTCCCCGTCCTGCTGACGGGGTTTATGTAATTTTAGGTGATTCAATTGCTGCCGGCGCGTATGGCTTTCCCAGCTATCCGAATATTTACGAAGACAATTTAGAAAATACTAATCAGAAGGAACTGGATTCGCGAAACCTGGCTCGAAGCGGCTGGCACAGCAGCCACCTTGCGGCCGCTCTCCAGCAAGATCCTTTGTTTCAACAAAATATTGCCGAAGCTGACGTTATAACAATAAATATTGGTGGAAACGACCTACGAGCAGCCCGCGACCAGTATTACGCCGGCACTTGCGGCGGGGCGGACAATCAAGATTGTCTGCGTCGAGCAGTGCGTGCCTTCGATGCCAACTGGGACGTCATTACCTCTGAGATCAACAGCCGTAAGCCTGCTGGTGCAATTGTCCGTGTCACCGACTTATATAACCCCTACGTTCGTGAGGATATGGCACAAGGAACGTTTTCAATCCTCCAGCCATATTTTGACCAAGTAAATACTCAGATTTACAACAGTGGTCTACCAGTGGCTCAAGTCCGTGATGCCTTTAATGGCAGCAATGGATTAACGGATCCAGCAGATCTCGGCTTCATTAGTGCTGATGGTTATCACCCCAACTCAGCTGGCCATCGCGTCATTGCCGCTAAACTGGCTGAATTAGGAACGAGTCTTCCGTAAATGAGTAAGGACTTGTTGAAGATCTTCCGGTAGCTCTGCTTCAATAATTTTCTTCTTACCCGACGGTAACTGAAAGGCAATTCTCTCCGCGTGAAGGAATTGATGGGTAACGCCTTCAGGGGGACGCTGACGCTTGAATGTATATAGCGTGTCTCCAACTACTGGGTGTCCCAAAAAATGCATGTGAACGCGAATCTGATGCGTACGACCAGTGAAGATATATACCTGGAATAAGGAAAAATCATTTCCGAACGTTTCTTTTAGTTTCCACTCAGTAATGGCCGGTTTACCTTCTAGGAGGTCATCGGATGTACCGGCTGGTATGACCATCCGGCGGTGCGGATTTCTTTTGCTGCGACCAATTGGGCGGGTAATGCGTCCAAATTTTTCTCCTGGAATACCAAAAACGAGCGCTAGGTACTCTTTACGTGGCCGGTGACGCTTGAATTGTTCCTTCAGCCTCGTATATGCCTCGGCCGTTTTCGCCAGCAGGAGAACGCCGCTTGTATCTTTATCTAGGCGATGCACAATTCCTGGCCGACCAGGATCACCCACCTCCGCACTTCGAGGATAGCGGGCAGCAAACCACGCACTAATGGTTGGGCCGCGCTCGGCGGGAGCGGGGTGAACCGAAATTCCTGCCGGCTTATTAATTGCCAGCATGTCCTTATCTTCATAGATAATGGGAATTTTGAGGCTGCTTGAGTCTGGGGCTGGCTCAGTATTTTCTGGTGGCACAATGTTTACCGTAATGGTGTCATCGACGCGGAGAGTCTGTTTTGGTTTCACTACCACACCATTTAGCATTATGCCGCCTGCTTTAATCGCACGCTGGAGAGCAGCTCGAGAGTACTGCGGAAAATGCGCAGCACACCACACGTCGAGACGTTGTCCTGATTCTTCTTTACTTACGGTTAGTAGTTCTGGCATACTCTTTCTTCCTAGGCATCATGCTAGGATATCTTTAGAAGTCAAGTTTGTATCTATGAAACGAGTACCTAAAATCATTATCGCAGTTGTCGTTATACTCCTAGGCGCCGGGATTGTTTTTGGCGTTATTCGGTCACGAGGCGGAGAGGAAGAAGCACGAACTACTACTGTCAGTCGAGGAACCGTAACCCAAGATGTTTCATTCACTGGCCGCATTTTCCCTGCTCGTTCCTCAGATGTGAGTTTCTCAGCCGCGGGTGTAATTAGTGCGATTCACGTGAAAGCTGGTGAAGTCGTGCAGGCAGGGCAGCTTTTAGCCTCTCTTGATCCCCGTACTGCTCAACTCGATGTGGCTAAAGCAAAAGCCGATTTAGCTAGTGCTCAAGAAGAAACTCGCCTCACCTGGGAGAAGACAAAAGTAGAATACGAAAAAGTG
Source organism: Candidatus Anderseniibacteriota bacterium (assembly GCA_016197005.1). Classification (GTDB taxonomy): domain Bacteria; phylum Patescibacteriota; class Andersenbacteria; order UBA10190; family UBA10190; genus JACPWO01. The sequence goes on from JACPWO010000001.1 coordinate 476,765, forward strand.
AAGGGTGAAAATACTCAGCTTATTGAAGAACAAAAACAACGCGTACGAGACGCAAAGGCGGAACTCGATCAGGCTCTGTCTGCCTATCAAACTCGCGCTGATGATGAAGGAGACGACTCGTACCTAGCAAAAGCAGCTTACGCGAGCTATCTAAGTGCTCGCTCAGCATATAACAACGCGCAAGAAAGCCTTACGACGCTGCAAAAAACAGTGGCAAAATCCAACGCTTCAGCCAAAGCCGCTAGTGACGTAGCCGGTGAGCAACACGTATCTACCACGCAAGCAGCTAGCACGACAGCTGGACTTTCTTCCCTCGGCGCTCTCCAGCAACGCAGTGCGGTGACGCTGTCTCAATATAATCTGTACGCTCCGTTCGCCGGCACTGTTACGACAAGTGATGTTGAAGTAGGCGAGTACGCCACTTCTGCAGTGAGCGCGTTTACAGTTGAGACCACTGCAGAGTTACAAGTAAAAGCGGACGTTACTGAAAGCGACACCATTAAATTAGCAGTGGGTATGTCAGCCGACATATCTTTTGATGCAATTCCTGACCAAACTTCACCCGCTCAGATCTCATACATTGCTCCATCAGCTAAAATTGTTGAGGGAGTACCGGTATATGAGGTTACGTTGCAGCTTAGTAGTGTCGCTACAAATGTGCGTCCAGGACTAACAAGTGACGTCACTGTTCACGCTAATAAAGTAGATAACACGTTATTCATTCCGCGCCGCGCCCTTATTCAAAAAGATGGCAAAACCTATGTTCACATACTGGGATCAGACGGCCTCACCCAAGAACAAGAAATTGAAACCGGTCTTATCGGCTCGACTGGGTCAATTGAGGTAACTTACGGTCTTTCTGAGGGGCAGACCATTGTTTTGAGTAGACCTGATGGAGAGTAATACGCATCGTATTATTCAGGCAGAAAATCTGAATAAAACGTATCAGACTGCTGATACCGAGACGATTGCCATCGCTGATATATCCCTTTCAATAAACGATGGAGAGTTCATATCAATTATGGGTAAGTCCGGCTCGGGCAAATCAACGCTGCTTCACATCCTCGGATTTCTTGATCGACCAAGTACGGGCACATATATATTCGGCGGAGTGGATACAACTTCTTTAACTGAAGAAGAATTGGCCTTTATTCGCAATGATAAAATTGGGTTTATTTTCCAAGCTTTTCATCTTCTCCCGAAACAAACTGTTTTAGAAAACGTGATGCTGCCGCTAGTATATTCCCGAATTCCTAGTCGTGAGCATCGCGCCCGAGCGGAAGAGGCGCTTGAACGGGTGGAGATGACCCATCGTCTCTATCACATGCCGCCCCAACTATCCGGAGGAGAAAAACAGCGAGTAGCGATTGCTCGAGCCTTGATCAATCGTCCTGATGTAATCTTCGCTGATGAACCGACCGGAAACCTGGACACCCGAACTGGGGAGAAAGTAATGCACACGATCTCTGAGCTCAATAAACAGGGGCACACTGTTATTCTCGTCACGCACGAGAGTACGACTGCTTCTTTTGCCAATCGTATTGTTATTGTCCAAGATGGGCGAATTTTATCTGATCAACCAAACGAGCGAAGACACGTTCATTACCAGAAATAACTATGCGTTTCCTTGCTACTACTAAAATTGCTTTCGCCTCTCTTCGCTCCAATCTCTTGCGATCGTTTCTGACGATCCTCGGCATTATTATCGGTGTCCTTTCTATTGTTTTAATCGTGGCCTTGGGGCAGGGAGCACAGGACTTAATTTTAAGTGAATTCGAAGGGGTTGGAGCAACCGCAGTGATTTTACGTCCCGGTAAACAACCAACCGGGCCGGCAGACTTTAGTGACACCTTGTTTTCGGAATCTATAAAAGACCGTGATATTGAAGCATTGCGAAAAAAAGAAAATGTACCCAACGCTGTTTCTATTGACCCCTCAGTAATTGTTCCGGGAGCGGTGTCCTACGGAGATGAGCTATACCGCCCGACAACGTTTGGTTGGACTGCTACAGCCATAGAAGAACTCCTCGATATTCAACCAGAAAGCGGTGAATTTTTCACCGCTGACGACATCCGGGAGCGGGCAAAAGTGGCAGTTATCGGTTCAAAAGTAAAAGAGGAGCTATTTGGTGACGACGATCCAATCGGCCAATCTATTACTATTCGCAATCACAACGTTAAGGTTATTGGTACGTTCCCCTCCAAAGGACAGCTAGCCTTCTTTAATATTGATGAAGTTGTACTGCTTCCCTATACGACTGCGCAGCGGGATATTTTAGCAATTGATTATTATCAAGAAATATTTATTCGCGCCGATAGCGAAGAAAATATTAACTTCGTAGTACAAGATGTCGAAGCAACGATGCGCGAACAGCATAATATTACCGACCCGGAAAAGGATGACTTCTTTGTAAATACGCAAAAAGACGCGGTAGAGTCGATTAGCACTGTTACCGATGTACTCACGATTTTCTTAGTTGCCATTGCCTCAATTGCTCTCGTTGTCGGGGGTATTGGGATTATGAATATTATGTTGGTATCTGTTACCGAGCGAACAAAGGAAATTGGTCTACGTAAAGCAGTCGGGGCTACTAACCGCGATATTTTAACTCAATTTCTCATTGAAGCCGTCATGCTTACTGTCGGCGGCGGTTTAATTGGTACTACCGGTGCCATCGCGCTAGCGGCCCTGGCCGCATTAGTTATTCGCCAGCAATTTGCCCTTGATTGGCCCTTATCCGTACCGTTCGGCGCAATCGCGCTCGGTATTGGCGTGGCGAGCGCAGTTGGGCTGGCTTTTGGTCTGTACCCTGCTCGTCAGGCCTCCCGCAAACACCCTATTGAGGCGCTCCGATACGAGTAGTTCGAACTCCTAAAGAAAAAATGTAGGCTCGCTGGGATTCGAACCCAGGACCTCGGCTTTATAAGAGCCGCGCTCTTACCAACTGAGCTACGAGCCTGTATATCTGTTTATTGCACGTTGCAGCGGCTTTGGCTATAGTTTCCTCGCGCGCGTGTAGCTCAGTGGTTAGAGCATCACATTGACATTGTGGGGGCCGAAGGTTCGATTCCTTCCACGCGCACCCATAAAAAGAGCCGATGCATGATCGGCTCACCTTAGAACAAACGCGCTTCCTCTCCGGAGATCAGTACCTTTACGTTGGACGGAGCTACACGAGTACGTTTCTCGTCGCCCGGGTAAAGATCAACCAGGAGAGTATAGAGACTGGGAGGTTGTCCATACTTCTCGCGAACTTTTTCAATCTCTGCCTTACTCCTGACGCAAAGACCAATTACTTCACCTATCCTTCCGCCGAAAGCACCGCGCCTGAGCCGTACCCGAGCCCGGTAATACGTGCGAAAAAACTTTCGTAATTGACGGATGCGAGTTTCGGGCATTTCATCCGGTTTGCCTGTGCCTTGCAATATGAAGGTGATGAATGTGTCACACGCCTCACGCGTACTCGGGACTGGAAACTCCAAGACTTGCCCAATCCAATCTCTCTGTTCTTCAGAAGGCAGCCGCCTTTTTCTGTTTGTATCCATAGCTCCCTCTCGAAAAGAAAAGGCGGACGCGCAATAAGGCGAATCCGCTTGTGATCTTTAAACCAGCACTGCTTCTTCCACTTGGAAGAAAGTCTTCAGCCCGGTGGCTTCTAGAGCTTCAGTCAGCGAGCGTGGTGGGTGAATGAGATAAAGATGGCGACTGCCACTCTTTCCATTCCGCCGATAAGAGATTAGGGTTCCCACCAACGAAGAGTTGGTTTGCTCTCGCGAAACTGAGGAAAAATCAAATGTGACGCTATCGCTGGGGTGCTCATCCAAAAACGCACTCATCTCTTTCCTGACTTGTCCGACCCCTTCCTCATCACATACATCATCTGGTTCGAAGACCAACGTTACGCCGCCTTCAGAAATACATAGAATCTTCATGGCCGGACTCCTCCGAGAAAGAGGGTCAAGATGGGTGTCGGCCCGAGCCGGCACATACAACACATTGGGAAGGTGCTACCTTCGCTATACGCCTTTCCCAGTCAAAAGACAAGGATATATCAAATCGTCGCTCCAGCTGGTTTCGGAGTAGTAGTCGGGGATGGTTCCGAAGAGGCCCCTGGAAGTGGGTCTCCGAGCGTATCTGGATCAATACCCCCCATAAGGTCAGCAAATTCAGTTTGGCCAATCGTTTCTTTTTGCAGAAGCGTTTTGGAGATGAGCTCAAATTTATCCTGGTACTTCACTAGAATGTCATGTGCTCGCGTTTGGGCAGTCTTAAGCAACTCAGATACTTCTTCATCAATCGTAGCGGCTGTTTTTTCTGAGTATTCCCGCGCTTCATGCATTTCCTTGCCCAAGAAGACAAATTCATCTTTATGGCCATACGTAACAGGCCCTAATTTACTCATTCCAAACTGAGTAACGATACGTCGAGCAAGTTTTGTTGCTTTGGATAAATCGCTACTGGCACCAGTTGTCAGCTCCTTGAACTTTAGTAGTTCAGCGGTATACCCACCCATCAGCGTTGCAAGTTCGCTCAAGAAGCCGGTACGGGTGTGATAGTGTTTGTCGTGCTCGGGTAACTTCAAGGTATAACCGCCAGCGTGACCGCGAGAAATGATAGAAATCTTTCGGACCGGATCAGAGTCTGGAGTGTAATAGGCCACAATCGCATGCCCAGCCTCATGATAAGCCGTCAGTTCCTTATCTTTTTGTGAGAATACTCGACTGCGTTTTTCTGGCCCTAAGAGAACTTTTTCAATCGATTCCTCTAAGTGCATTTGCTCTACTTTTTCGGCATCCTTCCGGGCCGCGAAGATAGCAGCTTCATTCACCAGGTTGGCTAGGTCGGCGCCAGAAAAGCCCGGGGTGCGTTCAGCAATGTTGCGCATCTTCACATCGCTTGCCAACGGAACTTTAACAGAGTGAATCTTTAAAATTGCTTCTCGCTCCTGAATATCTGGGAGTTCCATCGTTACTTGTCGGTCGAAACGACCCGGACGAAGCAACGCTGGATCGAGAACGTCAGGACGATTTGTCGCTGCGAGAACAACCACTCGGTCAGTCTGCTCGAAACCATCCATTTCAACGAGAATCTGGTTTAAGGTTTGCTCGCGCTCATCGTGCCCACCGCCAAGACCAGCTCCGCGATGACGGCCAACGGCATCGAGCTCGTCGATAAAGAGAATCGCGGGAGCATGACGCTTCACTTTCTTGAAAATATCACGAGTACGAGCAGCGCCGACTCCAACAAACATTTCGACAAAATCTGATCCTGAAATACTAAAGAAAGGAACGCCAGCTTCACCCGCCACTGCTCGAGCCATCAACGTTTTACCTGTTCCTGGAGCGCCAATAAGTAATACACCCTTCGGAATTCGAGCACCCATGCGATGAAACTTCTTTGGGTGCTTTAAGAACTCAACAACTTCTTGGAGTTCTTGTTTTGCTTCTTCATTACCAGCGACATCTTTAAATGTTGTTCGTTTTTTCCCTTTCTTAGCATCAACTGGAGCAGTCATCATCTGACCAAACGTCATCGCCCGATTTCCAGTGGCTTGAGCAGAACGCATCATGAACCACAAGAAAGCTCCTAGGAGAATAAACGGTAGGAGAAGCGGGATTAAGGTAGATATCCAGAAACCAAAGCCAGAAGGCTTTACTACTGTCAGCTCAATATTGTTGAGCTTACTTTCAGAAACACCAAGGTTACGAAACGTTTCCGTTACGGACGCATCCGGTTCTTTTTGCGTTACTAGTGTCGACGTCCCGTCTTTTAATTTTACCTGCAGCTCGCTCTGGTCGACTGTTATATTTGAAACATTATCTTTGCTAATTTCGGAGGCAATGCGAGAAAGACTAGCGTCTTCGGTACGCTCCAAGGGGCGGCCATAGAAGCTCACAAGAGTGGCTCCAGCCAGAACAACGAGAAGAATAACACCTATGTTTTTACCTACGTTTTCCCGCCGAAATGGAGGGAGTGAAGTTGGAACTTTCATATACTAAAGCTATATCAATTAGGGCTATGAATAAAACGAGTGCGTTCCTGGAATATGCCGTGATCAGCCCCTCATTGCAAGTTTCTTCATTTTGGGCTAATTTGAGCCTCGGGTGGAAGCTCTTTTCAGTGGGTCATTCTCACACGGGAGATGGGAATGGCTCTGGTGAATCTCTTAACGCAAATCCACGAAAGGAATGGAAGGGGTTTAAAAGCCCGAGATTCTCTGTTCAAAGTGTGCAGTAATTTCCGGGCAAAGAGAGCCTCTCTCAACGACGTCAGACAAGCTCAAAATGATTTTCGTGATGCGATTCGTTTGGCGCCACCTGCAGTTGCAGAGATGAAGAGGGAGTTGCTTGAAGGGCAATAACAACGAGTTAGCCCGCAACCTAGCTAAGAATATGGATGTTCTTAGCTTTTTTTATTTGAGCTTTATCTCCTGATACTCGAGAATTGAGGCAAGCCCTCGTAGCTCAGTGGATCCAGAGCACTCCCGTCCTAAGGGAGGTGTCGTAGGTTCGATTCCTGCCGAGGGCACATGATTGTCCCAACCTTCACATTCGAAGAACAATATTGGCAGCAAGGCATTAGCCTCGTTGCAGGTATTGATGAAGTTGGTATGGGTGCTCTGGCGGGGCCGGTTGTAGCTGCGGCGGTTATATTTGAAAACGCAAAAGCAGTAGACGTAACCAGCCCAACTATTCGCGACAGCAAAACACTTTCTTTAAAACAGCGAAGTACAGCAGCCACCTTTATTCAAAACCGAGCTGTCTCCTGGGCAATCGGGGAAGCGTCAGTTGAAGAAATTGGAAATCTAAATATTCGTGGTGCAGCACATTTAGCTATGCGCCGAGCGGTTGATACTCTCACCCAAATTCCTCAACTTTTGCTTATTGATGGTACGCCCGCACAACCCCACCCTCACATTCCCGCCTCCAATATCATCGATGGCGACGCCCTGTCTTTTTCTATTGCCGCCGCCAGTATCTTGGCCAAAGTTTACCGAGATAATCTTATGGTCAAATTAGACAAAGAGTTCCCAGTATATGGTTTTGCTGGACATAAAGGATATGGCAGCAAATTTCATCTAGAAGCACTAAAAACCCATGGCGTAAGTCCCTATCACCGTTTAAGCTATGCGCCTATTCAGGCACTTTTGACAAAATCAAGAATATCAATAAGCTAAGAATCTAAACCTATGGCAGTACCAAAACGGCGGACATCTCGAACTCGACGCAATAACCGACGCAGCCATCACGGCGTGACGGCGATCCAGCTTGTAAAAGACCCAGAAACTGGCCTGCCAACCCTTCCTCATGTCGCCAACCCAACCACTGGAAAATACAAAGGCCGAGAAGTTGTGAATGTTCTGCGGAAAGTAGAACGCGATCAGAAACGTCGCCAGGCACAAAATCAGTAATCGGGGTTTACCCCTGCCGCCCCTGGCGGTATAGTGAAGTGAAGTATGATCTTTAGTTCTTTATTGTAGAGTCGTATGGCTAACAGACATCTATCACGCTCTGTTGCTCTTCAAAGTCTTTTTGAATGGGATGTTCGCGGGCAGAAGAAAAACACTTTGAAAAGCATCGTGAGTCACAATCTTACTGAGTTTGCGCCGGGTATGGAAGATACGGAATTTATTAATGACCTTGTTCTTGGAACCACGAAGTACCAAGACGAAATAGACAAACTCATTCAAGAGGCGGCACCAGATTGGCCACTGGAACAAATTACCAATGTTGATCGCAATGTTTTACGCCTTGGTATTTACGAATTGAAATATGCTGGTGCGGAAGACGTGCCACCGAAGGTAGCAATTAACGAAGCAATTGAACTCGCAAAATCATTTGGCGGCGCCTCCTCGGGAAAATTCGTGAACGGCGTCCTAGGAACTATTTATAAACAGATGGGGGAACCACGAAAGAATGAATGATTTATCAAATCTTGAGAAAAAACTGGGGGCAAAATTTAACGACGAAAATATTCTCTGGCAGGCAGTAACCCACCGGTCATATCTTAACGAAAACCCAGATTGGAAACTCGATCACAATGAACGATTGGAGTTTTTAGGCGATGCTGTACTCGAATTAGTAGTAACGGATCATTTGTACCATCACTACAACTTGCCAGAGGGCGAGCTTACTAACCTTCGCTCGGCGGTGGTGCGAGGAGAAATGCTTTCAAAGATCGCAGAAGAGTTAGAAATTGATGATTTTATGCTCATGTCACGAGGCGAGCGTAAAGACACCGGCAAAGCCCGCCAGTATATTCTGGCGAACGCGATGGAAGCAGTTATTGGGGCGGTTTATTTAGATTCTGGATACGACGCTGCCAAAAAACTCATTGATACTTATATTGTCTCAAAGTTAGCAGCTGTCGTAGAACAAGGACTGCATATAGATAACAAAAGTCGCTTTCAAGAATTAGCCCAAGAAAAGTTTCGCGTTACTCCTACCTACAAAGTTTTGTCTGAGGCCGGACTTGATCACGAAAAACAGTTTGTAGTGGGAGCATTTTTGCAAGATAAGAAGATAGGTGAAGGAGCAGGCAGCAGCAAACAAGAAGCCCAGCAAAAAGCCGCTAAAGAAGCCTTAATTCAATTGGATGTCTAGCATCATTTTGTGGACCGTAACGACCGTCTTGTTCATTGTCGGCCTAGGAGGAACGGTTATTCCCGGTTTACCTGGGATTGGTTTTGTATTCGCTGGAATTTTACTGTATGCCTGGGCCACAAGCTTTACGACGGTAAGTGGAGTTTCCGTCGTGGCTCTCGGTATAGTGGCGCTCGCAGCGTTAGCCGCTAGCTATCTCGGATCTGCAGTCGGTGCAAAGTATGGGGGAGGTAAGCAAAAAGCAATATGGGGCACCATTTTAGGAGCTTTGATTGGTGCAACCTTTGGTCCAATTGGAATTTTCGTTGGAGCATTTGTCGGTGGTCTTATTGGAGCACTTCTTGAAGGAAATTCCCATCAACAAGCACTGCGTATTGCCGCTCTTTCGATTCTTGGAACACTTGGAGCTTCGGTTATTCAATTTTTCCTAGCGCTCGCTATGATCGCCGCATTTCTGGTAGCGGTATTCGTGTAATTTTTCCTAGCAACTTATCATACAGCCATGAGGGTGGCTTCCATCGATATCCAAGGATTCAAATCCTTCGCTAAAAAGACTCGCATTGATCTAACCGAGGGGATAACGGCTGTTATTGGTCCTAACGGCTCCGGTAAAAGCTGTGTTGTCGACGCCGTCAGGTGGGTTCTAGGAGAACAATCAATAAAACAGCTGCGCGGTAAGGCAAATACTGACATTATTTTTCACGGCAGTGAAGTGCTGCCACCGGCCCGCCGAGCAGAAGTTACGATTACCTTCGATAACGAATCGGGACGGTTCCCCTTGCCCAGCGCCACGGTCGCAGTAACTCGCCGCCTTACACGTGATGGTGAGAGTAGTTACCAAGTAAATCGCGAAGATGTGCGACTGCTTGATCTCCAACAAATGCTGGCGCAAGCCGGAATTGGGGCAAAAACGTTTACGGTAATTTCTCAAGGCATGGTTGACCGTTATATCACCGCCTCACCAGCTGAACGTAAGGAATTATTTGATGATGCCACCGGCATCAAGCCACTGCAGCTCAAACTCATGGAAGCTCACCGCAAACTGAAGAAAACGCAGCAGCACGCACTAGAAATTGAAACCACTATTCGTGAGCTGGAGCCTCGTCTTAAAGTTTTGGCACGACAAATAAAACGGTATGAGCAACGAGAAAAAATCCAGGAGGCTTTTACCGTTAGCCAAGTACAGTGGTTTTCTCATGCCTGGCACAATGTGCGTCAACGTTTGACTGATTTAACAGCCCAGCAAGCTGAAGTAAGTAGGACAATTAAACAAGCTCGATCGCACCGCGAAACGTTAGAGAAAAAACTTATTACTGGTACGGGAACCCATAATCATGGGCTACACGCAGAGCTAACAACAGCGAATCAGGAGCTAGCAGCTGCTCAAAAAATATATAACGAGCGCACGCACGCACGAGTTCAACTGGAAAAGCTAATACAAGAAGCGCAGCTACAACTACAGCGAGCAGATAAGGCTCTTCAGGCCGTTACAACAAGGAGCCAGCCACTCGATTGGGTAGGCAATGTCACTCAACTACTTGAGCGTTGTCAAAAACTCTTACTTAAGATTGCTAAAAATCCAGCCACGACCACAACTGAAGCAGAGGCTATGGCCGATCAAATTCAAGAAAGCCTACAAACTCTTAAAAATACTTCAGCGGACACATTAATTCGCTCCGCCGCTGACGAACTCACGCGACCAGCAGCAGAGCTAGCGCGGATCGAGGCAATCCTGGAAGAACGGAAAAGGCAACTAGATGCTCTCCCCCCTCTGGAGGCACCTTCCTCCGCTCAAGTGGAGAAATTAACAAAACAACTAGCCAACCAGGGTGCCGTGCCTTTATCTGAAGACTCATTGGCTAGTCAGTTATCTTCGGCCAGACAAAACGAGCTAGCCGCCGAACGAGCAGACGGGGCGCTCGAAGCTGCTCTCGAACAAGCACGCATTGACTTAGCTCAACTGGAAAACGATATCTTACGGGAGCGCGGATCGCAGGCCTTGTCCACAATGCAACAAAAACCACCAGCTGAAAGTGGTCATACTCCATCTGAAGAAGAGCTACGACAACTCGCTGGTAAATTAGCGGCCTTAGGCGAACCAGATCCTCTCGTCATTAAAGAATATGGCGAAGTAGAGGAGCGGTATGAAAATCTAACCGCACAAATTGCTGATATTCGTTCTGCAGCAACCAACATTGTTGATCTCATGGGAACACTCCACACCCAAATGCAGAAACAATTTGGAGAAAAATTTCATGTCATACGCGCGGCTTTTACGCGAGCATTTGTCGAACTGTTTGGTGGGGGCAATGCCGAACTTATGTTGATAGAAGAAGGAATAGACATTTCAGTTACTCCTCCCGGGAAAAGATCTCGACATATTGGGCTGCTGTCTGGCGGAGAGAGAGCCTTAACATCGCTGGCGCTCTTGATGGCTATTTTAGAAGCGCAGTCGCCGCCCTTTATTGTCCTCGATGAGGTTGATGCCGCGCTCGACGAAGCTAACTCTCAGCGGTTCTCTCACCTCTTGAGAGAGCGCTGCCACAACACTCAATGTATTGTCGTTACTCATAACCGTGAGGCCATGGCCTCAGCCGATGTTCTGTATGGGGTGACAATGCAGCAAAAAGGTGTTTCCAGCGTATATTCGGTAAAACTAGCCGATATTACGGAGACGGATATGGGACAAGCTCATCAGGAAATCTCCATTTGAAATTTTTTGCCCCTTACGCTAGGATCCACTCACATGTTAAAGCTTCGACTACAACGACGCGGCAAACGAAACTACGCCACTTATCGAGTGGTTGTTACAGAAGCCGGCGCTCCAATTAAAGGACGATTCATTGCCGACGTTGGCCATTACAACCCACACACGAATGTATTTAGCGTTGACGCCGATGTGGTAAAAATGTGGCTTGGACGTGGTGTGCAAGCGTCTCCGACCGTTCATAATTTACTTGTAAATCACAAAGTTATTGACGCCCCTAAAGTAACGAGCTGGCGTCCTAAGAAAAAAGCAACCGAAGCCGCTCCGACTGCTGCAATCGCGGCCCCTGCCGCTCAAGCGGAGAAAAAGGCGTAATTGACCGGCTGGGTCGTTTGTGATACTATATTCATATTAATTTTTAATTTCTAACCGAACTATTTCGACTATGGCAGATGATCGCCAATCTCACGACGTTGAGTTTGTAGAATATGTGGTCAAATCAATCGTTGACCATCCTGATGATGTAAAGTTAGACCGCGCTATTGATGAAATGGGTGTTCTCATTACCCTAACTGTTAACCCAGAAGATATGGGTCAAGTGATCGGTCGCTCCGGTGCTACCGCTAAATCTATCCGTACTCTTTTGCGTGTTATCGGAGCTCGCAACAATGCTCGCGTTAACCTGAAAATCAACGAACCAGAAGGTGGACGAAAGCCAGCTGCTGACACACCAGCGGTTGCTCCTACTGCTTTGCCTGTTGAGGCTCCAGCCCCTGATGCACCAAAGCCTTCTGTAGAAGAGGCAATCGACGACCTCGACCTCTAATAGCTACCGTCTTTCGAATAAATCCCGCCTGATGGCGGGATTTTGATTTCACAAAGGCACTTTTTCGTGCTATATTGATACAGTCCTTCGTATGAAATTCCTGTACCGCGTATTTTCTCACCTTCTCCTTGCAACGCTCTTGTTGCCGGTTCATACTCTACACGCACAGCAAACACCTGAACTATCTCCAAGCTTGTTTGTCCGAGATATTGTAGCTTCTGCTGAAAACGAAACCATTTCTGGCTCATTCCGCGCTATTAGCCAAAGCGACAACATTGTTGGCGGTATCTACTACCAGATGGCAGTGCTTTCCACCCTGCCAGAAGCGCCAGAGGGAGAATTAATTGCTGATGATCCGATTATATACAGTCAAGAAGTAGTTCCCGCTAATCTTAGCTTCCAACCAAAAGAAGAGCAGGTAGTTAATTTTTCTCATGCGTTACCGACAGTCCCGACTGGCACTTATCGATTTCGTGTTCAGCTGACAACAGCAAACGGCCGAGATCTCGGTTGGTGGGATCAAGATGTTGTCTTAACTTCCGATTCATCTGGATTTATTGATCTCAGACCAATAGCTGTCTTGGTTGATAGTGTCGATCCTCGCGTTAAGCTTTTTGATCAACAAGGGAGTGGTGACAACAATATTAATGAATTCTATCCGGAATTAACTGATTCCTTAAATCCCCCAGAAGCGAATCGATCGGAATGGGGACCGCTCGAAGGCGTTAATGTCGACGCTGGAGCTACTGCCCAATTGCGTGCTGATGCTACTAACATTGGCACCGGCTCATTGACTGGCACCATTACAGCTTCGGTTAAACGAGACCTCACCACCACGACGACGGCCGAGTCTAAAGTGTTACGTGCAATATCACTCACACCGAACCAAACAGAAACTCTTACTATTCCATTTACGTCCCCGCAAGCTGCTGGTGCCTATGAAATATTTTTGATGGTTCGAGATGAGAATAACAATTTGGTTAGTTCTATTGGTGAATACCGCCTGGTTGTTCGTGGTCCTTCAGCATCTGTCATCAGTGTGCTCACGCAAAAATTGAGCGTAACCAAAGGTGATCCGATTGAGTTCACCGTGAATATAGTTGGCCCAGCTGATGGTGAAACAACAATCGCCGGAACAGCAGAGGTTTCATTACTTGATGGCGCAACGGTGGTCAGTAGCCAAAGTACGGCCGTACAACTTGCGATGGAACCTATAACCATAGAGGGAAGCCTTGTCCCCGATCGCGATATTACTGGTAACCCCAAGTTACGAGTAACGCTTAAGGATGGCACCGGAAATATTCTTGATACATATGAAGTCGAGTTTCCGCGCGATGGAATAGCAGCCGCATCAACATCGCAGGCAACGGATCCCAAGGGGTCCAGCACAAAAATCATTATTGCTGTTGGACTCGCTCTTCTCCTGCTGCTCCTAGGTCTTTTCTACCGGTATCGTTCTCCCAAGACTCCTATTCCTCCCGTTGCAACAACGACTCTGCTTCTTATCCTGTTAGTCGGTGGGTTATTCACAACAAATCAAACCGGGAAAGCGAACCATGAATACACTAGTAATTTGGCGGTGGGTAATTATTTAAAAAAGACTAGTGATGGCGGCGGAACAGAGACTTTCATAAACTCGCCGATGCACAATGAAACCTTTGTGGGAGGACAGACTATCTCATATAGTGCTTCTTCTACTTTTTGGAACTGTAATAATACAGCACATCGATATAACTATTGGAATGTAAACTTGGCTACTTCAGGAGGGAAAGTATCATCTCACGAACAAGCAAGTAGTTGGAATAAGGTACTGGCTTTTCCGACTGTTGCGTTTGGGAAAGGTAAAGTAACAAGAACGGTAAGCGGGACATTTACATTGTCTCCGTCATATCCTGGAAATTCAACAACTATGTGGAATGAAATATGGTGGAACGGTCATGGAAGTTATAGGTTGCGTAGTATCATGACGTGGCTCAACGTTAGCAGCCCAACACCTACAGCCACACCAACCGTAACTGCTACTCCGACCCCAACACCTACAGCCACACCAACTCCCACGCCGACAGAAACTACTCCTGTTCAAAGTCCGTCGCTTGTTTTCACTGCTGACCCAACATCTGTTCCGTATGGAGACAAAACCACCCTCCAGTGGTCAACAACGAATACAACGAGCTGCTGGGCCGAGCAAGGATGGACTGGCTGGAAAAATCATTTAGGTGGTACTGAGCTTTCTGCCGAGCTTACCCAGACTACAACATTCAGTCTTGAGTGCTGGAATGCGGTGGGAGTATCAAGCGGTAAAAAGTTTGTTACTGTTCAGGTTACTCAACCTTCTGAACCCATGCTCGTATTTACTGGCGACCCTTTATCTGTACCTATTGGCGGGACAAGCACACTTACGTGGCAAGCAACAAATGCCACCGCTTGCACGGCTAGTCTCGGCTGGAGCGGTAATAAAAATAACGTCAGCGGTACACAAGTTACTGCACCCCTGACTCAAAGCACAACCTACGCGCTATCATGTCAAAACGCCGCTGGGGTATCGACGGGACCAAAGTTTGTAACCATTACGGTCATTGGCGGTCCACCTACACCCACACCCACGCCAACGCCTACGCCCATAGACGATGGACCATTCCAAGAAGAAGAATAAATAAAACAATCCCGCCATAAACGGGGTTGTTTTCTTTTATAATGCCCGCTAGGTTCAGTGGTATGAGGATTGATATTCTAACTCTGTTTCCGCAAGCAGTTGAACCATACCTTGAAACAAGCATTATTGGCCGAGCCAAAGAAGCCCAGGTTATTGATATCCGTACCTGGAATATTCGCGATTATACGACTGGCAAACATCGAACTGTTGATGATAGCCCGTATGGCGGTGGAGCAGGAATGGTAATGAAAGTAGAGCCAATTGATCTGGCGCTAAAAGCTGCGGTACACGGACAAGACAATACCAAAAAGAAGATAGTAGTCTTGGCCGCTCGAGGCACCCCTTTTACCCAACAGAAGGCACTGGAATACGCCACACTGGATCAGCTGATTCTTATCTGTGGTAGATATGAAGGAATTGATCAACGCGTTGCTGATCACCTAGCGGATGAGGAAATTTCCATCGGCCCGTACGTTCTGGCAGGAGGCGAGTTGCCAGCCCTAGTAGTGATGGAGGCCGTTGCCCGCCACATACCGGGCGTCCTTGGCAATCCCGAATCTTTGTCTGAGGAATCTTTTACCCAGGATGCTATTGAGTATCCACAATATACTAAACCGGAAGAATATAACGGCTGGAAGGTGCCACCAGTTTTGCTTTCTGGTGATCACGCCACTATTAAAGCGTGGCGAGATAAAAGCCGACATGATAATTTAAAATCATGAATCCTATTATCTTCCTTATTCCTATAATCGTGGGAATTGCAGCTCAAGTATCTAAAGCTTTCTTAAACAAGAACTGGCTGACCGAAAGTAAAATCCACGGGCGACATTTACCGCGTTATGGTGGCATGCCTTCCGCCCATACTGCTTTTGCGTTTTCTCTGGCTACGTTAGCTGCGTTAGCTGAGGGTATTGGGAGTATGAGTTTTGCAATTGCTTCAGCCTTGGTCATTTTACTTCTCGATGACGCCCTGCGCATGCGGGTATATTTAAGTCGCCACGGAGAAGCACTCGCTCAACTTATTAAATCTCAACCCCCTAGCGCACAGCAAAAATTCCCTCCTTTAGAGCGGCGTTTAGGACATTCTTTGCCAGAAGTAGTTGTGGGAGCGCTTGTAGGAATTGGGCTCACCATTGCCCTCTTTTGGCTGCTGGGCGGCCGCGCTTGACAGCCTTCAAGTCCTACCTATACTGATCAATACGATCCTTAACGGGTTGATACAATCCAAACAAAGAACACGCACTATTCTCAGTCAAAGTTCCAGACCAAAAGTGGTCACAGAGAATGTGCCCTCTTTTTTGTTTTAGGGGTCATGATCGTTTAACAATTTGCTACGGAATTATACGTTAAATTACGTTCTAGTCTGCGTATTTATACGCGACTACAAACGTCTTTCTAACTCAGAGTTTGATCCTGGCTCAGGACGAACGCTGGCAGCGTGGATAAGGCATGCAAGTCGAGAGGGTTTAGACCCTCGGCAAACTGGTTAGTAACACGTAGGGAACCTTCCCGGAAGTGGGGAATAATCGCCCGAAAGGGCGGACAATACCCCATGGTTCATGAAGCGACAGCTTTCTTGATAAAGATTTATCGCTTCCGGATGGTCCTGCGGCCTATCAGCTAGTTGGTGAGGTAATGGCTCACCAAGGCTACGACGGGTAGGGGATGTGAGAGCATGATCCCCAACACTGGGACTGAGACACTGCCCAGACACCTACGGGTGGCTGCAGTCGAGAATCTTCGGCAATGCACGAAAGTGCGACCGAGCGACGCTGCGTGCAGGAAGAAGGCCTTCGGGTTGTAAACTGCTTTTATTAGGGAAGAACTTTGACGGTACCTAATGAATAAGGGGCTGCTAACTCTGTGCCAGCAGCAGCGGTAATACAGAGGCCCCAAGCGTTGTCCGGAATTATTGGGCGTAAAGCGTCCGCAGGCGGCTTGTTGCATCTTTGATTAAAGCCCACCGCTTAACGGTGGATCTGTCAAAGACATGGGCAAGCTAGAGAAACGGAGAGGTAAGCGGAACTCCTGGTGGAGCGGTGAAATGCGTTGATATCAGGGGGAACACCAATTGCGAAGGCAGCTTACTGGCCGTTTTCTGACGCTCAGGGACGACAGCGTAGGGAGTGAACGGGATTAGATACCCCGGTAATCTACGCCGTAAACGATGCCGACTAGGCATTGGGAGATCGATCCTCTCAGTGTCGAAGCTAACGCGTTAAGTCGGCCGCCTGGGTAGTACGGCCGCAAGGCTAAAACTCAAAGGAATAGACGGGGGCCCGCACAAGCGGTGGAGCGTGTGGTTTAATTCGATGGTAAGCGAGGAACCTTACCAGGGCTTGAAATCTAGCCTATGTTTTCCTGGAAACAGGAAATCTTAGTGGCTAGACAGGTGCTGCACGGTTGTCGTCAGCTCGTGTCGTAAGATGTTCCCTTCAGTGGGGTAACGAGCGCAACCCTCATTGCGTGTTAATTTTCACGCGAGACTGCCGCCGTCAAGGCGGAGGAAGGCGGGGACGACGTCAAATCAGCGTGGCCCTCTGACGCCCTGGGCTACACACGCGCTACAATGGTTGGGACAACGGGTTGCAATTGCGCAAGCAAAAGCTAATCTCTTAAACCCAATCTCAGTTCGGATTGGAGTCTGCAATTCGACTCCATGAAGCTGGAATCGCTAGTAACCGTGGATCAGCCACGCCACGGTGAATACGTTCTCGGGCTTTGTACTCACCGCCCGTCAACTCAGAAGAGCTGACAGTACCCAAAACTCCTGAGAGCAATCTTAGGGACTACGGTAAGGTCAGTAATTAGGAGTAAGTCGTAACAAGGCATCGCTAGCGGAAGCTGGCGATGGATCACCTCCTTTCTAGGGAGAAAACTGACGTTGTGTCGTGGTTAACCAGACACAACGCCCTAGAGGTCGACTTTGTCACTTTGACAAGGCTTGCTCGTAAAGAGCCGCGGAGAGCATATCCTCCACGAAAAACATGTGATATGCAACAAATAGAAAGACTACTTTGTAGTCGCGTATAAGAACGTAGAACATAGGCCGCCCTTAGGGCGGCTTTGTGTTGCAAAAGATACATTTTAAGGGTTAAATGGCACTACGCGCGTGTAGCTCAGTGGTTAGAGCACCACACTGATAATGTGGGGGTCGAAGGTTCGATTCCTTCCACGCGCACAAACAAATGCACCTTCTGAACCTTTACCAAGGATCTATTAAATGTCTAAATCTAGGCCAAAAACAAAGTTAGTTCGCTTTGGTCAGTATTTACAAGATTTACGGATAACT
Source organism: Candidatus Anderseniibacteriota bacterium (assembly GCA_016197005.1). Lineage (GTDB taxonomy): Bacteria > Patescibacteriota > Andersenbacteria > UBA10190 > UBA10190 > JACPWO01. The sequence goes on from JACPWO010000001.1 coordinate 494,846, forward strand.
AGAAAAAAGGGCTCTCAAAGAAAGGTTGCTACTGCCTTGAAATCACAAGGTCATCAGGTAACACAAGGCGCTATTGCACAGTATGAAGGGGGGCTGGTCACAAACCCGCATTACGAATTGCTCTCCGCCCTAGCACGACTCTACGATGAGCCATACGAAAACATGATCGTGCAATTAGTTGCCGATAAATACAAAGTGAAACCGCCTCCTGAGCAATTATCAGGTAGTTCTCTCCCAGTTCGCCCTGCGATTCGCTTGGAATTTCGAGACATCGACAGTTTGCGCGAAGCTGGTGAGTGGTTCTTCAACAAGATGCGACAGTGAGACTGTTACTTCAGCGCCCTCGCAGGTAAAACTGCGAGGTTTTATTTCCTGATTACTCATTCTTAATTACCAGTTACTATTCACTTATGACACTGCCACCAGAAGTTCAATCTGCCCTGAAAATACTCCACGATGCTGGCTTTGCCGCTTATGGCGTCGGTGGTGGCGTACGGGATTTGCTTCTGAATAAAAAACCAAAGGACTGGGACGTTACAACGAATGCCAAGCCTGAGGAAATTCAGAAACTATTTCCAAAAAGTTTTTATGCCAATCAGTTTGGGACCGTCACTATTCTCACGACGAGCGAAGATCCTTCTCTAAAAGAAATTGAGATTACAACGTACCGGTCAGAAAAAGGATACTCGGACCAACGCCATCCCGACGAAATAGCATTTGTTTCAAACTTAGAAGAGGACTTGGCTCGTCGTGACTTCACCATTAATGCAATTGCTCTCGACGAAGAGACAGTGGTTGATCCTTTCGATGGCCAAGCTGACCTGGCAGGCAAACTGGTGCGAGCAGTTGGCAACCCGAAGGAACGGTTTGCGGAAGATGCGCTGCGTTTGTTACGAGCAGTGCGCCTCGCAACTGAACTTAACTTTGAGATAGAACCAAAAACACTCGCCGCTGTTACACAATATGCTCCCGCTATTACCGCCGTGTCGCATGAGCGGGTACGAGATGAATTAATAAAACTGGTAAAGAGTGACTATCCGGAAAAGGGAATGAATCTTCTCAAAGAGACAGGGCTCTTAGCGCTTATCCTCCCCGAAGTTGCTGAGGGTATTGCCGTCGGACAAAATCGTCACCACATTTATACCGTCTTTGAGCATAATATTAAGTCACTCCAGTACGCGGCTACGTACAAGTACCCCTTTCACGTCCGTCTAGCTGCTCTTCTTCATGACATCGGTAAACCGCGTACGAAACGATTCGATAAAAAGATTAATGACTATACGTTTTATGCCCACGATATTGTTGGATCACGCATGGCGGAAAAAGTATTGAAGCGTCTTAAGTTTTCGAAAAAGATGACCGACACTATAACGCATTTAGTTCGTCATCACATGTTCTATTACGACGTTGGCAAAGTTACTGAGGCGGGCGCCCGGCGCCTGCTGCGACGAGTCGGCAAGGAACACTTCGACGATCTCATCAAGCTTCGCATTGCTGAACGTAAAGGCTCGGGCGTGCCCAAGGCAGAACCATATCGACTCCGTCACTTGCAGTTCATGGTTGAAAAGGCCGCTCAAGAACCTATCTCCGTGAAGGAACTTAAAATTACCGGTCGCCACTTACAGGAACTTGGCATGAAAGCAGGACCAATTTTTGGTGGTATTTTGAATGCTCTCCTCGCCGAAGTACTAGAAGATCCAATAAAAAATACGAAAGAATATTTACTCAAACGTGCAGTGGAGCTTAAGGATAAAAATCCTGATGAACTTAAAAAATTAGGTGAGGTAGCGGCGCAAGAAGAAGAATTGAAGCGTGAGGAAGACATTAAGAAAAAGTATCGGGTATAATAAAGACATGTCTTTTGGATCCTTCATCTTTGGTTTTCTTATTATGATCGTTGGTATGTTTATGGTTATCCGCACCAACTGGTTCCTGGAAAACTTGGGTGATCTTGGTTCTATGATTGGTGTCTACGATAAATCCTGGCTCAGCTGGAAAGCCTTTGGTGTTTTTCTCATCTTCCTCGGGTTCTCAATTGCTTTTAGTTTATTCACGATCCTGATAAAGGCAACGATCGGCCAACTCTTTGTCTTTGGCGGATTGTAAGTGGACCTGGGGAGAATCGAACTCCCATCCCCCGGATGCAAACCGGGTGCTCTGCCACTAAGCTACAGGCCCTTGGTATCAACTTTGAAGCAGTATGCCTAAAGGCGTTGCTTTTGACAACACACGTATTTCTGCGCTATAATAATTTCAGATACGAGACCGATTTTCCTTCGAAATTAATACTACGAGAGGAGGTGTTACGAGACTATGGCTGTAAATTCATCATTCGGTACGTGGACTGACGCTGTTGTCACGTCGTTAACAGATTTGTGGCTTCAGTTTGTCTCTTTCATCCCGAATTTAGTCGCAGCACTGGTTGTCTTTTTTATTGGATGGGCAATTTCTATCGCAGTTGGCCGTCTAATTGAAAAAGCTCTCGTTGTGTTGCGAATCAATGAAGCATTTGGAAGTTTGCAAGGACTGAAGCAAGCAGTAGCTCAAGCAGGGCTTAAGCTCAACGTTGCTCACGTGGTTGGCGAAATCTTCAAGTGGTTCCTCCTTATCGTGACGGTACTCGCCACGACAGATATCTTGGGACTTAATGAAGTATCACAATTCTTGCGATCAGTATTGCTTTATATTCCGAACGTAGTAGTAGCCGCACTCATCCTCGTAATTTCGGTGGTGCTGGCAAACTTCGTTTATCGAACAGTACTCGCAAGCGTCGAAGCAGCTGGCTTTACCAGCGGCGGCGCAGTTGCCTTAGTAAGCAAATGGGCGATCATCATCTTCGCTATCTTTGCTGCTTTGCTCCAATTGAATGTAGCGACGCCTTTGATTCAGACATTCCTAACTGCCCTCTTCGCCATGATCGCCATCGCTGGCGGTCTAGCGTTTGGCTTAGGTGGCAAGGAACTGGCTGCCAAATGGCTTAAGAAGTTCGAACAAGACCTTTCTGGACGTAAATAATAACGACTAGAAAAACAAAAAACGGTGCCTGCAGTAGGGCCGTTTTTTGCGTTTTAAGGCTCCTGTTGACAGCTTTTGCAGGTTATATATAGTGTCTATTAGCTATATGCAGAAAGCTTTTAACTGCAAGACCCCACGAAGCGGCTAGGCCGAAATCTTTTCGAGCCCACCAAAACCGCTTCCTCTGGACAAGCGGTTTTTTAGTAGCCGCTACAACACAAGCCATCGATAGAATAATGGTTCTCAACAATTATTCCTCTGTGGCTTGTTTGATTGAACACTGCCAATTGAATAAGCAATATCATTGCAATTGAACGATCACCAATAGTAGTAATTAGAAATCAAAAACAAGGAGCGATGTTGATCAGCGCTTGGGGCGCGGATACGCATCGCTAGCTATACAAAAATAGCAAAGCATGCAGCTCATGACGGTGTGAATGAAATTCATACACCGTAAGGGTATACAGGTGGATGCCTTGGCAATGGACGACGATGAAGGACGTGGCAGGCTACGATAAGCTGCGGGGAGGTGCCTAGCAACCGGCGATCCGCGGATGTCCGAATGGGGAAACCCGGCTTTGTGAATAACGAAGTCACTTTCTTACTGCAAGGTAGGATAGAGTAAACCTAGCGAACTGAAACATCTTAGTAGCTAGTGGAAAAGAAAAGAACGATCTTTGTTTCTCTTTAGAATTCCGTTCTCTCTTTCCCGTTTCCTGCAAAGGAAATTGGATTTGGGAGAACTGGTAATTTTACTGTTGAAGACAACGATTACATTCCCTTAGTAGTGGCGAGCGAAACGGGAACAGCCCAAACTTACATTTATGTAAGTGTTGTAGGGTATCGTTATATAGATAAGAGATATGTGCCTAGTAGAACGGGCTGGAATGCCCGGCCATAGAAGGTGAGAGCCCTGTAAACGAAAGGTATATTTCTTAACTTACGATATTCCTGAGTAGGGCGGGACACGTGAAATCCTGCCTGAACCCGGGAGAACTATCAAAATCCTCTGTGTTTTGGCTTCGGCCAGAACATAGTGGATCTCCCAAGGCTAAATACGACCATTGACCGATAGTGAACTAGTACCGTGAGGGAAAGGTGAAAAGAACCCCGGAAGGGGAATGAAATAGACCTGAAACCGTATACCTACATCGAGTCGGAGGCTGCTCGCAAGAGCGGCTGACGGCGTGCTTTTTGCAGAACGAACCACCGAGTTCGCTGTACACGGCTTAGGTTAAGTCTCATTCGAGACGAAGCCAGAGCGAAAGCGAGTGTTAATAGCGCGATTATGTCGTGTGCACGAGACCCGAAACCAGGTGATCTACCCATGAGCAGGGTGAAGTGTCGCGAAAGCGTACATGGAGGCCCGAACCGGTTGGCCGTACAATACCATCGGATGACTTGTGGGTAGGGGAGAAATTCCAATCGAACCTGGAAATAGCTGGTTCTCGCCGAAATAGCTTTCGGGCTAGCCTCGTATAATGAACTAATCAGTGGTAGAGCACTGCAAGGGATCTTCCGTCCTTTTGGATGGGGACCCTAGCAAACTCCGAATGCTGGTTAGGAATGTACGGGAGTCAGAACGCGGGGGCTAAGCTCCGCGCTCAAAAGGGGAACAGCCCAGATCGTAATTTAAGGTCCCTAAATCTTACCTAAGTGGGAAAGGTAGTGGGATTGCTAAGACAGCCAGGCAGTTGGCTTAGAAGCAGCCACCTGTTAAAGAAAGCGTAACAGCTCACTGGTCAAGCGATCCTGCGCCGAAAATGTAACGGGGCTCAAGGTAAGTACCGAAAATACGGAGTATTGTCTTTTAAGACAAAATTGGTAGGCGAGCGTTTCAGTCTGCGTCGAAGGTGTACCGTGAGGTATGCTGGAGCGGCTGGAAGTGAGAATGGTGGTATGAGTAGCAAGACACAAGGTGAGAGTCCTTGTCACCGAAAGCCTAAGGTTTCCTGGGCAATGTCGATCATCCCAGGGTTAGTCGGTCCTAAGGCGAGGCCGAAAGGCGTAGTCGATGGACAGCAGGTCGATATTCCTGCACCGTCTATAGCGTTCACAAGGCTTGACGGATCGTTAGAGCATGTCAGGACATATGACTTATCCTGCAGCAACTATTAGACAGAGTGTTTTGGTAAATCCGGACACTTGTTACGTTGAAAGTTGTTGGGCGAGCGCGGCCTTCGGGCCAAGCCGCTATATGGGAAAACGGTCCCCGGAAAAGCGTCGTGTGATTTCCGCTATGGGCGTCCGTACCGCAAACCAACTCAGGTAGGCAAGTGTGAGAGTACTAAGGTGATCGGGAGAAACCTCGTTAAGGAACTCGGCAAAAAAGCAGCCGTACGTTCGCAATAAGGCTTGCCCTGTCTTTATGGCAGGGCCGCAGCGACTGATCTCTGGCGACTGTTTAACAAAAACACAGGTCCCTGCTAACTCGTAAGAGGATGTATAGGGGCTGACGCCTGGCCAGTGTCGGAAGGTCAATCCTGGGGGTGAAAGCTCTCAGGCCAAGCCCCGATGAACGCCGGCCGTAACTATAACGGTCCTATGGTAGAGGAATTTGGCCACGATACGTCGTGGACTTTGCTGCCATAGTAAAATTGAGCTATATGCTGGAAACTCTGGTGTACTTAAAGAGAAATCTGACAAGTGCAGCCGTCCATTAGGACGAGCTACCAGACAATCAGCAGGAAATCCGCAAGGAGATCCTCAGAGACTACACGCTCAACCCAACGTATAAATCTTTACGTTGCGGAAGATATAGTCCGATCTGCATGGCGACATGCAGAACTCTACAGAAATGGAGAGTCACGTAAACTTAACGAAAGTAGATAAGTACGTCGTAACATTCGAGCGAAATTCCTTGGCACGTAAGTTGTGTCCCGCACGAATGGCGTCACGACTGGAGAACTGTCTCAACGAGGTACCCGGTGAAATTGCAATGTCGGTAAAGATGCCGCCACCCTGCGGCTAGACGGAAAGACCCCGTGAAGCTTCACTACAGCTTGATATTGGCACGTCGAACTCAATGCTCAGTATAGGTGGGAGACTTTGAACCAGGTGCTTCGGCGCCTGGGGAGTCACAATATGAGATACCACCCTTTGTGTTTAACGCGTCTAACGGCGCAGTGCAATCCACTGCCCGGACAGTGTCTGGCGGGTAGTTTGTCTGGGGCGGATTCCTCCTAAATTGTAACGGAGGAGCCTATAAGGTTACCTAGGTCCGGATGGAAATCGGACTCGTCGTGTAAAGGCACAAGGTAGCTTAACTGCGAGGCGTACATGCCGAGCAGGCGCGAAAGCGGAGCTTAGTGAACCGACCGTTCTCGAATAGAAGAGCGGAAGATCATCGGATAAAAGTTACTCCGGGGATAACAGGCTGGTCTCGCCCAATAGTCCACATAGACGGCGAGGTTCGGCACCTTAATTAAAATCGGGGTGCCCAAGGAGTGATCCTTGAAAGTCTGAGTTATAAGTCTTTCTGAATAATTACAGATAAAAATCGAATAGTAAGTAAACCAGCTAAAAACGGTGAACTCTTACCTATCTTGATGCATTAAAAAGATAGAAGACAACGCCGTGGGAAGCATGAATCCAAGGTGGACTCATGCCCCGTAACGACTGACTCGAAAGAGGAGGCCCACAAAACACAGTTAAGGAAATCACTGTGGGCAAAAGGCTGGCTCTCACTAATAAAAAGATGTTATGGAATTTCCTACGACATCTCGTGAGATGAAGGCATAGTCTAATCTTCTTGGAAACAAGAAGTAGAACGACAGCGATGTCGGCTCAACCTATCCTGGAGGGGAAGCACCTTCCAAGGGTGTGTCTGTTCGCCACTTAAAAGGTTACGTGAGCTGGGTTCAAACCGTCGCAAGACAGGTTGGACCCTATCTGTCGCAGGCGTGGAAACTTGAGGAGCGTCCACAATAGTACGAGAGGACCTTGTGGGACCGACCTCTAGTGTACCAGTTGTCCCGTTCTGGGGCATCGCTGGGTAGCTATGTCGGGCTGGTGATAAGTGCTGAAAGCATCTAAGCACGAAGCCCACTCCAAGATCAGGTTTCAATAACGAGACTCCTAGAAGACTACTAGGTTGATAGGCAGGAGGTGTACGCGCAGTAATGCGCTCAGCCGACCTGTACTAATGTTCCAGTTGTATGATTCTTACCACCGACATGAGCAAATTGCTTTGTTAATAGCTAGCGATGCGTATTTACGCAGTCGTTTAATTAATGATATTGCGTCGTTTCAATTCAGAGATCGTGGTGTCTCAAGAGAGAGGGAAACACCTGTTCCCATTCCGAACACAGAAGTTAAGCCTCTCATCGTCGATGGTAGTTGGAAATGATACTCCAGCGAGAGTAGACCGATGCCACGTTTTCTGAATTGAAACCCTTCAAACAAACCGCGCTATGCGGTTTGTTTTGTTTGTGTATAGTATGATCGGATTATGTATATCACATATACAGAAAACTCACAGGCACTAGGAAAAGCTTTAGTAAAGCGCTTAAAAGGCGCCGTTTTGCCAGTGGAGCGCCGGCAGTTCGCCGATGGTGAACGATACCTGCGACTTTCTGTACCAGATGCTACGACTCTGGCGGGCGAAGACGTCGTAGTTGTGGGCAGCACGCATACTGATGAAGATTTACTCGAGATCTATCGCCTTGGTTGCACGCTGGCGGATATGGGTACCCGGCGGCGTATTTTTGTCATACCGTTTTTTGGATATTCAACGATGGATCGAAGCAAACGCGCAGGTGAATCGGTTGCAGCTAAACACAATGCCCGTCTCCTGTCTTCTATCCCCAATTCAAATGAAGGCAACATGTTTGTGTTACTCGATCTTCATGAACCCGTCTTAGTCCACTATTTCGAAGGCAGTACTGTTGCCATAGAAATTTCAGCAGAGGCGATGCTACTGGCAGCAATTCGAAAAATGAAATTAAAGTCATTTGTTTTAGGATCAGCTGACTTGGGTATGCCACGACAAGTAATGAGTTTGGCCGAAAAATTAAACGTGCCGGTAGCACTGGTAAGTAAGGCGCGTGAATTTGAACATACACAAACACTCGCTTGCGTAGGAAATGTCCATGGTAACGATGTTGTTATGTACGACGACATGATCCGCAGTGGCAGTAGCCTCATTCAGGCTGCGGAAGCATACGAAGAAGCAGGGGCTAATAATGTATATGCAGTTGTAAGTCATTTGGCGTTAACAACGGAAAACGTCCTTACTCAGCTAAAAAATTCTCCTTTAAAAGCGATTATTACAACGAATTCACACCCAATGAGTCAATTGAAGAGCGTACAGAAATCCAAGCATATTACAGTACTGGATATATCTTCGGTGGTTGCCAACACCATTGAAAAACTCATATCCTAGTGTGACTGGACAGATGGCCGAGTGGTTGAAGGCGCGGCTCTCGAAAAGCCGTAGACGGGAAACCGTCTCGTGAGTTCGAATCTCACTCTGTCCGCAAACCTAGACAAAACCCCTATTTTCCGGTAGATTTAGCCCCATTATGGCTAAAGCAAAGATCAGAACAAAGAAGAATACCATCAAAATTGCAGACTTTTTGCAGGATGCAAAGTTGACCGAAACTCGTCTCCAGTTCATCCTACGAGAGCTTAATATTCGCATGGCTGAAGGCCAGAAAAACCTTGATATACAAGAAGCGTCTGCGGTCCGGGGATGGATAAATGAGCAACGCCGTCGAGAAGAGCTCCGTAATAAAACGATTGTTTTGCCTTCAATTGTAAAAGCGCAAGAGTTAGCCAAACTCCTTGAATTACCAATTGGAAATGTGTTGAGCGCCCTCCTAAAGAATGGTGTCATGGCTAACCTTAATGATGACTTAGATTATGATACGGCAGCTATTATTGCGCAGGAATTAGGCTATCGAACCGAGGAAAGCGTAGAGGCGCTTGAAGAAGATGTACTGACGGGTGAAAAGTTAGATGAAATTTTAAAGAAAGAAGACCCAGCAAAACAAAAAGTTCGCCCACCAATTGTCACTATCCTAGGTCATGTCGATCATGGAAAAACGACTTTACTTGATTCCATTCGTCGAGAAAATGTCGCTGCGGGTGAAGCGGGTGGCATTACTCAGGCAATAAGTAGCTACCAAGCCCAGCACAAAGGACGAACGATTACGTTTATTGATACCCCTGGTCACGAAACGTTTGATTTTATGCGTCAGCACGGCGCTCAACTGGCAGATATTGCTGTTCTAGTAGTTGCAGCTGACGACGGGGTAAAACCACAGACAAAACAAGCAGCTCAATTCGCAAAGGACGCAGGTATTCCAATTGTGGTCGCCATTAACAAAATGGATAAACCGGGAGCAAACGCTGACAAAGTGAAAACGCAGCTCGCCGAACAGCTCGACTTATCTCCAGAAGAGTGGGGCGGTAAAACAGTTATGGTACCGGTATCTGCGTTGAAAAAAGAAGGGTTAGATAACCTTCTTGAAATGATTTTACTGACAGCAGACATTAATCCACCCAAGGCCGATCCAACTCGTCAGGCACTAGGAACAGTAGTAGAAAGTCGTCTCGATAAGAACTTAGGTTCCCTTGCTTCTATCCTCATTCATACCGGTACCTTACATGTTGGTGATCACGTAGCGGTCGGTCGATCCTCAGGACGCGTTCGTCGCATGCTGGATTGGCGAAACAAGAGCATTCAAAAGGCTGGACCAGCTACACCAGTAACTTTAATTGGTCTACGAGACGTACCGACAACTGGTGATATTCTGCAGGCAGTTGAAGCTAAAGAGGAAGCAGTTCAAAAAGCTGCTCGGGGGCGAGGTCCACTCAAACGGATGGTGACTAGCAGTGATGATAAGCGACCAACGTTGGCACTCGTTATTAAAGCTGACTCTAAAGGATCGCTGCGTGCAATTGAACAAACAGTTACTGCGATGGTGCCACCAGAGATTCGCCTTTCAATTGTCCGAGCTGATGTTGGACCAATTTCTGATTCTGACGTCTTAACAGCGCAAGCAGCGAAAGCTATTATGTACGGATTCAATGTAACGGTGGCCGGAATGTCTAAGAAACTGGCCGATAAAGAAGACGTGGTCATTAAAGTATTCGACGTTATTTATCGCCTCACGGACGATGTCCGACAAGAAATTGAAGAGCGACAACCGATGGATATAGTGCAAGAAGATACTGGTCGCCTGAAAGTACTGAAGGTTTTCTTCTCTACTCCAAAGAAGAAGATTATTGGTGGAGAAATTGCCGAAGGCTTTATTGAACCGAATTCTAAATTCATTATTCTGCGTGGCTCCGGCGATGCTCGAGAAGAAATTGGTCATGGCACCATTCAAGAATTACAGCGTGAACGACAGAAAATTACCAAAGGACAAATGGGTGATCAGGTAGGTATGACAGTTGAAGGTAAAGGGAAGATAAAAGAAGGCGACGTGCTCAAAATTTACGTTGAGAAAAAAGTGAAGCGTGTTCAAGGTAAAGTGTAACTCGTCGTGTCTCGCAGGATTGAAAAAATAAATAAGCATATTCAAAAAACGTTAGGCGAGATATTTCAGCGTGAGACTGACATCCCCCCCGACGTGTTAGTTACAATTTCTCGAGTTGATACAACCCCGAACTTGCAATCAGCTGCAGTTTGGCTGTATATTCAGCCACTTGAGCGCGGGGAGGATACCTTAGAACTACTCAAGAAACAGTTGTATGATATACAAGGAGCGCTTAATAGAGCCCTACAAATGAGGCCTCTCCCGCGCATCACATTACGTTTAGACTTAGGTTCATACCATGCCCAAAAGCTGGAAGAAAAACTGGATGAAATCAAAAACGCCGGGGACTAACCTCTTGGAGCCGTACCGCGAAACAGCACTAGATATTGCTGCCAAACTTCGGGCCAGCAAACGCGTGCTTATTGGTACTCATGAACATCCTGACGGTGATGCGCTTGGCTCAACGTTAGCCCTCCTCCATGTCCTTGCTATTCAAGGCAAACAGGTGACTGCCTACATTCCAGATAGTCCACCAGACTTCTTTTCTTTTTTGCCAGCATTTGAAAAACTAACAACACAGAAGCCTGACGTTGCTTCTTTTGATACTGTCGTGCTCTTGGATTACACGCAGCTGTACCGCACTCATCTGGAGGCAGAAGCCAAAGCGCATCCTAATACTATCGCGATTGATCACCATCACGATAACCTTCAAGAAACGAATATCCACCTCATTGTCCCGGAAGCTGCTGCTACTGCCCAGATATTGTATGAGCTGTTTCAAGACACCAACACTCCAATTACAAAAGATGTAGCAACCTGCCTTTTAACTGGTATTTTTACCGATACCGGCTCCTTCATGCACGACTCGGTAACGCCTGACATCCTGGAAATTGCCTCGTTCCTAATGGGAAGAGGGGCTCGCTTGTCTCACATTGCCCACGAAACCTATCAAAAGAAAAATCTTGCTGCCTTACATATTTGGGGACGAGCATTTTCTCGTATTATGCTCAGCAAAGAAACAGGCGCGGCTACCTCTATTATTACCTACAAGGACTTACAAGAATGTGGCGCCACCCTCGATGATTTATCTGGAGCCGTAAACATGTTAAATACACTCCCAGATACAAAATTTGCTATGCTGCTCGTAGAATTTGAACCGGGAAAAATAAAAGGAAGTCTGCGCAGTGAACCACAAAAGGGTACGGATGTTAGTAAAATTGCTCATCGCCTAGGTGGTGGTGGCCACGTTCTGGCAGCTGGCTTTGAAGTACCAGGAACATTTGTACAACAGGATGGTAAATGGCACATTAATCCAACTATCTAAGACCATGAAATTTCTTGTCTTTGGCGATGTTGTCGGAAGAGTGGGCCGGAGCGCCATGACGAAGATCTTGCCGCAGCTCAGAAAAGAATATAAGCCGGACTCCGTTATTATTAACGTAGAAAACATGGCCCGCGGTAAAGGCATTACTCGCAACACCATGAACGAGGCTTTAACGTGGAAAGCCGATGTGTATACTACCGGCGATCATGCCTGGGATAACGATGGAGAGCTTGATGTATTGGATGACTTATCTATTCCTGTTATCCGCCCGGCTAACTATCCTGCAAAAACACCAGGGCGAGGCTGGCACGTCTTTACAAATGGTGCCTGGCAAGTAGCCGTTATTAATCTTCAAGGTCAGGTTTTCTTCCGTAACCACCCGCGTAGTCCTTTTGAGGCGCTGGATGAAATACTACAGAAGCCTGACGTTGCAGCTGCACATATTAAACTTGTAGATTTCCACGCTGAAGTGACTTCAGAAAAGCGTGCCTTCGGCTGGCATGCTGATGGTCGCGTCTCAGCAATGTGGGGAACTCATACCCATGTACCAACAGCGGATGCCCAAATTTTACCAAAAGGGACCGGATATATTAGTGACCTTGGCATGTGCGGTGGGCATAACACCATAATTGGTATGAAGCCAGATGGGCCCATGCGGATGTTCTTAACACAGACAAAATCAAAATTTGAACCTCCAGAGGAAGGCTCAGCCGAGATTGGTGCCATGTTTATTGACATAGATCCCTCCTCAGGAAAGACAACTCATATTGAACATGTACGTAGAATTGTGGAGAATGTATAAAGAGCTAAACTAAGGAACAATTTAACCTTCTCTATGCTGAACAAACAATCTCTCATCGATCGCGTATCCGACATTACTCGTAAGCCGAAGAAAGAGGTGGAGGAAATCGTAGATACTTTTGTTGAAACTATTATCGAGAAGCTTTCAATGGATGAAAAAATTAACTTATCCGGATTCGGTGTATTTGAAGTACGAGAACGAAAAGGCCGTAAAGGAGTAGATCCTCGCACGCTTAAACCAACTCAAATTCCAACTGTTCGCGTTGCGAAATTCCGCCCAGGTAAAACTCTCAAAGAGGCGGTTAAATAACGTGTCGGGGTGCTGAGAATTGAACTCAGTCTACATGGTCCCAAACCATGCGTACTACCGGTATACGACACCCCGTATGCTTTGAGACTATAGCCAATAATGCCATACTGAGCAACATGACTGCGTCGTTTATTCTTTCCTTGATTATTTTGGCAGTTTCAGCTGGGTCTTTGTATTTTTTGATTCAGGCTGAAGGTGGGTACAAGGAAATTCCACGGCTTTTAAAACGTTCTGGACTTGAGATCAGTATTCCAACCCTACCAACCTTGCCCAAGTCGACCCGTTCAAATCAATCTATCCCGCCAGAATTCCAATCTGGCACTTCTCGTTTCAGCCAAGGCTCATGCGCCACGGCTTCCGACTGTATGCCGGCGGGTTGTTCCGGAGAAGTATGTGGTAATAGCCCCGATGTAGTCACAACGTGTGAATACAGCGACTCCTTTCCGAATACCCAAGGGTATTCGTGCACGTGTCTACTCACAAAAGTGTGCGGGTGGAAGTAGGTTGAATATTTTCCCTTTTTCTCGTACAAAAGGATAACGCGCGGGTATAGTACAATGGCAGTACTCCAGTTTTCCAAACTGAGGACGCGGGTTCGATTCCCGCTACCCGCTCTTACGCAAACATATACTTGAGTAAATACTCGCTCAGCTATTTCTCTACTTCCTTAGCACCGTAGGCGATGCCAATTCATTTCGGTATACTAGTGACATGAAATACGGTCGGTACGGCTGGAGCTATATTTTTATGAGTTGGGGACTAGGCATTGTCTTCTTGTGGATTGGACTTGATATCTTAGTACACCCAACCAACTGGATTGGATTCCTTCCAGAAAACATTCCGCTCGGTTTATCTCGGGAACGAGCATTGTTTTTGAATGGCATCGCTGATGCGGTTGCGGGTTCTCTTCTTATTCTCCACTGGTGGCCTCGCCTTATTAGTGGATATGCCATCCTTCACTTACTGGGTATTTTAGTTACGAATGGAATTGATGCAGTGATTATTCGAGATGTGGGACTGCTAGGAATAGCCTTGGCACTCTTTTTCTGGCCCACTCATTACCGTCGCCATCGCTGGTGGAAATTCTGGCAACGCAGCTCTAGTAGTTATACAGAAGAAGAAGAATAAATAACTACTTTACGGAGATAACAAAAATCCCGCCTTTTGCGGGATTTTTTAGTAAAGACCGAGCGGGTTAACGGGAGTGCCGTTGCGACGAACCTCGAAGTGAAGGTGAGGACCGGTAGAGCGGCCAGTTGAACCCATCTGACCAATGGCGGCGCCTTTCTCAACAGCCTGGCCCTTACTAACATAGAACTTATCCAAATGAGCGTAATACGTCGTCATACCACCACCATGGTTCACAATAATGAGATTGCCGTATCCCCCAAGCCAACCCGTGAATTCAACTGTACCGCCAGCGGCTGCATACACAGCAGGACGAGAGCGGTTATCGATATCAATACCAGTGTGACCCCACTTGAAGTACTGAGAAATGTGTTTCGTTGTGGTTGGCCAGAGGAGACCAGAACCATCAGTTGGAGCGGGAGCAGGAGTTGGGCCGTCTTCGGCTTCACGAGCGACGCGAGTGTTACTTGATACAACAGAGGGGACAGCCTGAGCAGGGGTGCCATCTCCATCAGGAACAATAATCTTTTGCCCCAAAGATAATCGAGAACCGTCACCTAAGTTATTGTATTCAATGATGTCAGACTGTTTGGCATCATAATCAGCGGCAATGCCAGAAATAGTATCACCGTTGCTAACCGTATGTAGGACGCCTGTCACCGGTAAAATTGTTAAATGATCTCCCACCTTGATAACGTCTTTACTAGAAAGACCATTGGCCCACAAAATAGTATTTGCGCTGATATCAAATTGAGCGGCAATACTCGCAATCGTGTCATTTTCCTGAACGGTGTAGACACGAGGCTGGCTAGATTTTTGAGTAGAACCGGAAGGATCACTGCCTGGTTCTGGAACGAGTGGAGAGAGGGGAGCTACTACTGCATTGCCACCAAGAGTTGCAGCAAATTCCACCTCTGGATCGTCAAATGTAATTAACCCAACATCCGAAGCAATTGCTGCCGCGAGACGAGATCCGCCTGTTCCTGGAGCGTTGGTCTGTGCATACGTTACCGGATCGAGCGGTCCTTCAGTTATTTCCTCACCGGACATAAGACTGTACAAGAGAGAGTTGCGATCGATGGCTGCACCGGACTGACTTTGCCAAGCGAGGATACCAACTACCCCCAGAAAGACAGCGTGAGCAGCTGTGTTTTTAGATATATGAAATAGACGGCAACCTGAGCGGACAGCCAAAGCAATCGCCGCAGGCGCTTCTTTTAGAATTGAGCTTCCATTCGTCCTCTCCTTTTTAGGGGAAGATGTCTGGGGAGATAGTAAAATAGCAATACACCAAGGATGAGATGTTTGTAGTTTGGTGTGTTTGATGTTTGAGGACTTGTCAGTGGTTCCTGACAAGATACAAGAAGGTATAGTACGCGACCGGGCGGGAGAGTCAACCTTGACAAATTATCAACTAATATTTGCTATAATGGCCTGGCAAAGCCTATCTCTGGGGTAAGGGTATATTCTGTGGATAAAAGAAGAGGTTTTGGGGGCTTTTTGGTATTATTAGCTCCTGTGACTCTACTTCTAGACGGCCTTAATCCCGAACAGCAAAAGGCAGTAACGACTACTCATGGCCCTGTCCTTATTCTGGCTGGCGCCGGATCCGGCAAAACGAGAGCCCTAACTCATCGAATTGCCTATTTAGTACACCAAGGCATCGCTCGCCCCCAAGAGATTTTGGCGGTTACGTTTACGAACAAAGCAGCGGGGGAAATGAGAAGTCGTCTGAAAAAACTTTTAGGATCTCCCCTAAATGTGCCCCGTGCGGTTAGTACATTTCACAGTTTAGGAGCGCGAATGTTGCGAGAGACTACCAGCTTTCACCCTCGTTCCGCTACCTTCACTGTTCTCGACACAAAAGACAGCGAGAAATTAATTCGCCAAGCACTCAAAGAAGCAAACATATCTTTAAAGACATGGTCGCCATTAGCCGTCCGGCATATTATTTCACGTGCCAAGAACAGCGGATACACTCCCGCCTCCTTCGCCGAAAGAACTGGAAGCGAAGGATCAGAAGTAGCGGCGCTTATCTGGCCTCGATACGAGACACTACTGGCTAGAAATGATGCGTATGACTTCGATGATTTACTTGTTGTGCCGGTGCGGATGCTCCAAGAACATTCGCAACTGGCAGCCACCTACCAACAACGTTGGCGCTGGCTACACGTGGATGAATATCAGGATACAAATGATTTACAAGAAGAACTCTTACGCCTCCTTTTGGGACCAGAAAAACATATCTGTGTAGTTGGAGACGACTATCAAGCTATTTATTCCTGGCGAGGAGCACGGGTGGACCATATATTAGGATTCGAAAAACGTTTTCCGACATGTCAGGTTATTCACTTAACTCAGAATTACCGCTCCACTCCACAAATTTTGGAAACGGCTGATCAAGTGATTGCTGGTAATACCAAGCAAAAGCACAAACGGCTGTGGACAGAAAATGCCGCAGGCGGCGCAGTAAGTATTTTAGCTCTCCCCACTGACCGCGACGAAGCTGCCTGGGTTCGGCAGCAAATAGCTGAACACACCCAAAATGGCGGAAAGCTACGTGACTGTGCCATTCTGTACCGGACCAATGCGCAGTCTCGTATCTTAGAAGAAGAATTTCTTCGCGCTCGTATTCCCTACACTATTGTGGGTGGATTTCGCTTTTATGAACGACGAGAGATAAAAGATGCTCTCGCTCATCTTCAGTGGCTGGTAACTCCGGAGGCTCGACTACCGCTTGATCGGCTATCTGAATCTTTACTCCCACGAGTTGGCCCTAAAACAATTGGTCGTTGGGAGGAAGGTTCGCTTGAGTCGGGTCAGTCATTGCGGTCGTACTTAAAAACTGCAACGGGCAATCTTCATGTGATAAAACTACTGCGAGCATATACAAATGTTCCAAAAGAAGGGTCGGTAGCAGACATCCTACGCCATCTTCTTCTGCGGAGCGGCTACCTCGACTACGTAAAATTGCTACCGGATAGCGAAGAACGTCTGCAAAACATTGAGGAGTTACTCAACGTTACGTCTGTCTATCAAAACGTCAGCGAGTTTTTGCAAGAGGCAGCCTTGATGACCGACCTAGATACACAAAAAGCAGGTGAGAGTGATCGCCTGACCTGCATGACACTACACGCCGCTAAGGGTCTTGAGTTTAAGCGTGTCTTTATTGTGGGCTGCGAAGAAGAGCTCATTCCACACATCAATAGCATTGATGATACGGAAAAATTAGAAGAAGAACGACGCCTTCTCTACGTTGGCATTACCCGAGCTCGCGAGCAGCTCACCATGACGTATGTAGCACTCCGGTACCAAGCAGGGCAACTCACGCCTCGCATGCCCTCTCGTTTCCTCGACCCTATTACCTCGGCTATTCGCCATGACGACCAAACATTACCTCAAGATCAATTCCCAGGAGACCCTAATTTGGTATATGCCAATCAAGGAGAAATCCTCCAGCATCCTCTCTTTGGTCGCGGCGTGGTGATCAGCGTGTCGGGTAGCAACTTAACGTGCGTATTTGAAGGACATGGCGTTAAAACAATTAGCGGCGCAGATATTACCCAATAATATGTTGCCAATTAACCTCACAGATAGTGACGCACTACGAGAGTTCCTGGGTCGACAAGGCATTTCACCCAAGAAATCAATGGGCCAAAACTTTCTAGTAGCACCAGAAGTTGTTGAAGCAACAGTGGCAGCAGCCAAAGAGGGACCGCAACAGGTAACAGAGCTTGGTCCAGGCGTCGGTACTCTTACCCAAGGACTCGCGGCTAATAATTTTTCTATTAAAGCGATTGAAAAAGATGATGTGTTTGTGCAACTTCTCGCCAAACAGTTTCCGGCTATTACGATTGTTCATGATGATTTAAAAAACGTCGATTGGTCCTGGCCCGACAAGTACCAAATAATTGGAAACATCCCATATAATCTTTCTGGTCTTATTATTCGCCGTATTACGGAAATGCAACCCGCTCCTGCTCAAGCAATTTTATTGGTTCAACGAGAAGTAGGGCAGCGCCTCCTCGCACAGCCGCCTGAAATGAGCCTTATGTCACTCGCGCTTCAGCTTTGGGGAACAGGAGAGCTGCTTTTACGAGTACCACGAAATTGTTTTTGGCCACAGCCTGAAGTAGATTCCGCATTAGTATTACTGACGCCAGATAAGACATCAGCCCCAAAAGAACGAGAGGCTATTATGCAAATAGCTAAGCCCCTCTTCCAGCAAAAGCGAAAGCAGTTGGGTGGCAGCCTGCGTCGAATTCTTAATCTTTCTGCCACTGACATAGCAACGCTCTTAGAACAAATACATATTGATACTACTGCTCGACCGCAGGAACTTTCTCAACAACAGTGGCGCGCATTGCACCAGGCACTTGCATCTTCCTTACCCGAGATACCCCTTACGCCTCGCTAAAGGTGACCATGATATACTGGGGAGGCAAGTATGAACATGCCTTCATTCCTTCGCCCAAAAAGGGCGTTATTCGCAGTTGTCGCTGGTGTTGTAATAGTTGTACTGGCATTACTTATATGGGTTAGCATAATCCTCCTGCGTCAATCAGCTAACAATGTCCCGGCCATTCCTTTTTTCGGCACCCTGCCTGGATCCGACATACTTCAACGGCTAGTTGACCAGGGGACTACTCCAGCGCCCACATCGCCGACACCCACGAGTAGCGTTTTGGCTACGCCCACATTACCACCCACGTCAGTGGGACAAAATCTTGAGGTAACAGTGACCTTCACACGAACACCTCAGTTTACATTTCATATAGAGAGTGTTGGCTTTACGGGAGATGCGCCAAACGTGGCTGATTTTGATCCCCGCAATGGTGATCGATTTTTTAATGTGAATGTGATCGGTACCAGCAATCAAACAATCGCCACGTATCCAACGATGATAGCAACTACCGAGATCGCGGAAAATGCAACCTCCGCTCAAATACGTCCGTATGATAATTCTCGTGCTCGAATTATATTGCCCGCCACTACTACTCCACTAACAGGAGTTGAGTTGCGTTCAGTAACTGGTGCCTTGCTTGATTCCCAAACTATTAGCAGTAGTGAGATATCACTGCTTGATATAAAAAGAAAGTTAGCGGCTTTGCGAGGCGCCTTTACTGGATGGCGTCCGGTTGTACTAGCACAAGATATTCCACTTGACGATCCTTGCCAGGCCCTAGCACCAGTTGATCCTGAAACCGGGCAGCCGCGAAGTCTTTCACACTACACGATTGCAATTACTAATGAAGGAACGACGAAGAGCGAAGAGGAGGTAAAAGTAATTCTAGAACAGATTGAAACGCAGGCAGACGCAATGATCAGCACAATTTCTCCTTGGTCACTCTATGCTCCTTGTATTGATGCTGTCATTGCAGTAAACGACCAAACATTCGGTGATTGCGTTCTCACCCAGGGCGCATTCCCTTCTTGCCCTAATCAAAAAACCGTCCCACGTCAAGATGGAGATGTGTCAATTGTCGTTCACCTTGATACCCCTTGTGATTGCACTACTACTCCAGAAAATTTCCCGGCATATACCGTAGTGGGAACTGGTATCAGTACAAATATGCTTGCTCACGCCTTAGGCCACGCCACCGGCAAGATGACTGACGAATATTTGTATCAGCAAAATAATACGTATTCACTACCGGGGAAAAATTGTTTTCCTACGCAAGAGGCTTGTTCGTCGTTCGCTTCGTCTTCTGGGATTGGTATTGAGTGCACCTCTGGCTGCAGCACGGTAGAAGAATACCGTCCCTCGACCGCTATTATGCACAAGACAATGACGGGGACATACGGCGAGTTTGAAACGTGTATTTTGCGCAATAAACTGGCCCGAGCAATTGGTTTCCGTGCCGATGATGAAGGTGGCCACATTAATCCCGCCTGTGATGGGAGTGGCGGACAAAGTCGACCGCAAGATCCCGCCCCGCAAGGCGAGTACTTTGGTGGTCGGCGTGTATTCTAACTGCATCCAATGATTGAATCATTTCTCACGATAATTCTTGCTCCCTTGATTGCTCTGGCAGCAACACAGCAAGTCTCTATTGTCCCACAAGATACACAGTATGGGGCACTAGCAGCCGCGCAGATATATAACAGCGGATTTTCGACTAACCCAGTCGGAGGATCAGTACCAACAGCAGCGCGCGGAACACTAACCGCGTTTCTTATTACAAACCAAGAACACGGAACGCCAGGGGAGCCGGTGGTGGTACGAGCATTGATTCGTAATGATAGCGCCGGTCCCGCTCGAGATGTAGCGGTAGAACTTTTAGCAGAAGGCGGACTTGAAATAACATCCGTCGAACCAACGGCGGATGATCAAGACGAAGACTCACTAACCTGGTTTGCACCTGATATTATTCCTTATGAATATCTGACATATGATATTACTTTCGCTACTTCTTCGCCCGGCCATCTTACCTTGCGCGTGCAATATCAGAATACAGACGGCAAAGCTTCCGTAGAAACAACTCGGGGGTTAGTGGCGGCTGACGAAGATACCAACCCGACGGAAGAATCGTCTCCCAGCAGCGCATCTCCGACGCTCGGCGTTAACTTTCAAACCGCGCTGAAAAACGGCACGTATGTCATATTCTGCGGTGATGAAAATGACAGTGAGTGCGCTGAAAAAAAACCGACACTTGGTAGTCGGTTTAACGAAGCGGTTGCTTCGATCGAACCCGGGGAATGCCGAGTAAACAGTGACGATATCATTGTGACCCCCGAATATCACGATGCGCTTGGACGAAAATCTCGGCCAGCAGCATATTTTATGTTTCCACTATACGAATCCGGTCAAGATTTTAAGAAATTAGTAGTAGAAAATGAAATTGATGGCATTAAAAACATCATTGCAGTCCGCCGCAAACTACTCCCCATATGGCTCGCTTGCGTAAATAAAAAGCAGACACAGGCAGATTGCAACCAAACATTAACGGAAGCTCAAAAGAATTTGCTCAAGGATTATGAGGCCATTCAAGATCGGCGGAAAGACCGATTTTCGCCCATTGCTAAACAAGCAGTTAATAATGCGAATGAATCAATTCGCCGTTCATGCGGTGTTGATTCCGAAAACAACTTACAAGGACCTATCGATGGTGTCCAAAAAGTCTACGAAAGCACACTAGATGCTCGAGAGCAGGCCTATACGCCAACGCAAGCTACTTTTATTGCTCTTCTGGGAAACCCGCGTGATGTCAAAGACCCATATAGTGTGTTCGGATACGCCCTAACAAACTCCTATCAAGCACACACAACAATTGATAAAAGTCGGGACGAAGCAGTTCGGCTGGAGAATTGGGAAGTCATGCTCGACTCTCCCAAGACAGACGCAACGACCTGTGAGAAGGAAATTGTATTTAAAGAACGAGTAGAACGAACCGCTTGCGAGTCTGGTAATTACACGCAAGATATAATCCGAGATGCTCCAACGCCCGTGAAAGCGAGGCAAGGGTCCATTCAACCACCAAATATTCCTGGTAACATTCCAGAACAATATGCTAACAAACAAACCGTTACCATTGAAGATCAAGCGCTCGTCGGCGAAGTGTGCGGAGGCCGTCCCGGAGATCCGTATTGGGCCGCCGATTGTTCCTGTAAATGTAACGATGTTTTGAGCTCAGCTGGCAACGTAATTCCCAAAGGTGATGCAACTGGTGCTGGATTTAACTTATGCCAAGGACAAAAAGAAATAACCCGTCATGATATTTTTGTTACCGATCAGGCTGAATGCTTAAAACAAGGAGACGAAAGCGATGAAGAATCCTTTTAGCAGTCCGGCTACCTGGGTGGCTATTAGTTTTTTAGCAGTCGGTATTTTTCTCCTTGCTTGGTGGTATAGCAGCCAGGATACGACTGCGTTTCCTGCCAATACTCCATCTCTAAAAACAATTGCGCAAAAAATACTGGAGCCAGTGATGCCGACTACTATTCCGGCTGAACCCAATGATGCGTTTACTACCTATCTAGAAGCGGCGACCGGAATATCCGAACAAACCTCTTATACGGCTCGATACAAACTATATGCTGGCGTTACCGGTCAGATAACAGAAGGGCTTTCCCAAGAGGAAGAGGTAGCTGCATATGTTGAAGAAGAGAGAAAAAACTTACTGCCTTCAGACTTTGCAATTCCGCCGCTGGACGCGACGGCTACCGAAGTTACTGCCTACCAACAATCTATCTCACCTACCGCAAACCCAGCGATAACTGCGGTTACGAGCCCAGCGATTGCGGATGCCTTTCGTAAGTATTTTCAGAACCCCACCACCTCTGCCCTAGATAGGATTAATCAAGATCTCGAAACCACCATTGCTGAACTCAATCGCATAGCTGTGCCTGAATCTTTGCGCCCTTGGCATACTGAATACATTCATCTCCATGCGCTCCTGTTAGAAAATATCCAGCTTCTTAAAACAATGCCAGAAGATCCCATCGGTGGTCTCGTTGCCGCCCGGAATATTCAAGAACTCGGTGATCGCTTCAACCAACTAGCGAAGGCGCTCAATACGCTGGTACCATAAGAAGTCATGCCTTCTTCAATCAACCGTTTAGGAATAGTGGTCGCTGGTATTGCGGCGCTTGTCATCGTTGCCATTTGGACCCTTTTCATGGGTACACGAGCAGTGTGGCGACACTTTCATGAACCTGCACCGATCGCGACAGAAGAACATAAAACTGACGTATTATCCGATCAGGACACGGACCAAGACGGCTTAAGCGATGACTTAGAACCCATATACCGCAGTAACCCAGTTGTTGCTGATACTGACCTGGATGGGACAAACGATGGTGACGAGGTAGTAGCCTTACGCGACCCAACAACTGCTGGGCCAGACGATGCACTTTTTCCAGAAAACGTCACAAATAACGCCCTTAATGAGAATACGCTGACAAATAAATATCTTCAGACTCTCCCCGCCGATGCGCCTAGAGAAGAAGTGCTGTCGCCAGAAAAACTTGAAGGATTTGTCGATCAAAATCGCCAACAATTTCTTCCTCAACCTGCTTCTATCCTCATAAAAACCACAACCGAGGAGGGGAGAGCAGCAATTGAGGCCTATTTAAACACTGTCTCTTCTTCGCACAATACTAAACTCGTTTTTATATCGAGCGATGACATTGCTCAGGCATTTCAAAAAAGCTTTGGGCAAGAACAGCATGCTGACTTAGACGCCATTATTGAAAAATTAAAAGCAAATATTGCCATTTTAAAAGAGGCGGCCGCACCCGCTGAAGCGGCAGAATTACACAAGAAGCTTGTAGCTGCCAGTGAAGCCCTACTCCAGAACGTACAACTTCTGCGAAATATGAAGGTAGACTATGTAGCGGGCTTGATTGGTGCAAAAAATCTAGAAGGATTGGCGACAACGTTCACTGAGATAACTACGAGTATTAAAGACCTCGAGTCGAAGTACGGGCTTGAGTAAGCTATACTAACGCCATGTCACGGCGAATTGTTATCGCCATCCTAGTGGTCCTTATCCTTGGTGTCCTTGCCGGTACCGTGTGGCTTGTTATTTCTCGTTTACGCGCAAACGCTCCCACGGACACAGCCAATGACACCACTCCGGGAACATTGGAAGAAGCTCCTACAGGTGGCCAAAATATAGTAAATCCTACCGGTGATGATGACGGGGATGGTCTTTCAAATGCCGATGAGTCTATTTGGGGAGCTGATCCTAAAAATGCCGATACTGACGCAGATGGGTTTAAGGATGGCGAAGAGGTACGCAATAGCCATAATCCAACGATTGCTGGGCCAAACGACATCCTACCGGATGGATTTACACCAGGAAAAGAAATAACACCTATTGAAGCCGCTCCGGCTCAACCAATTGCGGTTGACCAGTTTTTTGAAGAGAATGTAAATTTAGAAATTGCGCCAGGTAGAAATTTAACTCTGGAATATGAAAGCAAATACCCAGAAGATCAGCGAACAGAGGCCAGTTTAATGGATTTTGTCTATCAACAATCTATCGAAGTAAAACTGCCCACCCCTTCCGTTAACTCAACAAATATTTTACAACGAGAAGCGAACGCTGCCGACATTAATGCATATGTAGAAGAAGTGGGAAGTTTAGATTTCTTAGGAAACGAGCAAGTAATACAACTAGCGTTGAACGAACTACTCAACAATGAAGATCCAACTCTAATTCAAAGTCAAGCAGTACAATTGCAGGTATATCAACAGCTTTTAATTAAGACCCCCGTACCTAAACAAGCAGAGAGTGTTCACAAATTACTACTAGGCTATAGTGAACTTGCAACAGCCACTTATAATCAAGCCGCTCTTCACCCCGTTGATCCCGTGAAAGCCCTTGTAGCTATAAACCAACTCGAATTGATAAATGGGCAATATTTGCCTTTAATTGAACAAGAATTAAATCGCCTTCTCTTAGACTAGGAAGAACTTTGGCAGGCCGGTATCTTAATTAGGCTATAGCTTCTTTCTTTGCCAAACTCTGTTAGAATATGTCTAACTTGCTATGTCCTTCTTTCGCCCTGCTTTTTATGCTGTTGGCTTCCTAATAGTATTTGGCATTCTTGTTGCCGTTCCGAAAGCACACGCAGATCCACATGCAATGTTCTATACCGCAATTGGTCAACAGCAACTCTTTTTTAACGTTTTAGCAGCCTTGGACCAGGCAGATTATGTTGAGCCATCTACCAACACAACTGGAACTGATTCAGGAAGTTCTCGGGAAGAACTTATAAAAGAGCGTGATGAGGCAGCTAAAGCACTTACTGAAGGTGAAACTGGATATCCAGCTGAAGATTTTCCAGTACTAAAAGCAACTGAGAGCGATCTAGCTTCAGTCTTAACTCGTAATATTTCACTTGAGGGACAAGATATTTGGACTAGTTATTTACTACGGGAAGCTGTGAAGGAAGAGGAGCGACGAGAACATTTTGAAAAACTCACTGGCATCTTATGTAACATAAGTCAGGGAGCATGTTCTGGTGAAAAAACTCCAAGAGAAGCGTTTGAAACAAGCCCTTTTGAAAAGGCTGTTAATTCCATTACAAACGGTGCAGTTGGCGCTCTCTTTTCAAGTAACGATCCTAATAGTTACGATCAAGAACGTCGCCGTAAGGCTTTAGAAGATCAGTTCAAAGGAGACGCAGCTGAATCTATTCCATACCGTGCGGATATCGCTGCGCTAGAGTCAGCCACAAGTGGAGATGTAACAAAAAAAACAACAATTACACAGCTCAAAAATGCTCAGCTCCGCGGACTACGAAACCCTGTGATAAATCCAAACGCTTTAAGTGGTATTGTTTTTGACCCCGAGACACAAGAACCCTCCCTTGCGTTTGATGAAAGCAGTGAAGAGTATGATGTTTCTGCATTTACTGGTTCTATTAGTAATTTCCTAACTCTTAATCAGGCGCTTGGTTCAGCCGCGTCAGAGGGAGCAAATAAGAGCATCGCAAGCAAAAACAGCACAACAGAAGACGGGGGGTACTTAGCAGAAACTATTCAAGCTGCTCGTCCTGCTGGGAACGGAGCAATTGGAGAACTATCGCCGCGAATACTTCGTCCAGCTGGTGCGGGTCCAGCTGTATTATCAGGAGTAATTTCTAGCTTAGGAATTTCTGAAGGTATTCCCTCTGATGTCAAATTAAGCGACAAGGAAGACAGCAAGGACGAAGACTGTGATATTAAAAAGGACGGGATCTGTGTAAAGAATAACAGCCCGATTTGTTTTGTAGGCGGCAGCTCTCTAACCGTTTCGTTTACCCTGAGTAGTACTGGCGGAGAGTCAAAAGCAGGAGTAGTAGCTTTATACCCAACCCAGCACGATGGCGAAATAGGAGGACCAATTCGCGATCCGTCTTACTCTCCTCCGTCTAATAATTTTTACGGTAGCAGCGGAAGATCTTGGGGTAATCAATCTATTGGTAATCAAACATACTCTGTATCCGGAACAGCACAAGTAAACGGTGTACTTGGATATCGCATCCTCTTTAGATACGGTCAAAGCAGTTCCGTTGCTGCAACTTTAATTATTCCTGAGTGCAATGCCACTACTAGAAGTACCGATCAAAGTCGAATCTTTGGAGCCCAAGACTCGGTCACTGTTAGTCCTTCTTCACCTACTCCAGAAACAATCAATTCACCTGTAAATGGTTCGGTTTTAGGTACACGAGAAGACTTAAGGAGTGCGGACAATGATTATCTTCCTTTGCATGAGGAAAGTTATGAAGCTCAGAGCTTACTGCAAGCCCTATCACCGCTTCATTATCAACGCAAAAAACCTGGAAATTCTAGTTCCGGTGGTACCGTCAGTGGGGCAAGCACTACTTCTTATTTTCAGCAGGCGATTACTAACTACTTCAAATAGAGTTACTTGATGCCATCACTCAAAAAACTTTACCGACCACTACAGCTCCTTCTGATTGGAATGAGTTTTGCTTTTCCGGGTGGTGCCTCAGCAGAAGAAGTTTACGACATCAGAAACGCAGAACCCATGTACGTCCTTACTTACAATAAGGCAACTCTTATTAGCCAGTACGGGTGTCAAGAAGTACCAACAGAAGATCGAGTTAATGATTTAGGGTTTGTTGCCTTTGTTATTCCTGATGGTCAAGTGCTAATTAAAACAGTAGAAAGTGAAACCGGGCAAAATGCTCAAGCAACCAAAAAAGTGTTTGCGTTTGCGTGGGCAATGTGCACAGAAGCACAAGCAGAGGCGGCTTATAAATCACAACCTCAAATTGAAACCGGTATCACGCTGGAAGGTGTCCAATATTACGCAGCACAAATAATAAGTTCGGTATTGTGGATGGTAGCCGAAATCGGATTATGGCTACTACAACTTGCCAGTAAGCTGCTTTTTCCGGTTTTAACCGCGGGGGCTTTTATTACGAACGATATCGTACAAAAGGGGTGGCCTTTCATCCAAGGCTTGGCAAACCTTGGCTTTATCCTAGCGTTACTAGCAATAGCAGCTTTAACTGTCCTGCGTATTGACGTTGGCGGCGGAGTAAAGCGGCTGCTTCCTCGCCTTTTGATTGCTGCACTGCTTATTAACTTCAGCCTTGTTATAGGCGGGGTTATTATCGATTCCTCTCGAGTTGTTATGGCTATTTCTTGGCAAATCCTTAAAGGTAGTTCAGGGGCAACTCCAGATAAATTAGGGGCTCGGATCATAGATAATTCTCAGCTTATGAAGAATGTTTTTTGTCCGGTAGGATCAGGGGCAAATGCATCATGCGTAGGTGGTAGCTTCGAGCTTCAGGGGAAAATATATACAACCTGGGATGGTGTTTTAAAAGTTGCAGAGGCAACAATATTTATTTGGGTCATCACAGGAGCCTTGCTCGTGCTGGCAATTATGCTCTTCATACGCCACGTGGCTCTATTACTACTCCTTATAGTTTCTCCCTTGGCGTATCTGGCTGCCGCGATGCCAGCAGCTGGTAAATTTGCCTCGCAATGGTGGGAAAATTTCTTGCGATACGTTATTTATGGTCCGGTAGTCATGCTTATTCTCACAATCATTGCTGCCTTAACCGAATCCGAGAGTGCGGGTGCTGGAATCGATGTAAAATCTTCGTCACTGCGAAATATTATGGAAATGTCGGTGGTTACAGTCTTGATCATAGTAGCAGCAACTGCGGGTAAATATGTTGGAATGTACGGAGCGGGAGCAGCAGTCGGATTTGTGAAGGGTTTACCAGGACGCGCAGCTAGAAATCCCAAGAAAACTGCCGCCTTAGCTGCTGGCATTGCTACCGGAGGGCTTGGGTTAGTTCCTAGTCTAGCCGCTGCCGGCGGAACAGCCTATGGAATACGACGCACACAAGATGCCTGGAAAAAATTCCAAACTGGTAGAAAGAAAACCCAAGAAAAGAAAGAAAAAGCCTCCTTTATGCAAAGAGCGGGCGAAGTCGGTTTTCGCAAAGCAACCAAAGAAGCAAGAGGTAGAAATGAAGCATTCAGAGACGCTCGAGTGCAGGGAGATCTTAGTCGCTTAAGTAGAGCTGAACTTACTACCAACCCAGCTCTTTCTCCAGAAAAACTAGCTAATCCTTCATTCCTTACGGGGTTAGGAAAATCTAATATTCAAGAAATATTGAAACGAGGAACCAGGAGCCAGCGTGTCGGAATTGCAGCCAGTGTTGGATCTATGAAGCAAGAATCACCTGCCATGAAGACCGTAATTGACGGGGTAATTAACCAACAAACATTTGATGTTTACAACAGTGCTCAACAAGTTATTAATGACCCTACTGCCACCCAAGGAGCAAAAGACAAGGCTGCAAATGAAATTGATGGTATTAATCGTGTTCTGCGCAGTTTGGCAAACAACGAAAAACTTGTTGATAAAATGGATGCAGGTCAGATACAGCAAATGCTAGAACACGAAGATACGAAAACCACAGATGATCTTTTAAAGAGCCTTAGTAAGACACGGTCTAGCGGATAATGACTCTTATGCCGTCTACTAACTTCTCTGGTATACCTGCCGCATCCTTGGTAATGATTCCCGAGGATAGACGCGCAGAATATATTCGAGCGCTACGAGCGCTACCTGTAACTTTACTTAAGGCTACTACTTCCGCAAAAACTGGTGCCTACATACTAGGTCTAGCAAAAACGCATGATATCCCCTTGGCACAAGTAGAGAATATTTCTTTTGCTATATTTGAAATATTAATTGGCAAAAAAATATTAGTTCAGTTACCTAGTATTTTTTCAACCGAGCTACAGGTTGCTAATGACAAAGCTCAGACAATGGCAAGAGAAGTAGAACGTGACTTAATTGCTCCTATATCGTCCGAATTAAATCGATATCTAGCTGATCAAAAAAAAATACAAGGAAGCATAAGTTCTAAGATTGGAAAGCAAAAATCTAAGCCAGTAGCTACTTCTCCAGCGTTGTCACCAACAACCAACTCAAAACCGGAAATTAGAACATTTTCCACCCCTCCATCATTAAAGCGAATACCAAATAAACCTGCAATTCCTCCAAACATTCTTGATCTAAAAAAGAAGTGGGAACAACCAAAGCCCCCACCAATTCCCAACTAGCGTTCTGTTTCCTCAATTTTTAGCTGTCCAACGTCGTGTAATCTCTGATTGTGGGATGTCATTGGGTTATAGAAGTTATAAAACAGCTCTAAAAGTTCAGGGGTTTTTAAAGGTACGGCCCGTAGTCCAATTGCTCGCAGACCGCTAGCCACTTGCTCAACCCGTTGATACAACTGGGCACGATAATGTCCAAATTCTTGCTCCGTAATTTTCTGGTTCCCGGTTGCTGCTTTTGCTCCTTTAAATATACGAGCAAAGAATCCTTCTTTGGAGGCTTGAGTAACTGAAAATGGGATAGTTACAAAAAATGTTTTTGTCATAATACTACTGTCTTTTACTAATTCACTGACGAAGTTAATATATTCTCCCATTTGAACTCGGAGCAGCTCATTTTGTTGTTTTTCCCGTAGTACCTTGACTTCTTCGAGATAGGGGGTGATATCTGCTTTGCGAGAAGAAATAGTTATCTGAATAGGATAATCAAGAGAGTTGAGAAAGTCTTGGTAGGCAAAGATAATAGCACTCTGTTCGTCTTCAGACTTTAGGGCGAAGTTAATCGAGGAAACCATAATGACTGCTCGCATTGTCCCATCATTCAATACTAGAACTCCATCTCGAATTTCTTTAAGACGCACCAGTACCTGGGAGGGTTTCCCTTTCTTCTCTGTTGATTTCATTTCATCGACCATAGTTCTACTGAGGGACAGTTAAAGGATCTTCTTCATCTACTTTAGAAATATTACCTTCTGTTTCAAGCGAACGCGAGGTAGCTGCTAAAGCAGAAAAGTCTTCTTGGGCTGATCCACGAGCGATGAGTAATTCCTCCCACTCTGCATCCTGAATAACAAGAATGCGAGGGGTCTTTGTGCGCTGCCAGATATATAATTGGCCACTAGAGTAAAAGCGGAAAGCAGACGACACCGTTGAAGCGAGAGACTTACCATTAACTTTCCAATGAGCAAATGCGGCCGCTATACCCAGCACAGGGAAAGCAGCAGAAAAAAAGAGAGCAAGATCAGAAAACAAGAATACTGGCACTAGCGTTAGAGCCGCAGCTACATACATAAGAAACTGTTTTAGGGTAAGCGGCCCCAAAATTTTATCTTCAATATCAACAAACTGCGGTACCTGATAACGCATCGTCTTTGCATTATAGCAGAAACTAACGTGTGGTATGATGCAGAGATATGAGCATTGTGAAAGATGCCGTTTCTTACCTTCGCGGCAATAAAGGCGATAAAACCGCAGCTACAGCTGACCATAAAAAAGCTGAGGGAGAAAGCGAGCGCCAATTTAATGAAGGAATATCTTCATTGACGGATATTTTAGCTCCGGCCGGATATAAGGTGGGGCCACGCCATTTAGAAATAGACGGCAAGTATGTGACTACTCTTTTCGTTACAACGTACCCCCGTTATTTAGACACAAACTGGTTTTCACCAATTGTGAACTTTGACGTTGAGTTTGACGTTTCCATGTTCATCTATCCGCAAGATACAGCGGCTATGCTTAAAGTTCTTCTAAAACGAGTTACTCAGGTATCTGCCTCTATCTCCATGAAGACGGAGCAAGGGAAAGTTCGCGATCCACAATTAGAAACGGCTTACCAAGATATTGAAGAGCTGCGCGATCGACTGGTACAAGGCACGGAACGTTTTTACAAGTTCGGCATGTACTTAACTCTGTATGCCGATAGCGAAAAGGACCTTGATGATGTGCTATCTCAGATCCAGGTACTTCTGGAGGGGCGCCTGGTATATGCCAAACCTGCGCTTTTCCAAATGGACCTGGGCTTTACTTCCACACTTCCATTAGGAAATGATCGACTTGCAGTAAATACCAACATGAATACTTCACCTCTTTCCACAACATTCCCATTTGTTAGCTCCGACTTAACAAGTAATTCTGGTGTTTTATATGGCATTAACCTCCACAACAGCAGCCTTGTCTTATTTGATCGTTTCAGTTTGGAAAACGCGAATATGGTCATATTCGCCAAATCCGGTGCGGGTAAAAGCTATACGGTAAAGCTTGAAGTGCTGCGCTCTCTCATGTTTGGAACAGAAGTCATTATTATTGATCCGGAACAAGAGTATCGCTATCTATCAGAGGCAGTGGGAGGAAGTTACTTAAAAATTGCTATTGCGTCTGATCACCGTATTAATCCCTTCGATCTACCAGAATTAAACGAAGATGAAGAACCAGACTCAGTTCTTCGTGAAAACGTTATCCGCCTTATTGGTCTTGTTACTCTCATGGCTGAAGGACTTTCTGCTGAAGAGCAGTCGGTCGTAGATAAGGCCCTCTGGGAAACATATGCTTTGAAAGACATAACGCCAGGCGTTCGCTGGCAAAAACCAGAGGTACCTACTCTCCAAGACTTCTATAACATCTTAAAAGAAATGGATGGGGGCACAAACGCTGCTACACGACTTCAACGATTCGTTGAGGGAACGTTTGCTGGCGTATTCAATAGACCAACCAATATTGATCTAGATAAGCAGCTCGTTGTATTTAACATCCGCGACATGGAAGAGGAGCTGCGCCCGATTGCTATGCACGTTGTACTCGGATACATCTGGAATCGTGTGCGCTCGAAACTTAAAAGGCGCCTGTTAGTAGTAGATGAGGCGTGGATCATGATGAAACACGAAGAGTCAGCTAAATTCTTGTTTTCCATGGCGAAACGCGCTCGTAAGTACTACTTAGGAGTCACTACTATTACACAAGATATTCAAGATTTCCTTGCATCAAAATATGGCAAACCAATTGTCACCAACTCCTCTATCCAGCTTCTTTTACGGCAAAGCCCGGCAGCAATCGATATGTTAGCTCAGGTGTTTTACTTAACTGATCATGAAAAATTCCGTCTCCTGGAATCTGACGTAGGCGAAGGTATTTTCTTTGCTGGTTTAAAACATGTGGCAATCAAAGTTATTGCGAGTTACGCAGAAGATCAGATTATTACTTCCGATCCACGGCAAATTTTAGCTATTGAAGCCGCTAAGAAGGAAATGCAAGAGCAAGAACTTACTAACTAAGACTAGATAATGGCTACGTACAACGCAGAATCCCAAAATGCAGCACGCTTAAATTTTGATCGCCGTCTCAGCCAGACACAACCGCAAGGTACTTCATCAAATCGAAATCCAGCAAGCAATTTAGCGAGCCGATTACCAGGCGCGTCAATGGCACAACGTCTGGGCCTTAACAAAAACCAGAGAGCGCAGAGAAAACAACCACAAGATATAAGCGAGAAAGCACTATCAACCGCACTGACTGCAGCAAAATTTGTTGCTAAAAGACTTGCGTGGATGCTTATGACGTGGCTATTCGGAATTCTCATCTGGCTTGCTCCATGGATACTACTTATTTCCTTAGTTCTGCTTATAATTATTGTTATCTTTGATGCAGGCGCCCTCGAAGCAGCTCGAGACACCTTCGTAGAATTGACCGTAAAAAGTCACCCATAATTATGAGAACAAAAATCCTATTTTCTCTTTTTGTTACCCTGCTTACATTCAGTGGGATACTTATTAATTCTATTCCCGTACTCGCACAGGACGAGGAGGATCCATGCGCAGAGAGTCCATTCGGATGTTTTGAAGCTCCTTTACCGGGCATATTTGATGGAAAAATTCTTGATTATGTAAAAGATAATGAAGGAAGTGCCCTAACATCTTACGTTGGCACTGTTGTTGAGTTTGTTACCGCTACGATTATCATCGTTGGCCTCATTCTTATTGTGGGCGGAGGTTATGTGTATATGACTGCTGGGGGCAGCGCTGAACGCGTAGGAACCGCTAAAACAATGATTGGCTCTGCTTTGCTAGGAATAGTTCTGGCCTTAGTAGCAGTTCTTATCTTAAATACGCTTAGCCCTCAATTTGCTGAGCAGGCAAAAGAACCTTGTATTGGCGAAGACTGCCCAGAGTAAGAGCTATTAATACAAAGTGTAGTATCGCTAAATCGTTCTTCCAAAAGATAGTGTCAGTAAAACCAAAGAGTATTAATACAAATAAAGCTAAAGCCACAGAAAACTTGAGACCTCTTTGGTAAAATATCCAGACGTGAAGAACAAGAAAGGCTCCTACCCCCACTAATCCGGTATTAAGCCAAAAAGAGAGAACCAAACTATGTGGATCCCTATACACAAATTCACTAAGTGGCTTTTTTTGTGATCTAGAGTTTTTAAAACTCTCAAAACGCTCGTGAAGTTTTCCTTGGTATGCCGGCTCAAAAGTTCCCAGCCCAATGCCAAGGATTGGGTTTTCTCGAATGAGTTCCCCCGAAATATCCCATAGTTGTAGTCGAACATATGCAGAACTGGCTGGTTGTAATAAGTAACTCGTCTTTTGAACGCTCACCCATACCGCAATCACCAACAAAATACTTACTGAGATTAAGACGAGAGGTTTTCTTGTTAACTGTATGTGTGGACGTAATGAGATTGTTCCTAAAAAAAGAACTACTATCACTGTCAGAATACCAGCCAGTGACTTTGTTCCCAGCAGGGCTATAAACATGGTACCGGCCATCAAGTAATTGATCTGCCATCCTCCAATTTTTATTCTTGTAAAAACGGCCAATACAATTAACGGCGCAAGAAAAAGTGCCAGGGATGCAGGGACATCATACACGCTCCGAATTCGATCAAGTGTTCCAATCTGACTAATGCCAATAAGCGCCACCACTACCCCTGATGTAATAAGCGCATTTAAGATATAGTCTCGTATCTTAGGAAATCTCCAAGTAGCTATATATACCTGAGCGGCATATAGCAAAGGGACTAATATCCACCCTTTTAAAACTCCAAGACTCGTCTCAGGGTGAGGAGAAATGATAGTAGAAACAACTGCTGCTGCAACAAAGAGAAGGAGACAAGTAGCTACTGGCCATGGTAGGACCCACATAACTTCTTTCCAACTTCGCCTCATTGTGGGTTGCAGAAACCCTGCAATTGTCACCCCAATAATCAGCACCTCAAGTACGTTTGTAGGAATACCCAATACGGAAAACCGCACCAGATACGTCGGTAAGAGAGCGGCTATCGCTATGAGGCCGTATCGGTAGAGAGGCTCAGTGCCCATAAAATGCTTAAAGTAATAAGGAGATGTACATACAAAAAGCTATTAAGAAATTGAGAGTGAATAAGAAGCGTCAGAAAACAACCAAGCGGAGCAAGTAAGGGGAGAGCCCTTTCACTCAGAAATCGCCGCCATGTTTGTTGCAGGCCATATGTCCATGGAAGAAGAAACAAGATAACTCCTGGTATTCCAGTTGTAACCCATAACATAAGCCAGCTGTTATCTACCCCGGCTCGAGAATGGAGAGAGAAGTCCGAAGCAAGACCTGCCCTGGCTGCTGCAAATTGATAGCTATTATACCCAACCCCCACGAGAGCTGTCGTCGAAGCAAATTCTTGCCACACTGCTCTCAGTGACTGTAGCCGCAATTGAACAGTGGAATCATGCGTTATTGTTCCCACCAGCCGATCGCCGAGTATCCACCCGGCTATGCTTACACTCACTAGCCCCAAGGCTCCAACGAGAACAATCTGAAGGATCCTATGCTTCCGATATATTGCGCCCGCAGCAGATACATACCGCCAGACAAGGAGGGGAGACATAAGTAAGCCGGCTGCCGCCAGCGCAATCAAGCTGCTGCGAGACTGGGTTAGGGCGAGAGCTAAAAAACTAGCCCCTATAAGAAAAGCACGCTGAATGGTCCAGCGTGCATTTGCGCCCCAAAAAATAAGCATGAGCATAAAAAACCCACCCAGGAAATTCGGATCAAGCCAACTCGCAACCAGTCGCTTCTCGTGTGGATCCCAGCCCGTGCCAACCCAAGCTGGCAGATCATGTATGTTTGGCAGAATGAGTATCTGTAAAAATCCAAGAACAAGTAAAGCGACTGTAGCCCCCATCAAAATTTTATGGGCAAATCGTCGCAGCAGTGGATCCTGGAACAGAAGTAAAAGTGCCGGCAAGAGGAGAAGGTAAGAAGTAAGACGAAATAGGTAAGATATCGAAATGATTGATACCGACGTATCCATCGAAGGTAGGTGAATAACAAGTGTAAACAAGGACCACATAAGAAATGGGAGAAGGAGCAAACCGTGATAAGTAGCTGTCCTACTTATCTGTTTTCTCTGCAGAACTCGCATGCTGCTAGCTACTAGTATAAGAATAACAGCCACGTCGCTGAGTAAGAGTCCTCCCGCTTGTCCGAAGACTGGAATACGTAAGACCTGCCCAGTGATAAGGGATATTCCGAGTATTCCAATGGCTATCCGTGGGAATACTACTGACCACCACCCTAACGGGAGTAAGGCGAGACCAAGCGGTATAAATGGCGCAAAAATCGCTGTAATAGCCATATCGATGGAGAATAGTGCTTTTTGAAGTACTTGTCTGCAGAGGCATCATATAGCCGGGCTTTCACTCGCTTATTACTCAAGCTTGCTCCACGTTCATGCCGTACTTTTATCGTCGGCTCAATTACTACTTTCCACCCACCAACACGCGCCCGGCGACATAGGTCAACATCCTCCCAATACATGAAGAACTCTTCATTAAAGCCCTTTAGTTGTTCAAATGTCTGTCGGCGAATAAGCATGGCTGCTCCAGAGACCCAATCTGGCAATTGGTATTCCGATTGGTACGTTTTTCCTTTTTTAATAAGTGACCATAGCGTTGGCTCCATGCCATACGCAAAGGTTTCTGGTTTACCATCAGAATCTTCTAAACCCAATCCGATAATACCTATTTGTGGGTCAGCTTCGAATACGGCCGTAGCAACGTCGAGCGAACTTTGTAACTCGGCATCAGGATTGATGAAAAGGAAATACGCAGGAAGCGTGGCTTGGTTAATAAGAGCAGCTACTCCCTGATTTATTGCCGCTCCAAATCCCTTGTTAGTAGCATTTACGATTGCAGTAACCGAAAGGGTATGTAATATCTCAACTGTTTTATCTTGAGAGGCGTTATCAACGATAACGATACGAGAAATATTCGCCCGCTGCAGACTTTGTACACACTTTGTGATCGTGTGCTCATTGTTATGGGTAACAATAGCGACAGCAGTTTTGTTCATATCACTATACTTTTTCTATCGACTAAAGCTTGTGCGAGATCAGTATGTCCAGACAGACGATGATAGAGATAACGACCAGAGTTTAGAGCCTTCCAATACACGCGCCAAAAAGAAGATGTATAGTTCTCCAGAACGTAAGCGCCATTCCGCACTAGGTAATACTTCTTCAGAGGAGGTAGAGGTTCTACTGCGTCATTATGCGTTATCCCTATACGAGGCAGGGGCAGAAGGGGGATACCAGCTTTGGAGACACTCCAGCTAAATACTACGTCTTCCCAATACATGTATAACCCCAACGGTAACTGTGTCACTTGAAAGACGTGAAGCGGAGCAACTAATACTGAGCCGTGAACATATTGCTTGCCCATTAATATTTCTGGCATTGGTGGCAGATGAGCCCTCCCCGTAAACAGATTTACTACCCCCAATTTATCCCCCGCTAAGAAGGGATTGCTTCGGCTCTCTGCCCACTCACGTAATCCTTTCATCGTGCCACTTGAAATCTCAACGTCGTTATTAAGGCAAATAACAACATCATCCGATTGCCCTCCCAAGGATTGAATCACTTTTAACCCCACGGTTAATCCAGCAACATATCCCTTATTTGACTGCCGTTTAACTATTACCGTCTTATCTGTCGGTAGGTCATAGGGAATATCAGCATGATCTACTATAACGGTGAAGTCAGGGCGGGCACTGCTACTGCCTAAAGCCTCAACAAGCCTAAAAGTGCTTCTAGGCGATGTATAATGGACAATTACAGCAAAATACCGTCTCATACTGGGGAATTATATGTGGAAAACTCTGTGGGAAAAGGGGTCGTCATCTGTGTACAAGTCTGGACACTAATACTAGTCTATTTCGACAATTTTCGCGGGATTCCAGCAACTACCCCCCGACGATAGGCGTAGGCCGCGGCGTGCGAAAACAAACGAGGAAGCGTATATCGACGAGAGGTAAGGCGCACAACGGAAGTAAGCAAAGGAGCAATAAGGAAAGGATACAAAAAAAGTTGAAGCCGATGCCGAAAACTAAATTCGGATTCTGGCGAGGGCAGATGAAGAAGCTTTGCATAGAGGTGCCGACTTTTCCCAGCTGCATACTGCCGCTTCAGAAAGGCAGAGGTGGAATAGAAATGGTGATGAAGTCCCGTCGCTCGTTCCAGTATGTGCAATCGCAACCCCCTCGTCGCCAGTCTATCACCCAGTTCTGTATCTTCATGCCCATAGCCAGTAAACTGCTCGGAAAAGAGGTCAGAAGAAATAAGGTCACGCTTCAGAGAAAGGTTTGAGCCGTACAGGTACTTTCGAGCATCGACGATCTTTTCTCCTAATAAAGTATCGAAGTCATTTTGTGGCCCTCCGTGTATTGCCCATTGCATCAGGGGCGTTGGTCGCAACCGGGGGTCCCACATTACAAAACCAAGCGCACCGTCTTGCGTACTCGGATGTTGTTCATGAAAAGAAAGATGAGCTGCAAGCGCGCTTGGTCGGAGAATAATATCGGCACCAAGAAACAAAAGAATATCAGCCCTTGAAGCTTTAATACCGCGATTTCTCGCCGCGGCTGCACCATGATGCTCTCCGGATATAGAGATGGTTTCCAGGCAGTATTTCGTGCGAGATATCATTTCACGCGTTGCATCCGTTGACCCGTCATCACACAGGAGCACGCGTACTTTCCACGAAGAAACAATCTCTTGCCTGTTGAGCTCTTCCAATACTAACGGGAGAGTCTCAGCGTTGTTGTACGTTGGAACAATAATGTCGCATGTTTTCATGCTGTCTTCTGCATAAGAAGTTTAAATTGTTTGGCTTTTAGTAAGCCCGCCGCCCATGCCCCCGCCCCATATACCATCATAGCTAAGATAAGCGCAGGAACAGTTGGTATAACTCCAAGAAGCGCTCGACATACAAGCCAAGTGGCTACAGATAACACACTGATTGCCAGTAGCGCCCCAAAGGAAATACGGAAGTGAATACTTTTGTGTACCAATACACCCGCAACTATAGCTGAGAGTGCCTCAGTGGCTACTGTTACCCACGCCGCGGCCGGTGCGCCAAAGTGAGGAATGGTAAGGGAGTTAGCGATAACTGCAAAAATCACGAGCCCGGCGTATAACACAAGAAGACTACGCTGCTTTCCTTGAGCTACTAAAGTAAACCCAAATAAGTTACCAAAGAACATAACGAGAAGGGCAATTGCCAACGTAGACAAGAGAGGACCGGCTGGAGAAAATTCTGCGCCAGATAATATTGTAACAATGGGTGTCCCCGCGCTAATAAGTAAGGAACAGACGAGCCCGCCGGCGATAAGCAGCGCATAGAGTGACTGTTCTAGTAACGCCCGAAGTTTAGTAGTGTCTCGAGTAGCACTTAGTTTTGGTAAGAGCAGCCCTCCAAAAGCAGCCGGGATGAAAAGTAAGCTTTCAACAATTCGGTAAGCTAAGCCGTACCACCCCACTTCTACCGCTGGCCTAAACCAGGACAACATAAGAATATCGATACGAAAATAGATGGCGCTCAGAATGAGCATAAGAGCTAGTGGCCATGACGTCGTGAGTAGCTCTTTCCACTTTTCTCCCGCAAATGTTAAGCGAAAAGGCCGCAGTTGAGGCAAGAGTAAACTATGAATGAGGTAAGCTCCAGCTGCAGATACGGCAAACGCTGCCGTCGCAAAAACGACCGAGACTTTTCCATATTGATGTGCAAACACGCTTATGAACACTCCAACTACTACTACCTGCAAGAGACGACCAACAAAGTCACCAAGAGCGGCTCGCCACATGGCGCCATACGTTTGGTACACCCCCATAAAAAGTTGGCTCCAGGATTGAAACAAGAAGCCAAGAGCGGCAACTGCATACGCCGAAAGGAGAAAACGGTAGGTAGGTAGAAGAAAAATCGCTACTCCTCCCAAACCAAACACCACTACGGCGAGCACTAGCCGCAACGACATGGCTGAGGAAAGTATTGTTTGTTGCCGAGAAGCAGCTGCTCCTAGCTGTCGCGTTACCGTAAGATAAAGTCCAAAATCAGCTGCTGTTTGTAAAAGCGCTCCCAAAGAAAGCAGCAGAGCATAATCCCCAAAGTTATTAACTCCTAAGAGACGACTTATGAGGGCGGCAACGACTACCCCCAGGGCGCCACTAGCTACTCGCCCGGCGACCGACCAGCCGGTGTTAGCGAGGACAGACGCCACTTCAGTAGCGAATTATAAGAAAACCGGACGGACAACAACCCGCCGATTTGGCTCTTCTCCTAAACTCTCGGTGCGAATATCTTTATGAGTCGCAAGTGCCGTGTGAATAGCTCGACGATCAGCTGCCGTCATCGGTTCCAGTACGACAGTTCGACCAGTGCGATGGGCACGCCTTGCTACTTCCTGCGCCATCTCAAGGAGGGTACGCTCACGACGCAGTCGGTAACCGTTCACATCTACTAAGATTCGAACTTCTTCATTCTTTAAATTCTTGCGGAGCAAGCAACGTAGTACGTGCTGGAGAGCAGAGAGATGAGCACCATGAGCGCCGATTAATAGTCGCCCCTCATCCCCAGCCTCTATTTCCACTCGAATAAGGTGTTCTTCAGGAAGAGCACAATGCACTGTAACTTCGGCAAACCCGACCATTGCCAGTATATGCCTGACATGTTCCTCTATAAGTGCTGCCCCTTGCCGATCCATATTCGTA
Organism: Candidatus Anderseniibacteriota bacterium; assembly: GCA_016197005.1. Classification (GTDB taxonomy): domain Bacteria; phylum Patescibacteriota; class Andersenbacteria; order UBA10190; family UBA10190; genus JACPWO01. The sequence continues at coordinate 534,743 of JACPWO010000001.1, forward strand.
CAGTAAACAGGCGCTATACGCCCGTCAATTACACCATCGGAACGTTGCCGGATACATGATACCAACGACGCAGGAGATACTGCTGAGCTGCTCCAAAGACAGTGGTCACAAACCAATAGAGAGCAAGAGCCGCTGGTAATCGCAAAGAGATAAATACGGTCATAGCCGGAAATATATAGGCCATATTCTTTTGCATGCTATTCGTAACTGCAGCTGCATCATCATCGGCTGTCATCTGGGGAGGAGTGGGTGCCAGAAATTTCATCTGCGCAAATTGGGCAACGCCAGCCAGTATACCCAATACCAGACTAGGCTGAGTTAAATTAATACCAAAGAACAAATTGTGTATGTCACCAGGAAACGGCACAAAGCTATAAAGCATTGATTGTATTTCAGGAGTAAGACCAGCTAAGAACACTCGGTACAGCGCAATCAAAATCGGGAGTTGCACCAACAGGGGCAAACAACCAGCCGCGGGATTAATACCGCTTTCACGGTAGAGACGCATGGTTTCCTCGGCTTGTTTTGCCTTGTCGTCTTTATGTTGTTCTTTGATGTGCTTGAGCCTGCCTTGAACAGCAGCCATCTTTGTTTGTTGCTGACTGGCTCGCTTTACCTGATGTAAAGAAGACGGCAGAAGAATGAGGCGAACAATAAAAGTTACCACGATGATTGCCCACCCGACCGAGTGAGCAGGGATGATGTTTGTTGTACCGACCAAGAGGTTCAGAAGCGGGCGAAACAGCCCTTCGGTATATACCAAAATAATAGGATTCATACTTTTGCGGACTTAAAAGCGGGAACATCATCACGACCACCTACTGCAAATGGATGACAGCGCAGAATACGCAATGCACCCAGTTTTAACCCTCGCCAGCCGTGGTGACGAAGGGCAAGCGCCATGTACTGCGAGCAGGTTGGCTCGTATCTGCACACCCCGTGTGGAAAAAATATTTTCAACCAACCGTGATCAGGGGAAAGCGTGTGTTGATATATCGCAATGAGTTTAAGGAGAATACGAATCATTTTTTGGAGGTTAATAATTTTAAAAGTGGCTGCGCCTCTTCCATTATTTCGGCCAAGCTTGTAAGACGAGCGAGGGAAGGCTGAGCCACTACTACCATATCATAGCCGATTGGTGCTTCTTTTATCACGTCACGACAAACCTCGCGAAGCCAGCGTTGATACATGTGCCGTTTCACCGCAAGTGCATGTACTCGTTTGCCCACAACTACGGCTGCCCGGGTTGGTTCTTTATCAGAACGCTGGGCTATGCGTACGACAAAAGATCGCCCGCGTATAAGACGGCCTTCTCGTAGGGTGCGCCGAACGTCTCCTTGTCGGTGCAGCCGATTTGAGTGCGGCAGCACAAGCGATTCTTAGACAGGTGCTATTCGAGCGCGCTTCTTGGCACGACGACGATTCAATACACGAACGTGCTTGCGAGCCCGGGCTAAGAAGCCATGGCGGCGGGCGCGACGACGTTTGCTAGGCTGGTATGTTCTTTTAGGCATTGTCCCGATTATGGAATCAGTGCACCGAGAAGTCAACTCGAGGAGGGCTTTGTGCTGTGTAAGCTCACTTACAGTTTTTAACATGTGAAAGGGCAACTTTTTCCTTACAAGGTCAATGTTTTAATTTTGTTCGGTGAAGCTGTATGATATTCACATCTTTTCAACATGTTTTTCACATACTGCATTATGTCGAGTGATAGGATGAACCGATGACTAATGATCAGTTGTGGAAAGCTGCGCTAGGACAGTTGGAGTTACGGGTAAGTCCTGGCAATTTTCTGACTTGGTTTCGCAGTACTCGTGCTAAGGAGCGTAAGCGCTCCACCCTCGTAGTAGAAACCCAGAACCCCTTTGCCTACGAGTGGCTCTCACGAAAGTATCGCTCTCTCATTCTCGAGGTACTGAAAGACCTCGATCAATCGATTACAGATATAAAGATAATGGCTACTCCCAAGAACCATGCGGCTGCTAGTCAGCGACGCAATCTACGTATCGTTGCTCATAAACAAAAAGTAACGCGTCCATCCCTAACTACTCCCACCAGACAAGTCACGACTGGACAATCATCCGTTATTGCCCTGAACGAAAAATATACCTTTGAATCATTTGTGGTTGGTGCTAGTAATGAAATTGCTTACGCTGCTTGCCGTGCTGTAGCCGACAAACCAGGAGCGGCATACAATCCACTTTTTATCTACGGGGGAGTAGGACTAGGAAAAACCCACTTACTCCAGGCCATTGGTACAACTATTTTAGCTCGTAATCCCAACTCCCGAATCCTGTATGTGGCTTCAGAAAAATTCATGAATGACTTTGTGCGATCCCTGCGAGAAAAGGCCACTCAGAAATTTAAGGATTTTTACCGTAATGCAGATGTTTTAATCGTTGATGATATTCAAATCCTAGCTGGCAAAGAAAAAACACAGGAAGAATTGTTTTATACCTATAACTCCCTTCATCAGCAAAACAAACAGCTCATTATTAGCAGTGATCGACCACCATCAGCCATTCCCGCTTTCCAAGAACGTCTTTCCTCTCGGCTCGCCGCTGGAATGATTGTTGATGTTAAGAAACCAGATTTTGAAACACGTCTTGCAATTTTAGAAGAAAAATCTAAGCACACCAGTATCACTATTCACGGAGACGCTCTAACTTTCATTGCAAAAAACATTCAAAGTAATGTCCGAGACTTAGAAGGAGCCTTAAATCGAGTTATTGGTCACGCTGAGATCCGAAAACAAGAGGTAACAGTCGAATATGCCAAAGAAACACTCCAAGATATCTTAACCCAATCTCAACATAAAGCTGTAGATACTAAACAAATTATTCAAACTGTTAGTACCTACTACAACCTCACATCCGATGAAATCTGTGGTAAGCGCCGTAATAAAGAAATTGTTCGACCACGCCAAATTGCTATGTACCTCTTACGAAAAGAAAATAATATGTCCTACCCCTCTATAGGGAATTACTTTGGTGGACGAGATCATACTACCGCCATGCATGCTTGTGAAAAGATAGAAAAACTTATTGAACGAGACGAAGAATTATCCCAGGAAATTAATTTTTTACGAGAACGCCTCTATGCATAAGGAGGGGATAAGTATGGGGATACATAGTCCCCAACTCACCCAAACAACAACACTTATACCCACACCAACACCAACCCAATATACTTCGCTCCACTTATCACCAATACTCCACATGTTATACCCACGTCTTTTAGGAAAACTCATACTCAATAAAACCCTTAGTAAAGATACTAAGCAACCTTATCCCCATTATTTCTAAACACTACAACAACAATAACTAATACTTATATAGCTATACGTAGTATGACGACAAAAGAATCCACTCAATTCACTTTTACCTGCACTCAAGAAAATCTTTTACGCGGTCTTCAACGAACAGCGCCAGTAGCGGGAAGAAATTCTCAGCTTCCTATCTTGGGATATATTCTTTTTCAGGCAAAGAACGGAGTTATTCAGTTAACAGCTACTGATCTTGAAGTGGGAATTATAACAACGGTTGGAGGTGGTCTAAAGGGAAGTGGGGCGGCGGCATTGCCGGCGAGGAGTGTATTTTCTTATGTACAACAACTTCCTAATACACATCCTATTGTAATTGAATATAAAGATGCGGCAGTTCATATAACCACAACTCACTACTCCGCGGCTTTTCCTACTGCTAATACTGATGACTTTCCATTATTACCAAGTGGAACAAGTAAAACAACATATTCTGTTTCTGGTAAGGATTTAAGTAGTGGGATTGATCAAGTGTTGTTTTCTGCCGCGCGTGACGAAACTAGGCCGGAAATTAGAGGTGTATATTTTCAAACTGACGAAAGTGGAATTAAGTTAGCGGCAACGGATAGTTTTCGCCTTGCTGAGGCTTTGGTAAAAATGAAGCTTAAAAAATATCCATCATTTATTCTTCCTACCCCATCAGCGCAGGAGGTAGTGCGTGTATTTGCTGATCAAGATGAGGTAGTTGTTTCCCCTCAAGAAAATTACATTCTCTTTTCCTCCGGTGAAGTGGAGCTTACTTCTCGCTTAGTGGATGGTTCGTACCCTAATTATCAGCAGATTATTCCCCAGTCATCTGGAACAACTATGCTAGTTGATCGTGAGGAGTTTCTACGGTCACTAAAAACATTATCCGTGTTTCTTCCCTCTGGCTCACGACGAGTTGAACTAATAGTCACTCCCTCTAAGAAAAGAATACGAGCACAAGTAAGTGGGGGTGAGGTTGGCGCGGGTGAAGTTGAGGTAAGCGCTGAAGGTACAGGAAAAGATGTGAAGGTACTGGTTAATATTCAATATATTCTTGAAGGACTACAGCGCATGGGTGCTAATGAGTGTGAAATTGGATTTACCTCAGATGCTAGTCCAATTGTGATGAGGCCAAAGCTAGGGAGTGATGAGTTTGTATATGTTGTAATGCCAATTCGCACCTAAGTATGCACATCTCATCATTCTCTTTACGAAACTTTCGTAGCTTCACCGATGTACAAATTGAGGGGATTTCACCAACGCTCTCAGTGGTGGCTGCTCCGAACGCGACTGGAAAAACAAACTTCTTAGAAGCTATTCATATTGTTTTGCGCGGGAAGTCATTTCGTTCACCACACGAAACATGTGTTCGTTGGGGTGAAGATTTATTTTTTCTAAAGGCGGTTATTGAAAACGGGGAGAACCAGTCGCAAATACATGCTCAGTACCATGTTCCCTCACGGCGTCTCCGGATTGAGGAAAACAGGGTGCCCGTTTCTCCGATTGCTCTCTACACGGAGTTTCCTCTTGTGCTCTTTTTACCTGACGATACCTTCCTATTTTTACGGGGGCCGAGTATGCGGCGTAATTTCTTAAACCAAGCCCTCAGTTCTTCACCAAGTTATCTCTCCGCCATTGTGCAATATTCACGCGCGCTCAAGCAACGTAATACAGCACTTAAAACTGCGAAGAGTCCGGAGGATATTGCGCACTGGACAGCTTTGTTAAATGAACAGGCTACTTCTATATGGGCTTCACGAGACACTCTGGTGTCATTTATGAATCATCACCTGCCAACCCTTTATCATTCTTTATTTGGTGGATCGGAAAACGTTGAAGTAAAACTTTCTCGTGGATTGCCGGATGGAAGCGACCTGGCGACTGCCTTGGCGGGCGGGTGGGAATATGAGCAGCGGTACCGATATACGCTCTACGGGCCACACCGCGACGATCTTGAGGTACTAATTGACGGTCGCCCAGCTCAGAATTCACTGTCACGTGGACAGATGCGTATGTTGGTGTTATCTCTGAAGCTCGGAGTATTCCAGTTTATGAAAAAGGTGGGGGGTAAAGCGCCTATCGTATTGCTTGATGAAGTACTCAGTGAGCTGGATGCAGATAGGCAACAACACCTTTTAGAACATCTCCCAGAGGCGCAAATATTTCTTACGTGTACAGCCGTGCCGGAAGCGGTGAAAAACCGTGACGATGCAAAAATACTAAACTTACAAGAGCTGCTTTTACCAGCGGCAAAAACTCCAATTCAAGAAAAAGTAGCTGTCCATGTTTAAACCCCTCTCCGAGTTATTCTCTTCTTCACAAAAAGATGGGGTGCCCCAGGCTGACCTCAAGATCTTTATTGAGGAGTGGTTCCGTCAGCACCTTAAAAGCGAGAAGGTGTATTGTGCGAGCGTCAGTGGATCCCGCGCAATCGTGCGTGTTGGCTCTCCCACTCTTTTTCAAGAGGCGTACGTACTACGCTGGGATCTGTGTGCTGAACTGGAAAAAGTAGCTGGGTATACATTAAAGGACCTTTCAATCATTCCGTCGTATTATTAAGACTATGGGTGCGCTTATTATTGATATTGAAACGGTGGGCGAAACGTTTGCCGACTTCGATGACCGGACAAAGGCAGAATTTCTTAAATATGTTAAGGCAAAACCTGGCACGCCTGAGTATGAAGCTGAAGTAGCCGAAGCGGAACGTAACCTTGTTTTTTCGCCTCTCACGGGCCAGATCGTGGCCATCGGCGTACTTGATGCCGATAAAAATAAGGCAGTGGTGTATTTTCAGGCGCCGGGGGCAGACCTTACGGAAACCAAAGAAGACAATGTAACGTACAAACCACTAACGGAAGAACAAATGCTAGAGAGTTTTTGGGGTGGGGCGACTCGGTACTCAGAATTTGTTACATGGAACGGACGCACATTTGATATCCCGTACATCAATATTCGTTCCGCTATTCACCACATTCCTATTGGCAAAGATCTTATGTCGAATCGGTACTTAGGAAGTCAGCGATACGAGGCGAAGCATATTGATCTATTCGATCAGGTTAGCTACTACGGTGCGGTGAGACGTCCCGGCGGTCTTCATATGTGGTGTCGGGCGTTTGGTATTGAAACTCCCAAAGACGGCAACGTAGCTGCAAGTGAAGTAGGAAAAGCATTTGCCGACGGGAAATATCTTGATATTGCTCGCTACAATGCACGCGACTTGTTTGCGACGAGGGAACTCTATACCTACTGGCGACAGTATCTCCGTACCGGTTAGAGATTATTCAATTACGATTGTGTGCGGGGGAGTCTCGGTAAAGTTCCCCGTTTTGTCGTAGACGATAGCAAATACTTCAAAGTCACCAGTGCCCGGAGAATCAACCCACGGTACTTCGTAACGATTAGGCGCAGTTGGTGCTACCGTTTTTGTCTGTCCGACTCTACGGGTGTTTGACTCACCAACTTTACGGTAGAGAACATCGACGAGTTCTATACCGCTGCCGTCAGTGGCAGTAATCTTAATAGTCTGAGGAAATTGGTTAGCTTTTAACTTTTGACCGTTGAGGGGTGTATGGAGGGTGACGGACGGTGGCGCATCATCAGGGTTAAGAATGAATGTACGATGAGCGCGACCAATATAATTATTTTCTGTTATGGCCATAACCAGTAGAGTGCGACGGCCACTAATGTTCTCGTCGAATGAAAGGGATACAGCTGGGTCTTCACCTGGACCCACGCGAGCGATTTCTTCTCCGTCGAGAAGGAAACGTATCTCTCGTATTGGATGCGGTGAGTCTACTTCTACCCGTACGGTGACGGGAGAGTCTTGCAGGATAGTGGTATTTGGTTCAACGATGCGTACCTTTGGCAAGTCTTCCTCGCTGCCAATATCACAGGAAGGAGTAGGAAGGGAGCCGACATAGATTGGTTCTTCGGGCTTATCTTTGTTGGCTTCGCGGTGGCGGTCACGCCAAGAGGCAACCGCGGCTTCCCATTTTACAAATTGAGGATCAGCTTCAGCTTGCGCCGGTGGGGGACCGAGCGGATTTGTGCGGCGAATCGAAAAGAGAATACTGTGGACTTCTTTAAAAGTGCGCATCTGTCCCTCCGCCACCGGACACTCTGGCGTATACAAAGTTTTTGTTGCCTCAACCCATTTCCCTTTTACTTCAGGCAGCTCTCCACGGAGAACAGCGTGGGGAATGTTTTGCAGTGGTTCAGGACGTGTAAATTGTTCAATTGGTGTGCCCTCTAAGGCTCGACGCATAAACGCATTCCAAACGGGAGCAGCAGTAAGTCCGCTATCTGATCGTTGGTTCATGGGGGAGTTATCGTTATTACCGACCCACACACCAGCCGCCAGGGACGGAGTATATCCACTCGTCCAGCCATCACGGAATTCTTGCGTAGTACCAGTCTTTGCAGCTACGGGACGGCTACCTAGCGTAAGAGGGGTGTTCGTACCGAAGACGAGGGCGCGGGCACTGTTATCTGAAAGGACGCTTGTAATTTGGCGGGCGACTTGTCCTTCCAGGACTTGCTCTCCTTTTGGTGCATCTTTGGTGTCATCAAATAAGGTCTCCTCTCTATTTTCTACTTTTAAAATAGAGCGCTGGGGATACTTTGCTCCCTCGGCAGCAAAGACGCCGTAGCCGGATACTAAATCAACGAGGCGCACCTCACCACCACCAAGCACGAGAGACAGCCCATATCGTTCGGGGTCGTTGAGAGACTCCATACCCATCTTTTGGGCAAGATTTGTTGCTTCTTTTACCCCGACTAAATACAACGTTTGCACGGCCGGGATGTTAAGTGAATTGGCGAGAGCAACCCGCATCGATACTGGTCCATTTTCCTTTAAGTTATAGTTCTTGGGTTTATAGTTCTGACCAAAGTCAGTTTCGGCATCGACTAGAATGGTTTCTGGAGTAAAGCCTTTGGCAAAAGCAGCCGCGTACACAAAAGGCTTAAAGGACGATCCCGGAGAGCGATGACGAATCGCCACGTTCACATTGCCGTCAATTTCTTCATTGAAATAATCCAACGATCCAGCCATCGCCAAGATGTCACCATTCTTTGGGTTTACAGCCACGATCGCTGCATTACTTGCCCCTAGTCCATTAAGACGAGCTGCTTGTTCTTTTAGTACTTCTTCAGCAATTGCTTGTAGACGAGCGTCCAGCGTGGTTGTTACTTTAAGTCCGCCCTGATCAACAACTCCCTCACCATATTCAGCGTCGAGTTGTTCTTTAACATAAAAGACAAAGTGAGGGGCAGTAATGTTGTCACTGGGGGGTTGAAAAGCAAGCTCTTCTTTTTTAGCCGTCTCAGCTTCTTCTTTAGTTACCATCTCCAGACTCGCCATGCGGTCAAGAATATATTCTTGACGACCCTTGAGATCTTCAAAGTGAGAGCCGTTAGGAGAATAGTAGGACGGGGCTTGGGGAAGTGCGGCCAAGAGGGCAGCCTGAGCTAAAGAAAGATTTTTGGCCGAGCCACCAAAAAATGTTTGAGCGGCTGCCTCAATACCATACGAGCGGTTACCGTATGGAATGGCATTTAAGTACATTGTTAAAATTTCGTCCTTGGTAAAGCGTTGTTCGAGTTCAATTGCCAGCACCATTTCTTTTGCTTTACGACGCAGGCTACGCTCGGCCGTAAGGATAGAATTTTTTATAAGCTGCTGAGTAATAGTGGAACCCCCCTGTGCTCGTTGCCCGGAAAGTGGTTTCAAAATAACGCCGCGAATGATACCGGTGAAGTCTAAACCGTGATGTTTGTAAAATTCAGCATCTTCGGCTGCGAGCGTGGCGTTTACTAGGAAAGGCGACATATTAGGGAGTTCTACCCAAGTACGACGTGTCTCTCCTATCTCGTAAAGGAGGTGGGTGCCAGTAGAATCGTAGATCTTTGTGGACTCCGAAAGGTTACTTTCTCTAATATTTTGTGGGTCAGGAAGGTCCCTGCTCCACCACAAAACGGTGCCGGCAGCCCACAAAAACAAAATTCCCACGAGTGCTAAAGCCCGCCACCGGGCAGCCGGGGAGGCCAGTAGGCCCTTAAGAAAGCGCTGCCAGGCGCCTGAACGCTTAAACCGTCGAGTAGGCATATAATAAGAGGGTTGTTACTGTCAGTACCGTACTCAAATGAGGCGGTACCCCGCAAGCCCGAATTTATGGATAGGTATTTTCATTTTTTGACCGTTTAGCGGGGTCAACTAAGAAGCCGCGCAAGTCGCGACGTCCCAAAATCATGTCGTAGGTGAGATTTTTGCGATCCGCAATGAAAGCCTCGGTTGTAATTTTCTGCCCGCGTACCTTCATGGTGAGTTTTATGACCGGACGTACCTGCTCGCCTAAGGCAGATTGCACATGGCGGTGTTCAAGGACCTCAGAAGAAAGTCCGAGTTTTTCCGCCAGCTTCTGATCAATCGCAGTACGCCAGGCGCCAGTATCTACTTTGGCTGCAACTTTAATTGTTTCGCCGTGACTGTCGATTATCTCGACCGTTTCTTCTACGCCAAGCACCATTCTTCCTGACAGCTCTTCAATCTCATGCTCTAGCTCGGCGCCGAATAGCTCTTTTGCCAGACGTATCTTTTTCTCCACGCTTGAAGGGGGTAGTCCTTCAACTCGGCGCAGACGCAGACGAAGCGGAGCGAGATTTGCCACTTGAATTTCAAGTCCGGGGCGCGCGTTTATTTCCAGTACCATCGGTCCATCATCACGATCAATAGCAATATCGACACCTGCATATGATAAACCAATTGCTTGAGCTGCCCGTACCGATAAATGCAATATGTCATTCCAATACGGAATACGGACGCCAGCAATGGGTTGGCGTTTACCGGGGAGCGTGTCGATAAGTTTCCCGTGGTGAATAGCGGTCGTGGTGATACCGAGTGATAGATCAATTCCCACACCAATGCCACCAGCATGTAAATTTGCGCGGCCACCCGACTCTTCTGTGGCGAGGCGAAGCATCGCCATAACCGGCACACCGTTGTAAATAAGGAGGCGAATATCGGGAATACCCTTAATGGAAAGAGGCTTTAATACCTGATCAATTTTTACGCGCTGCTCGAATAGCGCGGTGTCCGGCACGTTGCCGGAAGAAAAATCTCCGTCCAGAATATCCATGACGTGGCGGCGTAGTTCAGGTATGAAGACAGCTGTTTTGTCTGCTTTTACCCACTCTCCTTTTTTATTACGACCGAATATAACCACAACACCACCACCACCGTACGAAGAGCTGGGTTTAAGGACAAACGAAGCAGGAAGCTTTGTCCAACGAAAACGTCGCAGTTCTTGACGACTCGAAAGTGTGGCATATAAACGAGGAGTAGAAAGTCCCAGACGATGAAGCGCTTTCTTAGTGGCGAGCTTGTTGTTCGCTAAACGAATTGCTTCAGGAGAGTTGGATTTGTTGATGTACTCGACTACCCGGGCGTTCATTCCCAGTACACCCTTCCATTCTTTGAGGAACATAGGGAGAGGTAAAGGGTTTAGGCGTATCGGAAGAGTTTGCGAAAACGAATGTATTCGGTCAAACGAAGTCCGGTCCAGCGACCCAACAGAATATTTAATGGAATAGCCAGTAGAACTACTTCAGGATACGAGACAATAATGGTGCGCATAAGTTGCCAGCTGACAATGTAATAGCAAGCAACTGAGAGAGCGAGAGTCCAGGCGGTAATAGTGAAAGCTTGGCGAGCACCTGACTTAAATTGCACCGCAATAAATTCTTCAGCTAGCAGCGTAAGAATAAGGATAGGAAAAATAGAGAAAGAGAGGAGAGTTGTTTGCTCGGTTACAATACCGATTCCAAAGAGTGCCAATATAGCCAAGCTGACAGTCGTTAAAACAAGGGCCATGCGTGGTAGATATAAGAGTTGCAATCGTTTCATTAGGAGGCGAGTAAGAGTGCCCGCAGCCAATATAACCGAGAACACAATAAGTCCATATTCCAAACCAAGAACCAAAAAGCTAAGCGTAGTCATTGCTGGTGTAATGAGTCCAAAGGCTTTAATGCCAATGACCTGCCGGGCAAAGGATAAGATAGTGGCAATAACGGGGAGCATTAAGATAAGCGTAATGTTGTTAATAGGCACGCCTCGGTTTACTAAGAAATCCACGGAGAATGACATGAAGTTGGTAATACCAAGATCTCGAACAGTGCGAGCGCTGAATGTTCCCAGGAGGCGGTGAGCAATTTGTGAGCTAACAATTGCTTGGTGAGCTTCTTCGGCCACCATCGGCTCCAGGAGGAGATCCAGAGTTTGCGGTCGGGTAATAATAACGTAGCTGGGACGGAGGCGGTCAAACACGGATTGAGCAGCTGGGGCTAAGACGCCAAAGGGAGTATCGGATAAAAGAATAATACCCTTGTCGGATACGCCGAGGTCGCCACTAGATAACTCTTGAGACTGTTCAATCCGCTGGCTAAATTTAGAAAAGGCACTCGCTCCCACACTACCAGCGGTCCAACTAAATAAGAGATCGGCACGGCTAATAGCATCACGGGCATCGAGCAGTTGATTGGTAAGTTCCTCTTCAATAATTGCTTCCGGGCCGCTACTCTGAGCGCGTAGTTCTACTAAAAGTATTCCGTTTTCGGCCGCTTGTTGTTGTTTGACTCGCACGGTATCGGGGGAGGCGCTGTCGTCCGTAGTTAAGATAACAACGTGCTCGAATACGACAATTTCAGTGGTGTCTTCAAGGGATCCTCGGTTGGTTGTGAGGCGAACGTTTACTTTGTATGATCCGGGTTTTTGGTAGGCGTGAGAGACTTTTTCTCCTGTTGTTCGAATGCCATCACCAAAGTCCCATAGCACCTCAGTAATTTCTAAGTTTTCAGGAATAGAAGAGCCTGATAGATCAAATGTGAGACGTCGTCCCGTAAAGGTGTGACGGCTGCTTCCAGTAGTAATACCAATGACCGGCTCTTCAGATTGCTGTTCATCCTTATTTTCCGAAGAAGTATCTTCTTGAGCGTGGGCAAAGCCTGGCAGCACTACTGCGGCGATTAAGAGTGCAAAAAGGGATTTTCTTATGCGATACATAGAGCGGCGGCTAAAGCATCAGCGGCATCATCGGGTTGAGGGGTAATATCGAGATGAAGTTGTTGGCGAACAACGCTTTGAACTTGGGATTTAGGAGCGGCACCGTAGCCAGTTAAACGAGATTTTATTTGCAGAGGAGTCAGGGATTCCACCGGAATATTATTTTGTCTGAGAATATATAACAGAACACCTCGCGCTTGTGCGGTGAGCATAGCCGTCGAGTGATTTTTACCAAAGAAAATTTGTTCCACCGCTGCCACGTCTGGATGGCTCGTGGCTATGAGCTGAGATAAATCTTCTCCCAACATATTAAGTCGATCAGATACATCGAGGTTCTGAGGAGTAGTGAGACAGCCGCAACGTACATACGGATTAGCTTTGGACGTATCGATAACGCCAAAGCCGGTTCGGCCGATGCCGGGATCGAGACCAAGAATGATCATAAGCTAAAGTTTAAAGCTTTTAGTGCGTACCTGGTAGGGGTTTGTCAAATTGAGGTAGCGTCAGATGTGACACTGGTAACATCATCTTCAGCCTCCAGTGCCGTCATAAGCGTCTGTAAAGCCTGATTGTCTGAGTCGGAAAGCTCGAGAGGATACTGTGGTTTACCCCCGTCATTAAATTTCCAATGCACGCTGTTGGGTCCGCCTAACGATCCGTTATTATCCCGGAGAATGGTGCGAACTTGTCCGACTGTGCGATTAGGATTATCGGTCGTAGCTTCAATTAAAAGGGCGCTGCCACCCGGACCAAAAGCTTCATATACAATTGTTTGGAGATTACTTGAATCTTTGTCTTGAAGCAGTCGACTAATATTAGCCTGGGGCATATTAACTTTTTTAGCTCTAGCTATAACGTCTCGCAGCAGGGCATTCGCGGCCGGGTCGGCCCCGCCTTGTTTTACAGCACTAATAATTTCTTTGGCTAGTTTAGTAAAAGCCTTTCCTTTTTTAGCGTCAGTTGCCTCCTTCCGTATTTTAATATTGTGCCATTTGGAATGTCCGCTCATGGTGCTGAAACTGAAAATTCTTGTACTTTTTCATTCTTGGCGTTGATCGTAGTAGCGATAACAACGGGTGTAAATCCAATACCAATGACTCCATTAGTAACATGCTCAATAAGGCTATTTTGAATACGGCAATTCACACTTTCGGTATAAATCCCGAGGTTACCCAGTGTAATTGTGGCATGATTAAGAGCCACAACACTTTCCTTTCCACAGGTAATTGTGGGTGAAGCATGATGAAATGTTGCGTCGGTGATAGTTCCTTTACTTTGCGGCGCGAACACAATCCCTGCCCATGTCTGGTTGGCAACGTGTGTTTCATTAGTGGTGAAGTGAAGTGGATTCGTTTCTGTTCCCACGGCAATGAGTTCTCCTTCAACAAGGAGTTGCCCATATTCATGCACAAAGACGGTAGTGCCTTCTTCAATACGTAACGTGATTCCCTTCGGTACTCTGACGACGCCAGGGATAATAACAGGCATAGCTTTGGTGAGGGTCATGTTTTCTAAAATAACAGGAGGTAGAAAAATACCGTCCGTAACGAGCGGCTGGTGTCGCGGGCCCTCAGATAAGCCATCAGGAGAAAGAAGGCGCTCCACCCAAACCTTTGGTTCGACCTTCTCCAGCCATATAAGAAGAGGAACAATAATGAGAGTAAAGAGAGCCAACAGTATTGTCGGGCTTTTAGGTGCAGTAGCTGACATAGGTAGTAAGTACCCTTATCGTACGGAACGGGTCTGAACATTCAAATCCAACTCATGACGACTGACAACTTCGCCGGTATTATTTTGTATAAAAAAACTCTTCAATCAGCTGTAGACATGCAGAAGATGAGTGTCGAGGAGCAACGCAGCCGAGCCTTTGAACAAGCAAAGGAGCCGCAAGAAGTCCGAACTGGGCACAAACCCCCGAACGCAGATGCCTACAGGTGACTAAAGAGAACTTCTCAATGTACCGCGAGTATTTTTCGTGGTCAAGGGCATTTGAGGTAGTGGGAGTAAAACTACTCATATAAGAAGGACAGGCCGCCGCCGCCGCTGTATACTTTGTGTATGCCCATCCAAGAGTCCACTGCTTCAGTGATTGTTCCTTCGCCGACGGAAGAAGATACTTCTTTAGACGCGACGCTGCGCCCTCATAAACTCGCCGATTTTATTGGACAAGGTCAGCTCAAAAAAAGCCTGATCGTTTTTCTTAAGGCCGCTACTGGTCGTCGGGAAGCGCTTGAGCACGTGTTATTGGCTGGTCCTCCGGGACTAGGGAAGACTAGTTTAGCTCATATTATTGCCCGAGAACTTTCTGCCGGTATCAGGGTGACTGCTGGTCCTGTTTTAACAAAAGTAGCTGACCTGGCTGCTATTTTGACGAGTCTGCAAGAGGGGGATGTTCTCTTTATTGATGAGATTCACCGTCTACCGAAGGCAGTAGAAGAAGTGCTTTACCCAGCAATGGAGAGTTTTCGTTTAGATATTGTAGTTGGTCAGGGACCAGGGGCTAAGATACTAAAAATAGATTTACCTCCTTTTACCTTAGTCGGGGCAACGACGCGGGTAGGGATGCTAGGAGGACCGTTGCGCGACCGGTTTGGCATGACGTATAGGCTTACGTTTTACTCGCAGGAGGAGATGGAAAAAATTATCGCTCGATCGGCTCAATTACTTAATCTTTCTATTGATAACGACTCACTCATAGAAATTGCCCGACGTTGTCGGCGCACGCCGCGGATCGGAAACCGTCTTTTGAAGCGGGTACGGGATTTTGCTCAGGTACATGATCACGGAGAAGTGAATACCGATGTTGTTCAGAAAACGCTCGATTTATTAGATATTGATGAGCTTGGTCTTGATAGTGCTGACCGTAAAATACTAGAACTGATGGCGGAACAATTTGAAGGTGGACCAGTAGGCCTACAAACGCTCGCAGCCGTAAGCGCAGAAGAAGAGAGGACGTTGGAAGAAGTTATTGAGCCTTACTTGCTCCAGTGTGGCCTTATTACCCGCACCCCTCGTGGTCGTGAGTTAACCCAGGCTGGATTTGATCATCTAGCTCGAGACTGACGGCGCCATATCGCGTACATCCCTGCTAGTACGAGCATTCCCATAGGAATAGCCGACGCGCCCATAATGAGTCCAGCTGTTTTGCCGCTGAGGGCGTAGTCGAGCGTGAGAAAGAAGTAGACAAAGAAGCGAGGACGGACGGTAAACGTATAAGGAAATCCACGGGCATCTCGGATGAGAGATACAAATACAAGAGAGGCGTAGGTAGCAAAGAAAATGAGAATGAGAGAATACGGCTCATGGGCGAAAAGGAAAGCGTACAGACAGGCGCTCGCAATCCCCACCATATCAGCAGCCGTATCAACGAGGACGCCAGTGGGGCCAGTCTTTTGCCAGCGCGCTAGGGCGCCATCAATACCATCAAGTAAGACGTGCACCCATAAACCAATAAGGAAGATGGTTGGCTCGTGAAGTAGAAGGGCACCAAGAAGACCACTGGCGGCTACGAGACCAGAGAGGAAACTAATGTGGTTAGCCGTTATCTTCCAGGCCGCAAGGGTGCGAACTAGTGGCAAGAAGAACCTATCTTTATATCGTTGGAAGCTTTTCATCGCTCCCCGTTCAGCTACAGCGTAAAGCATAAAAAAATGATACCATTACTTGTAATGAGGAAGCTGCAAGCAAGTGCTTTCTTGGCTCTACTGGGGAGTGGTATTACTGTCGCTTATGCTGCAGAAAATGGTGTTCGAATCAGCGAAGTAATGTGGGATGGCACGGAATATGTTGAGTTGTACAACGGAGGAGACGAGGAAGTTAGGCTGGAAGGTTGGAAACTTAGTCGACAGAAAGCGGGGACAGACGAACAAACTATTATTACCTTTACTGATGATCACCGAATTGATGCCGGTGATTACTTTCTTATTGAAAAAAACCAAGATGCCACTTCGATTGAAGCTGATGCTATAGCTAGCAGTCTTACCCTTGTAAATACTGGTGAGGCAGTGCGCCTGTATGATGATAAAAACAACACTCGGGATAGCGCTGGTGGAGAAGGCGCTTGGCTAGCTGGCAAGAATACGGATACAGGTGTTTCCATGGAGCGGACAGCTGACGGGTGGCAAAGTTCAAGTGGAGCAGGCGGTGGACGGAGCGGGACGCCGCGAGCAGCTAATAGTTCAGGGCAGGCAGAGAGCTCAACTACTCCAGTGCCACAATCGTACGACACACCGCTTCTCATTAATGAGTTTCTACCGAATCCTAGTGGGGAAGACGCTGCTAGTGAGTTTATCGAACTGTATAATCCGAGTGATGGATCAGTTGATTTGTCGGGCTGGCAAATTGACGACGCATCCGGCGGTAGTACACCTTATCGTATCCCCGACAATACATCAGTGGCTTCTCATTCCTACATTGTATTTAAAAGTACTGACACGAAGATTGCTCTTAATAATACTAATGACAGTGTGCGCTTACTGGATCCTACAGGAGGCGTGCAAGAGGAGACGAGTTATACAGGGGGTCCAGAAAATCAGTCATATAATCGCGATACAGCGGGCTCATACAAACTCAGTACTACCATAACGAGTGGCAATACTAATGTTATTACCCAGCCCGCTCCTTCTCCCGCGGCTACACCAAAGGCTACTTCCACCCCAACGGTTAAGCCTTCACCTATCAAGACAGCCAGTCCTACCTCTTCTGTTACGGGAATAGCGAACGCTACTATTGTCATCTGGCGTCTCCTGCCGGATCCGGTAGAAAAAGATGAGGAGGGGGAATATATCGAGGTAAAAAACAAGGAGAGTAAAAGTGTAACGCTCACTGGTTGGAAGCTCGATGATGAAGAGGGTGGCAGTACCCCTTATGAAATTCCCGAAGAAACAACTATTGCTGCCGGACAGATAATTTCCTTTCCCCGCGAGGAAACAAATATTGCCTTAAACAACACAGGAGATACGGTTCGACTTTTAAATCCAGCTGGTGTCGTCGTTGATCAGATAACGTACGGAAAAGTGGGCGCTGGTGAGATTGTCAGTGTGGAGAGTGGTAGTGTAGCTGGCGCCACAACAACCGCATCGACAACATCTGCACCGGTGTCGTCAGACTCACCTACTGTAAGTACAATAGCAAAGGAAGGAGAATCATCAGAAGGCGTGGAAGTTGTCGAAGGAATTCCACAAACACAAGTAGCTTTAGCTGGAGCTTCACATTTAGGACAAACAGCATTAGTTGAGGAGACGTCCTCTAATAAAAAAAGCCAGCGTGACGGTATTGTAGCTGGTGTCCTCTTAATCGGCGGAGCAGGAGCAGCTGCTGTTGCCTATGCTAAACCAGGCACATTGGCGAAGTTAAAATCTTTTGTTAGTAACGCGTAACTTGCTGGCAAGTAAGGCCGTAAGGTACCGTAGCAACTATGGCAATTCCTGGTAAAGAAGTAAGGGGTGTACGGGTAGTAGTACTTGGCGGTGGCAATGGCACGTCCCGCGTACTTAAAGCACTGCTGCCGCTTCTTCACGAAGAAAAAATTGCTTCACTTCATGCCCTGGTCCATATGGCTGATGATGGTGGGTCATCAGGTCGCTTACGCGCGCAGTACGCAGTGGGATCGATGGGAGATCTTACGCGCTGTTTGTTGGCACTTTCCCGCCTGCGCGGAGATATCCGTGGAGAACGTTTTATCCGAGCACTGGAATATCGGTTCGCGAGCGGAGATTTTCGTGGGCACACTCTACGCAACGCTCTTCTAGCTGCCTTGGAACTTACCAGCGACCTTGATGCAGCGGTTGCTACGTTTGCTCGGATACTGCAGATTCCAAAATATGCTGGTGCTTTTCCTACTACCTTAACTCCGCTAACTCAGCAGGTTGAGCTAGCAGGTGAAATCCTTGGATCGGGGCAACATCACATCTCTTGGAATGTTGATTTACAAGCGAAGGATACTACAAAACCGGGAGACGTAGTTGTGACATTTGCCGAAGGAAAGGTTCAGCTCAATCCGCGGGCGGTAGATGTCCTTAAAGTTGCTACGCACATTATTGTGGCACCTGGGCATACCTATGGGACAATTTTGCCCACGCTTGCCTCTCTGCAGCCGCATCGCAATTTGGAAAAACTTTTGGCTGATAAGAAACTTGTGGTTTTAATGACCCTTCTTACGACTCCGAAACAAACGAGTCAGTGGAGTGGTGAAGATTTTGTACGAGTGTATGAGTCGTATTTGGGGCGGTCAGTAGATATCGTTATTGGTAATACCGGTATGGCGAAGGTGGATTTAGTGAGCGGACAAGATTGGGTGCAGTTTACGGAAAAAGACCATCCCTACCAGTTACTTCAGGAAAATATTGTCAGTACAGAAGAGCAGGCAGCTCAGACCGGAGACACAGTCCCGCGTGCCGTAGTTGTTCACGACGAAGACAAGATACGTCAGATTTTCACGTCCCATCTGTAGAGAAAACAGACAGTATTTCACTCACGCTTGATAGAGTGGCTACGAGGTAAAGAAACAGGTAAACCTATTACTCTCTCCATGTTACGAGTTACAATGGATTGATGGTGTCTCTTGATCCTGTTTTAAGTGAAGCTGAACGCAAGAAAGAGCTTGCGAGCAAACTCAAACTCATGTCTTCCGATCAGGAAGAACATATTGCAGAAGTACGTGCCCAAGAAGCTGGGTTGCCCTACATTAGTTTGGTCACATTTCCGATTGATTCGGATGTTTTAGAATTGGTTTCTAAGACACGAGCGCGCGAAACTGACGCAGTACTATTTTATCATCAGGGTAAAGATGTTCGAGTAGGGGCAGTGGAGCCACGTTCAGAAAAAGTACAGGAATTAATGAAGGATCTTATTAAGAAATTTGGGGCTGCTCCGGTCCTGTACCTTATTTCTCGCCGTAGTTTAGCAGCCTGTTTAGCACGGTATCGTCGTGAAGCTCCTCAAGAGGCAGTGCTCGAAGGTGAACTTTCGGTAAACGCTAACGAAGTGACCTTGGCCGGAGAGGCAGTTAAAAATTTAGAAGAGTTAGGTGCTCGTATCACCAGTCTACCGCCGTCGCAAATTCTACAAGCGGTTGTGGTGAACGCTACGATTATGGGGGCATCAGATATTCATATTGAGCCGAAAGAAAAAAATGCTCGTCTCCGTTTTCGCGTTGACGGTGTATTGCAAGACATTACCAATTTTGCCCGTGACGGGTGGTCACTTTTGCTATCCCGCATCAAAGTACTTTCTCGTCTTAAGCTAAATGTTCACGAAACTCCTCAAGATGGCAGTTTTGTCCTTAGATTGCCGCTGGGAACTGCCGGGGAGGAAAATATATATGATATTCGTGTCTCTATTTTGCCGGGTGGGTGGGGTGAGACAATTGTTATGCGTCTTTTAAGTCGAAAGATGGAAGCGGTTTCTATTACCGATCTGGGAATGAAAGAACGTGATTTTCAGTTAGTCCAAGCAGAACTCAAGCGAGCTAATGGCATGATCTTAGTTACCGGACCGACGGGTTCTGGAAAGACGACTACGCTGGCTTCATTTATTAAAGCGGTAAATACTCCGGAACTTAAGATTATTACCCTGGAAGATCCAATTGAGTATCGTCTGCCGGGGGTTCAACAAACGCAAATTGATCATGCGGCTGGGTATACGTTTGCGAAAGGTCTACGCTCCATTCTTCGTCAAGATCCGGACATGATCCTGCTGGGTGAGATGCGGGATGAAGAAACAGCTGAGACGGCTGTTCATGCCGCCCTAACTGGTCACTTGGTATTTTCTACCTTACATACAAACAATGCAGCTGGTGCGATCCCACGTCTGGTAAATATGGGAGCAAAGCCATATGTTTTAGCTCCGGCTCTTAATCTTATTATTGCTCAGCGCCTTGTTCGCAAAGTATGTCCAAAATGTGCTGAGGAATACAAACCGGATGCGGCTATTAAAGAGCGCATAGCGGAAGTCATGGCGGGTGTACGTACCGATGTCTTTGACCCAAGTCGTCTGAAAAATAAAAAACTGACAATCCTAAAAGCAGTTGGTTGCAAAGCCTGTGTAAATGGATATAAGGGACGAGTAGGTGCCTTCGAAATTTTTGCTGTCGACAACAACATAAAAGAATTAATGATTGAAGGTGCTAATGAATTTCGGGTACAAGAAGCAGCTCTCAAGCAAGGCATGACAACTATTACCCAAGACGGATTTATTAAAGTGTTGGATCACGTTACGTCACTTGAGGAGATCGAGCGTATCGCCGAAGAGTAGTATATTATCTCCATGTCATTCTTCCGTAAGCTTGTAAAGAAGAATCGCACCCAACTCATTGTTATTGGCCTCGGCATCATTGCCTTTGTCGCTCTAGCCGTCGCTTCTTCTGAATATTCAGCTCTTACAAGAACGAGTGTCTTAACCGAACCAAGAGATAGTGTCAGTTGTACCTGTTTTTGTTCGGCGGAGGGTGAAGTACACCTTCCAATGTGCCGAAACGATCAAGTAGTATGTACTGCTGATCTCCAAAAATATACGCTCACCTTAAATGGACCTTTCAAAAACTACATCGCTGCTGCTGATGCTTGCGCCGCGCTTAATTACAACCGAGGATGTGATGGATTCCGTCGTGATCCGAAGAATCCGAGCGCAAGAATTCATGACAACGGTGTATTGAATCTATGTACGACCACAAATATTCCAACCGTGACTCCTGCTCCGACCCCTACTTCTACTCCGAAACCAACCCCAACACCGACGGTTACGCCAACCCCATCTCCGGAGCCTCCTTGCGTGGTAGAAGCCGGTGGTATTTGTGTTAAATCTACGATCTCCTCCGGGGCAGGGAAAGGGTGCTACGTGGCTGGAGGTAGCCTTACCATCTCCCTGACAGCTGAATTAACAGAAGCGAAAAGTGAAAAGGAATTTGGCTCGGCTCGGCTCTACCCTATTAATTTTTACGATGAAGAAGGTGCTTACATTCCCTATCTCATACGTCCAAACTTTGATCCATTCGCTTTCTTCTACGGGTTGAGCGGGCGTATTTGGATACCACAAGTCTTTGGGAGTAAGACGTACACCCTCACGGGTACGGTGAACGAGGATATACCAAGAGCGACGGTGCTGCGATGGAGCTTTGATGTGAAAACTGGCTTTCATAACGAAAACGCTGCGAGTTACGTACTTGAAGTACCGGGATGTACTCAAGAGAAAGCAGTAAAAACTCCGACGTGTGAAATACGACATATCACAATGACCGGTGAGCGAGCAGAGGAGGGGATAGAATCTTCTGAAAGAAATCAATGGAATGGGAATACACCAAAAACCCTAGACGCGGAAGCAATGAAGCAGCGGCTAACGCAAAAATCACGAGAGTTTTGTTTTGCTATATCGCTGGAAGAACAGAAGAAAATTTGCAATATAAACGATCGCAGTGATTATTGGCCCTACGTTCCCATACGAGATGATCGAGGCGAGTCGTTAACAGCAAAATTGCTTGATGGTCCGATTGCACCGAAATCATTGTACATACCATTCCGTATTCGTCCTGGTGAGACGACAGTAGCGAGAAGCGATGGACCTCTTGCACTCAGCTTGGGTTACTCAGTGTTTGCGCGTACCCCTTGTGTTGTGACCTGTGTGCCGGAGCAGTTTTCAGGCAACGCGAGTATTGCGTGCCAGGAGGAGTAGGTAACAAGAATTCTAACCCTCATCGCCCGCAGCGAACGTACTGCCCTAAAGCAAAGATAAAAAATACCGGAACAAGCTAGTGCTCGTTCCGGTAAGAGGCCCTACTCATGAGTGTCTTTTTGAGACTGATAGTGGCTATTTGTCCGGCTCATCCGTCGGAACAAAATCGCCGAGTCGTTAAGGTATGGCTTTTCCAGACTCAAGAATGCCGTCGGGGGAAGGTGAAGGGTTATACCTGCTTCCAAGGTCTCTTGGCCGGGTAGCTGTTCTGATGATGCCATATCGCCATTGTCATTAAGTACTTGTTCTTTTTGACAAGCATGGACATCTCCGTCATCACTCTGTTTCTGGTTTGCGCGCTCGTCCTTCATGGACACCTCCTTGGGTGTGCAAGGGAAAAAGAATGTACAGATTTTTAAATTTAATATATCGCGTGTTTTACGGCAATACGCTTCGCGCAAATTGTAGTGCTTGTTTTTCCGCTTCTTCTAAATTAGGCGCAATAATAGCTACTGTCATAAGGCCGTTAATACGTTTAGCCGCCAGTTGTTGCAGTATTTCGTCGCGTCGGCCGCGTAATCCTTTTCCCAGTGATATATATGCTACGTAACGCTCCCCTGGCGTTTCTTCGTGAAGCACTAACGCTAAGTTATATCCAGCAATATTTTTTTCTAATTCGGCTAACGCGGTTGGTATATCTTCGGAGGTTGCTCCACTATCGGAAAAATCTACTGCTTTTAAGAGACTCCAAAAAATACCACCATACTCGTCGTGCTTTAGGCGCGCATATAGTCGTCCAGAAAGTTTTAGGAGGTGTAGTGGTTTTGTTTTAACTAAGTGTTGAATAACGCTTTCTTTATCCGCTTCTTGGTTCATCAGTTGTGCTGCTAATTCAAACGCTCGAGGGCGGGTGGTGGGGCTTTGAAAAGAATCGGTTGCCGCCACAATACCAGCGTAGAGACACGTGGCAATGTTAGGCGGAAGTTTGTCGCCGACTAATTCACGAATAAGTTCGTGTGTGACTTCGGCTACGGACGAAGCGGTAATATCCACTAGATTTACAGTGCCAAAATGTTCATTTCGTGCCCGGTAGTCGATATTAATGATTGGGGTGCCGTAAAAGAAGTCAGCGTGTTTTGTAAATAAATCTCCCAGTTCCTCCAGGTCGGCAGCACCGAAGACGAGTACGGCATCATACGGAAGGGCGCGGACGTGAGTTTCAATATTATCTTTCTCTACCGAAGCTCCTTCACTTAAAACCACATGAACGCGTACGCCGCCGCGTAGGCTTTCATAACGTACATCCTCTACTTTTTGCGGGCCAGCGATATCAAGAACGACGTCTGGCTGGTAGGCAGGCTGCATTTTGACTTGAGAAGAGCCGGATAAGAACTGTAGTTGCTGGGGGACGTGACTGGGGCTTACGGCGTCTACATTCCCCTTGTAGTGCTCTAGGAGTGTTAGGTAGGTTGCGACCATAGAAGCAAACGCGTCAGCTGATGGTTTTTCTGGCACTACCAGCAGCACGCCCGATGAGCGGTGAATGATGGAAAGTGTTTGTTGAGATTCAGGTAGTGACATGTGAGAAATCTTTTTATACTACCGGTGATTCTTGATAGAAGGAAGTGTGAATATGTGGAAAGAATACAAAAAATCCCGGTTGAGACGGGATTTTTGCATACAGGTTGCGTACGTTACGAGGCAGGGGTCGGAGTTGGGGTGGATGAAGGAGTAGTGGATGGGGAAGCCGCAGGGGAAGGGGAAGCGCCGGGAGTTGTTGGAGTTGGGCTTTGGCGATTAATTTGTACGGGAACGACGTCAATAACAATATCTCGGTCTGGGTCGTAAAGGATAGCGCGGTTTTCCGTGATTACAAGGTTATCGCCATTATCTGCTTTGTCGTAAAATGGGCTAGATTCTCGGAGACGGTTGACGTCGACAATAGTGGCGACGGTTGGTGCTGGCTCCGTTGGGATATCCATATGTCGGCGAACCTGTTCGAGTACTTGTTGGGCGCGTTCTTGGCCGCTTTGCTGAGTTGATTGTTGAATTTCCTCTAGGCGTTGCTCAGTTTCTTGTAATTGTCCGACCGCCTCACGGCGCTGCTGCTCTGCCCAGACGAAAAGGGCAACAACTGCGATAAAGAGCAGGAACAACAAAAGAGTTATCCCTCGACCGCGGCGTCGTTTGCCTGGTCGTTTTAGTTCTTTCCCTGGAGCTACTTGTGGTGGTTGTTCCATAATCATTTCATGGTAGCCCCCTCAGAGCCTCTGACAAGTTCTCTTCTCCACACCCTTGTCAGATATGCCTGCCATCAGCACTCTTAAATCAATGCTTTATCTTAAACCGTGGCAAACACTCCTTCTTCTTGTCATTCTCTTTGCTGGGGCTTGGTATCTTTCATATACCAGTGGTCAGGAAGAAGGGGTAGGCGAACAGATGGTAAGTGATACGCCACCACCGGAAAAGGTTCGTGTTGTAACCGTAGAAGATGCAGTGACTTTTGTGGCAGATAGTGGCCAGCGCATTCGTTATTTGGGAGTTAGAACTCCGCTAGGGGGAGATGCCGAGCAATGTTTTGGCCAAGAGGCGCTGGCTGCTCAGCAGGCAATTATTGGTAAAGAAGTGCGCCTAGAAGAAGATCCGGTACTCAAGCGATCTCAAGATGGCGCGTGGATGCGATATGTCTTCATGTCAGATGACAAAGCTCAAACAACTGAAGAAGCAACCCCTGAACTCTTTATCAGTGAACGGATTCTTGATGGTGGCTTCGGATTCTTACTGGCCTCGCAAGATATGAAGTATGGTCAACGACTGCAGTTGGCTGCTCGTTATGCGGCTTCAACGGGCAAAGGACTATGGCGTGTTTGCAAGCCATACCAAGATGATACGAGAATGTGGCAAACTGAAACTCTATGAAGGCTGATCGATTTACTCTTCCTACACCGATTGCGCTCGTCGTGGGACTCCTGGTTATCGGTGGGGCGATTTGGTACGCCATTGATCAGTCAGGGACACCACGGAGGCATAAGGGCCCAGCCCTATCTCAAGATCGGCAAGAATATCTAGAGGAGTTAGTGGCGGCGGTAGAAGACAGCAACATAGATACGAGTCGGTGGCTCACAATAAAGCGTCAGGAGCTAGGGTTTTCCTTTCCGTACCCGGAGGGCTGGGAATACGAGGAGCTGACAACTGAAGAAGGTACGCGGCTGGTGCTGCAACCAGTAGGTAAAAGATATTTTCGGGAACCGCAGCGCCTCTATCCATTGGTCGTAGAAGTTGTTCAGGACGGAGAACAGGCAGTAGCCGCAAAGTATCCGCCGGAAGAGACACTGGCAGCTAGCAAAGCAAGTCTATATGGAGATACGGCGTCTGTTTCCTTGCTACCGAATAATGGGGCAGCATATGTATTTCAAAATCCATACCAAAAAAATATCCACGTCATTATGATAGATTCCGTGGATACTATTACTGGTATTGATGAAGGCGAGCGAGCAGAGCTGCGGGAGATAACGGATGCCATTATTGCTCGCGTCGACTTTTTTCAGCAATAAAAAATCAGCAGAACGCCGGCAGCATATCTGGAAGATGATATAAACCTAAGTGGATCGCACAATCTCTTAGGTTCAATTTCCAAATATACCGACAGCGTCCTGCTGACTATTCTCTCTTAAAACCACCTAGGATGATTTTGAGAGAGAGGCCGAGGTGGATATAAAAATCCACCTCGACTCAGCGACATCGCAAGTCACCTGTGTGACTTTCGTGTCGCACCTAGTGCCCGTTTGAGCGGCGGGCTATAGTACTGCTGCTCCCGTTTCCGGGGCGTAGGGGCCGGCGCCTTCGATGATGACAGTACCGTCATCATCGAAAAAACCTTCTGGGCTCGTTCTGAACACATGACTTTCCTCCATTTTTTGAGCTCGCTAGGCTACCCGTTCCGTACGGATATTTCCTTCCTATTGAGCTCTCCCGCCACTGTGTCTTAACTATCCGGTCTATCTAATAAAGATTGTTTACCTTAGTAAGGCACATGGGCGGAAGAGTTATCTCTCCGTTTCAAACCACCTCACACGAGATGATGTGAAAGAAGAGGAGACCAAGGTAAGTACCAAGGTCTCCGGTAATGTGCGGGTGCTCTAGGTGCCATTGATACGTTTGAACAACCTCCTTCCAGTATTTTCGAGGCGGGGAATTAGGAATTCCACTGTAAAAACTACGAGCACAAACGTAGCAGCACCGGCGACCACCATGGTCGGCAGTAAATTGGTCTTGCCAGAGAGCGTGAGGCTGAGCCCCACGATGAATGGCAAACAGAACGACACGGACATCGCCACCAAAGCAGCGAAGCTCAGCGTTAATGTAGCCATCGTTTTTGCCAAGATTTTGATAGCGAACATTGTTTTCTCCAGTTGTGATTTCGCTCTACGAAAGAGCAATGGTTAACTAGGAAGACACACACCAAGTGTTCCTCCGTCTATGGCAGCTAGGATCAGATGACACTAACCGCCATAGACGGAAGGCCCATACATATGAGCAATCCGTACAACGCAGCCAAAACATATATGCACTCCGGTCTTTAATCCCCGAGTGTGGCATATATGCCTTCTGCGGCTATTCAGTTGTGGGTGTGCGATCCAAACTAGAACCTGGCATCATATACCTAACGGACGTATTTGTCAAGTTCTAGATCGCAGCAAAGAATATTAATAGCTACATATAGCCAAAATATTGTTGGAACGTTTAGGGTTCTGTTACGGTAATTATTCGTTGATTCTTGTCTTTCCCAGGAGAGAACTGCATTTTCCAGGCTTTCTTTGGCAGTATGTTGGGTAGTCGCTCTGGCCACTCAATGGCCACAATTCGTTTGTTTTCCTTGGCGGTGGTAATAACCTCCTTTAGGTATTCGCTATCCACATTTTCTTCTTCTCCGGGCACTCGATAGAGATCAATATGTACTAGCCACTTCAAGGTCGAGTGTTCAGGGATTTCGTATTCTCCGACAATCGTAAATGTAGGCGACGTAACATCTTCTGTTACTCCAAGCGCACGGGCTAACTGTTGAACGAAAGTTGTTTTGCCGGACCCTAAATCTCCGGATAGGAGTATAACTTCACCAGCGGAAAGTTTTGCCGCAATCTCCCTTGCGAGCGTTTGCAATTCCTCTAAAGAAGTAATCGTATGTAACATACCTAGAACAGGAGGATGAGAGCGCTCGCTAAAACGAAAAGATAAATAGCAAACGGCACAAAAGAGATTTTCTCAACCATACGGACAAGGAAGTGAATAGCAGCTAGACCGGCTACGAATGAAGTTATGAGGCCGGCAGTTAATATCTCAGGAGAAAGAAGGTGGGCAGTAAGCAAGTGTCCCATTGTCCATATACTCGCCCCGGCAATGATAGGCACGGACATAAGGAAGGAAAAATGTACGGCTTGGCTGCGAGATAAGCCTCGCGCTCGCCCGGCAGCAATTGTTGTACCGGAGCGCGATACACCTGGCAGCAACGCCGCTACTTGTGCCAGACCAATGAGGAAAGCATCTAATGTAGTGGCGCGGGGACGCTCCTGACGACGAATGAGAAAATCACTGGCGAGGAGAATAGCCGCCGTTACCACAAGACCGGCAGCGGTTACTTGCACACTGCGTAGGTCATTAGCAACTAAGTCTTCTGCGAGATATCCAATAATAGCAGCGGGAATGCTAGCGATCAGAAGTTTTCCGAGAAGCTGGCGCTTATCGTTCCCTTCACTGTCATGAACGAATAGGCCGCGACCAATACCAACCCATACGCGCCGGTAGTAAACCAGAGCGGCAAGCAAGGTTCCAAGGTGAAGAAAACCGTCAACGGCTAAGCCATTGGTATCAGGAATATTGAAAAAAAGTCTGGCTGCGATAAGGTGTCCGTCAGAGGATACTGGTAGGAATTCGGTAATTCCTTGTACGAGACCGAGTACAATGATATGAATGAGTTCCACGTCTTAAAACTACTCGTTAATAGCTATAAGCTACAAGTTAAATACTATGTGTGGAATTGTAGGATACGTCGGCAGTAAAGAAGCACGATCGATTCTCCTGGAAGGTTTACAGACCCTTGAGTATCGTGGCTACGATAGTGCTGGGGTAGCGGTGATTCAGGCGGGGGGTATCGAAGTAAAGAAACGGGCGGGGCGGGTAGCAGATTTAGCCAAAGAACTGGAAGGCTCTACGTTAAGCGGAACTTGTGGTATTAGCCACACCCGTTGGGCGACGCATGGCGGTGTTACTAATGCCAATGCTCACCCGCATACGGATGAGGCCAGGGAAGTAGCCGTAGTTCATAACGGAGTCATTGAAAACCATGCAGCCTTACGCACTACGTTAGAGAAAGAAGGAGTAGAGTTTGCGAGCGAAACGGATACGGAAGTAATTGCAATGCTAGCCGCACGAGCCTTGAGAAAAGTTAGAACTGCCAAAGAGGCAACGGTCGCGATTAGTAAAATGGTAAGCAAACTTACCGGAACATATGGCCTTTTAATACTTAGCAAAAAGTTTCCCGATACTATTTTTGCGGCTCGTTTAGGTAGCCCACTTCTTTTAGGGATTGCCAAGCATGGCTATCTTGTAGCTAGTGATGCAACGGCCGTCAGCGCACATACTGACCAAGTTATATATATCGAAGATGGTGATGTTCTCGCAGTGAATCCCAAGGGGTATCAGTTTTTGAAAACAGAAAGGAATCACTCGGTTGAACAAATAGAAAAAGTTGAGATGAGTGAAGGCTTAGGAAAGTTTACACACTACATGCAGAAGGAGATGTACGAGCAGCCCGCTTCCATTACTTCAGCTCTGCGCGGTCACATCCTAAAAAATGAGGCGATTCCTCGGCTTTCTGGCATGAACATCACAGATGAACAGGCCGGGCAGATAGATCGCATTATTTTTACTGCATGTGGCACAAGTTATCATGCCGCCCTCGTTGCCGAATACTGGCTAGAAGAAATAGCTGGTCTCCCCGTGGAAGTTGAATATGCTAGTGAGCTTAGGTATCGGAAGTCTCCTGTCGGCGACAATACGTTAGTAGTGGCTATTAGTCAGTCGGGAGAAACAGCTGATACACTCGCTGCACTGCGTGAGCTAAAGCGGCAAGGAAAGCTGGTGCGAGCGCTTGTAAACGTCGTTGGCAGCTCCATTGCCCGAGAAGCTGGTGGTGGACTTTATCTGCATGCGGGTCCAGAAATTGGCGTCGCTTCAACGAAAGCATTTACCTCGCAGCTCGCCGTTTTATTTTTACTTACTACCTACTTCGCTCGCATCCGCGGTGTCTCAAAGGCAAAAGGAAAAGAATTGCTTAAAGAGCTACAGAATATACCAGTGCATGTTAAAAAAGCACTAACATACGAACACGAAATTGAAACGATTGCCGAGCGTTACCAAGATGTCCATACCATGCTGTATTTAGGGCGTGGGACTAATTATCCGGTGGCGCTTGAAGGCGCTCTGAAGTTAAAAGAGGTTAGCTACATTCATGCTGAAGGGTATCCGGCGGCGGAAATGAAGCATGGTCCAATCGCTTTAGTAGATAAAGAAACTCCGAGCGTTATCATTAATCCCCGCTCTGCTTTGTATGACAAAGTCATGAGCAATCTAGAAGAAATAAAAGCTCGAAATGGTCCCGTCATAGCGATAGCGACAGAAGGCGATAGGGCTATCGCCAAGAAAGCCGACCAAGTTATTTATGTTCCAGATGTCCCAGATATTTTTCAACCATTTGTTACAGTTATTCCACTGCAACTTCTTAGTTACCACGCCGCACTCGCGCGTGGATGTGATGTCGACAAGCCACGGAATCTAGCAAAATCTGTCACCGTCGAGTAGGATCAGGAAGTATGAATTTAGTTGAATTCGAAGGAAAAGAATTATTCAAAAAGTATGGCATCCCAGTGCCGAAAGGAATTGTTGTAAAATCTTCGGTTGAAAAAGTCTCGTTTCCCTCTCCGGCAGTAGTAAAAAGTCAGGTTCCTGTAGGGGATAGGGGTCGTAAAGGCGGTATTCTAATTGCTAAAAACACGAAGGAAATTTCATCAGCAGTCACTAAAATTTGGCAAACTTCCATCGGTGGGTACGTGCCTGAGAGTCTCTTAATAGAGGAACTTGTAAGTAGTATCGCTGAGCGATACGTAAGTATCTCCTACGATAGTGGTATGCGCCAACCGGTACTGGCCATTAACAAGCAAGGTGGCTCGGGAACCGCGCGGGCTTCCCTCACCTACATTGATCCCCTGGAAGGCCTACAGTCATATCTTCTTCGGCAAGCACTTTTTGCCTCTGGGCTTAAGCCATCTCGAGCGCTGGCAGATATTATTAAATCTTTGTGGAATCTATTTCAGTCTGAGCACGCAATTTTAGCTGAGATGAATCCACTGTTTGAGTTAGCAGATGGTAGTTTTGTTGCTGGGGACGCCAAAGTTATTTTAGACGACAACGCGGTACGACCTGAGTACCGACCATACGTTCAGATGAGCGGAGATATTGCGGTGCTTGCCTCGGGTGGAGGTGCTTCCATGATCAATTTAGATGCACTTATGCGAGCAGGTGGACGACCGGCTAATTACGTTGAGTACTCCGGTAACCCAAAATCGGAAGTAGTACGGACGCTTACGAAAAAAGTTCTATCACAAAGAGGGCTAAAAGGTTGTTGGGTTGTTGGGGGCACTGCCAACTTTACTGATATTTATGAAACCTTACTTGGGTTTACCGAAGGCCTTTTGTCGGTAAAACCCAAGCCAAAGTACCCGATTGTTATTCGTCGTGATGGACCCCGACAAAAAGAGGCGTTTGTGATGCTGAAGCAATTTAGTGAGCAGCACGATTTTGATATTCATCTCTTTGGTCCAGAAATTCCGATGTCAGAATCCGCTAAAGTCATGGTGAAGTTGGCTTATAAGAGAAAGAAGAAATAATATGGCAATTTTAGTAGACCATAAGACCAACGTTCTTGTTCAGGGGATTACCGGCACAGAAGGCTCTCGGGCGGTTAAAGAAATGCTGTTGTATGGCACCACCGTAGTGGCTGGAGTGACCCCGGGTAAGGGCGGACAGAAAGTAGAAAAAGTACCAGTTTATAACTCGATCAAAGAAGCTCTCAAAAAACATCCAGAAATTAATACAACGCTTGTTGCCGTGCCGCCAATGTTTGTAAAGGATGCCATTCTCGAAGCAGTTGCCAGTCGCATTCCGCTCATAAACGTACTGACCGAGAAGGTACCGGTAGCCGATATTGCTTACTGTTTCGCTGCGGCACAACGTATGGGCGTCCGAATCGTTGGGCCGAGCTCCGTTGGTATTATTTCTCCTGGGAAAGCGAAGGTTGGAGCTATCGGTGCTGCTGAATTGGTAGATCGCGTGTTTAAAGCAGGTGTGGTTGGAGTTATCTCGAAAAGCGGTGGTATGACTGCTGAAATTTCTCGTATTTTAACGGAAGCAGGCTTAGGACAAAGTACCGCTGTTGGTATCGGGGGCGAGGTATTGCTCGGTTCAGATTTTGTTGATTTGGCTCGTCTTTTTGAAGCAGATAGACAGACGAAGGTAATTGTTATCTTTGGCGAAGTAGGTGGACCATATGAGGAACTTTTGGCGGAGGCTATGACTGCTGGTGAAATTACAAAGCCGGTTGTTGCTCTTATTGCTGGTGGGTTCTCAACAAAGCTCCCTTCTGGCACTGTTTTGGGGCATGCGGGTGCCATTGTTAGTGCGGGGAAGGGGTCGGCTGAGTCTAAGATACGGGCACTTACAAAGGCCGGCGCGCGCATCGCCAAATCTCCAGAAGATATCCCGAAATTGGTCAAGAAAATGTTAGGATAAGAACATGTTAGACATTGAGACTGCAATCAGCGAGAACAAAGACGGCCATCATTACATTCATGGTCACGACGTACTGGAGCTCATCGAAAAGAAGTCATTCACCGATATGTTGTTTTTGCTGTGGCGAGGAAATGAGGCTAATGCAAAAGAAAAAGAATTATTAGAGGCGATGCTCGTAGCATGCGTCGAACATGGAGTGGAAGCTCCCTCTTTATTTGTACCCAGAGTAGTTGCTTCAACAGGTAATGACATGAATGCTTCTTTGGCAGCCAGTGCACTTACGGTCAACAAAAAACACGGGGGAGCAATTGAAGCAGCAGCTAGTATGCTGGCTGAAGATAAGATAGCGGAAGATAGTGTAAAAGAACGACTTGAATCCAAGAAGATTATTCCTGGTCTTGGTCATAAGATATATAAAGATGAAGATCCGCGGGCCACTGTTCTGGGAAAGAAAGCAGAGGGATTGGGTTTCCAGGGCGGCTACTTTAAAAAGATGTATGCCATTGAAGCGGCCTTTGAATCTATGAAAGGGAAGCGTTTGCCTGTGAACATAGATGGTGCTCTGGCTGCTGGTATGCTTGAGCTCAAACTAAATCCTGTGTATGGCATGGCGCTGTTTATTATCCCTCGCCTGGTCGGAGCTGCAGCACACATTGTTGAAGAGCAAAAATCTGGTGGAAGTTACCGAAGGTTAAAGTGATATGCCAGAGAATTTTGAAACGCGACCAGCTCCTCCGCCCCCTCCCAGAAAGAGTCCTGAGATACAAGCTTTAGAGGCAGATTTGGTTCGGAAAAAAAGAGAACAAATTATTTCACGACGCGAAAAGATAGTCGCTCAGATTGGAAGTTATTTTGAAAACAAAAGAAAGGACGATGTTAACCCGGCCGCAATTGAAGTCGATGATGGTAGGGGGTTACATATAGAAAAGATGTATCTATATCATGGCTCCGCTACCCCGGCTATAGACGTTCTAAGGAAGGCCGATGATACGACGATTGGAAACGGGCTGTATCTGACAGATGCATCCTCCGCCGCCCGATACGCTGATGTACGTGCCACTGATTATAAAGTAGAACCGCGGGTGGTATATGAAGTAAAGGTAACAGACGCAAAGTTTTTTGATATAAGGAAAAAGGAAAATATGGATTGGCTGCTCCCAAAACTAAAAGGAGCACTTTCGGTAGAACTTAAAGAAACGGAGGCCTTTACTGTAATAGGTGCTTTAAGAGAGGCGATGATCACCATTACAACGGGGAATGTAGATCCGGGCAGCTTTAAGATGATTGCCCGTCAAGTGGGGCATGTCGTTAAAGATGTTTTACAAGCAGAAGGGTATGATGGGCTTATAGGTACTGAGGGTGGGGAATCAGGAGGATCGGGAAGTGCAGGATTTAACCACGATTCGTACGTTTATTTTTCTCCGGAAGAATTGACTATTACGGAAGAAAAGAGAGCCGAGGTATAGTAAAGATATGCCGGATATCGTCATGGTTGCTAAGCCGTCCGAGTATGTGTCTAAAGAGAGCACGTATAAAACTTTATGGCTTACAGCTGCAGATTTTTGGCAAAATGAGGCGCTCGTCCGCACTCATGACGAGGTGTTGTGGCAGGCCTTTCGTACTCACGGTAAATACCAGCACGCAGTCCAGAAAGCGGATTGGTTTGCAGTGGCGGTAGACGAAGCTGGGCAATATGTATCTTCGGCCTTTGTTATTACGGTCAGCGATGTTTGGATCATTGAATACGTTATGACCAACCCTACCTTTGAAGGTAAAGGTGCTGGCTCAGCAGTTATGGGTCGGATTATGACGGAGGCAAAAAAAGCAGGCTCTACGTGGGCAGTACTGAATTGTGATCCAGAATTTCGTGAAGGTCAGCTACCTAAGTTCTATAGTAAGTTCGGCTTTAAACAATCGTAATGCTAGCTGTTCGTGTGTTAAGTCCGCAGAATGTCTCCTGGAAAGGAGAAGCTCAGGCGGTGACTGCTATAAATAAGCTCGGGCCGTTTAGTATTCTTCTGGATCACGCTAACTTTATAACCACTATCAAAGATACGGTTACGATTATACCGGCCTCTGGAGCTAGCTATTCTTTTGAGGTCGGTCTCGGTGTCTTATTTTGTCGTAATAACCAAGTAGAAATCTTTATTCAGTTGCCAATTGACGCTCAGGAACAGCGGGCTTGGTGGCAGAGTTTGCGATCTTCGAAGGAGAACTAGGCTTTTTCGCGCTATCGATAATCTTGGTGGTGGTAGCATCGTCGATATACCGGAGGCGCTCAGGATCAACTGAATCGAGTTTACCGCCTACAATGTCATTAATGATCTCAACTGTTCGTTTGCGTGGCACTGATACATCAGGATGTCCGGTTTCTGCTGCCGAGAGGTACATATCTTGAGTCATGTAGTTCGTAATGAGCTTGGCGCGTCGAAATATCTTTTGGTTATCTGAAGCCAGTTCATTTTCTCCTACTAATGAAGCAATACGTTCGAGTTCGGCAGACAATTCGAGGATTTGCTTCGCTTGGATATACGCCAAGTAATGTTTATTACCCACAATACTTGGCGTAAGGGCCGCTGAATTGGAAGCTAGAAGGTCAATTGCGGGGTAGCGACCGGACTGAAATATGTCGCGAGACAAAATAATAGTGGTGTCGAGGAAGGGGAAAGCGGCTCGTACCCCTGCATCGGTAAAGTCGTCACCGGGGACAAACAGAGCCATAAAGGAAGACACGGATGCGTGCTTGGTGGAGTGTAGCCGCTCGTTCAAAGAAGCCATTTCACTGGTGAGTGTTGCTTGATAGCCGTCTTCAGAGGGGATGGTATTGGTAATAGTGGCGAGCTCGTGTCCGGCCTGGGCAAAACGGTACAGGTTGTCCATGTAATACAACACGTCTGTTTTCTCTTCATCGCGGAAGTACTCGGCAATAACCGCCCCGGCATAAGCCGTACGAAACCGGACAGCGGGATTTTCTCCCATCTGTCCTAAAATGAGGGTTGTTTTAGGTAGAACGCCACTTTCTTTTAGATCATTGTATAGTTCCTGTGCTTCACGTGAGCGTTCACCTACGGCGCTAAAGACGGCCACGCCAGCTCGTTGTTTCTTATCTTGCGGGCGTATTACCAACCGCTGGGCCAGCTGCGTTAAGACAACCGTTTTACCTACTCCCGCTCCTCCGATTAAGGCTGCCTTACCGCCATGGAGAAGCGGTGTAAAGAAATCGATCGCTTTAATACCGGTCTCCATAATATCCTTTGGAGCAACAATAGTATTGAGGTTGCGATGAGGGGTGGTGTGCAGTGGTCGGCGGGGCTCGGCCGGTAGTGGTCCGGCGCCATCGTGAGGGGTGGAGAAGATATCGAAGGCTCGACCTAAGACGGCTGATCCGACTGGGACCATGAGGGGCTGCCCGGTTAGCTGCACTACTTGCCCTCGTGACAGACGCTTGCCAGACTTAAGAACAAGACAGTAGACACTGCGGGGGGTAGCAGAAGCTATTACTTCCATCTGAGCGGGATATTCTCCGCCAGTTGTTAAGACGTCACCACGCTTGGGAGCGCCCGTAGAAAAACTAACTTCCGCAATACTGCCAGTGATGGCTAAAATGTGTCCTTCGGCATTCATCGCTTTGACCAAAGCCTAAGACCCGAGAGACGTTCTCGTTGTTGTTTGTTACGCATTTGGCGAGTGCTTTCCCGAGAAATACGTTTTAACTTGTACTGGCGGGAACGAATGGCATTATCTGCTAGTTCCATAGCCGTTATTTGTGATCCTAATTCAGCCAGGGTGTTTTCGTCCGCTGCTTGCTTAAAGAGAAGCGCAACTAAGTTACGATCAAACAATGACACAATTGTTTCCAGAGAAGGTTCAAAGACAAATTGCTCGCTTGAGGCGGTGGATTTTTTCTTTGCTAGCACATCGCCAATCGTAACATGTGTTGGACGCTGACTTACAAGGTTGGCGTACTGACCAAATACAAAAGTAATGCTTTTATACCGAAGGAGCGTTTGAACAAGAGGAGCGAGTGCTTGCTCGTCCTTCTGCCAGCCTTTAGGTAATTCAATGTAGTTAAAGTCCGCACCTGGTAATTCAGAGATAAAGCGCTGCTTTCCTACCGAACCAATCACAATGGGATCACTGGGATGAAGTTCCAGGTACTCGATAAAGTAGCGAAAGGTAGCAGAGGTAATAGGGCCGGTAAGATACTGTTCAGCTGAGAAGAGGACGACTGCGTTGCCACGACGAGATTTCTCCAGCGTTGTTACCTCGCCCTGATACGCATCTCGGACTTGTCCGAAAACAGAAGAGAGGCGTTCAAAGAATTGGCGGGAAGCGAGCACATTTTTTTGTGGTTCTTGAATACGGGACACCGCAATCTCTTGTTTCGCCGTGACCATCGGAGCCAACTCTTCCAGGAGTTTAAGCTCTACCTGGATACTGTCGCTGTTTGGCATAGTTCTTCAATGTGAGGACGATTTTCTCCAATTTGTTGTACGAGATGCTC
This sequence comes from Candidatus Anderseniibacteriota bacterium, assembly GCA_016197005.1. Lineage (GTDB taxonomy): Bacteria > Patescibacteriota > Andersenbacteria > UBA10190 > UBA10190 > JACPWO01. The sequence continues at coordinate 571,103 of JACPWO010000001.1, forward strand.
AAGTTTCGATAGTTTTACCATGTCGTCAAAAAGACGTTTTGCTTCTGGGTCGCTGCTGTATTGCTGGACGAGGTGATCTCGCCAGTGCGCGGGGGTATCCTCTGGCTGTTCATTAAGCCAACCACGCCAAATCATAGTAGTTAGGACGAGTTGAACAGGAAGAGGCACCGTCAGGAAGGCTGGTTGGGAAAAGAATTGCATGAGACGTTTGCCAGTGGCGAGAATAGTTTTTACTTCCTCGGTCATTTCACTACCGAACTTCGTAAATTGCTGAGCATCTCGGTATTTTGCCAGGAAAGCCATTAGTTCAATGTTTAGTTGTTTCGCTGCTGGAAGCTGGACTTTTAGCCCCACGCGCGTAACCGACGCAGCTACGTCTACGGCCGGCCGCTGGCCGGCAGCAAATCGCACCGAGTCAAAGTGAAGATGGCCGTCAGTGATACTAATAAGATTAGACACAATGTATCCCGAGACGCTGTTTTGAACGGTCTCACCTACGACGAGACAAGTAATAGAAGCCTCTTTCTTTTCGGGATGTATAAAGTTACCACCTCGTTCGAGAAGACGAGCATGGGCGTGAAATATATCTCCAGGGTAGGACTCACGACCGGGGAAGCGTCCAGAGAGAAGGGCGACTTCACGATAGTAGCGAGCATGGGTTGAGAGGTCGTGGAGAATGAGTAGGACATCTTCCCCAGCGTCACGCCAATATTCTGCCACCGTCATAGCTGCGTATGGAGTAAGGATAATGAGACTAGGAATATCCTCGGCGCTGCTGGCAACAACAATAACGTTTTTCGTATTCGTTTCTTCGTTCACAAAGTCAGCAATACGTCGTATCTCACTGAGTGGCCGACCAATGGCGGCAAACACGACAATTCCTCGATTAGCATGCGCTTTGGCAGCAGCTAAAACGAATGAGGTCTTCCCGGTTTTTAGGTCACCAATGACGGCTTCACGTTGGCCGGCTGCCAGTGGAACAAGGAGGTCAACGACCGAAGTACCCGTGACAAACTGACGCTTAATGGGTTTACGTTTTTCAATTGGTAATGGATGAATATCAATGAGGCGCTGCTCGGTCTCGCCCTGAATTTTTATACCGGGCAGTAGCGGCTCGCCGAGCGGATTAAGTATTTGTCCTCGCTGTCCTTTACCGACTGGAATGTGAAGACGCTGACCAGTTCGAGTGAGACGAGTGCCGGGTTGAATGGGTTCACCACTTAAGAGAGCAATATGGACTACGTCTGGTTGCAAGTCCGAAACGTACCCAATCTGTCCATCCTCAAATATAACGATCTCGTCAGTCGTAGCCTCAGGCAGACCACTCGCAAAAATAAGAGGGAAGCGAACTTGCTCTACAGTCCCGTACTCTTTTGTTTTTTCTAAATATTCTTTAAACCTGTTCATATCTTTGTAGAGCCTTTACTAGAGAAAAATCATATATTCTTCCTCCTACACTTATTACTACGCCTCCGACGATACTCGGATTGGTAGCAATGGTAAGTTCAGCTGGTTTCGGTATGAGTTCAGCCAACCACGTTTGCAGGTGATTAGTGAGATTTGGCGATGGTCGAATCGCTATGGTTATTTCTACTTCCTGACGCCCTTCTAAATCTTGTCTTAGGGCAGTGATTGCCTTTGTCGGATCGAGGTCTTTGAAGGAAGGGGGGAGAGAAGTATGGACAAAGGTGGGAAGAAGTTCGGAAAAGTTGATAGAAGAACTGCGCAGGTGGTGCAGTCGCTGATTGATACTATCGAGATGACTGCGAAGTTCATCAGCTTCTTCGCGCAAGATAACGGGCGGTAAAAGTGGCTCGTCTTTTTTCATATTAGTTCCATTGAATATCGGAAGTTGCTTTTTTGAGGGCCTCCTGGATAATTTTTTCTTGATCAGGTACTGAAATAGCCTTTCCTACTACCTCGTTCAAAATCTCCGGGAGTCTTTCAGAGAGACGTTGGCGAATTTTTTCTTGCTCTTCGTGAGCTACTTGGCGCAAGGATTTTTTCATTTCTTCTCCATACGCAAGTGCTTGTTGGGAAAGTTCAGCGCGAGTCTGGGTGAGGAGACTAGCCGTGTGAGCGGAGAGTTGTTTAAAATGTTCCTCTGAGTGAGCTTTAAGAGAGACAGAGAGACTCTCTAAGATCTCCTTTTGGTGTTCAATAATGGTATCCAGTACGTGTCGAGATTCTGTGCCGACAGATTCAGCTGCGCTCAGAAGACGACCGCGAATTGCGGCTTGGGTCTCTTTTGAGAATATTTCTGTCTGCTCAAGAATTTGTTCTGCCTGTCGGCCAGCCAGTTCTAATACTTTTTGGCTTTCACGCATTATTTCGCTTAATTCAGCAGCAGAAGCATCTAGCTTTCGCTGTAATTTATGGTTATTTAATGTGCCGATTTTTTCATCAAATAAAGCCATAGCGTATTAGAAAACAAGAATGAGATAGCCGAGTACCAAACCGACAATAACGAGCGCAATAGTAATGGCGGTATGAAAACCAACGAGCACATAAATTGAACGCTTAGCTAAAGGATTTCTGCCAAGAGCTGCGACTGTAGAAGAGCTCGTTCGGCTATACATCCAGTACCCCGCGATGAGGGAAGCGAGAATAATGAGGGTCGAAACGATGTATCGAAGGGGGCGCGGTAGGGCTGTTAACGTTTCGCCGGGATTAGCCAGGATAGATCCGAGAGCAAACCCTGATCCTTCTGGCCAGACAAACCCTGGATTAATGGCTGCTGGAACCAAGGCAGTTTCATTTGCGGAAACATGGGAGGGCCCTAGAGCCCGCCCAATTACGAATCCAGGGTCGGCGGCTGCTTGCCCTACTCCTGCAGTTTGTGAACTCGTGATATACATACCAGCCTCAATTGGTCCTTGGACTAAAACTTCCGCGCTGCCTGATCCAACCAGTGGAATGGTACCTGCTGAACCTACATAACTTATGGCAACACTCGGATTAATAGATGCGATTCCTGCTAAATTTTCGTCGTAGGGAATAGTAGCGAGTCGATATTGACCAGCGATGAAACTAATAAGTTGTCCCTGTTTAATATCGTTAGCGTTTTCTATAGGAACATACTCAGCAATGCCGCGAGACAACTCTTGAGCAAAAGCCACGGACGGCAATATAAGACTACCTATTACAAGGAAAGAAACCCTCCAGTTCATGAGACTCATTATATAGAGTATTTTCACCTTTGCGTATCAAGGAAAGGTAGAAGAGATAAGATCCGGCGTAGAGGCAATATAACGCCTTGTTTATATTCAGTATACATACAATTAAGTTACTAATAATTAATATTTTGATAAATTATAATGCCCATATAACTACCATTTGCACACCTTTTAACAACTCCTGCCTAATTTTCTGATACTCTTCCTGTGTCTGGTGAAATTAAATTTTCCTACTATTTTTTAGTCGATTTCACTGAAATAGGTGAGGTTGTCTGCTCTTTGAGGTCCATTATTGATCCTACAAAAGTTTTAAAAGATCTTCAGATGATCGGTCGTATGACTTTTTATCTCCAAGCAGTGAGGCACAAGTGAGCTAGAAACCCAGGGTGAGCCTCTAACAGCTCAGTTACTAGTAAAGTGAGTAAACGGGGGGGCTTCTCTCATATTTATATTGAGGTGCCGAAATTTAATAAGGTAATTTTTATCTAAAAGGTGGACGTATAGGCATTTTTATTGCTAGATCTATCCTCTCAAAGATCTTGCCTAAACTGTGCAAAAGTTTCCTGATATTGTTGCTATAATAACCGGGTATTACCTAGGCATTGCCTAACCATTGCCTAGGTTTATCCTTCAATCAACATAACAGACCCACTGTGGTCCAAAACAAAAGAGGGGCAACTGAACTCGTTCCAATTGCTGAGGCTGCAGCAATTCTTGGTGTGTCTGTGGATACGGTCCGTCGTTGGGAGCGGGGCGGAAAATTAAAAGCTCATCGTTCTCCTGGCGGTCATCGCCTCTTTTCTAAAACTGATTTAAACGCGTTTAAACAAGATCAAGGATTTTCTATATCAGAAGCGGCGGCTCGTCTTGAAGTTTCTACTAGTACTCTACGTCGCTGGGAACGAGAAGGAAAAGTTACGGCTGAAAGAAATGAGAAGGGCGAGCGAGTATTTACCCAACAGCAGCTTAATCTATTAGAAGATGGAGAAGCGGCGAGCTTTCCTTCATCATATCCTGTTCTTTCCTATGATAAGACAAATAATGATATATTAGTTCCTAAAGTCCAGTCACTTTCTAATCACAGTTCCGTAACCTTAGCACCCTCTCCTTCTAAGATTCGTGAAGATTTAGGTCTACCTAAAGAGAAGATCAGGTTTAAAGGTTTGGCATTTGGTTTAACTGTACTACTTCTGCTCTTGAGTGGGGTGACAACAGCGGGGGTGAAATACTTTGGAGTAAAAAATGGAGGAGGTAGAGAGGCTCGAAGTAATTCCAATACCCTTGCAGTCTTACCGGGTATTGGGGAAACCGAGCGAGCCCGTGGTCGAGTTCTGGCTTTAGTAACAGAAGACGAAGATAGATTCTTTCAGGTAAATATTCCTGCATTTTTTGAAAGCGGTCTGAACACGACAGAAATTTTTACGGAACGGCTGCGAGCAATTCCGGGACTGACAGTTATTGATGCTCAAGGGACGAGTATCGATTTTGGTACTGGTACCATCGAAGCATCAAATTTAGTCTATAGTCTCCAAGGTCAACGCGGTGACGTAACCCTCACAGCCGGAGAAGGCATTGTGATAGACGGCACCACAATTAGCGCTACTGATTCGGACGTATCTCTTACTAATGCCGGAGACATAACGATCACTGAAACAAGCGATGGGATATTTACACTGGCGCTCGAATCCACC